>JADYZG010000033.1 GCA_020853235.1 bacterium | reverse complement strand
CGGAGAAGGAGGGATTCGAACCCTCGATACCCGTAATGGGTATACTCCCTTTCCAGGGGAGCTCTTTCGACCACTCAGACACCTCTCCAAATAACAACTTACGGATTATAGCAATAAATAAGGAGAATTTCTTGCAAACAAGGAATATCGACTAGGTATTAAGAACTACACCAATCCAGACTGCCCAATCAATTATTACCCACAAACCATTCAAGATAATCATTGGGGTTTCTTTCCGTTTCAAACTATAGAAAAATAATGGAATACTTAACGCGCCGTACAGAAACCACGTTGATGCGGAGACTCCGGCAGTTTGTTTTTCGATATAAACGAGGTAGAGCTGATCGTATGTAGTAAATGGCAAAATAACAGCACAAGCAGAAATCAGCCAATCAAGTCTGTCATCAACTTTATTCTTGTTTTTGTCTCGAAAACCAAAAAAATTTTTCATGAATGAGTATATCAGAGTATTCTTGATTATGATTTTTAGCACTTGACTGTATAGACTGCCAATATTATACTTAGACTAACTACAATTTAAGATGAAATTATTAGAAATGAACATTAAGCCAGTTGCAAAGTACCTTGTTTTAAAGAATGTTGAGCCAGAAGTTAAGACAAAATCAGGGTTATATATTCCAGAAACCGCAAAAGAAGATAAGTTGCCAAATATGGCAGAAGTCGTCGAAGTAGGAACCTCGAAAAAAATTACCGAACGAGGAATCAAAGTCGGCGATTGGGTTATTTACTCAAAATACGCAGGAACAGAAGTAGACGTCGATGGTACAAAGTACACTATTGTTGCTGTAAACGATATTCTTGCAAAACTAGAAAAATAGTTGCCAAACCATAATTAGCGGGTAGCGGTATTACGCACCTGTGAATTACCCATTCGGTTGTAATCTGCTATACTATTTTTGTGAAAGCACAAAAGGTATATATCGACAAAACAAAGACGCAGTTGTTTACAGATAATCTTGTTGCTGGCATTGGCTGGGGGATTGGCACCATTATTGGTGCAGCACTGTTATTTGGAGTACTAGGGTTTATTGTCTCGCGTGTCCAAACGATTCCTCTTGTTGGGGAAGTCATTTATAACATCATACTAGAAGTTCAACGACTGCAAGGTAGCTAAATTAGTATTGTCCAAATTATGATTGAACTTGTTATTACATTACAAATCTTGGGAATTATTACACTTCTTGTCTTTATTGGACTAATGGGATATGTGTTGTTCTTACTTGGGAAAATTGGGAAAAAGATCGATACATTCCTCGAAATGATCGAGTATTATGAAAAAGCAAAAGAATCCGTTGTAGATTTTATTAATGGTCCTGCAATTTCTTATATTAAGACGGCAAAAAGTATATTTTCATTAATTTCGCCTATGTTGACAAGGCGCGGAAATTCCAGATAGAATCGAGCATGAAAAAACTCTATCCATTCCTTTTTATATTAATTTTAGTTATTAGTTTCGCTGGCTCTTTTTCTCAGGTTAGTGCGGCAGGGAGCTGTGATGCAGATAAGAATACGTTTCTTAATGTGTTTAAGTATGGAGATGAACAAATTGATGAAGGATTGGGGACCGATGGTCAATCGAACATAGTGAAAACGTCGAGCTACGTGCGAAATTCCTCGATTATTAACAATTACATGGCTATATTAGGATTTGTTGGTTCTTGTGAAGATCGTACGACAGCGGAGACACTGGAAGACGCAAGAACGAGCACGGGGTTGCTTTTCGTTGCAACCGGTGGTGTGACTTCTGCCTTTAACAACGCTCCCTCGGAAAATATTCCTGGATATTATGCAAATATGTTGTTACCAAAAGAAGTTGCTAACACTGGAGTTTATGCTGCAAGTTGTGAAGATTTTGGATTACTCACTCGGGGGCCAGAATGTCCTTCAGCAGGGGATTCATGGGAAGCGTTCGGCATCGCAGATTTATGGGGAGTTTCCTTCACAATTTCAATGATGCTCGTGGTATTGGTTCTACTGGTGAGTGGTTTTATGATTATGTTCCGCTCTAAAATTGGAGGACAAACAATAGTTACTGTGTCTATGGCATTGCAGAACGTGATTTTATCGTCAGTTATGTCGTTAGCAAGTTTTGCAATTGGTGTGTTTTTTGTGAATTTATCCAAAGCACTGATGTTTGTAATCGCAACAATGTTCGCTACGTTCTTATGGCCAAATTTATCTGGGGGAGATAACTGGATTATGAGACTGTTTGGAAAGGTAGCTGGTGAAAACTTCGGAATAACCTATTTGAACGACCCATTTGGTTTATTTGCAAAAATTATATTGTTGTTGATGGCGGGTGATAAAACATATTACTCACCAATAAGTATCTTTGGAACATCATTGGCCTCTGGTGATGGTGTTCTGAAATCTGGAGTTGAGGCATTATTTAATGGTGCCGTTGGCCTAGTTTTCGATGCAGCAAATATCGTTACGAATGGAATCTTTGGACTCATTGCCTTAACTGTAAGATTATTGATTGCGTCTGTCATATTGGTTGCCTGTTTAAGAATTTGGTTTGCTGTAATTAAAACTTATGTTGATATGGCTATTGATGTTGTTGTGGCACCGATTCTGTTTATTGTCTCGGCAATCCCAAGCAAGGGGACAGTGGTTAAGGACTGGTTAACAAGAATGCTGAGGAACTCTTTGACAGTGCCAATAATGTTTGCAATGGTTAATGCGACCATATATATTGTGCTAAAGACCGCGATTGCTGGCGCCGGTGAAGGAGGGATACTCTCTTCGCCACTTGCAGGACTAACCGGTGGTGCATTGCCGAGAAGTACGGCAGATGTTCTTATGGCTCTTATATCCCCCCACGCGATTATTCTTATCGTTCTTCTAAACATGGTGCCTTCAATTCCCGGTGTTATAGCTGATATATTCGCCGGTAAAGGGTCAGGGACTCTCGATAAAGTCAACGAAGCAACTATGAAACAATTACAGAAGATACCTCTAGTTGGTTCGATGTTCAGTTAACGAGGAGACGTTGTGGCTGCAAGTAACCAATCAATGAGTGCATTAGGGCAGTTTTATGATGCTCTCTTGGAAATTTCAGAAAGCCAGGCAAAAAAATACGGTCAGAAGGCAGTTCCCGATTTTGCTTCTGGTGATTTTTCTGATTCATTAGCAGAAGGATTGGTTGAACTTGGTGGAGTTCTAGCAGTTAACCCGGCCGTAAAGTCAGCTCAAAGTGTTCTCGATTCAGTTGATAAATATGTTAGAGATAAGACGACTATAGGGAAAGTTAATGTAACACAACTCCTTCCATTTGATCCATCAACACTGTTTCCTACATACCAGCGGCAAGGGTCAATGAATTTTGACTCGGAATATGACAATTCAATTGAAGCGAGTAGCTCGAGTCCGGTTAAAGCTGAAGCAAAAATAGAATTTGCCGATACTAACGATATTATTCAAAACCCCAACGGTGTTGCAGATGCTGCGGCTAAGGCATATTGGGAAAATATCAAAAAGATAAAAAGAGCAGCACTTATTTCGAACGGCAACGAGTTGCTTAAAAAAGCAACGAATTACTGGATGATGAAGCAGGACAATATTCCAAGTGATATTGCTGCAACAATCGAAAGTTCTGTTGTAAATACGCCATTTGCTGTTACTCGTAAAGTAGATGCTCAAGATCCCAATGATGTATTTAAAGTAGAAGATTTAGTGACACCGAACAGTAATTACGTCCGTGCAGAGGCGAATGCGAGACAAGTGACTGGCGTGTCGTTAGGTATGTTTTCAACAATTAGCAACCAAGCCGAGCGAGAGGAGTTTGCGAATCTTATAGATAGAAGACTATTGCCCGAGATAACTAGAGAGTATAACAATAGGGTTCGGGCTTCTACAGTAATGTATTTTGATCCGGTGCAGAGAGCAAATGTCAGAGCATATGGAGAAGTCTCAAATTTTTTTGATATTTTTACACAAAAGGATCCAAGAACCGGCAAACAATATAGTACCTCCTTAACACAAAATGAACTATTCGGTGCCGATGGCCAGTGGAATATGTTGCAAGGAGCAATGCTTGATGTAGTACAACGATCGAAAAGTAATCCTCTTTTGTCGGCTAATCTTCGAAGTAATTTAGATAAGTTTGAACAAAATATTTATTCGGACAATAAACTCGCGGGATTACTTGGCGCTTTTGGAAAATCCATGAGCTCTCCCGTAGCAATGGTAACTCAAGGTTCGAAGGTGAAAAGTGGTACTATTTTGCCTGGTAATTTACTTCCTGTCGTAAATGTTGGTACTAAAACGCTTTCTGATGATTTGAGAGCAAAGGGGTTTGTTAGGTATGCAAACTCACTTGAGGGTGGCGTATTTCGTGCAGGAGTTCGTGTTAGTGAACCAAGGTTCTTTGATAAAGTTACTTACGGAATCGAACGCTTTCAAACATTACCATCGGCAAATCAACTACTTACGATTCCTATGGTCGTACTTGGAGATCCAGGAGGATTTGCGAATCTCGCGAACGCGTTTGGAGGGTTAACTGGTGTTGCCCCATTGCAGGGAAGGGGGATAAATGTCTTGGGCGCTTTTGGAGGAGTTAATGCAAAAACACTTTCGTTGAACGGCGGTGCTTCACATAGATCAAAATTTTTAAACTGGGCATATGATGGTAAGGCTGGGAACCAGTACGGTGGCCCACAGTTTTTGATTTCTGATCAAGGTAATCTCGCGCAAAGAATGTCATACTATGGATACGTATTTCACCCAGTTAATATTGTTAAAGGTTTTTTGAATGGTTCTCTGTTTACTAACATGATTCATATTTCGTCTGGACATGGGGCAATGTATCGAGATAAAAGTATCGCGAAATTGTTTAGAACAGATGATTTAGGCTCACTCTTTTTGCCCGGTGCAGCACAAACCTTCCTTCGTGGAAAATCATTTGGATCACTTTTGCAAAATCCTAATGACCCGACTTCAAAACAGGGTATTCAATACCTACGAGCTTACCTTAACACAAGATTTAATAGGTTAACGAACAAGAATTCATTAGAAGCAAAAAACCTTCAGCGTGCTGCAAATGTCATTAAATGGACAGAAAGACTGAGGAATCCTGCGTATAGAAAACTTGTTAACGCTTTTGAAACTGTCCATAAAGTAATTGGGTTACCCGCAGCTTTGAAAAAGAAAGCTGTAAACGTGATCAAGAAACAGTTATGGACATGGACGTTAAAAATAGCAGGGAAACTCGGGATACGTGCCGCGATTGAAGGCGGTGCAGCCTTTCTTTCTGGTGGTGTTTCACTCATTATCACAGGTACCTATGAGTTTTTAAACTTGATTAGCTTTGGTACTCTGGACAAGATTGTTTTTGGTACGATCAAGCTGACGTTTCGAGTTATCGTTGCCATATTTGTCGCAATTGTCGTTGGAATCATTTTTCTTGGAAGTGTGACGATAGTACCCGCGATGAATCTCGCAGAATATGCAAAGATGGGCGTTTTTGAGGGTGGTTTTCTGTGGCCGCCTGACCCTGAGTATTCCCCCGTTTTAGCCTCGGCAGAAGGACCTCCGGAGGGAGTTGGGGTTCAAACGCCATTAATAGATTTAGCCGGTGCAGATGGTATTGATGTTAGCCATCATCAAGGTAATATTAAGTGGGATTTAGTTAAAACAAGTAAGATCGAATTTGCAATAATCAAAGCAACAGAAGGTTCTACGTACGTTGATCCTCAATTCAAGAAAAATTGGGTAGAGAGCAAGAAAAATGGAATAGTTCGTAGTGCGTATCATTACTTCTGTCCAAACATAGACGGTACTGCTCAAGCTGAGAATTTTTTAAATACAGTAAGTAAAGCTGGTGGGACACCAGATTTCCTTCTTTCGGTCGATGTCGAGGTGGCAACATCTCAAAAAGCTGCTGAAAGTGTCTGTTATAATGGGGCCTCTAAGGAAAAGGGAACGGCGAATCTTAAAAAAATGTTAGATAGGTTAGAATTAAAAACTGGTACAAAACCAATTATTTATACGAGTGCAGCGATGTGGAGTGCAGTAACGACGCAGCCAAGTTGGGCAGGTGACTATCCATTATGGGTTGCCTCTTGGAACGACACAGCACCAGGACCTTTGCCAAAAGGTTGGACGGACTGGGTTGTTTGGCAATATTCATCGAATGGTAGGATCAATGGCATTTCTGGAAATGTTGATATGGATAAATGGAGTAGTAACGGAGGAGAGTCAGGATTATATGCTTCAGGAGTTGGTAGTGGTGTAGGAGAACTACCACCTATTGATTGGAGTAAGTATGATTCATTGTCATCAAACTCCTGTCCTGTACAGCGTCAGGGCGGTACGAGTGTTACAAGATGTACACAGGGTCCAAATGGTACCGAATCACATGGAGGGGCGAGATGCCAATCGGGTCCCTGTAATTACGCTGTGGACATTGGCCCTGGACCGGGGAGTGCTCAAGTAGTCGCCCCAAAGGCAGGGAGGGTTTCGAGTATTTCGATTAAATGTAGCTCTGGCGGTACGGTTTCGGGGGTAAAAATTACCTCGTCAGATGGTAGTGAATACCGCTTCTTACATGTTGTCCCTAATCCAAGTGTTCTAGGTACTACGGTACTGCAGGGGAGGGTCATTGCGGCCATGATAGAAGGTCCAAGCCCTTGTTCGAGCGGTTCTCACGTTCATTTTGAATATTGGATTAAAGGTGTTTTGGATAGTAGACCAGATGCTGCATATGCTGCTATGTGTGGCCTTGCTGGAGATGGTTTGAAGTGTCGATAATGATATAGCCCTTGCCCAATCATTATTACTAGGTATAATGAAAGTAATGAAATCGTTGGTAAAAATTTCGGTTCTTGTGCTTCTTGTGTTTTTCACTAATGTTACGATGGATCCTGTCTTTGCAGAAACCAGAGAACCTCAATCGTTTTTGCCGATAGCGTGTGAACGATCAAAAGGAAACTATCGTCCAATGACGACCCTTGTGTTGGTACAAGTTACCGACCGTTTGGCAATCAAGACAGGAGCGACTGCCGAGGAGATTGCAAAATCACTTTTCTTTGATTTTGCTTATGTTCGAGGAAATAATGTTTCTCCGATTAATGCGATTTCGCATAACGGCGAAATCGCCTATTTATCATGTGATTTTCCTGATTATCTTACTAACGTCGTCTCTGCAGATGATACAGGTAACTACATTATGGCAATTTCTGGTGCAGTTCCTGTAAAAGAAGTGCAGGAAATTATCAACAAACTCAAACTTTCTAAATTACAACAAGCTGAACTCGTTACAGTTTCTGATGAAAAAAACACAACTATAGCACTCGCCAATGTAAAAACTTGCACGCAACTTTGTATGGGATTGAGCGCAAGTAAAGAAGCAATTTCTCAGCGTGCTTATGAAGTATCAGTAGGGGAACCAACCTATTCGAAAAGTGTTAGACAGAAAGAATTAGTGTCATTTTCCGTGAAAGTAAAAAACGACGGGGAGTTTCCAATTTATTCAACTGGTAAGGACTCACTCTACTTAGCACCACATGGGCCTGGACTGTCTAGGCTGTATCATTCGTCTTGGCTCGCGCCGTCTGTTATTGTGAGAACACCTGGGTTACTCCTTCCTGGCGAAGAAACTGCATTGGCAGTAACTCTCGGTGCGCCACTATTGCCAGGTAAGTATGGTGAATCTCTGGTGCTTAAAATAGGAAATACTCAAATTGGTAAGCCGATTGACATAACTTTTACCGTTGAAAATGATCACTATAAATTGGGGAGAATTATATCTCGAGATGGTGCTGATTTCGTAAACCTTCGCCAGACCCCTAGCCTTTCGGGGTCAATTATAAATAGGCTTGATATTGGAATTTATGTTATCATTCGCGGGTACCAAGACGCTTGGGTGAAGATTGAAACGAAAGAAGGCCGTACGGGGTGGATTTACAAACCATTTATTTCTGAACGATTATAATATGTTTCTCCTGTGCGTTCCTGGAGTGTAACTTTATTGGAAGACCTATGGTGTTAGTTGAAGGATTGAATTCTGCACAAAAAGAAGCTGTGCTTGCGTGTGATGGACCGTTACTTATTTTAGCCGGAGCAGGATCAGGAAAGACCCGTGTTTTAACAGTCAAAATCGCACATCTCATCACCGAACTTGATTATCGACCTGGATCAATTCTCGCAGTAACTTTCACAAAAAAAGCAGCAACAGAGATGCAAGAGCGTATTGCACGATTGCTCCCACCTGAATATCAAGATCAGAAACCTTTTGTTGGAACGTTTCACTCATTTGGTGCATTTCTGTTAAGAAGACACGCGCAAGATATTGGACTGGATCGTTCATTTACAATTTATGACCAAGATGATCAGCTTTCGGTTGTAAAGGCAATCTGTAAAGATTTCGAAATAAGTCAGAATTACAAGCCGAATCTTATTCATGAAAAAATTTCTGATGCCAAGAACAAAGGCATTATGGCAAGTGAATACTTTGAGAATAGTTATGGTGAAGATTTTGATGAAATTGTCTCGAAAGTCTACAAAGAGTACACAAAGAGACTTCTGGCGCAAAACGCCGTTGACTTCGACGATTTACTTTCTTTAGTCGTCAAGTTATTTGATAAAAATCCGCAAATACTCGAACGATATCAGGAACAATTCAAATATATCCTTGTCGAGGAGTATCAAGATACTAATATGGAGCAATATCGTATTGTTCGCGCATTAGCGAAGAAACACCATCGGCTCTGTGTCGTAGGTGATGAAGATCAGTCAATCTATTCATGGCGTGGTGCAACGGTTGATAATATACGTTTCTTCCAGAAAGATTTTCCTGATCATAAGATTGTTAAACTCGAACAAAATTATCGTTCAACAAAAATTATTCTTGATGCTGCAAACCACGTTATTTCAAAGAATCCAAACCGTATTCCAAAAGCCTTGTGGACTGATAAGACAAAAGAATTTCCAATTATCGTTTCTCGTTTGGACGATCCATTCTCAGAAGCTATGCAAGTACTTCGAGAATTACAGAAATATCAAAATGATCTAGACGAGGTAGCTGTTCTGTATCGAGTTAATTCGATGTCTCGAAGTTTTGAAGAAGTCTTTGTTAAATTCGGTGTTCCTTATAAACTTGTCGGCGGTGTAGGGTTCTACCATCGAATGGAAGTTAAAGACATGATGGCATACATTAAATTCATTAGTAACCCTAAAGACGAAGTAAGTTTACTGCGTATAATCAATATTCCTTCCCGTAAAATCGGTGATGGAGCAATCAAAAACTTCCGAGAAATTGCCGTGAAAGCAAGGCTACACCTTGCAGAGTTTGTTTGGTATGGCTCAGTAATAGCGCATGATCCAGAATTTGCAATGTCTATGATTAGTGATGAATCACTAAAGAATATTCAGACAGCCGGAACGGATATATTTAAGAAGTACCCTCAACTTTTTGAACAATTAGGTAAAGCAATCAAAGACTCATTCAATCCTGAAGTAGATATTTCGGGCTATGTAATGAGTGTTGTGGAAACTGTTGGGTATAAAACGTGGATTGAAAAGATGGCAAGTACGAAAGAAGAAATTATTTCTCGATACTCAAATGTGCAAGAATTGGCTGCAGTTGCACAGAAAAATAAATATGTTGGTCGTGAGGGTTTGATGAAGTTTTTAGAAGATATAGCTCTTGTCGAAGAAGCTAAAGAGGTTGCCGATGCCCAAGGTCCTGTTCGAGGAAAAGTTCACCTAATGTCAATTCATGCAGCGAAAGGTCTCGAATTTGGGACTGTTTTTCTCGTAGGTCTAGAAGAAGGAAGCTTCCCTCATAATCGTTCGATTGAAAACCCTATTCAGATGCAAGAAGAGCGTCGACTTTTCTATGTCGCAATTACACGAGCTAAGGAACACTTATATTTGTCGAGTTCTCGTAAACGCCAATTAGGGAGTATGATGTTTGAAACGGTTCCTTCACAATACATCAACGACATCCCTGATAAATTACGAGTATCGATTTAGATGCGTACACTTTTCGTAATGCTGTTACTGCTCATTTTTGTTTTCTGTCAAACTAGAATATCAGCATATTCGATAACTATGGGCATTTCTCTATCGAACTCGGATGAAAACCAAGCAATATGCATCTTCTATAATCCAATCAAAATTAAATTACCGGAGAATAATGAGGTTAGCGGTATCTCTTGCTTTACCGATAAATACGACATTTTAGAAGATTTTGGTTATAGTAGAGAACATTTTGAAATACTCACAGATGTAACTTCTGAAGGAGCAAGAATACTGACAGCAGTACCAGTTGAAAGAACCAGAAGACTAACCTGGCAAAAAATTGATCACGATTCAGTAATAACATATGTTAAAGATCTCCCCCATAGAAAAAAAGTTTATGAAAAAGGCGGACGGTATGGTTTACAAGGAAAGGTCGTCGAAGAGATTAGATTCTCAAGTGGAAAGAGTAATTTTTATACGATCGATCGATGGATTGAGAAAGAACCTGTGACAGAGTATTTGCGAATAGGGACAAAATATGATCTTAAAACAATTGAGATTGACGGAGAAAAAGTTCACTATTGGAGAAAACTGACTGTACTAGCTACATCGTACGATCATACTTGCTCTGGATGTAATAAAACGACTGCGACCGGTGCTTACTTAACTAAAGGTATTGTTGCAGTTGATCCACGCATAATTCCACTGCACACAAATATGTATATCCCTGGGTATGGTTTTGGAAAAGCTGAAGATACAGGAGGAAAGATTAAGGGGAATCGTATCGATCTTGCCTTCGATGATATTCGTTATGGGAATTGGAGTAGAAGGTTGGTGACGATATATATTATTGATTAGCAAAGGTTTGTTTTAAACGGTTGCGACAGTACTGTCACTGTAGTATAATCGCACGTTTCCTCAATATATTAGATAAATAAGAACCATATGGCAAAAGCCGAAAATACAAAAATTGACCTCAGTTTAGTTCGAAACTTTGGTACTATTGCACATATCGATGCCGGTAAGACCACAACATCAGAACGAATGCTTTATTTTACTGGTAAGACACACAAAGTTGGTGAAGTGCATGAAGGTGCAGCAACCATGGACTATCTTGCAGAAGAAAAAGCACGAGGAGTCACTATTGTATCGGCAGCAACTACTTGTTTCTGGAATAAGGATTCTATTAAGTATCGATTAAACCTAATTGATACCCCAGGCCACGTAGATTTCACAGCAGAAGTCGAACGATCACTTCGAGTACTTGACGGTGCATCAGTTATCTTCGATGGTAAGACAGGTGTTCAGGCACAGACAGAAACTGTATGGCGACAAGCAGACAAATATAATGTTCCTCGTATCTGTTTTGTTAACAAACTCAATATTATTGGTGGTGACTTTTATGCAAGCTTGAAGTCAATCCAAGATCGACTGTCAAAGAATGCAACAGCAATTGCACTTCCAATTGGATTTGAAGAAAACCTACACGGAATTATTGATCTTCTTGATATGAAAGCCTACTCATATAAGGATATTAATCAATTTGAGCTCGAAGAAATTCCAGTTCCAGAGGATATGGTCGCAAAAGCTAGAGAATACAGAAATATTCTTATTGAAAAGATTGTTGAATTTGATGACAAGCTACTAGAACAATATCTCGAAGGCAAAGAAATCCCTGTCGAGGAATTACGAAAAACACTCCGAAAAGGAACGGTTATGAGTGGGATCTTCCCTGTATTGGGTGGAGACTCACGAGGCCCACTTACTCGATATCTCTTAAACTGTGTCGTTGATTATCTTCCATCTCCTATGGATGTTCCTCCAGTTGAGGGTATTAATCCAAAGACAAAGGAAACAGTTGTTCGAAAGCCAGACGAAAAAGAACCATTGGCGGCATTGGTATTTAAGGTTGTTTCTGACGAACATGTTGGAACTCTCTCGTATGTTCGTGTTTACTCGGGTGTTTTAAAACCAGGTACCTATGTTTGGAACTCAACAAAAAATGAAATGGAACGTGTGGGTCGAGTACTTCTTATTCACGCAGCACACCGTGAAGAAGTTGATGAACTTCGTGCAGGTGAAATTGGTGGATTGGTCGGTATGAAGAAGAGTGTCACAGGTGACACCCTTTCAGATCAAACAAATCCAGCAATACTTGAGAACATTAAATTTGCAGATCCGGGAGTCTCGGCTTCGATTTTCCCAATGACTAAGCAGGATGCGGAGAAGATGGCAGATGTCCTTGCAAAAGTCCAGGTTGAAGACCCAACCATCAAGGTTAAAGTTGATCCAGAAACTTCAGAAACGATTATTATGGGGATGGGGCAATTCCACCTACAAATTTGGACAGAACGTATGGCAAGTGCAATGGGCCTCTCAACACGATTGGGTGAACCAAAGGTCGCTTACCGAGAATCAATTGGCACATCGGTCAAAATGGAAGGTAAATTCGTTCGTCAGTCAGGTGGTAAAGGTCAATATGGCCACTGCTGGCTCAGGTTGGAACCACAGGAACGTGGTGCAGGATTCGAATTCCTCGATGAAATTAAGGGTGGGGCAATACCTCGTGAATACATTCCTGCAGTAAAGAAAGGTGTTATTGAAGCATTGCAGGCAGGTGTTGTTGCAGGATATCCAGTTGTTGACGTTAAGGTCGCAGTTTACGATGGTTCATACCACGACGTCGACTCATCGGAAGCAGCATTCAAAGTTGCAGGTGCGCAGGCATTCAAGGACGGTCAGAAGGCAGCGCAACCATACATCCTTGAGCCAATTATGAAAATTGAGGTCATGGTCCCAGATCAGTATCTTGGTGAAGTAACTGGTTTACTCAATAGTAAGCGAGCACAAATCCAAGGTGCAAACGAAAGAGCAGGGTTGCAAGTTATTATTGCAGATATTCCTCTTTCAGAGACCTTTGACTTTACTTCAAGACTCCGTGCATCAACTTCGGGTAGGGGATCTTCGTATATGGAATTCTCACACTACGACAGAGTTCCAAACTCACTCGTAGCGCAGTTGGTACAAAACGCAAAGTAAATTTTCAAGTAGAAAAGAGCTTTGTAAGTGTAAAATCGAAGGGTTTTATAAAAAGAGTGCAAAAACCAGTTAAAAGGTCTTGCATTCACGTAAAACATTTGATATTATTAAGGAGCTTTTTAGAAACATTATGTATATTAATTTATAAAGTAAATAAAAATGGCAACATTTGACCGAACAAAACCACACTTTAATATTGGTACTCTTGGTCACGTCGACCACGGTAAGTCAACACTTTCCCGTGCAGTCCTCCGTGCATTTGACCCACAATGGGCAGCAACTGCAGACAAGATCGATAAAGCACCAGAATCAAGACAGCGTGGTATTACTATTTCAATTGCTCACGTAGAATTCGAAACACCAAACCGACACTATGCATGGATTGACTGTCCAGGTCACAAAGACTACATCAAGAACATGATTACCGGTGCAGCACAACTCGACGGTGCACTCTTGGTTGTATCTTCAACAGACGGTCCAATGCCTCAAACAAGAGAACACGTTCTTTTGGCTCGACAGGTTGGTGTTCCAAAATTGGCAGTCGTTATCAATAAATTCGGTCAAACTGATCAAGAAATTTTAGACTTGATTACTGAAGATGCAAGAGATCTTTTGGCTAAGAATGGTTATGATAAAGATGCTCCTGTATTTGTGATCGATGCATTTAACGCAGCAGAAGGAAATGAAGAATGGGTAGAAAAAGTACGTGAGATGATGGCAAAAATTGATGAATACTTTGAACTTCCAGAGCGAGAAATGGATAAGCCATTCTTGATGGGTATTGAAGATGTCTTCTCAATCACAGGTCGTGGTACAGTGGTAACTGGTCGTGTTGAACGAGGAACTCTTAAGGTCAACGATGAAGTTGAGCTACTTGGTCTTGGTCATAAGCCAGTAAAGACAACTGCAACAGGACTCGAAATGTTCCGTAAATCGCTTGACTCAGTAATTGCAGGTGATAACGTCGGCATTTTGGTCCGAGGTATCGAAAGGAAGGATGTCGAACGTGGTATGGTTTTGGCGAAAACCGGATCTGTCACAATGCACACAGAATTCAAGGCTAGTGTTTACGTTTTGAAGAAGGAAGAAGGTGGACGACACACAGCATTTGTTAGTGGATATCGACCACAGTTCTATATCAAGACCGCAGACATTACTGGTGAAGTTACTCTTGAGGCAGGAACAGAAATGATTATGCCGGGTGATAACGCAAATCTTACGGTTAAATTAATTGTTCCAGTTGTAATCGAAAAGGGAATGAAGTTCGCTGTTCGAGAAGGTGGAACCACCGTTGGTGCAGGAGTCGTCACCGAGATTATCAAATAAGGTATAGTGGGGTCGCAAGACCCCACTTTGCTCTTTTACATTACAGAAACTATAAAGAATTATGGCAAATGACAGTGCATACAAAATTAAAGTAAAGCTCGCTGCCTACGATATCAAACTTCTTGACATTACTGTTAAGAATATCGTCGCAAACGTGCTTAAAACTGGCGCACAAATTATCGGGCCGGTTATGCTTCCTGTCGAAAGAAAAGTATGGGCAGTTAATAGATCGCCACATGTCTATAAAGCTTCTATGGAACACTTCGAAATGAGAACCCATAAACGATTGATTCTTATTTCTAATTGGAACCCAAAAACAATCGAATCATTGCAGAGTGTTAATGTCCCCGCAGGTGTATCAGTTGAATTGAATCAGAAATAGTATGGTACTCTTTGGTAAAAAAATCGGAATGACACACATCGAAGACGGTTACCTTGTTAGTCCAGTGACAGTTGTTGATATCACAGAAAATGTGGTCGCAAAAGTAACGGACAAAAAAGTTGTTGTTGGATTCGGAAAAATTAAGAAACCGACTAAAGCACAGCTTGGACAATATAAGGACCTTGGATTTGCACCACAGATTGTTGTCGAAAGTGATATGGCTCGAGAAGGAGCAACTGTTGGAACACTCATACCATCAGAAATGCCAACGAAAGTTCACGCGACTGGGACATCAAAAGGTAAAGGATTCGCAGGTGTAGTTAAGCGACATGGATTTAAGGGTGGAAAAGAAACACACGGTCAATCGGATCGGGTTCGTGCTCCAGGTTCGGTTGGTGCAGGTACAACGCCAGGTCGTATTTTCAAAGGCACTCGTATGGCAGGTCGAATGGGCGCAGACACAGTAAAAGTAAGAAACTTAAAAGTAATTAAAGTGGTTGCCGAAGATGGTAAGTCACTCATGGTTCTTAAGGGAGCAATCCCAGGACCAAACGGAAGTATAATTCAATTATCGTGGTAATGTCAGTAACACTCCCAGTTTACAATTTAGAAGCGAAGAAAATCTCAGATTATTCTTACACGCCATTTGCAGAAAAACTTTCTGATACAGTCGTTGCACAGGTTATCCGTGTTTACACGACAAATCAGCACCAAGGTACTGCACAAGCAAAAACTCGAGGTGAAGTAGTTCACCCAGACAAGAAACCATGGAGACAAAAAGGAACAGGTCGAGCACGTCACGGCTCTCGAAACTCACCAATTTGGGTTGGAGGTGGTGTTACTTTTGGACCACGAGCATATACAAAGCGATTAACAATTACCTCAGCATTGAAACAAAAAGCAATGCGATTCTTTTTGGATAAAGAAATTGAACAGGGATCAGTTGTTGTATTTTCAGAGAATGCTGATGCAAAGAAAACAAAAGAAGCGGTTTCATTTATAAATGCAGTAAATGCGTTTAAAATGAAGGTTGTTGTTGTATTACAGACAAAAGATGAAAAGACTGCAGTAATCTTTAGAAACATTAAAGGTGTTACTCTCCGCAGGGCATCGTTGATTAGCCCAATGGATATGAATAAAAAAGCGTTGTACGTTTTTGCAGAAGGCGCATTAAATGCATTAGTTGAACGAATTAAATAATTATGACACCAAAGATTTACCCAGTTAAAACTGAAAAAACTTTTAAACTTGCAAATACAGGCGTCTATACTTTTGCCACTATGCAAAATATGGAGAAATCTGATATAATCAAGGCACTTAAGGAAGTGTATAATGTCGACGTTGTAGAGTGCACCTCTCTGGTAAGGAAAGGAAAGCAAAAGCGAAATCTCGTTACACGAAGAGCGTACACAACTCCCGATTACAAGAAAGTATATGTCCGACTTGTGAAAGGCCAGTCCTTAGATCTTTTTAAATAAATAATTAGGTAATTGCGCAATGGCGCTTAAAAGATATAAAGCTATAACTAATCCGCGAAGACAAAGAGTGATGATTGATCGCTCTGGTTTTTCTAAAGAAACAGCAGCACCAAAGAAGCTTTTTACACCAACTGCAAAAATTACCGGTCGAAATAGCCAGGGTCGTATTACTGTTCGTCATCGAGGTGGTGGACAAAAGCGTATGTACCGCGTTATCGATTTCAATAGAAACAAATTTGAAATCCCAGGTAAAGTTGTCTCTATTGAATTTGATCCAAACCGAACCGGGGCAATTGCATTAATTGTTTATCCAGATGGAGACAAGCGCTTTGTTCTTGCACCAGCAGGACTCGAAGTTGGAATGTCTATTATCTCAAGCAAGAAAGGAATTATTCTTGATCCAGGAAATGCAACATTATTGAAGAATATTCCATCAGGATTCAATGTTCACAATGTTGAAATGTATCCAGGTCGTGGAGCTAAGCTCGGACGATCGGCGGGAAACTCAATCCAGGTTCAAGGTCAGGTTGGAAAGTATGTACAAGTAAAAATGCCATCAGGCGAAACACGATTGTTACACGGCGACTGTCTTGCAACTATCGGAGCAGTTTCAAATGAAGATCACTTACACGAAGTTATCGGTAGTGCAGGTGTTAACCGAAGACTCGGTCGACGACCGGGAGTTCGAGGTGTCGCTATGCATGCTCAGCAGCACCCACATGGTGGTGGTGAAGGTAAAACCGGAACTGGTGGACCAGCAAAGGATATTTATGGTCACAGAATTGGTATTAGAACCCGAAGAAATAAGAGAACAGACAAGTTTATCTTAAAACGAAGAACTAAATAAAACACTGAAACTATGTCAAGATCACTAAAAAAAGGCCCATACATTACGCCAAATATTGAGAAGAAAGTAGCAGCACTTCGTGCATCAGGAAAAGCAACTTCAGTGGTTGTTAAAACATGGGCACGTGACTGTACAATTTTCCCAGATATGGTCGGAATGAAGTTCGCAATCCACAATGGAAAGGACTTCGTTACTGTTTTGATTTCAGAAGATATGGTTGGACATAGACTCGGTGAATTTTCTCCAACTCGAAAGTTCCAGGGTCATGCAAAGAAGGGTAAGATTTCGAAATTATATGGATTCTCAGGTAGATTCCTTCAAGAGTAATATTGATTGAGTAACTATGATTGTAACTGCAAAACAAATAAATATTCCAATGTCCCAAAAGAAGCTTTCACGCGTTGTTGAGGTTGTTAAAGGACACAACGCTCTTCGAGCATTGGACGAATTGAAACTTTTGACAAAGAAAGGTGCTTTCTATGCATATAAAGTCGTATTCGCAGCAGTTGCAAACGCAGAGCACAATTTCAAATTGGATACTTCAAAGTTGGTTGTTTCAAAAATCTGGGCATCCGATGGTATGAAAAAATTAAGAAAAGTTCGTTTTGCATCACGCGGACGAGTAACTTTTATCAGAAAATATCGATCTAACTTATACGTAGAGCTCTCCTATGGGAAATAAAGTCAACGCAAACGGTTTACGCGTAGGCGTTATTAAAAACTGGCTCTCTACTTGGTTTAGTGGAAAGCGTATCGACTATACAAAAAATCTTCACGAAGATTTGAAAGTTCGAGAATTTATTAACGAGACATTTAAGTCGGCGGAAATACAAGATATCGAAATCAATCGTTCGCCAAGCGCAATCGAGATTGTTGTTTATGTAGGACGACCTGGTATGGCGATTGGACGAGAAGGAAAGTTGATTGAGAAAGCAAAGAAAGATATGCAGCGCGTCATCTCAGTTAAGACCGTTGATCTTCAAATAAAGGGTGTTCAGCAACCACAATTCTCGGCCAGAATTATTGCTCAGCAAATTGCAGATGGTATTGAACGACGACGAAGCGTTAAATCATTGGTTAAGCGGGCAATTGAAGCAGCGCAAAGATCGAGTGTACAAGGCATGAAAATTTGGGTAGCAGGACGATTGACCGGTGGAGAACATGCAAATATGTATAAAAAACAGATGGGACGTGTCCCATTACAGACTCTTCGGGCAGATATCGACTATGCATACGTTCGAGCGAAGTCAATGAACGCAGGTATTTTAAGTGTTAAAGTTTGGATTTACAAAGGCGAAATTTACTAGAGGTAAGATTAGAAAATAGCGTATGTTACAACAACCAAAAAGACTAAAATTCAGAAAACCACACGGAGCCGCACCAGATAACAAAAAACCGGTTGTTGACTCATTAACATTCGGATCATTTGGAATTATGTCTATCGAAAACGCGCTCGTTAATGCCAATCAATTGGACGCAGCAAGACGCGCAATTGTAGGATTTGTAAAAAGAAAAGGTAAGCTTTGGATGAAAGTTTTTCCTGACCGACCAATTACAAAGCACCCAGCAGAAACTCGAATGGGTAGCGGTAAAGGTGATATCGATCGATATGCGGCAGTTGTCAAAAAAGGTCGTATTATCTTCGAACTTGGTGGTGTTGAAGAAAAGGATGCGTTAGAAGCGTTTCGACGAGCAGCTCACAAGATCTCAGTAAAAGTTAAAGTTGTTAAGAAACAGTAATATGGAAAAAGCAGAATTAGTAACAAAAATTCAGGAACTTCGAAGAACTGTTTCTGACAGACAGCAAGAATTGATTAAAGGAACATTGAAGGATACGAGCAGCCTCAAGAAAGCGAAAAGAGAACTCGCATCATTATTGAATAAGTTAAATACAGTTCAACATGGCGCATAGTGCATTGAACGGTGAAATTACTCGTGTTAGCGGAAACAAAACATATAGAGTAACTATCTCATATAAAAGAGTTCACCCTGTATATCGAAAAATTGTCGCATACAAGAGGTCATTTTTGGTACACAGCGAAAATCAACACGAAGTTGGTGAAAAAGTTTCTATTGTTCCCGCAACTCGAAGAATCTCGAAATTGAAACACTACGTATTTGTAAATGACACTAAAGTGAGCGAGAAATAGTATGATAAAGTTTTTAACAAGCGTCAATATTGCAGATAACACAGGAGCAACAAAAGCGACTATTATCGGTACATACGGTGGAACTAAGAAAAAAATTATTCGATTAAGTGATGTTGTTAAGGTTACCGTTAAAGCAGCACGACCAGGTGGATCTGTAAAAAAAGGTGAATTGCACCGTGCAGTCATCGTTCGTGTCAGAAAAGAACAGAGACGAGAGGATGGAACATATATTCGATTTGACGACAACGCAGCAGTTATTCTTGAAGGAACAACCAACGAACCAAAAGGAACTCGTATCTTTGGACCTGTTGCTCGAGAATTAAAAGCAAAAGGATTTGACAAGATAACTTACTTGGCTCCAGAAACATTATGAGAAAGATAAAAGCAGGAGACACAGTCGTTGTTATTACAGGTGACGAGAAAGGAAAGAAGGGAAAAGTTCTTTCAGTTTCAGGAAACCGAGTAGTCGTCGAAGGTGTTAACAAAATGAAAAAGTTCGTTAAGAAGAATGCACTCGGACAGAATCAAGACGGTACTGTTGTTGAGATTGAAAGACCATTCCAGATTTCTAACGTCCAAGTTATCGATCCAAAATCTGGAAAAGGAACAAGAGTACGCTTCGAAATCCGTGATGGTAAAAAAATTCGTGTTGCAAAGCGATCTAACGAAGTTGTCACGCAAGTCGCATTAGAAGAAGCAAAAGAAGAAGCTGAAGTTGTTTCCGAGAAACCAGAAAAAAAAGTTACAAAGAAAAAAGTAGTTAAGTCAAGGGCAAAGAAGAATGAAACCGCTTAAAGAACGTTTTGAAAAAGAAATTTTGCCAAAATTCATGGCAGATCATGGTATTAAAAATATCATGGCAGCTCCAGTTCCAAAGAAAGTTGTTATCAACATGGGACTTGGTGAAGCATTAAAAGATAAAGGTGTTATTGAAACTTATACGAAAGATTTGGAAGCAATTGCAGGTCAGAAAGTAGTTCAAACACGCGCAAAAAAGAGTATCGCTGACTTCAGCTTACAAAAAGGCGCAGTAATTGGCTTGAAAGCAACTCTCCGACATGATAAAATGTGGCACTTTATTGATAAGCTCATTAACATCGTCTTACCTCGAGTTAAAGACTTCCGTGGGATCTCTGCAACATCATTTGATGCAGCTGGAACCTACACATTGGGAGTGACTGAACTCGTCATATTTCCAGAAATCGATGCTACAAAGGTAGTGAAGACAAAAGGATTTGCTATAACGATTAACTTCTCTAATGGAACGAGAGAGTTAATAAGCGATTTAATGAGAAGATTAGGTTTTATTTTTAAGGAACAATAAAAGATGTCGAAAAAGACTCGTGCAGCAAAACATAAAAGATTGGTAGCAAGAGCGCCATTTAAAACACGGATTTATAACCAGTGTGGACGATGTGGCCGACGCTCAGCATATATTCGTGATTTTGGTATTTGCCGTATCTGTTTGCGAGAACTTGCCCATCAAGGATTACTTCCAGGTGTAACTAAATCGAGCTGGTAATTATGACTAACTATAGTATTGGCGATGTATTAATCAGAATAAAGAATGGAGCGATGGTCAGCAAAAAGATTGTTGAAGTTCCAAAGTTCAAATATGCAATTGCAGTTCTCGAGGTTTTAGCAAAGCGACACTTTATCGAAGGCTATGACATTGCAGGACGAAATATAGAAGTAAAAATGAAATACGCTGATAATGGACTTTCTGCATTGCAGGATATCCGTTTATACTCACGACCAGGACGACGATGGTATATCAAGGCAGAAGAAATGCAACCAGTCCGATCAGGAACTGGTATTCAAGTCGTATCAACACCACAAGGTGTTATGACCACTGTTGAAGCACGGAAGCTCAACGTTGGAGGTGAACTTATCTGTGAGGTTTGGTAATTATGTCACGAGTAGGATTAAAACTTATTACAATTCCATCTGGAGTTACTGTTACTCAAGTAGAAGATCGTATTATCGTTAAAGGTAAAAATGGTGAACTTTCAGAAAGAGTTCCTCGAAATATTACTGTTACTATTGATGGTGACAAGATTACTGTTTCTCGAGCAAACGATTCACGAAACGTAAAAATGTTACATGGAACTGTTCGCGCACTTATTGCAAACATGATAATTGGTGTTACTGAAGGATTTTCTGTTGAGTTAGAATTGTCTGGTGTTGGCTATCGTGTTTCATTAGAGGGTACAAACCTTTCATTGGCAATCGGGTACAAGCACTTGGTTAAATATCCAATACCAGCAGATATCAAAGTTGAAGTTCCTTCACAAACAAGTATTAAAATGTGGGCGGTTAGCAAGCAGAAAGTAGGACTTTTTGCCTCACAAGTGCGAGCACTCAAACCACCAGAAGTATATAAAGGAAAAGGAATCAGATACGTTGGTGAAGTAGTTCGTAAGAAAGAAGTTAAGACAGCAGCAGCATAAGATTTGAGTAAGAAACCATGGAATTAAACAAAAGACGAAATCGAACAAGATTTAAAGTGAAAATGAACTCGAAGCTCCCACGAGTTTCAGTAGATAAGTCTAACCAGTACTTCTTTGCACAACTTGTTGATGCTCATAACGAAGGAAGAGTAGTTGCTGCGTTACATGAGAAATCATTTGTAAAAACAGCAAAATTAGAAAAAGAAAAGCCAGTTGTACGAATCGAAAAGATGGGTGAGGCATTTGGTAAAATGGTTAAGGATGCAGGTATTACTGCAGTAACTTATGATAGATCAGGATATATTTATCACGGCAAAGTAAAGGCATTTGCTGAAGGTATGAGGAAAGCAGGATTAACATTATACACGCGAGTTCAATGGATAATAGAAATAACAACCGACCAGATAATCGAAATAATAGAAGATCCCACGGT
Organism: bacterium; assembly: GCA_020853235.1. Classification (GTDB taxonomy): domain Bacteria; phylum Patescibacteriota; class Dojkabacteria. Next base: position 26,631 of record JADYZG010000033.1, on the reverse strand, counting down.
CACGGTAACAATAGAAATAATAACCAAGAAGAGAAGCTTTTCTCGGAAATGATTGCATTACGACGTGTTGCTAAGGCGACATCAGGAGGAAAGAGACTCCGATTTAGTGTTGTGTTGATTGCAGGTGATAAAAAAGGAAAGGTAGGTATTGCTATGGGCAAGGGTCTTGATCCTCAGGATGCTATTCAAAAGGCTATGAAACGAGCAAGCGCAAAACTATTTGATTTGAAACTCGATCAAGAGAAAAAAACAATCACGCACAGGGTTGAAGCGCAATATAAAGCATCAGGTGTCCTTATTAAGCCAGCACCTATTGGTACGGGAGTTGTCGCAGGTGGCTCAATTCGTAAAGTATTGGAAATCGCAGGTGTTGAAAACGTAGTTGCAAAGCGCCTTGGTGCATCAAACTCATTAACAAATGCATACTGCACAATTCTCGCATTGTCTAAGTTGAAAGAAGTGAAACGTGGAAGTAAACCTCAAAAAGTTAGTGCTTAATAAGCAAAAGAGACGTGGTCGTGGAATTGGCACGGGCGTTGGTGGACACACAATTGGTTACGGACAAAAAGGTCAGGGATCACGAGGTGGGCACAAAGTTAAGGCAACACTCGAAGGTGGAAATATTCCGTTATATAGAAAGCTTCCAACTCAACAGGGCTTCCGTTCATTGGCAGGTAAAGCAGCAACAGTTAGAATTTCTTGGTTAAATGCACACACAGTAGAAGGTCAAGTAGTTGATGCAGCATTCCTGGTATCTAAAGGTGTTATTGAAAAAGCACAGGATAAAGCGAAGATTGTTGGAAAAGATAAAGTCGCCCACAAAATCACGATTAAAAAGCTTGGAATTTCTTCAGGTGCACGTCAAGCAATTGAAACTGCAGGTGGTGTCGTGATAGACTAGGCCATGTTCGCATACTTCAAAAATAACGGAGTGACCGACATATTGGCACTCGTTTCGCAAATATCAGCACTTTGTACTGACCTACTCCTTATATTCCCAATTAATTCACTAGATTTATCATGATAAAAATGAAACTTTGGAATAGGGATATCGTCCGTAAGATAGTCTTCACATCAGTTATTGTGGCAATCTTTAGATTAGTCGCAGTTATTCCCATCCCAGGGATTCCACAAGATGCATTAAAAGATCTCTTAACGGGTAATAATTTCGTTCAGGTTATAGGTCTCCTTTCAGGAGGGATGTTGCAGAGTATTGGTATTCTAACAATTGGCTTAGGACCTTACATTAATGCGTCCTATATTTTTCAGTTATTAAGTGTTGCCATTCCCCAGATTAAGGAACTGTACCAAGGTGGCCCAGTCGAACGAAAAATGTTGACGATGTACACTCGATTGCTTTCTGTTCCTCTTGCAATCATTCAATCAGTAGTTATCTATACAATTCTTAATAGGCTTGGTCTACTTGGAGCAACGCCATCATCAATACAGATAGTCTCCATCGTTGCCTTGCTTACCTTCGGGTCAGTATTTGCGATGTGGCTTGGCGAGTTAATTACCGAATTTGGTATGGGTGGTGGTACTTCAGTTATTATTCTTGCAGGTATACTAGTTAATGTTCCTGTTCAATTGGCTCGTGATATCGAAACGATTGGTATTAAACTCGTCTCGACAAAACTGGCAGGGACGATTCCGTTCTTTACCTTGGAGGGTACAAGCCAAGCTATTGGTAAATTCGCTTTACTTATGGGGTTGATCCTTGGTTCAGTTCTTTTGGCAATTATTATTGCCCTTGCGGTCCGTAAAATTAGACTTATTTATGCACGAAGAGTGCGTCCGACTGGAATTGGTGGATATTCAAACTATATTCCTTTGAGCATCAATACCGCTGGCGTTATGCCAGTTATCTTTGCAATTTCGATTCTTGATTTACCGAGAATTCTCATTCAGTATTTAAGTACGCAAATTTCGGTTCCTGCGTTTCAAACTTTTGCTAATGGAGTTGTTACCTTTTTATCAAATCAAATGTACTACGATGGATTACTTATGATTGTAACGGTATTTTTTGCATTTTTCTCTGCGTATATGGTATTTAGGCCAGTTGAAGTCGCAGAAAATGTTAACAAACAAGGTGCATTTATTGAGGGAGTTCGACCAGGCAGAGAAACTCAGACATATCTTAATAAGGCCCTTTGGACAACGACACTCTTTGGAGCTATCCTTTTAGGGGTTATTGTTGTTATGCCAAATATTCTTGTACAACGTTTTGGTCTTCCCCAACAAGTCATTACGGGGACTGGTTCAATGATTCTTGCGGGGGTCATTATGGATATGATTCGTCAAGTTCAAGCAATGAAATCTATGGATCAAACAAGTAAGACGTACTACTAAGCAAAAACGAAGGATGCAAAATCTTCCAGAAAAAATCAAGATTATGAAAGAAGGTGGGCGGATGCTCACCGAGATTATGAAAACCGTACTGTCGCATATTCACGTCGGTACCTCTGGATTTGACCTTGAGAAAATTTTCGAGGGGGAGCTTAAAAAATATGGAGTTCAATCGGCGTTTAAAGGGTTTGAAGGATATCCATACCATCTCTGTATTGGCATTAACGATATGGTAGTACATGGTTTCCCTTCAGCTAAGAAATTAGTCGAAGGGGATCTTGTTTCTGTTGATATGGGATTAATTCACAAAGGATGGTACTCAGATATGACGAGAACTGTTGTCGTCGGAAAAGATATACATGGATATCAGAAATTCATCAATACTGTTAAAAAGGCTCACTTTGCATCTGTTGCTCAGGCAAAGGTTGGTAATAAGGTAGGTGATATGGCAGCCGCATCACAAGAAATTGTTGAAGTTCAGAATAGTTATGGTGTCGTTAGAGAGATGGTAGGTCACGGAGTAGGAGAACGATTGCATATGTCTCCTGATATTCCAGGATATGGGAAGAAAAATACTGGTCCGATATTAAAAGAATTTCAAACACTCGCTGTTGAAATTATTGCTATTAAGCACCCAAATCCAGCGATTACGAATGCAAAAGATGGTTGGCAAACACACTCCGCGACAGGCGAAGTTTGTGCTATTTACGAAAACTCACTGTATGTCGGTCAACAAGGTGGTGTTTTATTGACTGGAACGCTAGAGTAACGTACAATTCGTATAAGGGATTACTAGATTGTTATAGATTCTTAAAGCATAAGCTTTACGTATGATTGTTTCGGCAAGATCGTAGATACCGCCGGCACATGGGCTATTAAAGATGGAAATAATGAAGAATAACAAGACGCAACATGGTTGTTGGTTACGTCTGTAGAAACATTTTCTGTAATTCCGCAGTTAAATTTTGCTTAATAAAGCATGACAGGATTAGTAATATTATTCGTCTTGACGACAGTAGGTGGTGTTGCAGGTACATTTTTTTTCAAACAAAAACTTGATAAGGAAGTAGCAGCATTCAAATCGCAATCGCAAGATAAAGTTAAAGAAGTAGCAAAACAGTTACTTCAAAATAAATATAAAGAGGCAGACGAAGAAGCACAGCAACTTCGTACTCAGGCAAAGCAGTTCTACGACAGATTGAAGAGCCAATTTAGTGTTCAACAGAAAGCTTTAGAAAATAAAGAAAAACTTTTAGATGAACAACGAAAGCATGTTGCAGATCAAGAAGTCAATTTTGTAAAAAAAGAAGAGGAAGTAGCTGAAACTCGCAAGAACCTTTTGGTAAAGCTTGAGAAAGTGGCAGGTATGAGTAAAGAAGAGGCACAAACTGTTTACATGAAGGAGTTCGAAGCAAGCCTCGTTTCCTACAAAGCAAAGAAAATTTCAGATATTGAAAAAGAGATTAAACTTACTGCAGAAGAAAAGGCTCGAGAACTTATTGTTGATGCAATGCAAAGTGTTGCGACAGAGTATGTGGACGAAGTAACTGTTTCTATTGTAGAAATTGGTAATGAAGAAATAAAAGGGAAAATTATTGGAAAAGAAGGTCGAAACATTCGTGCTTTCGAAAAAATCACCGGTGTAGACGTTATTATTGACGAATCACCAACAGCGATTGGACTTTCATCATACGATGGTGTTCGACGTGAAATTGCACGTATGGTCCTTGAACGATTGATTAAAGACGGTCGAATCCATCCAGCAACTATCGAGGAGCAATATAATAAGGCTAAAAAAGAGGTTCTTGTTGAACTCGAGAAGACAGGTAAAATGATGACTGAAAGAGCAAATTGGTTCGATGCACCAGTGGAATTACTCCAAATTATTGGTCGATTAAAATATCGACGAAGTAAGGGGCAAAATATGGTTGAGCATACGCTTGAAGTTATGGAAATGGCAGAGTATATCGCTCGTGAACTTAAAGCAGATACCAATGTTGTTCTTCGTGCCGCACTTCTTCACGATATTGGGAAAGTGTTAACAACAAAAGTTAAGAAACCTCATCATCATATTAGCGGAGATGTCGCACGTAAGTATGGTCTTGATCCAGTTACCGTGAACGCCATCGAAGCTCACCACGAGGATATAGAAGCAAAGAGTGTTGAAGCGGTTATTATGAAAATTGCAGATGCAGCCTCGGGTGCTCGCTCTGGTGCACGAAAAGAAAACGTTGAAGATTACGTCGAACGAATTGAAAATCTTGAAAAAACCGCATATGAAGTAGCAGGCGATGCAGCAGAAGAAGTATTTGCCGTTAGAGCAGGTCGAGAGCTTCGAGTTATGGTTAAACCAAGCCAAATTAGTGACGAAGCAGCTGTAGTTCTTGCGCAGAATATTGCGAAAAAGATCGATGAAACGGGCGTTTTCCCTGGCATGGTTAATGTCGTTGTGGTTCGCGAACTCCGCGCACACGCAACTTCGGGCAATTCCCAATAGTAATGCTTGACAAAGTGCCGAAACTGCACTATAACTGAAAAAACAAATATTAGGAGGACATGTAACATGACCAAAGCACAACTTTTCAGCATGCTTGCCGATAAGACAGGTATGTCAAAAAAGCAGGCAAAGGCAGCAGTCGAAGGATTTGTTGATGTCGTCACCGCATCCTTGAAAAAGGGTGATGCAGTAACCATCACAGGCTTCGGTAAATTCTCTGTCGGACATCTTAAGGCACGAAAGCAAGTCGTTCCAAAGACCGACAAGGTTGTCAACGTTCCTGCACGAAACGTTCCACGATTCAAAGCTGGTAAACAGCTTCGTGAAGCAGTAAGGTAGTCCGTATCGGTACTACTTTATTTCTGAGCGCGTAGACGTTTAGAAAAGGAATATAGAGCGATTCGCGTTATGTAAATAATGCTAGTGACGAAATCACTAATGCGAAAGCAAAATCGCGATATATAGTAAAAGGGAGTGGGCTTTGCTCGCTCCCTTTTTTTTATGACTTTTCACTTTCTCAAAGATTGATATAATTCTGGCAATGAAATCGTATCTTGCAATCGCATCTATCACAATTGCTATTATTGGGTATATTCCTTACTTTAAAGACACAGTAACAGGTAGGACAAAGCCGCATATCTTTAGCTGGTTTACTTGGGGGTTGTCTTCCCTTATCGCGTTTGGTGTGCAACTTGCGGGAAATGGTGGGGAAGGCTCGTATGTAAACCTCGTCATGGCAATCATTTGCTTTGCCCTTGTTTTCCTTGGATATAAGAATGGGACTAAAAATATTACTAAATCGGATAGAATCTCATTTATTCTTGCACTTGTGGCAACCATTTTCTGGTTAATAATCAAACAGCCAATATTATCTATTGTTTTCGTTGTCCTTATAGATTTATTCTCGCTATTTCCAACGGTTAGGAAATCTTGGAACAATCCATGGCAGGAAACGTTATCAATGTACGTAATAAGTTGTATAAGACAGATACTGACTATCTTTGCAATGAGTAGTATGACATTCGTGACACTGTTGTACCCAAGTTACAGCTTACTAGCTGGATTTAGTTTTTGCGTTATGCTTATTCTTAAACGAAGAGAAGTTTCAGATAACAGAGTATAAAACAACTTATAAATAGGCTATACTGTCCCATGCTCAGAAACACGCTCAGGCTCCTTTCCGTCTTACTTTTATCGATTGTTTTTGTATCCCGTTTTGGGTTTACAGACCTACTTGCGTCTGAGATATCGTCAATTGCACTTGTTGAATTGGCAAATAAGGATCGACAAGAAAAAGAGCTCCCTCCGTTAAAATACAATAAGAAATTGGAACGCGCCGCCTTTTTAAAAGCCGAGAATATGTTTAAAGAGCAGTATTGGGCGCATTATGGCCCAAACAAGGAAAGTCCTTGGCAATTCATTTTAGAGTCGGGGTATACCTATGCCTATGCAGGTGAGAATCTTGCAAAAGGTTTTAGCGATTCGCAGTCGGTTCATGATGCATGGATGGCAAGTCCAACACATCGTGCGAACATACTCGATGGGCAGTTTCAAGAAGTTGGGATTGCAACAGTAAAAGGGAGACTGCTTGGGTCAGAAGTATTCTTAGTAGTACAGATGTTCGGAAGTCCAACATACAGGCCGCCAGAGACCCGGCCAATAACGCCAACGCTAAAAATTGATTATCCAAAAGATGGGGATATACTTGAGGATGGCATCACTAATATCCGTGGCGAAACAAAAGGTTTAACTGATCCGATGGTAACGCTCTACTTAAATAATGCATTATTAGGGAGCGCACAATCAGAGGATTCGAAATTTAGCTTGGAATCACCACTTACAGCTGCAGAAGGTGACCAAATGATAACTGCTAAGGTCGCATCGAACGATGAAATATACTTGACAGATTCGGTTGTTGTTACAGTTGTAAACAAAGATACTGGTGCAGTAGGTATTTCAAAAACTTGCATTCAGAGTAAGAAAACAGCTCTGGCGATTGAATTGCATTACGATTGTCAAAGAGAAAATACAACGTTTACCGCAACGGTTGGAACGACAAAATATATGCAAAATAGGAACGTTCGGGATATTTCTATTCCACTCTCAAGTTTACCTCGTGAAAATGCCACCGTAATTCTCTCTTTAACATTTGCAGATGGAACGTCTACTGCATTTATGAGTACGCTTTCAGAACTTGGAAGAACGACTGAGAGTACAACTATTGCTGGAACAACTGAGAATACATATCGATTACCTTCGTTGCAAATTAGAGAATGGATTTTTGGTCTATTTGGATTAACCTTCGTGCTTTTGTTACTGTATGCAGGACAGTTAGCATACAAGAAGCAATTACTACTGCATCGATATGAACTGTTGTCCTTCATGTTTTTCTTAGGGATTTTATTGATTGCATTTAACTTCGGATATATTCGTGTATGACATACGGGTTAGTTGCATTATACGGATCGACGGTTATTTGGATCTTTTTACTTTGGTTTGGTATGTTGCCAATCTTGTCTATGCCTTTGGCACGAATTAAACGAGAGTTTGTAGTTGCCCTGATGATCTTGGGAACACTTGCAGTCGGCGTAGAATGGGTAACAAGACAAGATATGCACCCAGTTTCGATCGTCTCCATGCTTTTATTTGTTGGAATTGCAACTTGCATGACGTACTTGTTAAAACGGTTAGATTATTATGTGGAGGACATACTTCAGGAATTATTTGCTTTGGCAATGTCGTGCGCTGGCATAGGTGTTCTTACGAGTATTTGGTACTGGGGAATTGATGGCGACATGGACTTATCGACACTGAGAATCATAATTGCAGTCTTGCCAGTATTTTTCTTTTTAGGTGCTCGGTGTATTGCAAGACAAAAATACAGTTTGTGGGCATGTTGCGTATATGCGTTACTTATAACAATTAAGTGGATAACTCTTCCGTTTTGGGGTATTTGGACTGTGATCATTGTGCTTTTGTATAGTACCCTTGCAGGATATGTTGTGTATTGGATGGTATCGACTACGTACGCGGAAAAGGTGTTATCGTGGAATATATCCCCAGCAAAGGTCTGGAGTTTGATGGTTTTAAGTGCCGGAATTTTAGTACTTTTTTTCTAACTCTTCCTAATGATTTCTGCAGTTTGGGTTCCCGCTGGTGTTACAACTTCTACGGTATCTCCAACTTTCTTACCAAGAACAGCCCTACCGATTGGTGAATCACTCGAAAGTTTTCCTGCGGTTGGATCAGCTTCCATGGTTGGGACAATTTTTGTTTTTACAGTGTTACCGTTAATCTTGATTGTTACTTCATCTCCAAGCTGAACTGTGTTTGCCTTTTTACCTGTTTCTTCAACTAATTGTGCTGTTTTTAACATTGCTTTAATCTCAGAAACACGCATACGTGCAATTTCCATTTCTTCTTTTGCGGTAATCCAGGCATTATTTTCGCTTAAATCGCCATCTTCTCGTGCATTTGCCATACGAACTTTAATGGCAGGAAGCGTAGTTTTTTGTAGTTCTTTTAATTCACTTTCTAAAGATTTGAATCCGTCTTTGGTTAAGAAAATAGCGGACATGTCGTTCGGTTTAATAAGTTAATTTGGGGTGAGTATATTTTTAATTTTCTTCAATACGCAATTATAATCAATGGTTACGTACAATTCAGAGTGTAGCAGAGAAAAATGAGCTGTCAAGCACCTCAATCAATCGCCTTTCTGTAGGACAAGAATATTATTTGCTATAATTCACTATTCGCCGCTATCGTCTATCGGCTAGGACACTAGGTTCTCATCCTAGGAGGCGGGGTTCGACTCCCCGTAGCGGCAGAATGGGCGTGCAGTCTAGTTGACTGTAGGCCCATTCCTCTTGAATGTGGGGAGGAGAAACCCCAAGGAGAATGTAGTAACCTACATTCGACGAAGTGGGAGGGGTCGAGGAAATAACGCTTCGATACGCGTAGCGAAAAATGAGAGTTATGAGGTGACCGACTCCCCGTAGCGGCAATTACAGCAATATGATTCTCCAGTATAATCACGTATGGTAATAAATCTCGAGCAGATTGTTCAGGAAATTAACGCGCGTCGTAATCATATACGATATCCCTTTCAAGAACTCGCGATGGTGCTTACTGAAAAACTAGGCGATCCACGACACAAATCACTCTACATGAAGATTGCAAAATATGAGGAGCAAGAACTTGTCATGGATGCACTTCATTATGTTTTAGCATCACCGAATGCAAGCGGAAATTTAGGTGCATTATTTATGTGGAAGTTAAAGGAGTTGAAAGAAAGACCGGTGCTGCCAATAGTTATTAGATTTGATACAGAAGTGGGCTATTTCAAGGTTGGTGTGATTTCAAAGGTTACACGTGGTGATATGCCCATATTGATAGCCGGTTTGACTGAATATCAAGAAATGATTAAAGAAAAAAAATTGCAAATACAGTTAGTCAAGGGTAATTTTATTACAATTTCAGAAAAAATCTTTGACGATTTGTCACAGAAGTTAACTGAATTATTAAAAGAATTTCATCGTAAAGCAGTAATTTCTATTTTTCCACACTTACAATGGAGTGGTAAAACGGAACTTCGGGTGGGGCAAAGTATTGCTGGAGTCCTAAAATTGGGTGCTCCTGTGTTGACAAAGCGTTTGTATACGGGTAGAATGCGGTCAAGTTAGATTTCCTGTAAAAACGGGACAATATAACTATTCATGGCATTTCGACGCTATGGAGTAGATTAGTTGATAAGTCAGAGAAGCTCTGATATAATTAAGCGTCTTATGATATCGCTCGACGGAAAAGTACTATCCTCTCTGCCCGATGGAAAATACAAAGTTGAAGTTGAGCATAACGGAAAGACCCGACAGTTCGTCTGTTATGTTTCCGGAAAGATAAGAATGAATCATATTGTTATCACAGATAATGATAAGGTCAAAATAGAGGTCTCGGAGTATGATCCAGGCCAAGGTAAAATAGTTTATAGGTATCGATGAAGGTTAAAGCAAGCGTAACCAAGCGATGCCCTAAGTGCTACGTAGTTATCCGCACTAAAAAGGGCGCGCACAAACCGCATAAAAAAGTAGTTTATGTTTATTGCAGCGCCAATCCAAGGCACAAGCAAAAGCAAGGATAACTTATTGATTAGTACTAACTATGCCACGAATTTTAGGTATACAAATCCCAGATGACAAGAAAGTAACAATTTCTTTGCGTTATCTTTATGGAATTGGTCCAATGCGAGCTGCAAAGATTTGTGCAGTTTGTAAGATTGATCCTGACAAGCGAGCACACGAGCTTAAAGACACAGAAATCAAAGCAATTCAGAACTTTATTGAAGAGAATTATGTTGTAGAGGGTTATCTTCGACAAGAAATCAGAGAACATATTCGACGATTGAAGGATATTAAGAACTATCGCGGTATTCGACACATCATTAATATGCCTGTTCGAGGTCAAAGAACTCGGCACAATGCACACACACGTCGTGGACGAAACATGGCAGTTGGTGGATTAAACCCAAAGATTACTAAGACTTAAATTTCAAACGACTAAACATGGCTGAAGTACAAACAGAAAAAACAACTACAATCGTCAAAAAATCAAAAAAGGCGAAAGTAAAAGTCCAGGCAGGTGAGGCACACATCCTATCGACATTTACAAATACAATCGTTACGCTTACAGATGAAAATGGTAATACCCTAGTTCAATACACACCAAGCCGTGTTGGATTTAAGAACTCAAAAAAGAAAACGCCATATGCTGCGACACGTGCAGCATTTGCAGCAGCAACCGAGGCGATTGATAAGTATGGTTTACGAGAAGTAAAGGTATATATTAAGGGAGCACGCGTTGGAAGAAATGCAGCAGTTAAGGGACTTGCAACAGCAGGACTCGCAGTTACATTACTTGCGGATATGACGAGAACTCCACACAATGGATGCCGTCCACCACGCAAACCACGAAAGTAGGTTAGTTGATTATTAAAGAATTATGATTGGACCAAAAGAAAGATTAAGCAGACGAGAAGGGACAAACCTATACGTCAAAGGTGCACGTAGCTTTTCTGCAAAAGAAGCATGGGGAAAACGACAGACCAAACCAGGTCAACACGGAGTACAGCCATCAAAGCTTTCCTCATACGCACGACAGCTTCGTGAAAAGCAAAAAGTAAAACGTCAATACGGTATGCGAGAAAAGCAGTTCCGACGATTCTATGCACTCGCAGTAAAAACAGCAAAAAATTCAAACCAAGATAAAGGGTACATTATGTTACAGATGCTTGAAAGGCGCTTGGATAATGTGATTTACGCAGCATTGTTTGCTAAATCAAAGAACGCCGCAAGACAAGTTGTTTCTCACGGGCACGTGTATGTTAATGGAAAGCGCGTTACGATCCCATCATTTGTTGTTCGAGTAAATGATGTTATCGAATTAAAAGAAGATATGTATCTAAAAGTCAAAATTGACTATAAGGGACCAATGGTACCTGCATGGTTAAATGTTGACGCGAATAAGGTCACAATTGCTGCACTGCCAACAAGACAGCAAATTGATCCATCAATTAGAGAAAACTTAATTGTCGAGTTGTACTCGAGATAACTTTATTACTAATGGTTATGATAGATTTTTCTGGAATCACACTTGCCAAAGTTTCCGAAAAGGAAATTGGTGCAGTAGCATCATTTGAAATTGGCCCATTACCAAAGGGTTATGGAAATACGCTCGGTAACGCGATGCGACGTGTTATGCTCTCATCTCTTGAAGGTGCAGCAATTACTAGCGTTAGAATTAACAATTTGACACACGAATACACAACAATCCCAGGCGTTAAGCAGAATGTACTTGATATTGTACTCAGATTGAAAAACGTTCGAGTTAAAATGGAAGGAAAAGAATCCTCAACTGTCTTAACACTCAACAAGAAAGGAAAAGGTGTAATCAAAGCAAAAGATCTCACTACAAGTAAAGGTGTCGAGATTGTGAATGGCGAGTATGTTATTGCTGAGATTACGGATGATTCAACCTCTTTGAACTTCGAGGCAATTGTTGAAAAAGGAGTCGGCTACAAGCGAGCAGACGAATCACTTCGAGATGAAATCGGACGTATTCCTGTTGATACAATCTTTAGTCCAGTTCGATTAGTTGAATTTACGGTACTTCCAACGCGAAAGGGTTCACAAGCAGACCTAGATAAAGTCGTTATGAGTATTACAACTGACGGGACAGTTTCTCCAGAAGATGCAATCGCACAAGCTGGTGGAATACTTCGATCATTTTTCGGTCAAACAGCAGTTGTATTCGGAAGCGAGATGAATGATACTCCAACATCAGAATTAACCAAAATGAGTGACTGGACCGTCGCAGAATTAGGAATCGACGCTAAGACCGTTGCGAAACTTGATGCTGCTAAGATTTCGACACTTTCGGACGTTGCAGCACAACCAAAAACATTTTATTCAAAAGATTTGAAACTTACTGCAAAGCAGGTTAAAGAACTTTCAGAATTGCTAGATCAGTATAACTTAGGGTTTGCGAAGAATGCGAAAAAGAGTAAAAAAGCTTAACCTAAACCAAAGCACAAAGTCACACGACAAGTTACTTGCAAAGAACTTGTTTACCTCACTCTTGATGTACGGCAAGGTTACCACGACAAAACCACGTGCAAAAGTACTCAAAGCATATGCACTGTCGAAGGTTAGTGATTTCAAAAAGAATAAATCATCACTTGAAACAAAACGATGGTTACAGTCAGAAATTTCAACATTGAAATATAACAAGAGAGTTTCTGGAAAATTGAAAAGCTTTGGAACAAATTTTGCCGTTTCAGTCGTTCAGACTCAACCACGTAAAGGAGACAATGCTTCACAATATGAAGTTACCATTATAAATTACGATGAAAAGAAGGGTAATGAACAATAAAACAACGTGGAAAAGCAGTAAGGATGTTACTAGAAACTGGTACGAATTTGATGCGACCGGCATTTCACTTGGACGTTTAGCCGGAAAAGTAGCAAAATTCCTTATGGGCAAGACAACACCCGAGTATGTGCCAAACCTTGATATGGGACATTTCGTTATCATTACTAACGCAGGCGCAGTCAAATTAACAGGGCAAAAACAATTATATTTGAATATTCAGCACTATACTGGGTATCCTAGTGGTTTGAAAAAAGAGAAAGTTTCATTGTTAATGGAAAATAATCCAGCAAAAGTTATCACAACTGCAATTCGTGGTATGCTTCCAGATACAAAAATGAAGGATACATTCCTCTCAAGACTTTATATTTATACCGAGGCAACCCATCCTCATGAGGCGCAAAAGCCAACTAAGATTACCGCATAACAATAATGGCAACCATGAAATTGAAATATTACGAAGGAATTGGAAGAAGAAAAGAAGCAGTTGCTCGAGTTAGAATCACAGTTGATGACGGAAAGACATTTGTCATCAACGGTAAAACACTCGAACAAGTGTTCCCAAGTGCATTAGCGCAAGAACACATTATGAAGCCCTTGGTTGTTGCTGGCATGAATGGCAAGTTCAGCGTTAGCGTGAAAGCAAATGGTGGTGGAATGACTGGTTGGGCAGATGCAATCTCACTTGGACTTTCACGAGCATTAGTGGAATTTGAAGCAAAACTTAAATCAGGACTTCGAAAAGAAGGTTTGATGACTCGTGATCCACGGGCAGTTGAACGAAAGAAAGCTGGTTTAAAGAAAGCACGAAAGGCGCCACGATTTTCAAAGCGATAGTATTTTCCTTCTTTCGCTCTCGAAAGGAATTATTCTTTTTGATTACGCTCAAGAACAAAAGTTATAATTTTTGTGCAACTTCTTATCTCGAAAATCTCATTATCTTTGAAAAATTTCTTTTAGGAAGAGAAGCTGTTCTGTGTGGAGAGACTTATTATATTTCGTACAGATGCAGATTATTTGTTCACAAAAACATTTTTTATAGTCGAAAACTACATGTTTCTTATTCAGTGGAAGTAATGCAATAAAATTCAATAGTTGTTCTGATAGTGAGTTCTTCCTAAGGGTTATGAAAAATTGTCCATTTTTCCAGGTTTGTTCAGGTATCTTTCTGAGAATAGAGATCGGAGTTTTTGTTAAATTGATTGCAGTTCCTTGAAAAGCGACACCGGGAAAGAGCGATGCTGTATCGAATTTTGGTGTTTTAAAATCGACTGGAGTTGTGTGAATATGGTTAAGATACTGCTCAATTTTTTCACCTGGAATTAATGGAGTCGTCTTGATTCCAGGTATTTCGTTACTCTCAGTAAATTCCGGATATGATATAGTGTAATCTGCGAGAAATCTCCCAATTGAATACAGAGGTGATCTGAGACGCAACATACCGACACCGTCAAGAATCGCTACGACAATGGGGAGTTGATAATATGAAGATGTAACTGGATGAGGGAATTCTATATTGACGTAAATCTTTTGTAAGTATTTTTGATACCCAAGTTTTGCTAATATATTCCATATTTTTGGTGTGAAATCGTTATATTTCCTTCTGAGTGAACTACCCAACCGTAGCCTTCTGGCGCCTCGAAGTACTGTAACTTCAATAGGAATAATTTGAGGGGAATAGTACGGCTCAAGTAGTGTTGTATAAACCATATCGTTATATAACTCGCAAATTATGATTTGAAAATGGTATAATACGATACAGGAAGGATACATGAGCAGAAGCTCTTTTTCATTGAAAAAGAGAGGAAAGTCCCGCCTCGAGTATGTCACAGATGAAAGTCTGGTAGGAGAAATCTTACGGATAGGGTCACAGAAATAGTCGCGGAGCTTCTATTGTTTAGCAATAGTATTGCAATGCGGTGAAATGCCAAATTGGCTAGAGATAACCCCTGACGTCGAGCAAGTGTAAACGCTTAGATAAATTTCTGCATAGAACAGAAGCGGGCTTACTATGTATCCTACTTGCGTTATTTTCACACATCAGGATAAAAACTGTTATTATGCGTTTATGAATATTTCAGAATACGATTACATTTACCCAGAATCAGCGGTCGCACTTCATCCCCCAGAGGTTCGTGGAGAATCGAAACTGTTTGTTGTTGATACGCAGTCAGGATATCTCCAAGCTGATATTTATGAGAATCTTGATAAATACGTTACTGCTGAGGATGTATTGGTAAGAAACGTTACCAAAGTTTTCCATGCAAGATTGTTCGGACGAATAGTTGGAATCTTTGGAAAAGATAGTGACAAAATTGAAATCTTTATTACTGAACCGCATGCGCAATCATTGGAAGAATATGCTAAACGACAGTATGATAGACAAGAGAAAGGCTTCCGGCTTGAATTCTTAACCTCAAAAAGGAAACTGAAAGCAGAGGGACTGAGATACATTGATTTTGGGGATGGTTACAGAATGAAGAAGGTCGTAGCAACAGGTGAATCGTTCACAGGTATTTTTTATAAGCAAGATGGTACAATTACAGTCGAAAAGCTGTTTAAACTCTTTGAAGATCGAGGAAAGGTGCCGCTTCCTCCCTATATAAAAAGAGAAACACTATCTACTGATGATGAACGTTATCAAACCATTTTTGCGCAAAAACTTGGTTCTGTGGCAGCGCCGACGGCATCGCTTAATTTTACACAAACGCTTGAAAATCGATTAAAAGACCAGGGGACAGCGATTGCAGAGATTACCCTTCATGTCGGCAGAGGAACCTTTCTTCCCTTGAGAAACGACACCATCGAGATGAATGTATTACATGCTGAACCATTTTTTGTTACGAAAAGTACGATTGAATTTTTGCACCATGCGAAGGAAGGGTCAAAAAAAATTATTTCTATGGGAACAACCACAACGAGAACATTGGAATCCATCGCATCGCAAATTCTTAGTACAGAAGCTAAAAAAGATATACTTTCAGAGACACAATTATTTATTTATCCGCCATATGAATTCCGGATTGTGGACGGATTATTAACCAACTTTCATTTCCCTAAGAGTTCGCTTATCACACTGGTTGATGCTTTTCTGGGATGGAAAAAATCGAGACTTTCGTGGAGAGAAATTTATGAGTTTGCCATAAAAAATGATGCAAAACTTTTCTCTTATGGTGATTCTATGCTTATTATTTAACTTGCGAAACCTTTTAGAAGTTCGGCTTGTTTCCCAAGAAGTAGGACCGACGGTTTTTCAAGAATATTCCAAATAAAGGGGTCGAGCTTCTGCTTTCTATTTTTAAAGTCGGCTGGGGTGATAATCGTATAGAGTAGTTCTCTTTGTAAACTAGTTTCAATATTGTGTAAAAATATCGAGACTTGGTCTATTTTTGGAGCTCCGATGATTAAAATATCAATATCATACTTGCCTTTTTGTTGTCTGAAAAGGAAGTGAGAGGTAAGAAGTACAAAATCTGCCCCTTCTAAAATATCTTTATTATTCATAATCATTCCTCCGACCCCATACGATTTATGAAAAAGGGAAACTATCTCATCAAAGAAAGGGTGTTGCGTGTTGAGCGAATAGAAGTTTTTTGCTGGGGTTTTTTCCTCCAAAAGTAAATTTGCTTTTTTCAAAAGTGTAATTTCACGGCCAACAGCATGTACTTGCAACTTAACAATACGACTAAGTTCGCGAAGTCCAGATCGTACATCTGTATTTTCAAGGAAGTGCCAAAGGATGCGTGTTCTTGTTTTTGAACGAAGGAGTTTCTCTAGTGTCAAAGCAGTGTTAAATTGCATTCGATGTCTTCAATTAGTTTAATGTATACCTTTTTTATGGTAACACAGTTGTTGCGAAAATGCTATAAAAAACCCAGCGAACTGTGCGAAATCTCACAGCCCCTTGCGAGTACTTACGTGGCTTTTTATGTCAGTGTTTGTTATATTGTCATATGAATTCACTCGTTATGGTTAGACATGGACAATCTAGGTGGAATGCATCAAACAGGTTCACCGGCTGGGTTGACGTTACTTTAAGTGTTCGAGGTATTCGCGAAGCTCAAGAATGTGGGGACAAATTAAAAGATACGGAATTTGATGTCGCGTTTACTTCTGAATTAATCCGTGCACAACAGACCTTATTTACGATCCTTTCAAGACAGAATAAAACTGGTATTGTTGTACATACAGCTGATAAGGATGCGTTAACATTGACTTCTAATTTTATGACACTTGAAGATATTCCTATTTATGTAACTCATAAACTCAATGAGCGTCACTACGGTCTTCTTCAAGGGCTTGATAAAGCAGAAGTGAAAATAAAATATGGTGAGCAACAGGTTATGGATTGGAGACGAGGATATATGGCCCAACCTCCCGAAGGAGAAAGTTTAGAAGATGTTTACAAGCGAGCCGTTCCATACTTCAAAAATACAGTAATGCCATATGTCGCTTCTGGTAAGAATGTCATTGTTTCTGGTCATGGCAATAGTCTTCGGGCAATTGTTAAATATATTGAAAATATTACCGATGAGCAAATCGTAAATCTTGATCTTCCAACGGGTGAAGTAATTCGTTATGAGTTTGATGCAGGAAAAATCAGTAAGCGTAGCGGAGAACTTTCGTTCGAACGAAAAGTTTATTGGACGCCATGGACCCAACGTGATACACTTTCTATAAAGGAACCTGCAATAAAGGTCTAAATTTTTAAACCTGCCTAAAATGCCTAAAATTTCAAAAAAGTCATCGAAAAAGTCTCGATTAGTTCAATCTGTTGATGTTGAAACGAAGAAACACATGGTGGCTGCAGTTGTTGTAGTTTCTGCTGCGGTTATTACACCTGTTGCTTGGTTGATGTGGGGGTCGGTATTATTACTCTTTCTAATCCCAACTATCGGATCGCTACTTGCTGCGCTTTTGTTTAAACAGATAACAGGTCGGGCAATGACGCAGGAATTTCGAAGAGAGACAACTTCAATCACTGCGGTTTTTGCTGTAATATTGTCCGTTCTTGCCTCTTTAAATTTGCCACGTATTGGATTAGATGGACAAGCTGATACAGTACTTCCGATTTTCATGATTTTCTACATGAGTTTGTGGGCAATTGCTGGTGTTTTGGTGACGGTATACCTGCCCCTCGGGATCACGATTCCTAGAAAAAAGTAGACTAGGGTTCTAATAGTTGCACTGCTAAAAATAGTTCTTCTGAAAATCCTTCCTCTTTCCAGTTTACTAGCCAGGGTTTAAATGCTGAATAGCATATTGAGTTAGTACCATTCAATTTCATCTCGAAGATCATTTCTTCTATTGCCGACGAAATTTGCACTTTTCTAGACCCGTCGGGATTGGTGAGCATGCTTTTGTTGATAGTAAGCATTGATGTTCTGTAAATAAGAAGCAATAAGTTGCAAAGTAAATATTCTTGGTTTTCTATCTCCCAAACTTCTCTAAAGTAAGGTTCATTATGAAGTTCTTTGCCAACAGTATCCAATAGGTTTTTGGTATGGATGATATCTTTATAAATGGGTAAATCAGCTTTCAAAACATTTGAAAGTTCAATCGCATTACGATGATAAGGTTTAAACTCTGTCGTTCTTTTCATATTATACAAGGAGATTGCGCTGTTTAATTCTATTTCGATTGTTTCAATTAATTTACGAGAAGTATGTTTCAGGAACTCAGAAGTATCAAACTTCTCTTTTAAGAATTTTTGGACTATATGCCTGAGAATACTATCAGTCGACTTTAACATATCTGAATTTTTCATAGTTTTTGTCCGAATTTGAATTTGTAAAAAATTCAGTAAATGACTCTGCCCGTTTACGATCAAATTGTGAGGCATGGGAAGCTGTCTCATCGGTCCTTTTTTGCGTGAAGCCGGTGACATCAATGCAAATGGTGTCTTCATGATTGTAGTAATCGACAAGCAAGAATTCTGTAACCGAATGTGATTCAGCTCCAGCGATTTGAAAGTGTTCTGGGAAGAAAAGTAGGTCTCTACTGAATGGGTAAGCCGCGTCAATTGTTGAAAGTGCTGTATTTCGGTGGTCTCGGTGGTTAATCCAGCTGTTTTCTGCATCGAATTTGACAATAACATCTTCGGGGTTGTGTGTAATAATCAGCTCTGGTTTGAAAAGTCGAATTTGTAATGCGATTTTACCAATGGTTTCGAGAGAATTGTCGACATTTCCGTCAGGGATATCTAGGAAAATACGATTTTCTGGTTTAATGCGTAAAATCTCCATTGAGTGATTATCCTCCGAGATTCTTATTTTTTCGAGTGTTTCTTCAGTAATTACTTCTTGGCGAGATCCCTTTCCTCCACGTGTTACCTTAACAACACAAACCTCCTTTCCGGCTGCGGTGAGTCGAGAAATCGTCCCCCCTGCCATGATCTCCGAGTCGTCTGGATGTGCCATAACGACCATGATCTTTTTTTTAGTGGTGAAAATCTGTGCAAATTGGTCTATGCATGTATTCATGAGGGTATTGTACAGCTTTCCCAAGAAGTTATACAGGAATGTATCATGGTGAATACAAAACATTTATTTATGAAACAAGTTCTAAATAATCCATTATTTGGTCGTTTATCTGTACACCATATGTATAGGATATTACTTTGTGGTTATTTTCAGTTATCCGTTGACGTGAAACTTTCTAGCCTATATCGTATTATTCAAGGAAATATTCTCCTTCAGTTAAGTTAGTTTAGGGAGTATGAAGTATTCGATTGATGCGGTTATAAAAGAACATATTGGTGAAAAAGGACTAAAAATAAAACGAATATTTACTTCACCAGAAAATAACTTATTGGAGCAGATAGTTTACGAAAAAAGGACATCTAAAATTGTTGATGTTACTGGCAAAGCAATTTTCCAAAAAGAAGACGTGGAAGTTCCTGTAACTTGGTCACAAGTAGCAACAGATATTCTTGCACAAAAGTATTTCCGTAAGAGAGGAATCCCAGTAGAAATAGTAGAGAAGACTGACTTTACGAAGGAAGATAGTTTTGAGAAATTGGAAAAGGCTCTTCGTAAACCAGACGAATTTACTGGGGAATGGTCTATCAAACAAGTAGCACATAGGTTGGCAGGAGCGTGGACTTGGTGGGGCGAGCAATATGGATACTTTGAAACACCTGAAGACGCAGCTGCATTCTACGATGAATTAAAATATACAATAATTTCTCAAACTACAGCACCAAACTCTCCACAATGGTTCAATACTGGATTACATTGGGCATATGGGGTGAATGGTCCTGCACAAGGTCATTACTATGTTGACCCAACTACAGGTGAGTTAACGAAATCGATTGATGCGTACTCTCATCCTCAGCCACACGCTTGTTTTATTCAAGAAATTAATGACGATCTTGTTAATCCACAGGGGATTTTTGATCTTCTAACTCGAGAAGCTCGTGTATTCAAGTATGGTTCAGGAACTGGAACCAACTTCTCAAATCTTCGAGAGGAAGGTGCACAACTTTCGGGAGGGGGGACATCTTCTGGTGTTTTGAGTTTTCTTTCGGTTTTTGATCGAGCAGCAGGATCGGTTAAGTCGGGTGGGACAACAAGACGAGCAGCAAAAATGGTAATTCTAAATGTGAATCATCCAGATATAGAAAAGTTTATTCAATGGAAAGTTCGAGAGGAAAGAAAAGTTGTTGCTTTGGTCACAGGGAGCAAAATTGCGTACGAGCATCTCAAGGGAATTATGCAATCTGCCGAAGTAAACGGGATTGACCCAGAGAAGAACCCAGAATTAAAGCAAAGGATTAAGGAAGCAAACAAACAACATGTTCCGCTAAATTACGTAAAGCGCGTACTTATGTTGGTAGAAAATGGAGTAACTTCTGAAGCATTTCACTTTAGTACATTTGATACTGATTACCGTTCGGAAGCATATGTAACAGTGGATGGACAAAATTCAAACAATAGCGTTCGAGTTACTGACGCATTTATGGAAGCTGTTGAAGCAGATAGAGAATGGAACTTATTGAGTAGAGTAGACGGTACTGTAAAGAAAACTGCTAAGGCTAAGAATATTTGGGATCAAATTGCTGAGGCAGCATGGGAATCCGCAGACCCAGGATTACAATTTGACACGACAATTAATGATTGGCACACCTGCCCGGAAGATGGTCGTATAAATGCATCGAATCCCTGCTCAGAATACATGTTTTTGGATGAAACCGCCTGTAATCTTGCTTCGATAAACCTAGAGAAGTTTTATGATCCAGAAACAAAAATGTTCGATATTCAAACGTACCGTCATGTTATTAGACTCTGGACAATTGTTCTTGAAATTTCTGTACTTATGTCACAATCGCCATCGGCAAAAATGGCAGAAAGAACCTTTCAATATCGTACCCTCGGATTGGGCTATGCCAATTTAGGCACTATCTTGATGAAAATGGGATTACCATACGATAGTGACGAGGCGAGGAACATGACCGGCGCTCTTACAGCAATTATGACAGGCGATTCTTATGCAGCCTCGGCAGAAATGGCGAAGGTAGTCGGTACATTTGAAAGATATGAAGCAAATAAGGAACATATGCTGCGTATAATTAGAAACCATCGTCGAGTCGCTTATAACTCGAATCCTTCCGAATATGAACAATTATCAACAATCCCTGTTGCTATTGACACAGCAATGACTCCTCCTTACCTGTTAAATGCTGCACGCGAAAGTTGGGATAAAGCCCTAGAATTGGGAGAGAAATTTGGCTATAGGAATGCACAAGTAACCGTTATTGCTCCGACAGGGACTATTGGGCTGGTTATGGATTGTGATACAACAGGTTTTGAACCAGATTTTGCGCTTGTAAAGTTTAAGAAGCTTGTCGGTGGTGGTTACTTTAAGATTGCTAATCAATCGGTTGAACCAGCTTTGAAAGCACTGGGCTATGATGAGTATCAAGTACATGATATTTTACAATATGTTCTTGGCTCAGCATCACTTAATGGTGCGCCACATATTAACAGACAAACTTTAAAGGAAAAGGGGTTTACTGACGAGAAATTAGATGCACTTGAATCACAACTTGCGTCGGCTTTTAATATTACTTTTTTGTTTAATCAGTATGTCCTTGGAGCCGACTTTGTTAACAGTTTAGTGTCTGATAAAGATATAAATTCTTCAGATTTTGATTTACTTCAAGAACTAGGATTTACAACAGAGCAGGTTTCTGCAGCAAACGAATATATTTGTGGCTCAATGACTGTTGAGGGAGCTCCACATTTGAAAATGGAACACTATCCAGTTTTCGATTGTGCAAACAAATGTGGAAGTAGGGGAACAAGATATATTGCCCCAATGGGCCACGTTAAAATGCTTGCCTCTGGTCAACCATTTATATCTGGTTCAATAAGCAAAACAGTAAATTTGCCAGAAAATGCAACAATTGCAGATATTCAAGAGATTTATATGACTAGTTGGAAGCTCGGTTTGAAATGCAACGCACTTTATCGAGACGGATCAAAACTTTCTCAACCATTATCAACATCTTCGGACGAGGGTAGTGTTTATGCGAAACTGTTCGATTTTGGAGAAGAGGAGGTCGATTCTAACGTAACACCAGCTGTCGTCGCAGAAGCTGTTAAAAAGGAGGCAATCGTTACTCAATCGACATCTGCAGTAGCGTTGAGAAGGAAAATGCCACTGGAAAGAGTTAGTATCACTCACAAATTCGAAATTGGCGGGCATGAAGGGTATATTACGGTTAGCCTTTTTGCTGATGGTACGCCAGGAGAAATTTTCTTAACCATGAATAAAGAAGGAAGTACGCTGAGTGGAATTATGGATGCCTGGGCAATCTCGTTATCTCTAAACCTACAATATGGAGTACCTTTGCAAGTTCTCATCGGCAAGTATTCTCATGTTCGATTCGAACCATCTGGCATGACGAATAATAAAAATATTCCAATGGCAAAATCGATTGTTGATTATTTGGCACGATGGTTGGCCTTGAAGTTTCTTGATTCGGATACAGCAAAAAAGTATCACACTTCAGAATTAGTTGACAGAGCAATGAGTAATGGTGACATCAAGGCAGTAGATATCGTAAAAGTTTATCACCACCATGCTTCTTACGAGCCACGTGTTATTGGGGCTCCAGTACAAACGCAAACGCCGGGAGGTGAAATTACTACTCGAATAGTTGAGACTAAACCGGTTCCTGTGCGCATAGAAAAACAAATTACCACACCATTTTCCGTAGATTTGGAAATGCTTAAAAAAGATCAAGCACAACAAGCATTAAAGCAGAATAATGAAGATGCTCCACTTTGCTCTGATTGCGGTGCGGTTATGATACGTAACGGCGCGTGTTACAAGTGTTTGGATTGTGGGGCAACGAGTGGTTGTTCGTAGGGAAGGATAGAAAGTAGTTTAGTCCAAAATATCTACTCACTAGGGAGTTTACCATTTATAGTACCATTTGAGAATGGCAAGTCTCCAACTATAGGGAAAAATTCTTGCAGTAATAGAGATAAGTTTAGCCCCAATCCCAATTGAATACCGTAGTTTTGGGTGTCTTTTCTGAGCAACTTTGTAGATGAGATTCGCGACTCTTTGTGGATTTCTTAACCATGGCACCCGTTGTTTCCTCGCGTCTAACTTTGAACGTAATTGGTTGTAATTTTTTGTAAGTTGCTCATAAGGAGAATTGCCATTTAGCCATCTGGGGCTTTGCATGTTTTTTCCGAAATCGGTTGCAAAACTACCTGGCTCAATAAGCGAAACAGTTATGTTCCATTTAGAAACTTCGAGATTCAGCGCTTCGGACATCGCTTCGAGTGCGGTTTTAGTTGCAGAGTAGATGCCGTAAAGCGCTGTCGTAGAAATTGCAGCCAGAGAACTTAAGTTGATGATCTTTCCTGAGTTTCTACTTCTCATATGGGGAAGTACTTCTTTAATAACTCTCTGTACTCCAAATAAATTGACCTCAAATTGCTTGCGAATTTCCTCTGTGGAAAATTCTTCCACTGGGCCAATAAATCCAACACCTGCATTGTTGACAAGTACATCGATTTTCTTTTCCATCTCAATGACTTTGTTTACTGCACCTATTATGCTTTTTTCATCTGTCACATCCATCGGTAAAACAGTAATTCTAGCGGTTTTTAGTTCCATAACAACTGGCGCCTTGAGGTTACGAACAGTTCCATAAACTGCCCAATTATTTTTGACAAACTTCAATGCAGTCAGATACCCAAACCCGGAGGAGCAACCTGTAATAAAGACGACGTTTTTCATGAGTAGTTATAACATAAAATAGATCAGAGTATTAAAGATAGGGAATCGCATTATTGATTACAGAAAGGCAGGCATCTTTCTTATTTGCTCTTAGGCTATATTGGTAAGAGCCCCGATAGTTGTCATACGGGACTCCACCTAGAGTGAACCTACAAAGTAATAGGCTCGTTCTTTATGAACATCTTTTTCAGATGGTCAGAGTTATCATCACCTGTTGAGTGATTGATGTCGTAGGCATACATACCGTATTGCTCTTTATAAGCAAAAACGAATGTTTCCATAAACCACTTAGAGAAGTCTTCTCCAGTGGCTTTACCTGTTTGGGCAGGTTGTGAGATATAGATAAATTGAATGCCGTAATCGTCTTTTGAGACTTTACGAACAATGATTTGTTTAAAGCCAGAATCTTTTTCCCATTCCTGTGCAATTTTGCGCACATCTGGAAGACCTGCTTTTTCCTGTGAGAATTTGACTACACCAATTGAAGAATTTGTAATTGGTGAATTTGAATGTTGATCTGTCATGATGACATACCTGACAATTTATTTAGTGACAACGGATTATTATACCAAATAACAGGGCATTTGTCATTATGATAGGTTGAAGAGTGTAGAAATAGAACCTCTAGATAGATGGCTAATAGGTGTGTTCGTTGCTAAATTTTGGTGACAAATCATTTTCACTCCTCCTCGTTGACACGTTTCGGAACCGAGGGATAGAACTCGAAACTGTTACCCTTGACCAATTGTTGTGCCGAAAGCTTGGTTTTATGATATAATTTAGTATGAAAGCAAACTCAAGCACCGTTTTCTGGTGGTGCCTCTAATTTAGAGGTTGTTTGCTATTGATTTCGCTTTTGAATATCGAACAAGCAGACAGCTCATTTTCGGGCTGGTAGTTTGATGTGGTTAAAACATAAGTCTCCAAAACTTAAGAAGAGGGTTCGAATCTCTCCTAGCCTATATTTTAAATTTCTAGATAACTAAATATGGCTGAATATGAAAAAACAAGCAAAAACGGTAATTTATTTGTCCAATCCAACGTCGAATCAGTTTATCTTTGGTGTGAATCCTCGAGATATCAGCGAAATAACGAGAAGACTCTTTGGTAATCAAGTCAAACTCACTTCGAAAGTGTCATTTGATGTCGGCAAAGAGATACAGCAAGAGGTATACCGTGCTTACTGTGAGTTCTCGCCGGCTAAGGGAGAGAACAGGAAATATTCAGTTCAAGCAGATGAATTACTATCTATCACAAAGAGCATCAAAACGAGCAATGGGATAAATCTCTACAGTGAACTTATTGCGTATGTTGTCTCTGGGCAAAACAATATTCCAGTTGAAGAGGTATTCGCCGTGATGAATGGTATGTGCAAAGCTTCTTTGGAAGAATATCCGAGCCTCGTCGCTAAAGCCACCGAAGTATTGCTGACTCGAATTAAGAATGTCCAATGCATCGAGTTACGATTACCTATTGAAGTGAAAAGATTAAAGCAAATTGACCGATATTGCAAATCATATAGGGCTTATGTTGAACGTGAGCAAAGTGAGTTCTCTTACGATGGATTCTCAAGATATGTACAAGCTATGGATATAATTTCTCATATAACAAACCCCCGTGGGGAAAAACGAGATGAAGAGTGTTACTTGGGGAATCTACAATCGGCAATTCTTGAAGCAATCGTATATGGTTTACCCATTCATCTTGTCAAAGTTCAGTGTTTGCGTTTGCTACAAGATAATGACTCGGACGGTAGAAATCGCATTGGTATTAGTACCAACATAGGCTACGAAGAAATCGAGACCCGAGGTGGCAAAATTCGTAGATATGAAGATACTACAGCCTTAGTTAGGTATCTCCACAGTATGGTTGAAAAATTTGAGAAACTGAATATTTCCATAAAGCCCGTCGTTTTACTCACAGATGATGATGTTTCAAATATGTATCCTAGTGGTACTGTCATTCCATTATCTGATGAAGTAGCTATCAAGAAAAAGGCACATACTTTTGCGGGAAAGCTCAACACGTACGCACATATGAATGGATATCAAGAAGTAGATATTGTACTTATGTCAGAGATTGGAGCAGGCACTGAATATGAGCGTGTAAAAACACTCGTTAGGGTAGATTGTGAAAGAGGAGGGATAAACGGACTACCATTAGTTGCAGAATCAATTTACACAGTAGCGGTTGAAGCAGACTACAAAAAATACGGTAATGAGCTTGGATATCCCGTTGAAGTTTCGAAATTTAAGGTAGGAAACGCTTTTGGTGTTTTGTTTGGTCTGTATGAAATTGGTAAAGGAATTAAGGACAATTTTGGTGGGAATGTTGTTCTGATTGCAAGAGATAAACCCTATTTAAGAAATTTTCTGGCGGTACCAGTATCAGGACAACAAAAAGAAAGGTTCCCTGCAATACTTGTTGATTCTGAAAGAAATGAGGTGTTTTACGAGAAAGGGAGCATTTGAAAATAAAATTTCTCCCCGTATATGACATATTCCTGAACCTGAAGTTTAACTTCAACTTGGATATGTTCAAAATCAATAATCTGCTGAAACTAGAAATTTAGACCTTAATTATTCGGTCTTCCGATGGAATTAACCCCT
>JADYZG010000032.1 GCA_020853235.1 bacterium | reverse complement strand
TCAAAATGCTCCGCATGTATACCGATACATCAACAAAAATGTCAGAACCGAAAATGACGACATAGACTGGGATCGTATAACCTCTTCCCTCGATAGATCATTCTGTAAGCGGTGGGTACGGTATAGGCAAAAATCTACCAGGGTTTACGAGAACCAATCCGAAGTCGATATCATTCTTTCAAAATACAAAGATCGACTCTATACCTTTATCGCTTACGCAACCGAGGAGGATAAAAAAATGCAGAGCCGAATGCTCATAAGTCTGGTACGGCTAAGCCAAAAAGGAAACGTCTGTGCCGAGCAGGAAGTAGTCAAATGGATCACCTATATAACCGATGACTGGACTGATCGCTACCCTCAAATGTATCGTTGGAGAGGATATGCGGACGAGGTAGACGGTCACATAAAGGGCTGTGTGAGGCGATATCGCTATACAGGATCATTTCTCGGGTATCTGTTCAAAACGCTTGAATATTCAGTCCGTGGCAAGCCACCGTTAGTTTCCTTAAATGACAATATCTTTGGAGACAAGACGAGAGAGGAATACGCCAAGGTGGAAGAAGATTGGCAGATCTACAAATAGTTACAGATGGCTGTAACTTTATATACCCTATGCCGTGTAACTTTTGTCACTTTTTACTCCGCACGAGACGCGTCGATTTAATTTCTGAAAAAGTGCTAAAATAACCTTACTGGTCTTGTCCGACTTTGGTTCTAACACGAGACCGCCCGCCAAAACATTTTAGTATCGGAGTCAACCCACTTGCCTGAGCAAGTGGTGCGACCCAGGTACATAATAATTGGAACAAAAATACACGATCGTTCGTGTATTTTTTGTTTAATTAAAATTTACGATAAAATTATACATACCCATCCCACAGACCCCTCTAAGCGGTGTTCCTGCAACGGATGTCCCAATATCAATAACCTCCTCTCCTGTCTGAGAAAGTATTTTTTGATAGTTCAAAGATTTAATAGCAAGAGAAGCAGAGCAATCGTAAGTACCATCTGTTTTTACAATGAGCTTTGTTGGAATACCTGCTTTTGCAGTAGAAACTTTAGGAGAATATCCTGCTTTTGCGTTGATGGTTATGTACTGTACACCGTCTCTTATTTCGCTGTTTTGGACCCCTGTAGCACTTTCTGAGCCACCTTTTGATGATCCACCCAAAACAACAATCCCTATACCGATAATGAGTGCACTAATGATAATAATTGAGACCGTTTTATTCATATGATAATTATATATTAAATAAAGGATTAATAATGCCTATACCTGCAAGACCAGCAAGGAGGGTGAAGATTCCAAGACCAATCACTACAACACCTGCTGACTTAAAGAATAACGGAGCGTGTTTTGAGTGAGCGAATGATACAGAACTAAAGGATAACAAAGCGAGCATTGGAAGTGTTCCGAGAGCAAATGCCAACATTAATCCCATACCAGAGATAAATGATCCGCTTGAAAGGGCTGCGACTTGCATTGATTGAGTAAATCCGCAAGGGAGAAAGAATGTGCCTATGCCAATAAGTATTGGAGCAATAGTTGCATGCTCTACTTTTCTAAAATAGTTAAACAAATTGCTTGGCAATGTTAGTTTACTCTTTTTGAAAACACCCACGAGGTTAAGACCTAGAACGATCATAACCATTGAAGCAAGCAATCCTAAGATTGCAGAAAACATAAAATTAATTCCAATTGCCTTACCAATAAAACCAAGTATTCCTCCAAGAAAAGCAAACCCGACTATTCTTCCTAGGTGAAACAGAATAAAAGGTTTTTTAGCTGACTTTCCATCATCTTGCATTACCTTAGCAGAAAGAGAAAGGACTAGTCCTCCTACAATTGCGAGACAGCTGGAAACAGAGGCAATGAGACCAATAATAAAACTGGTTGCAGGTGTTGTTTTTCCACCAATACCAAGATTTAAGATTCCAGATTTTTGGAGTATAAAGAACAGTGCTAAAAATACTAAACCAATCGGTATTGCTTTCCAGATGATATCGTCTGATTGTTTCTCTGTAATAACTTTCTCTACAGAAAGAGTGTACCCATGAGATTTAATCTTCTCGGTAAGCAGAGCCGCTAGCTCCTCTGGGGTACTAGTACTATCGGTATCGATATGCACGACCTCCTTCTTTAAATTTACTTGAGCTTTTTTTACAATATCCTGATCATTGAGTATATCTTCAATCAAGATTTTACATGAGGCGCAATGAGTCCCAGAAACATGTAGTGTGTAGTTTTTCATAATTATAATTTCTTAGCCTTAATTCGTAATGAGTTCGACACTACAGAAACACTAGAGAATGCCATAGCGAGGCCAGCAAATGCAGGGTTTAGTAACCAGCCAAACAATGGGTAAAATGCACCAGCCGCAAGAGGTATGCCGACAATATTGAAGATGAATGCCCAGAAGAGGTTTTGTTTGATGCCTTGCATGGTTATTTTTGATAGTTTTATTGCTTGAGCGATCTTTGAGATGTCGCCAGCAAGTAGTGTGATACCTGCTGATTCAATAGCCACATCAGTACCTGTACCCATAGCAATACCGATGTCAGCTTGTACGAGAGCAGGAGCGTCGTTTATACCATCACCAACCATCGCAACAAACGCACCACCATCCTGTAATTCTTTAATCTTTCCCGCTTTTTCTCCTGGCATTACTTCTGCAATAACAGCATCTATACCTGCAAGTTTTGCGATATATGTTGCAGCTATATAGTTATCACCAGTAAGCATTATTACATTGATATTTCTCGCATGAAGCTTTGTTACTGCTTCCTTTGATTCTTCTTTGAGAGTATCAGAAAGTGCAATGAGTCCGATTTGTTTCTTATCAACTTCGATAACAACAACAGTCTTACCTTGTTCCTGTAATTCTTTTATTTTAGTTTCTTGCACGTCAACTTTTGATGGTTTATGAATCCCTACATTTTTTCCATTAACCATACCTTGTACACCTACCCCCTCGAATGCTTGGAAATTCGTGACAGTTTCAAGATTTATATGTTGTTCCGTAGCTTTTACAACCACAGCATCAGCAAGTGGATGCTCAGAAAGTTTCTCTACACTCGCACTTACACGAAGAATCTCCGTTTCTGTCCACGCCTTATCAAGAGAGATAATGTCTGTCACCTCAGGTTTTCCTTTTGTAAGAGTACCTGTTTTATCTAGGACTACTGTAGTAACTTTACTTAACTTTTCCAAGGCTTCAGCATTTCTAATAAGAATACCGTGTTCTGCACCCTTACCAACACCAACAATGATGGCGGTCGGTGTTGCAAGTCCAAGAGCACATGGACACGCAATAACGAGAACTCCGACGAATGAGAATATTCCGTACGAAAGAGCAGTCGAGAATCCAAGAGCAGAGGCACCAATAGTGAGCCACAAAATTAATGTGACAACGGCAATGAAAAGTACTACTGGCACGAATACACTTGAGATTTTATCTGCTAATGCTTGTATAGGAGCTTTTGATCCCTGTGCATCTTCAACCATTTTAATGATTTGAGCGAGTACTGTATCAGAGCCAATCTTTGTAGTTTTAAATTTGAAATTACCTTGTTTATTAATCGTTGCACCAACAACAAAATCTCCAGTTTTTTTATCTACAGGAATTGGTTCACCTGTAATCATTGATTCATCAATTGATGAATATCCTTCAACAATAACTCCATCAACTGGAATTTTTGAGCCTGGCTTTACAATAAGAATGTCGCCGATCTGTACTTCGTGTACTGGTACTTCCACTTCAACTCCGCTACGCCAAAGTAACGCTGTTTTTGCTTGGAGTCCAAGAAGTTTTTCTATTGCTTCTCCTGTACGAAGTTTTGATCGTGCTTCCAAATATTTTCCCAACATAACAAAACCAATAACAACGATAGTTACATCAAAGTAGGTAGTCTCAGGAAGTTTGAGAGCCACTCTCATTAGAGGGAAGAGTGTGATGAGCATACTGTAGACATATGCCACAAGCGTACCTATACCAATCAGGGTATCCATATTAGCAACACGATATCGAGCAAACCGAACTACGCCTTGCAAGAACGGCTGTCCAATCCAAAAGAGCACGATACTTGCAAGTACCATAGAAATAGTGTTGAAAATCGACATTGGCAAAGGAAGGTTTGGAATTAAAGAAAACAACTTTGCACCAATATCCCACATCATCAGAAAGAAAACGAGAAGAGCTACTGGCAACACAAACTGTGTTTTTATTTTCATTGCAAGCAATTCTTTTTCTTTTTCGTCTTTTGATTCATTGATTCCTGTATGCATACTGTGATCTTGTGCTGTCACAGAGTCGTTTTCATCAAGAAACGTATATCCTAGTTTTTCAATCTCATTATTCATTTGATGCACTGAAACGGCTGTATCATCAAATGAAATTTGAGCTTTTTCTGTTGCAAAATTAACATTAATATCGTTAACACCAGTTAGTTTTGAAACCTTGTTACTGATGATGGTTGCACAACTTGCACAATGCATCCCTTTTATTTTTAGTGTTTTATTTGTCATATGGAGATATTAAATTAGATGTTATACCACTGTGTTCTCCAGTCTTTGAATTGTTTGAGTGTTGTCGTAAGGAATATATCAACTGCATCAGCGTTATTTAAAATTTCAGTTCTACTTGATTTTGTTTTTATCTCTTTTGTCATGATCAATCCTGCTTCGTGATGAGCAATAAGAGCATTAAGAAAACGCAAATCAAATTTCTCATCATATGTTCCAAGATTAGAGACAATAGGGTCCGTCACTTGTCTTGTATCTCCATACCATTCTTTTTTCCATGAATATAGTTCAGAGATCGCCTTTGGTTCATTTTGAAGTATCATCGCTGACAAGTCTTTCATTTCCTGTCTTTGTGTTTGAGTACTTGCTTGTGTAGCCAAAAGCATTGCACCTCTGTGGTGGGCAATCATTGCATTAATATATCGAAGATCAAGCGTTCTATCTGGACGGCCTAGATCCATCGTAGTTTTATCGTACATACTTACTTTGTAATCAGGTGTGCTTGCATATCCAGCTATCCACCCCAAAACACCTGTTACCACCATGAGAGAAACTGCTAATGTGATTGAAATTTTTGACATATGTTTATAAATTTATGAATAATAAAACACTAAAAATCTACTGCATATTGTAGATTTTCAACAATTCTTTGATTGATCCTTCCTTGTCTGTTTTTAGTTGTTCTGCAAGGCAAGATTCTAGGTGACCTTTTAATAATTCTTTTCGTGCACTGTGTAGTAGACCTATAACGCTATCAATTTGTTGGATGACTTCAGGGCAGTATCTTCCATCGTCGACCATCTCGGGAATCTTTGCCACACTTCCTATTGCCATATTAATAACTTTGCGAGCCTTAATGTTCGGCTCACCGTGCTTGTGAACATGATGATTGTGTTGTTTGACCATATACCCTATAGTATAGGGTATATGGTTCTGGAAGTCAATTCTCTATTAAAGTATTAACGTAAGTTTCTTATCTTTGTATACAATTCTACTTCTGAGATTTGCTAACAGCTCTCTTTTTTCGCCAACCGTTCCTTCTTTCAAAATATACTTAGCAAAATTCCGTATGTCTGTATCTTTGTTGTTTTTAATCTTATCCGTTGCTCCAAGTACTGATCGTTGGAAGATATTGAATCTTGCTATCTCATCTTCAAGCTTTTGTCGCATACCCAACTCGTTAATATTTACTTTATCTAAAATCTTCAGTAGTTCTAGTATCAAATCTTCTTCTCGTATGTAATGATTCTTACAATTCCTGTCTCTGGCTCTACTACATGAATAGTAGATGTATTTTGCATGTGTACCATCTTTCAGTTGTTTCCATTTTTCTTCTGCTGATATTCCACTTCCACAATATCCGCAGGTGAATAATTTAGTAAATGCGAATTCTTTATTTTCTCTTTGTATATTATCTCGCTTCAGTTGTGCTTGAGCTTTTTCGAATAACTCCTGCGTAATTAATGGTTCATGTTTACCCG
>JADYZG010000031.1 GCA_020853235.1 bacterium | reverse complement strand
TTAGTAAAAAACTCTTTTGTTGCGTACCAATTGCGGCTTGCGAACCCTGAGTGTTCGATTTTTGTAATAGTAGAAAGGGTATGAGGGGCAACTACAAGTTTCTCAAAGCCCGTCCTCACACTAAATATGATGCCAATATGAGGGTACTTACTCAGTGTAGTTAATAAATCAGGAATACTTTTCTTCCATTTTGTTGGCGCAGCTGAATCATTGATCGCGTCAACGATAATTAGAAATCTACTTTTTGAAGCTTCTCCTAATTTATTAAAATGGTTCAGAAGTGCGGTAATTGTTTTGTATCCTAAAGTATTACAATGACGCAGAACCTGTCTCCAAAACGGTTCTATTGCGGTGATTTCTTGTCCTTGAATAATAAAGCTAAATTGATTTTCATCCATGCGTCTTTTAACCAGATCACATAAGAGATGAGTTTTACCTATACCAGTACTCCCTGTAATCAGTAAGTTTGGTGTATTTGTCAACTTTGCTTCTTCTGTTTCATAGTAACGTGTGATTTCGTGCAGTACGTCAATTAGTGTTCCTGCTGCATGGTTTTCTTTTTCGAATAGTGGGGGTTGGTAACGAGTATTTTGGTCTTCTGGTTGTAAACGACTGATACTAAGCCTTAAACCGAAACAGCTCGATTTAACTTGGCTCGATAAGTTATATATTTCATCCCATGGAAAAGTAACAGTAGAATATTTTCTAAAGTACTTATCTTGCTTGGCAAGAGTCTTAAGGTTTCCAAGGAGTGGTGATAACTCGTCTTTTAAGTGGGGATTCTCTGCTGAAGGGAGTAATTCTTTAAGTGACTTTTTTATCTCTTTCCAGTATCTACGCATCTTAACGTAGAATGATTCGTCTTTTGCGATGGAACTAAACGATTTAGTAATGGGAAGTTCAATGTTAATCTCTGGTTTATATCTTGGTCCTGCAACATCAATTGCGTGTTTGTAAATATATTTTTGCCATTCAATATCCTTTGTCGCAATACGCATATAGCAGTAACCGTATATAAGTACTGTATTCTACTAGAATCGTAGCAAGATTACTCGTTAATAAGAAATTTAACTCGTCACTGATAACCCACTGTTATTTATAAATTCTGACTACGGTTCTATTCACGAGAAGTGATCCTTTGTCCTGGGAAGTTGATTAAACTCGTAACTGTTATTGCGCTGTTATTTTTATAGCATCGACTGTTGAGAATATGCATTTACCTGATAAGAGTGTAGGTTATCAAGAACGGCTTTGCTTTTCTGTAAGTAGGTTATAAAGCGGTTCCAAATTTCAGACCTAGGGTCCACCAAGAAATATTCCCCTTCTCGCTACGTCTACAACCAGTTGTAGCCGCATTACGCTCGAGATGTCATATTCCTTGGTGTGGTCCCAATGGGGATATTTTTTGGTGGAGTGTGGTTGGTGAATGATGAATTTTCACACAAAGGTACTAAAAAACCTGAGTGAAAAGTTCGCTTGCGGAGCAATACGAAGACAGATAAATAATAACGTAGTCGGAGTATTCCCCGAACCTCTAGATACCTACTGATATAATCATCTATGATCGCTACCACTGCCCCAAACCCCAGCACTATCTATCCCGACAGATTTTCGAGCTACGGAATCCTCAAAAATGATAAAGGAGAAATTGCGATCACAGAAATGCTCGGCTGGGGACTCATTCTTCCAGGTGGTAAAATCGAAAATGATGAAAATCCAGAAATTGCGCTCCGTAGAGAAACTCAAGAAGAAATTGGATATAACATAAAATCGCTCGAATTTTATAAGCAAGTAGAAGCATATTGCGAGATTGAAGTCCGTGGAAAACTATTTCAAGTTCACAATATTGCATCTATTTTTATCGGAGAGATCGGAAGCGAAACTGGTGTTGCTGGAGAAGAAGAAACACAATTACATTGGATGTACCCAAAAGAAACAATAGGGAAAATGAGGCTTGAGTTTCAGAATGTTGTTTTGGAGGAATTATTCAAGTAACTACCTCAATTTCACCATTACATCACTCTTCCTCACATACGTTTTCACCCAACGTGTATCGACTTGAGAAAAACCCTGCTCCTTTAATACTGCTTCTGATATTTTTGATTCCGCACCACGTGTAATAATAACTCTAACTGCCTCGACATCGTAACCAGACTGCTTGTAAAGCGACAACTGTTCTGGCATCTCTTTTATCGCAAACTCTGCACTAAAGGCTTTTGTTTCTAATTTTTTTACTCGTAATTCTGCTAAAACATAAGGAACTCCTGCTTCTGTTGTGTACGTTGTTGGCTTTGTTGCGTAATTCGATAATTTTGTGAAAACAAATTCTTTTGGATAATAAATCCTTTGCGCATTAACATATTGCCCTTCTGGATAAGAATCAGTCTTACTCTCGTTCGTGTACGTCATTGTTACTACTGCTAGTTTCGTTGTTTCGTTAATGACAATATCTGTTGAACGCTTCAGGTACCTATTTGCTTTATTGCCTCCCCAGTTCCAATCTACAACAAATAGCGGATTATCTTCTTCTTTGATGACACGATATGTTGCATACGTATCAAGAAGTTTTGTACGTAATTCGATATTATCCGAATAGATCATAATCGAACGCTGCGTGATTGCATTACCCAGTACTTTCAAAACTTCTTGTTTTTTCTCAATTGGTGCCGTTGCAATTGCGTTTAAGAACTTTGGCATAAAGTCGGAGACTGCTTTGTTTTTATTCTGTACCCCAGGCACGAATTGTGAATGTAAAATACCCACTTTCTCGTACAATGTTGATGCCGTTACCTCGCCCAATCCCTCAACCTGAATTGGACCAATCGCCGAGAGAATATCCTTTACAACTTCAAATGTTATAGAAATCGTGACATCATTAGGTTTAACCACTCCGCTTTGATTAAGAAGTGTTGTGATTTGATCCGCAGTTTCTTTCATTTCTGGATTCCAGTTACTGAGCGCAGTCTTGATAGTTTTTACCGATAGAGCGTGTTGCATATCTTTTGGAGCTTCAACTCCAGTGATTTTGCCATCAAGATCGTAGACATCGTTTACAACTAACTGGCGAACTTGTCCGTTTTCGATTCCTAACAAAGCGTAGTTCGTAAACCATCCGCCAGTCGCTCGTAATTCTGTTTCGTTTTGAATCATCAAGAAATAGTTTCGGCGTTCCTTGTATCCGAGTAAATAAGGGATAACATCGTATGTTTTAGAGACTTCTTCCAATGATTGTGTGTATGATTTAGATATTTCTTTCAACTGAAGTAATCGTGACTCCAGAAAGTATGGGAATTTTCCTACTTCAACTCGTTGGATTCTTCCATCCCCAATTTTGGCATCTTGAATCGCTTGAGTGAGCATCGACTCATTCTTCATAATGTCGCCAATTTCGTTGTAATAATCTCGCGATACTGTTCCTGCTGGATTATTTGGAGATACTGAAGCAAAACCTTTTGCTATTTTTATCGCTGGTGCAGAGACTTTTAACGAAACGGTCGCACTAGAAAGCAATGACGACCCGCCATAAACTAAATCTCTTGATGCTTGGTACCATTCACCAACTTTGGGAACATACTGCAAATAAGAAACCGCACGATAATCTCTGACAAGCCCGTCTGAGTAAGTTGTTAAAAGATTGGAGTATGTTTCTAATCGAGAAGATTCTAGAGTCGCTACATCATATTTCAACTGTTTTGCAACAGAGTAAAACTTGTAAGCAGTAACGGCGAAATGTACATATGGTGTAACGAGTGCAACAACAACAAGTGCAACAAGAACAGCAATGACATTCCGAGTTTTTGTTTCTTTTTCCGCCGGAGTTGATTTCTTTCTGGAAGGTTTTGTAAATGAGACAAGACTTCTAATTGGTTGGACAACAAGCTGGTTATACAATACTGAAACAATACTTTCGAAAATGGCAGAAAGTCTACCAGTGCCCTGTTTATTCAAAGGCTTTTGCTCTGTAGAGAGTAATACTCCGTCTAGCCCGACCTGCTCCCACTTTTGATTCAAATACTGCGCTGTCATCGCCGTTGTTTCTGCTAACGCTTGTTCGATTTTTATCTGTGGTTCCCACCCGAGTGCTGCAATCGAAGGTGCCAAACACATGTCGCGTGTTTTAGAAACTTTTTCATGATCTTGTAAAACTTCATTGAAAATAACTTCCTTTTCTTCGACTGTTAGCTCTAACAATTGGTATGCAATACTCAAAGACGTAAAAGGATGAGGGTACGCTACCAAATAAATTTTTCCTTTGGCTTTTGAAGTAAATGCCGCTTTCAAAACTGCATAAACTGCGTCTTCTGCGTGGATTAAGAAATTCTGCTGCATTCCATCGCCGAAGATGTTAATTTTCTTACGAAGGATAACTTCTCGAACAAGTCGTGCAACATAGGTTGGTGACGCTATATCAGAATCGCGTCCAATAAGTTCACCTAAACGAATGACTCGGGCATTTGCATTACTGCGCTCCACATACTCCATAACCAAGGACTCTGCGTATTTTTGTATCTGAAGATTTGATTCTGGTAAAACTTCCAAGAACTGACTGACATATGCCGAAGTTATCATGGTAAAAGATGCTTCAAACGACACTGCGAGCTTCATATATGCATCAATTCGATTTGTTTCTCGAATAAATTCTTTATGATCGAGCCTGTCAATCTCCATGTTCTCTGGAAATAGTTCGGGGTATGTACTACCCGCACTAATTTGTGAAAGGAAGTAATAGATGTAATCAATTTTTTTGAACTTTTCTATATTCTTAAAAGTACTTTCAGCTTCCATAAACAAACAATCCGACCGACCAAGTAAATCTCCAAGTAAACGGCGTTTTGCTGCTGTAAGTTTATCGACAATTAATAACCGACTACCCTGTTCTAGAAGAATTTTAATCAACTTGATTGCGACGGGATTTGCAACGTTAACAATCACTGTTACCGGTGCGGATGATTTTGTAAATTGATCAATAGTCATTATCTTTCGAGCATTACTTGATAGTGATATAGCCTGGATTCAATAGTCACAACTTTGTCTTCGGCAATTGTGATATCCACAAGCACAGGTTTATACCCTTCTTTATCTAAATGTACTTGGTGTGGGCCTGTAGAAATACTTTCGGACACGTAAGGGATACTTCCTACTTCATTACCATCAACAGTTGCCCTAACTTCTTGCGGAAGTGCTTTTATCACCAATAAAGGATCACCTTCCCTTCGATTCATCGAAGAAATAATTGTATAACTAAAAAGCGATTGATCAGGGGCAAGATTTGCCTTAACAATTGTTGCGTTTCCGGGGTTAATTATAATTCCAACCTCGGAACTTTCAAAAAAATTATTGGTATTTTCAGCTGCTTGGACCTTGAGAATATGCTTTCCTGCACTAATATTTTCACCTGTAAAGGGGGTCTGTCCCAATATTTTCCCGTCTAACAAAACTTGCGCACGGATATAGTCTGTAGAGACAATAAGTGTTCCCGTGCCTGTTTGAATTGGCTGAAAGATTTTTCGAATTGGATCAATAAAGCCGAGATAACTCGCAACAGCAACTCCAATAACTGCAAGGAGTGCAATTTTGAGTGAAAAGTTAAACAACTTCACTCCATTTCTTGAAGCAACCCTTACAGGAAACAGCCCTGCTTCTACGACTTCAGCGACCTGTTGTCTTTGCTCTTCTTTAAAAGTAGTTACTCGTTTTGACTTTCCTTCATCTTTTTTTCGACGTGAAAACAACTGAGGCATAGGTCAGTATAGCAAATTCTCATGGAATGTAGAACTATTTTTCAATTTTTTCAGAGAACTCTTTTGCCATCAACTTTTTCCGATACTTATTTGCGAAACGATGTGCCTCATCTCGTAACTCTCGTAAATGTAAATACCCAATATTATTTTTCTCTACTTTTGTGACTTTCCATTTCCCATCAACCTTTCGGACGAAGTAGTCATTTGGTTTAAAGATTCCAATAACAGGAATTTGTTCAAATGGAGTTCCAATAATTGCATCAAGGACTGCGCCAACCTGCCCTTTTCCTCCATCGATTAACAAAATATCTGGCAACCGCCAACCATTTTTTAGACGGCGGCTTAAAATCTCCTTCATCATCCAGAAATCTGAAATTCCTTTTGTATATTTAATCTTAAACTTCCTATATTGATCTTTTGCTAGTTGACCTCCTTCACTCACGACCATCGAGCCAACTGTCCACTGCTCCATCATGTTCGAGATATCATAACATTCAATTCTTTGAGCACTTGGAAGGTCAAAAAAATGTGCAATATCGTCAGCACGACGTTTGTAAATATCGGATAGTAAGTTGGGATTATCAACATATTGCTCAGGCAAAATACTCGCTGTTTCTAGTTGCTGAAGTTTTTCTAACGTATCTCGAATCTCTTTTGCTTTTTCGTACTCCTCGCTCAATGACAAGCGTCGCATTTCCTTTTCTAAATCTTCAATTGCCTTTGTGTACCCTTTCTTTAAAAATTCTTCCAGACCGAAGATATTTTTTCTATTTTCTGAAAATTTTGAAATATCTCCACAAGCTCCAGGACATAATCCGATATGCGAATACAAACATGCCCTCTTTTGCTTCAGCGACTGAATCAATTTTCCTTTTGTATACTCACAATGTGGATAAATTCTACGTAAATACTTGAGCACCTTAACGACGAGTGAACCATCAGGATAAGGGCCATAATATCTGGTTCTCTTTAGATTTTTCCCATGCACGCCAAAGATTTTCGAAAAAGTATATTTTTTCCCTTCTACGATAGCGTCAAAATCTTGGACTGCGATATACTTATACGACTTGTCGTCCTTCAGGTCGATATTGTAATGTGGTTTGTATCGTTTAATTAAATCAGCTTCGAGCAAAAAAGCCTCAATTTCTGAACGAACCTGGATAATATCTAGATCAACAATCTGCGCGACCAATGCCTCTGTCTTTGGACCTTTGAAAGTATCGACGAAATAGCTAGAAACTCGATTTTTCAAATTCTTAGCTTTTCCGACATAGATAACCTTATGCTTACTGTTGTAATACAAGTAACATCCAGCAGTTGTAGGAAGATTATCAAGTTTTGTTTGGAATTTCGGAGAGAGAGTCACAGGGAATTATAGCAAGGATCGCTACATCTCACTTTGGCCACATACTTATCACTGCTATTATTCGATTCCCTCCATCATGTTCGATTACCGACTTGGGCAAACATCCATTAGAAAACAAGTCGCAGAAAGGACACTCATCAGAAAGATATCGAATTGCATATTCCTCTAATTCTGACTTAGTTAATCCCTGAATATCATTTGGATCGACTTCAATCAATTGAACATCTCCTCCACAAAGTGGCTCTAATTCAGTACCCATTTTTTAGACCTCCAATTCTTTTAACATCTTCCCCGTCCAGCTTCGTGGATTCTTTCTAATATCTCCGACTGTTCCGGTTGCAATAACTTCACCGCCACCACTTCCACCTTCTGGACCGATGTCGATTAAGTAATCTGCTTCTGCGATGAAATCTACGTTATGTTCGATTACAAAGACACTATTTCCAGTTGCAACAAGCGTTTTAAGAACGGCAACAAGTTTTTCAATATCTGCAAAATGCAATCCTGTGGTTGGTTCATCAAGGATATAAATTGTTTTACCCGTTGAACGTCGACCGAGTTCCGAAGAAAGTTTTACACGCTGCGCTTCTCCACCCGATAACATTGGGGCTGGCTCACCGAGCTTCAAATACCCAAGGCCAACTTGCTGCAACATCTCGAATTTTTCGCGGATACTTGAGATTTCTGAGAAAAATGTCGTTGCTTCATCAACTGACATATCGAGAATATCGGAAATATTTTTACCTTTGTACAACACTTCTAAGACTTCAGAAACATATCGTTTACCATGACAAACATCACAGTCAATGTACACATCAGGCATGAATTGCATTTCTATTTTAATCTTCCCTTCGCCTTTACACGCCTCACATCGGCCACCTTTCAAGTTGAAACTAAAGCGACTTGCAGTGTACCCACGGATCTTTGAATCTTTTGTCTGAGCAAACAATTCACGAATATCATCGAAAACTTTCGTGTAGGTTGCTGGGTTGCTTCGTGGAGTTCGACCAATTGGTGATTGATCAATATAGAGCATTTTATCTACCGCATCAGAAACATACAGATTTTTATAAATCGTATCTGGACTATCTGTCCGAAGACCAAGTGTTTTCTTGAGTGCTGGAAGCAATGTTTCAACCACAAGCGAGCTTTTTCCTGAACCAGAGACTCCTGTAATACAAACAAATTTTCCGAGTGGGAATTTAACAGTAAGATCTTTTAGGTTGTGTGTTTTTGCTCCTGAGATTTCGATGTATCGATCTGCTTTTCTTGCACCGACTTTTTGTTCAATCATTGCGTTAAGTTTTTTATTCTTCGCAAAATTTTCTTTGACGAGCTTTTGAACTTCTTTAGCAATTGTTTTCTTACCAGAAAGATATGGGCCTGTAACAGATTCTTTTGATTCCATAACTTCTTTTGGAGTTCCCAGTGCAACAATTTTTCCGCCACGACTGCCTGCGCCAGGACCGAAATCAACTAAAAGATCAGCATTCATCATCGTGTCACGATCGTGTTCAACAACAATCACGGTATTTCCAAGATCCCGAAGATGTTTTAGCGTTGCAATCAAACGGTGCT
This sequence comes from bacterium, assembly GCA_020853235.1. Classification (GTDB taxonomy): domain Bacteria; phylum Patescibacteriota; class Dojkabacteria. The sequence goes on along the minus strand of JADYZG010000031.1, from coordinate 13,213 downwards.
GATCTCTCGCGTGTAGACCGATAGATGGTTCATCGAGAACATAGATAACACCCGATAATCCGGTACCAATTTGACTTGCCAAGCGAATTCGCTGGGCTTCTCCACCAGACAAAGTCGTTGCTGTGCGACTAACTGTTAAGTATTCGAGTCCAACATCAAGTAAGAATTGTGATCGAAGTAGGATTTCTTTAACAACAGGTTGCGCAATGGCGAGTCCTTTGTTATCAAGGTTTTCTGGGAATTTTTCAACAATATCGGTAAAGTCTTTGATTGTTAAATCACAAAGTTGTGCAATACTCATATCACTTACAGTTACGGCCAAAACAACGTCTTTTAATCGTGAACCTTTACAGGTTGGACATGAGACAGTCGACATAAATTTTTCAATTTCAGTGCGAATAAAATCAGAGTTTGTTTCTTTATAACGTCGCTCAAGGTTTGGAATGATTCCTTCATATTTTGCATGTAAAGAACGTTCAGTACCGTCTTGGCTTGAATAGTAGGTTACTTTGTATTTTGTATCGCCCGTTCCATATAGGATCAAATTCAGTTTTCCTTCAGTAAGCATACTGACCGGCGTATGAATCGAAATTGAGTTGTCTTCACAAACAAGTTCGAGAAGTCTTCGGAAATACGAATCTCTCTCGAGCATTTTCGCGTATGGCATGATTCCTCCTGCAAGAATTGAACGCTTTCCGTCGATAATTCCTTCAGTAGAAATTTTCTTAATAACACCCAATCCATCACATTCTGGACATGCACCATGTGGTGAGTTGAATGAAAAATCTCGTGGTTCAAAATCTGGAACCGAGATTCCACAGCTCTTACAACTTTTCGTAACGCTGTAATCGTGAGTTAAAACTGAAGTTGGTTTCGCTGGAATTCCTGGTTGAGGGTCGCGAATCTCGAGAATACGAACAAATGTTGGCTGAATCTTCAATGCTGCTTCGATTGATTGGAAGATTCGAGAACGAATTTCTTTCAAGGTATCCTCCGATTCAAAAATATTTTTATTAACACTCAAGGTATCCACAACGACTTCGATATCATGTTGCTTATACTTATCCAATTGTGGAAGCATTTGCTTAAGGTCAATGTATTCTCCATCGACTCGAACAACATTCCAACCCTGCTTTCTTAAGTTCACAAACACTTGTTCGTATTCACCTTTGCGGCCGGACACTGGAGCTGCAGTAATCATAAATCGGAATCCAAATTTTTGGACGGTTTTGTCCGAGGTGTATTCGTGCTTAATCTTGGCTAATAATCCATCCACAACTTGATCAATCGTTTGAGACGTTAATACCGCACCACATTGTGGACAATGCGCAATACCAACCCGTGCATACAGTAAACGAAGATAATCATAAATTTCTGTAATAGTTCCAACTGTTGAACGTGGATTGTGAGAAACGGTCTTTTGGTCAATTGCGATAGATGGGGACAAACCTTCAATTTTATCAACATCAGGTTTTCGTAACTCACCAAGAAACTGTCGTGCGTAAGCAGATAAACTTTCAACATACTTTCGCTGACCTTCGGCATAAATCGTATCCATTGCAAGCGAACTCTTTCCCGAACCTGATAAACCAGTAAAAACAATCAGTTTATTCTTTGGGAGATCAACGTCGACATTCTTCAGGTTGTTCTCGCGAGCACCGCGGATTGAGAGAAAGTCCATAATATGGATTATATCATCTTATGTTAGGGATTTTAATACACAGATGCAAACCATCGGATAACTTGCAAAATCAATCAATTGAGGAGTAAAATTAATGGAATATGGATTTTAACTCTATTCCCGGAGAAAACTTAGTTAGCCCAAAGCGACCTGAGATTAACGGAACGCCTACAGACGCTGAATTCCACGCTTTTATGGTAGCTCAAGCAGACGATAAGACAACTCAACCACCCCTATTCGAAACGCCTTCACCAAAAACACCTCTAAAAGTGAATTATCGGGAAACCCCCAAAGGCAAAAAGCCTTCAAACGTTACCCTTGCACTTAAAGGAGTTCTTCCTTACACTTCATTAACACCAGCAGAGAAAGTAAAATTCAAAATTAGGGGCGGGATTCCCCAACGCGATTAAGCATACTGAACTATTCCTTCACCACCTTCAAATCCTTCATTACTGCATCACAGATTTCAATGTATGTAGGGTCAATTGAGCAATATGCACCAAACCCAATATCATCACTATATCTAACTGCAGGAAGTGCACATGGTGAAGTCGTTTTATTTGCAACCACTGGCTCAGTGCATTCCGTTCCAGAAGCTAGTGACGTCGGCGTAACATATGCTACAGCAAGGCTATAACTTCCTGAATTCTCAAACACTTTTTTGGCACGCACTCGTTCAAGACTTGCTATCGATACCGAGGAGACTGGGGTAATAGTGGAATATCCTTGCATCTCATATAATTCATACGGCAAATTAAATGCCATAAAGTTCTTTGTTCCTTTTTTGAAAACAATACCATTCCATGATCCGACCTTTCCTTCGGTTACCGTTACATCATTGGGGACATTGAACGTAAACTTTAACGTAAAATTACCCTCAAATTCTTTCATTTTTGCACTTTTAGAAACGGTTGGCATTGGAGTCGCAGTTGCTGTAACTGTTGGAACTGTTGTCTCAGATACGATTGGGGTTATCGTCGGAGTATCCGTCATACTTGGAGTTGGTGTTGGTGTCGCGTCATTATTTATTGAATATTTATTTTCTTTCACTATCCTTCCTGCGTAGTAACCTGCAACCCCACTGACTGCAAGGCCAAGAATAATTAACGAAATGAGCAGTGCTTTTGGCATTTCTTTTTTTACTTTTGTTTCCACAACAACAGGTTGTTCCACTGCTGCATGCTTTGACTCCACTACCGCTTGATTCGTATTATTTTTTTCTTCCATACCCTTAGATTACCGTGAAAAGGCAATCTTGTAAAATAACTCCTCATTTATGTTAAAATATCTCATTGCTGTGAAGGTGAATTACACACCGGAGCAGGTGGAAGAAATCGCAAGAAAGTAGAACCATCCGGGTAAGCCCGAAACAGCTGTAACGAGCACTCATTCGAGTGGAAGCAAGGTGGTACCGCGTAACCATCGCCCTTGCCAAGATTAATTTTGGTAAGTGAATATGTCACAACTCTCTACACAAGAAAAAATCGAACTTCTTCGCTCAATAACCGCTCATGGCGGTGAGCTTATCGGAGAAAACGAATTACCTGCACTTTTTGAATCAGGCGAACAGCTTTATACCTACGATGGGTTCGAGCCTTCGGGTCAAATGCATATTGCGCAGGGAATCATCAGAGCAATTAATGCTAATAAGATGATTGACGCTGGGTTTATCTTCCGCATGTGGGTTGCCGATTGGTTTGGATACTTGAACAACAAGATGGGTGGGGATTTAGAAAAAATTAAAACTGTTGGTAAATACTTCATTGAAATTTGGAAAGCAAGTGGAATGAACCTCGACAAAGTTGAATTTCTTTGGACCTCAGATGAGGTTAGTAAGCGTGAATACTGGGAACTCGTCATGAAAGTTGCAAAAGCAGTTACCCTCAAACGGGCACTAAGGACTACAACAATTATGGGACGTAGCGAAAGTGACGATCTTTCTGCAGGTCAGATCCTCTACCCTTGTATGCAAGCTGCAGATATTTTTGGGGTAATGCATGCAAAAGTCACTCAATTAGGACTCGACCAGCAAAAAGTTAACATTCTAGCTCGAGAAATCGGCGAAGAAATCGGCTACTGGAAACCAGTTATTGTCAGCCATGGGATGTTGCAAGGATTACAAAAACCCGAGGATAAGAAAGTGACAGAATTGCAAGTAAGTAAACTTGTTAACGGTGAGATTTTCTACAAAGGAAGTAAGACAAATCTTATTTTTGAGAAAACTGAAGGTGTTGCACTCGTCATTGCTTTCGCTAACAATAAAAACGAAGTTTTACGCAGTACTACTATTAAAGAAGGCCACCCAGTTAAGTATTTTGATGTTGACGTCGTACTACAAGGTGAAATGGTAAGAATTCTTGAAAATACTCAAGAACGGATTATCTCCATGAAAATGAGCAAATCGAAACCAGACACCGCAATTTTTATGACTGATTCCCCCGCAGATGTTTCTCGAAAAATTATGAAGGCGTATTGTCCAGAGGGCATAGTTGATGAGAACCCAATCCTTGACTACTGTAAGCAGATTATTTTCAACGCACACTACCTAAAGCGCGAACCAGCACTCTTAGACAATGGAAAGTTCGTTGTTGCCCGAAAACTAGAGTTTGGTGGAGATGTGTCATTTAATTCGTACGAAGAACTTGAATCAGCATTTGAAAAGAAAGAACTATTCCCTCTCGACTTAAAAAATGCAGTAATTGGATATCTTAATCTGCTCCTTCAGCCAGTTAGAGACCACTTCGAAAATAACACAGAGGCGAAGAATATTCTTGAAAAGGTAAGGTCGTACGAAATTACTCGTTAAAAAATTACATCCTACTTCTCGATAATTCGACCTTCGGCTCGTTACATGTATATTCTGGTGCAACTGAGAAATTAATACCTAATTTCTCACATTTGTCTTCTAAATTTTCTCCATAAAGATATTGATACTTAGATAAAACAATCGCAAGATTCGCTCTTATTTCTCCCTCTTTTCTCAGTTTCCCCTCTTCATCTATTACTAATCCCTTAGCAAGTGCTGACAAGGCGTGCTTCGTATACTTGTCAGCATATTCACTCTTGTGTTGTTTTCGCAAACCAAAATAATGCTTAAATATTTCTGCCTTAGCATCTGGTGACATTTTTCCAAGCAATTCGGCTATCCTGCCCTTAATGTCACGAATTTCCTTATCCCACCATATACTTCTATGCCGTTCGATTACATGCTTAGCATCATTCTCTTTAAACTTATGATTAATGTCTTCTAAACGATATTCCCAAGAAAATATCTCGCTAATTAGTTCACCGATTGTAATTTTACACGAACTAAGTAATAGGTCTTCTGAATTCATTGGAACGCCCCCTGGGTATAAACTATGGGGTATTATATCATTTCGTGAAAAAAATTAAAGCGTACACGAAACACCCATATAAATACCTACCAAGATTCGAACTCTCCGCCACGATCTGAGGACTTTGTTTTTACTGGAACAACTTTATCTTCTAAAAGAATTTTGCTTTCTTCTTCTCCTAGAATAGTGGTACGCAAATTAATATGAATTTTATCCAAAACATCTGATTTCAGTTCTCGACCTGATGCCTCGGAAATTTTTTTCAACCTTTGCATAGTCTTTTCTGGAGAAGACACTAGAAATTCCGGCTCTAGGTCTTTATATAGCTTGATAATTCCAGCATTAGCTGTATCTGAAAAACGACAAACGCCCGAAATTGACTTAAGGAAAAACTCCATATCAAATTCATTAATCGCATAACGACTATCAAGTAATGCCCCCAAAACGAGAGCAAGCTCTTTTTCGCTCATTGAATCTGCAATCGCAGAAGCAATTGCCATAATTCTATTTCTTGTTGCAACATCTTTTGTGTCGCAGTTGTAAAGTGATTCCAAACAATCGAAATAGTCTTCGTGTGGATTCTTGGCGTTCTTTCTATCATAAAGATCGTTCCGAAAAGTACGCTTATAATGAATCTCAGCCATACTTATTATAACAAAGCTTGACCTTGGGTACTAGAACTTACTTTTTAAGGCTCCTAATCAATTCTCTCAACTCAATCGCTTTTTCAAAATTCAGTGACATTGCTTCTTTTTTCATCTCCTTTGTAAGCCAATCCATTGTAGATTTCTGTTCCTTCTTTGGCATTGTTCGATACGAAGCAGTCATAATTTCAATATCTTTGCCCAACATGGTATGGATTTTTTGATCTCTTGCTTCATCACTTTCTTCGACGAGTTTTGGAAGAATTCTTTGTCTAATTGCTTTTTGAATCGATGCCGGAGTAATACCCATTTTCTCGTTATATTCAAGTTGAATCTTTCGTCGCCTTTCGACTTCAAACAATGCCTCTTGCATACTGTGTGTTTTCTTCTCAGCATAGAGAATAACTCGACCTTCTACGTGTCGTGCCGCACGTCCCATGGTTTGAATCAAACTCGTTCGAGAACGAAGGAATCCTTCTTTGTCTGCATCAAGAATTGCGACTAACGAAACTTCTGGTAAGTCTAAGCCTTCTCGAAGCAAGTTGATACCCACAAGAACATCATAATTTCCTGCACGTAAATCGGCCAAAATGTCAGTTCTGTCCATCGTATCAATATCAGAGTGCAAGTACGTAACCCGAACACCACCTTGTTTCAAATATTCCGAAAGGTCTTCTGCCATCCGTTTTGTCATTGTTGTAACAAGGACACGCTCCTTCTTTTCGATAACTTTTTTAATTTCTTCGACAAGATCTTGAACTTGGTTAGAAGCTGGGCGAATTTCAACAACCGGGTCAACGATGCCTGTTGGACGAATAAGTTGCTCTGCAATGTTTTCTTTGCCAGCTTTCTTCATCTCATACTCCTCTGGAGTTGCCGAAAGAAATACTGTATATCCCATCCTCTCTTCAAATTCTGAAAATCGAAGTGGGCGGTTTTCACGTGCTGTAGGAAGTCGAAAACCATATTCAATTAAATTTTCTTTTCGCGCTTGGTCTCCGTTAAACATACCTCGAACTTGCGGAATTGTCATATGTGATTCGTCCATGATCAACAAATAATCTTTTGGAAAATAATCCATCAAAGAATATGGTGCTTGACCAAGTTCACGACCATCAAAGTAATACGAATAATTTTCGATACCTTTGCAGTATCCAATTTCCCGCACCATTTCCATATCATATTGGACTTTTTGTTTCAGACGATGCGCTTCGATCATCTTACCTTGCTTCTCGAATTCTTTAACCCGAAGCTCTGTATCTGCCATGATTTTTTCAATTGCTTGTTTTTGAAGAGTTTCGTCAACAACATAGTGTTTTGCAGGATATAACGCAACCTTCTGAATAATTTCACCTTCAACACCGAGAAGCATATCAACATAGTATGAATAATCTTCTAGAATTGATCCATCAATCGGATTAAAAAGTTCTAACATAGTTACCGAATCCCCCATAAAGGTAACTCGGACTCCGACATCTGCATAGGAAACATAAATATCTACCGCATTTCCACGAATTCTAAAAGTTCCCCGCTTGAAATCAACGTCATTTCGTTCATAGTATAGATTAATCAACTGTGCTTGAAGTTTCTGTGGACCCTCACCTTTACCTACCTCGACAAGTGCCATTGCATTTTTATAGTTCAACGGTGAGCCCAGATTATAGATTGCCGAAACCGAGGCAACAACAATAACGTCTTCTCGAGTCATGAGTGCAGCAGTTGCTGCCAACCGGAGTTTATCGATTTCTTCGTTAATATCAGAATCTTTCTCAATATAAAGATCTCGCTGTGGAATATACGCTTCAGGTTGGTAATAATCATAATAACTGACGAAGTACTGCACTGCATTCTTTGGAAAGAATTCTTTAAATTCTTGATAAAGCTGAGCTGCTAACGTTTTGTTATGCGAAATAATCAATGTTGGCTTTTGCACTTGCTGAATCACATTTGCAATTGTAAACGTCTTACCACTACCAGTTACGCCGAGAAGGACCAGTGAGTGCTCGTCTTTTTTGATGCCCGACACGAGTTTTTCAATTGCTGTTGGTTGGTCGCCAGTTGGTTTGTATTGGGAAGATAGCTGAAAACGCATCCTTGATTATACCATTGAAACGCAATACTTCACATTGACTTGCTGTCGCTATTTGTATTGATTTCTACTTGTAAATAGTCTCACACTAATAAAGGCGATGACTCCTATGACATAGAGCGTTCCGCCAATATACAACAAAACATCTTCAGCAAAGCCTGTTTCACTTGGGGTATGGGTAACAGAAGGAGTCCTGCTTGTGGTTGACTTTACTATTTCAGTTGATGGAAGGACCGGGTCTGGACCTCTAGAACCAGTTGGAATAATTGAAGTAACCACCGGAATAGGTGGTGCGGCAGAAGTCACAGGAAGTGTAGTACCTGTCGTAGGTTGAATCACACCTGAACCAGGAGGGGTTCCTCCATTACCTGGTGGCGGATTTCTATCTCCAGTACATACCCCAGAAATACAACTTTTTCCAGCAGGACATTTTACTCCAATACCACCACAATTATTATTATCTGATTGCAAATTTATACATACCCCAGAAATACAACTTTTTCCAGCAGGACATTTTACTCCAATACCACCACAATTATTATTATCTGATTGCAAATTTATAGCTTTTGGCAACGATTCGTAGAACTTCTTTCCTGGATCAGATAACAAAAGTCCCGTAATCCCAAGTACTAATAAACCCATCACAGAAAAAGTAACGACCCTTAGCTGCAAGTTAGGATTTCTAGACCTTCTCTTCATATTTCAGTATACATTTTTTCCCAGCAAACACAACATTCAAGTCCCCACAACAATCAACTCTTCCTCCGCTCTCGTTACGCCTGTGTACAGCCACCGCCGCCATTCATCGTCAGTCATTTTAGCAAAACGTTCTTCGAACAAAATCACCCTTCGCGCCTGACTCCCCTGTGCTTTGTGAACCGTCAACGCATATCCAAAATCAAACAGGTCAAAAACCTTCGTTATTGAGCGATCTTTTGTAAAATTCATCGCAGTTGGTGCATGAAATTGTGCTGCTAAAACATCTCCACGAAACGGGTAATCTTCTCCGTCCAGTGCAATATGCATGAAATAGTTCCCGTCATCTCGCATATCGACGGATTCAACTGTACCGAGCATTCCATTGTAGATTTGAGCTGTATGATTATTTCGCAAACAAATAACTCGATCTCGTGCTTTTGGCACATCGTTTTCGAATCCCCGATGCTGGCGAATGTACTTATTAAGATTAACCCGAGTTGTATTGTAACCACAAAGAAGTAACGTCTCAGCGTTATAACTTTCCAGAATCGAACCTATCTGTTCTCGTGCTTCTGGGTCGTAACGGTTAACTTTTTTTACTGAATCACTATATTTCCCGATTGGAATTTTACCTTCAGTTCTTGCCATTAAAGAGACCATTACAATTGGATTCCCTTCGTTTTGACGGTGAATTTTCTCAAGTTTAATCTGCGGTTCTTGCATTAAATTGAACGACCCTTTTACCGGAGGGAGTTGCCCGTGGTCACCAACAGCAATAATTGGAATTCCGTACGATTGAATATCGAGCCAAATATTTTCATCAACCATAGACGCTTCGTCTATGACAATCAGATCAGCTTTGATTTCTTTTCGACGTTCCCACCCAATAATTTCTTCTGTTTTTGTGTCAGTTACCGGAGAATACATAAGTGAATGGATAGTCCCAACTGTATCGACAATTCTTATTGCGTCGTGTGCTTTAAGTCGCTGTTGCAAGACACGGGCAGCTTTGCCAGTGTAACTACAGAAAGCAATTTTTGTGAGCTCTGATTCTTTGGTCAACTTTTTTCTAAACTCAGCAATAACGGTTGTTTTTCCAGTCCCAGCATAACCCCCAACGGTAATATATGGCGACCTTTTTAAATCCGCGTGCCACGCAAGCAAAGTGTCGAGTACTTTTTTCTGGTCAGGAGACAAAGTGAATTTTGCCATTGCTGAGTATAGCAACATACTCAAACAAATTGGTTTCACAATACACTAACCTGAAACTGTTATAATGGAAGATGTTAACAGTGGGAAATCTCCTCAAAAAAGCGCGAGAACATTCGGGAAAACATATTGAAGAAATTGCTCAAACAATTAGAATAAAACAGGATTATCTTCACAAAATAGAGCAAAACGATTTCTCTTCTTTCAACTCTTCCACTTTTGTCAAAGGTTTTATTCGTAGTTACGCTTCATTTCTTGGACTCGATGCAGAAAATATCGTTGCACTCTTTCGCCGCCAGATTGGTGAAGAAGATGTCCCCTTAAAAGCGAAAAGAGTAATTACAAAGCAACAAAGCATTGTTATATCTCCCACTAGTATCATTTCTATTGCAATAATTGTTTTTTTTGTTGGCGTGTTCGGATTCCTTTTGTCACAATTCTATAAGCTCCAGCAACCACCACTATTGAAAATAGCACAACCAATATCACCAATTACTACGGTAGACTCTACTTCTTTCGAAATTAAAGGTATCGTTGAAGAAAACTCTCTTGTTTCGGTCAATGGATCACAGATTCAACTTCGTGACGACAATACCTTTTCACTTTTAGTGGAACTGAAAGAGGGCGACAATACCTACACGTTCGATGCCTGGAAAAAAAATATCGAGGGAAAACATGCGACACAGGTTGTAACCCTCGTCTATCAGCTAAGAGGGAAGCCAACTGCGACACCAACCAGCGGAACAGGAACAGCGACAGGAGGAAAAGATCTATCTGTACTCTTGGAGCTCTCTGGCGAAGCATGGATCCAAGTCGTCGCAGATAGTACACAGAAAACAGTCGGAATCAAATCAAAAGGATACAAACTTGATTTTGTCGCGAAGCAAATGCTCGAAGTTACCACAGGGAAGCCTGCGGTTTCCACAATAAAACTCGGCGATAGACAGTTCCCCTGGAAAATTAAAAATGGTGTTGGCTCACTGATCTGCTTTTACAAAGAAGATATTGCTGATTGGAAATGTGATTAGATAACCAAACTAATTACTCATTAGTAACTAAAAATTAGTCTTCCAGATAAGAAGCTCTCCAAGAAACATTCTGCGAAGAGAAACTATTCCCCCTTGTTGTTCCTGCAGCATCAACAAAATCAGCATCCCAAACCGTTGTATCAAAACTTGATACTTGTTCTGGGTGAAGTGACGTCGTTATACCATAAACACCACCACTAGCAGTTACTTTTCCACCAACTTCACCGTAGGTGATTGGAACTTGTTTTATTTGTTCAAAGTAAAAGACGTAAAAGGTTCTCCCCTCACGAGACATTGTCTTACCGTACCACGTAATTCCTCGCTTGAAACAATGATAATTATCCGGGGTAACCCGTTTCTTACAGTAATTATTAACAAAAGATTGCGCCACTAACGGATTATCGCTGAAATAAACATGTTCAAGGAGTAAATCATTCCCAACTTTATGATTTATTGTTGCAACAAAAACGTTACCTGTCTGTATCCAGTAGTCGGTCGATGTTGTTGATGGTCGAGTTCGCTTATCCAAAAGGTTATTCCAAGACCACAAATCTTCTTTACCTGGTGTAATCACGTACGCACAACCTATATTCGATAAACTATATACTCCTCTATCTTTCGGAGTATAAAGATATAACTTCGTACCATTTGGTCCCCAGAATCCATCCCAGTTTGTTTTTCCATCAATAACCATTTTGGGGGCAAGTTTTTGCAATCCGGCTTTAGAACATTCAGCAAGTGTAATACCCGCTTTTTTATGATCTAAGATTCGAAAATATGGTTCAGCAGACTGATTGATTCCAATCGCATAGTCTGACTTAGTATCAATCTCACGAGCTACATATGCATTTCTACTATTTCCCATAATATCGACAGGACAAGGAACGGTTTCGTCGTTACAATACTCCATTACCGTGTAGCGATCTGATATTTTCGTATATCCAATCCCCGTGCCCAAAAAGTTAGGAGTATTTTTATCTTTTTGCCATGTATTTACAACACGGACTGCTTTTTTCGCATTTGCAGGCTTTGCAGCATAATATGAATCAAGTATCCTCCGTGGGATCAGCTCCTCTGCCTTCATGAAATTTTTACTATATTCAGATTCTGCAACATTCTTTATTTCTTTATACCCTTGTAGCGTAAAGGTTCTACTCGCTGCTGCAAATGCATCATTTGGTAACCCGAAATAACTGTCAGTCGAGAAAAAGTATGTTGCAACTGCAACTGCGACAATTCCTCCAATAATTCCCATGATAGCTAACTTCGAAGGACCCTTTTTTACTTTTAAAGGCATGTATTTTGTTTTTATATTACCTCCATACACGGTAACACAAAACAAAAAGGTCAACAATGGGCGTTTTACAAAGCAAAACTACCGAGCACTGCGTCTGTAACTTCAGCAAGTTCTGAGCCTTTCATTGTAATTGAACAAGTTTGCATACCCGCATTGAACGAAACTTCTGGATTATCAGCAATCGCTTGATCCATAAACACCCTCATGTCTAGAATATTTCCAAACGGAGGAACTCCGCCGACCTTAATGCCATAACTCTCAAGAATAACTTCAGACTTTTCAAATTCCACTTTTTCGCCAACAAGCTCAGTTACCTTATTCATGACAATTTTCTTATCTCCTGGGACAACAACCATAACTCGTTTTTTTGTTTTCTTGCCAACTAAAATAAGTGCTTTGGCTCCGCTTGATATGGGTGTTCCTCGAAGCGCTGCAGCTTCTTCGCTAGTACGGACTGTTTCGTGTTCTTCGAATTTGTAAGTAACTGCGCGTGTATCAAGAATCTTTTTGATACGCGCAACAACTTCTCTCTCGCCATGAAGCTTTTCTTTTATTCTATTCGCACCTGCAATTCTTTTAAGATCCGATGGAAACAAAGTCGCTTCTCGAATATTTTGTAAGTCAAAGAGTTTCATGGTCAAACGCTCTAGACCGAATGAAAATCCAGCTTCTGAAGGCATACCGTATTTGAATGCTTGGAAGTAATGTTCGTAGTACATTTCACTTAAGCCTTGTTCTTTGAATCTTTTGTACAGTTCGTCGTATTCGTGTATACGGTGTGTACCCGAAAGCATCTCAAGTCCTCTAAATTCTAAGTCAAAGCTAAGTGATTCCCGCGAATCTTCTGGGTTATCCCAGGTGTAAAAGTTTTTATTATTTTTGAAATTTATAACCCACAAAAAGTCTGACTCTTTCTCTTCTAGAGCCCATTTGCTCAGTTCTCGCTCATCTTCTGGCTCGAGGTCAAGCTCCTCTCTTTTAGCACTTTTGCCGGTTCTCTTCTCAATAAGTTCTAACCCTTCACGAACTTTAATTTTTGGAAACTTTCCTGGTGGAATTTTAGGAAGTTCAACTCCGTATAGTTCAAAAACATCCTTGTATTTCGTTGTCACTGCGTCAACAATATCCCGAATAGTTTTTTCTGCAACATCCATTGCGTCTTCGTAACTATCAATGAATCCCATTTCGGCATCCATTTGAGTAAGTTCCATAATGTGGCGAGTTGTATTGT
>JADYZG010000030.1 GCA_020853235.1 bacterium | reverse complement strand
CAACCGCCAGCAGACCGTGATGGAAGCCGAGCAACGCGGCATGCCGATCTATGTCTTGCGCGCCAACACCGTCGCGCAAGTGGAGCAGTTCCTCAGCGACCTCTACAACCTGAGCGCCGCGCCCACCCGCGACAACATGGAAGACATCCGCAGTGAAACGCAACAAGCCATCTCCGCCGTCCTCAACGGCGAACGCTGGGTAGATTTGCCCCCAGGTCCGTCACTTGTAAGACGCCTCCAACACGAAATGGCGCGCAGCGCGGAGTTGGTCAGTCACTCGTATGGGAAAGAGCCGAGGAGGCATGTGAGGATTTTTAGGGAGTGATGGAGTAAAATCAAACCATGCAAAAAAACTTTGGTGAAAAGCGCGGAAAAATTGAACAGATGGACAGGTCGTTTGACTTAAAGTTTTGGCAGGCGCAACCCGCAAAAGCCCGCTTCGACGCTTCGTGGGAATTAGTTGTCCATTACATGAAGGTAAAAAAGCGCGATGTTCGTCAACTCCGACTTCAACGATCTGTTACGCATTTTCAACGACGACAAAGAGCCGCGCAGGCATGTGAGGATTTTTAGGGAGTAAGGGAGGTAGACAAGGAGACAGGTACACAAGTAGATGGGTCGCTTGTGTACCTGTTTTTGTTTTGTGTTTTAGTTTTCCGTCTCCTCTTGTTTGGATTGATATTATTGTATTTGCAAAACCTCAGAAAATCTTCTTGTAACTCTATCTACTGTATCACCAACGGCAAAAAGTGCATCTGCTGCATCAATTTGTTCACCCAGATTAAATCTTTCGAACTGAACAGCTTGTGCATATTCAACTGTAGCGACCTCGTAAACCATAGCAAGGAAATGACGAGAATCTTGTGATCCGCCTCCTTCTTTAAGGGCTAGGGCGATTTGAGGATGATCTAAATTTATCAGAATTTTGTGTTCTTCTCTTTTATATTGAGATCTTGGATAATCTTTTGTAGAATTTACAAACTCAATGCTAAATAAACCCGATCTACGTTTGCTACCAGACTCGATTGATTCTTTTTGAGTACCTTTAGATTCTCCAGGGATTAAGTTCGGACCTTCTCGCGGTATTTCTCCTTCATCTGGAGGATTCTTTCCTCTGCCACCATTACCGTGTGGCTGTCCAGATTGTTGCCATGTGGAGTCTTGATCGCCACCACCTGGTAGTATCTCACCCTGTAAGGAAACAAATTCGTTGATTTTACTTTTCGGTTTTCCTGTCACGCGCCGAGAAACTTCAAGATCAAACATAAAATTTTTGAAGTCTTCGTTAAGGATGTCTGCCATTCTTTGAGCTTCTTGTGCTAATTTCCTAGCCTGTTCTGTTTTACGTTTTTCCCTCTCTTCCTTTACGAGTGTTTGGCGTACCTTTTCTAGTTCTTGTGAGATCCACGCAATCAGAATAACTACTCTAGGGTTTGCTCGGTTCAGGAGATTATTTCTGGTGTTGTCAAATGGAGCAACATCGTCACTTACCTGCTCCAACAATGGAATATCAACTTCTCCAAAGAGTCTTTCTGAAAGTTCTTTTCCCTCAACATCTCCCAGTGTTGTTTCATGCCAAATACCTTCTGAAAGTATATCTACGCCTCTTTCGTCTTGGTCTAAAGCAAAAGGTGCAATTTTGATTGTCAAAGTTGGCAACCCTATATGTTTTTCAACTTCCTTGGGCGCTTGAACTATTATGGTTGTTACAGATGGCAATTCTTTAAATTTGCATGTGTGCCCATTAATAATCACATTTGCACGCATTCGGTATCGCGAAAGATGTTTTTCAATATAACTGATGGTGGCATCAATATCCATGCGGGACGTCATGAACTCTTTTATCTCAATAATGGTTCCATCGTCTTGCTCAGTCTTTTCATCAACTACGACTTCATTTACTTCAAAGGTTTCTCCGCTTGTAGCTTTCTTAATGTCTTCCAAGTGAAGAGATACAACATTTCTCTTGCCATTATGTCGTGTATCAATAAGCAAAGATTTGGCAATACCAAAAGCAGCTGACTTACCCGTTCCAAATCTCCCGCGAACACGTTTTCCCCTTTTTCTTTGAATATTTTCACCGTGCATAGTAAAGAATCGCTCCAAATCATCCCTCGACATTCCACCTCCATTATCAGCAATAATGAGTGTGTTGTCATCTTTCCGTATTTCCACAGCAACAGTTGTCGGTACATCATCTTTGCCGTTATCCAATGAATTAGAAACGTATTCCCAAACCACTTTTGGGAGCGTGTTGAAATACACAGCATTTTGAAGAAAGTCTCGTGAAACATGGCTCTTGACAGAAATCTTTTTGATCATAGTTATTTCTCCTCAAAATTGGTCTTTATGAAATTCCAAACGCTTTTTAAGTCAGTATCATCTTTTACTGCATTGTCAATTTTTGCATATCTTTGCCTGCGAATGTGTTCTGGAAAATAATCGTTTACTCTAGTGAACTCGCGAAAATCCATTATCGTAATTTTCTCTTTGTCCCCATCCTTGAATTTTCTATAGGCATTAGTACCTCTTAGGCGAACTTGCTCTTTTAATGCAAGGTCAGAAGGTGATAATTTTCTGGATGTTGTTGATACTTGTTTTTCATCGTCAAATTTTTCAGCCCATTTCAGACCCAATTGGGTGAGCATATAACCATGTTTTGACTCCCCCTTCAAATACTTCATATTTGGTTTAGCTGCATCTTGTAGTGCATATTGAACTATTCGCAGGTCT
>JADYZG010000029.1 GCA_020853235.1 bacterium | reverse complement strand
TTCTCCATACCTACTTTCAATATAGGGGTAGATTCTAATACTGTTAATCGCATGAATTTTTGATTCGACAATCCGAGGCATTCGCCAGGAAATATTGATAACTTCTCTTTTTCAATCGCATTAAGGAAGAAGTCGTAACCAGATTTAATTGAATCAGATTTTATAAATATGTTTAATCCCCCGAAATCATAGTAAGAAACATTTTGCACATTAGCTTTGTTTATCATTTTGGTAACCATTTCTTTATTTTTACTTAACTTCGTCCGATTTGCTGTGAGAGTCTTTTCATAATCTACGAAAAGCATATTCAAATCTTTCTCAGAGATTTCGTAGTTCTTCACAAAACTTTTCATCCAGTTTGTATCTCCAGTTTTATACTGATATTCAAAATTGTAAAGAAATTCTTGCAGTAAAAAGAATACACTTGCTGGTCCTCCATAGTTAGTTGATGCAACATCATAATACTTGCCAATGAATTCTTTACTACCTAACATGAACCCAATTTTCATACCTGGAATTCCGTACTTCTTTGAGAGCGAGACGACTCGGATAACTTCCTGTGAGTTTATTTCATCTGGATAATCCGGAGGCGTAAACCACAAACCTTCATCTATAACGACAAGGGCTCCGTTCTTCTTTGCTAACTTAAGAACATCTCTCCAATATTTTTTGGAATATGCTCTACCTTCAACGCCAATATAGTTAGTTAAGAAGTAAACAATTTTCCCAGAATTACTAGTTTTTGATGTCAACTCGACTATAATTTCATCTTCAGACCCAAATATATTCACAAATTCAATACTTTCCACACTTGAAGAAATCGATTTCAAAATTGGTGGGTAATACGGCTTACCAGTCACGACATTCAAATTTCCAAAGAGCTCTTTAATCTGCCTAAAAAGAGTTCCGTAGGTTGCAGTATTTCCAAATGTTAATGCCATATTCTCACGTTTATAGATATTTCCCACTTTCTCTATGTTTAAGAAACGATCTAACGCATCAAAAGTACTCTCGTGTCCTAACGAGTCAGAATAACCTACCCAATGTTTCTTGAGTGTATAATTGACTGCAAAAGTAAAAAACTTCGGCAACCTAACAACCTCATCGTTCCAGCTACCTCTACTTAATATAATATTTTCATTGTTATCGAAACGTCCATATAAATCTTCTTGAAAGAATTTATTGAATATCTCTTTTGATTTTTCTATCTCTTTATTTTTCATGTCATTTTTATTCTAAAAACCTCCCTTTCGGGAGGTGTAACTTTTTCTTTTAATGAGTTAAAGTTATCTCCCGGGTAGCGATGTAAAGAGGACAAAGAGTGGAAGGTTGCGATAGTGCTTTGCCCAACGCATAGGAGAAATAATAATACCAATAATCTGTGCGATGACGTCAGAAACCAGAACTGCTACTGATTTCTGAGTTGTCATGACGTTTTGATTCATGTGCAGGAATTTTACACCTCGCAGGCTTTCATGTCAAACCGCAGTAATACATTATTGTTTGACTCTCCTCAACCTGCTAGTTTCTCTTGCACTTTCCCTTTATTGCTTTCGTAGCTCCTTCTCCCAGTCCTCAACCCACACCCACCCATTTGGTGCAAACTCTTCATTAGGCATTCCATACGCGACTGAGAGTACTTTTGCATACGCATATAATGCTCCAGGAGAAAGTTTCGCTACGCTTTCAATATGATCATTTAATACCTGATTTGATTCATTCTTACCTCTAATCTCATACTGTTTAGTAAGGAAACATTGGATAGTATCCACCCAAGATAACTGCTCTAACTTCTTACCAAATGAATGTCTCCCTAACCTAGACCTAAAAAAGGACTCTCCATCCTGGAACAGCTCATCAATCGATTGCCCTTCTCGAGGTCGACTGGCAAGTTGCATCATAACTTTAAATTCTTTTTTTCTAACCCCTCGCTCGATATTGCTCATATTATTGCTACTTAATATGTCTATAGCCCCCTTTTTCAATCCATTAATAGAAACCATCATGGTACCGACTATTTCGTCTAAACCACTCCAACTGCGTGGAATACTTCTGTTGTTAAGATATTTGAGAATTAACATTGCTTGCTCTGGTATAGAATTCAATTTTCTCTGGATGCCGCTCTGGTGCTCTAATAAATACCCCATAGGTGGAAAAAGATTCATAAATCCAACATAATTCTTAACTGTGCGTATTGCAGAATCACAAAATATCTTATTCGGTTCTCGAAATACTGCGTGGGGGAGATTTAATACAGAAGATTTTTTCGAACCGTCATTTGGGAACAAGCCTTTTATGCAAGCTAAAGCATCTCCTTGTTGTGTACCTGTATCAAAACCCTCGTTAGAATTCGACATTTGTTTATTATACTATTTTTGGAAAAATAGCGCACCGATAAGTAATAACACTTGTGTAGTTATAATTTTACCACCCACTCAATAACCCTTGCGAGCACTGTAACTCCAGCATCTCCTGGATATTGCTCGACACTAACAAGACCATTTCTTGAAACTAACACCAACGATTTTTCAGATAATTCTCTCAAGGCAAAAGTACAAACAAGTACTCCTTTCGGTAGCAATGAAGTTGATGCTATGCGGAGTTTTGATTCTGGTCCTAAACGAATTCCAAATTTCTCAATTTGCTCGCCGTTATCGTACATGCGCAAACCAGTTTCTTCGTTATTTAATGCTTGTTGTAATTCTTTTAGAGTTGCAGGTACCACCGTAATGACAGGAATGTATCGCGACGATAAATATTCTGACTTCGTATCACTAAATCTCTGAGATTCACTAGAAACAGCGAAAAACTTTGCGACTTCAACCTCTAACGCCTCTGCGAGCTCAAGTATTTTTTGTAGTGCAGACGATCTTCCGCGTTCATATCGACTGATCATTTCCCAAGTTACTCCGATTTTCTTTGCGAGTTCCTGTTGTGACAAACCAAGTTTTTTTCGTGCTTCACGAATAATTTTGCCAATTTCGATATCAGTCATACATTGACTGTATGAAATCTCGTTGCATTACACCATGAAGTAGAAAGTCGTATTTTTACAAGATTCTTACAATTTCATTCACAGAAACGGATACAATATACTATGAACCAAAATTCTATAAAACTACGAAGGCGTATTTACTTTTCTTTACTCGCGGCTCTAGATCAGCTCTGGACAACAAAATTCACCGACAAAGCAATTCGCAAGAAGGTATTGAAACTTATGGAGTGTCTGTCGGCGTTACTTCTGGAGGAACGACCTTGATGCCAACATCAATTCGTGAACTTTCTTTTGGAACGTATCGTGCAAAATCAGGCAACCACGAAGGGAAGAATTTCACTTCTGGAGCTCTAAGAAGTGCTGGAAGTTTTGAAAGATATTCTAGCATTTCCGGCCATTTTTTACCTGCAACATCTCTGCGAATTTTTTCCGAATCTAAACGCGACGTTGCCAACCCAGAAACAGAAAAATTGATAGTCACCTTGTCGTCCTTTTCTACAGTAATTTTGTCCACTTTGACGGTAAGCTGTTCTATTGACGTTGTCGCTGCATCTTCTGCGGATAAGCTCTTGTCAACTTTATATTTATCAAGTAACAACCTTTCTGCAAGTTTCGTTAACGATTCTGAATGATAGTACAATGCTGTTGTATTCGTAAACATTGCTATTGATGGCTCCTCTTCGTCCTCTTTTACTTCCGAACCAACAGATGGTTTTACAGTCACCTTATCTTTAATTTCTGTTTTTACCGACTCCTTGATAAAGGTATACCCTTTATCAAGATTCATGTACGCAAGATCAGATTCTGCCTGTCGACTAAGTTCCGTTTGCAGGTCTTTCGTTACCTTATCAACATCTTTCTGGCTAACGACCATAAACTCTCGTTTTGTCCCGCCTGCAATTGCGTCATTTCCAATCGGGCTAACTCCAGACTTATCAATCGTGATATCACAAGCAGCAGGAAGAGCACAGGTTGGAAAATTATAGTCGCTTCCAATATCTACAGCGGTAATTGGCACAGAAGTAACTCCGACAGGCATAGACGTAACTGCCGAAACAACATAATTTTTTGATTTAACCGTAACTTTTGTCCCAACAGGAACAGAAGTGGCACTCGCAGTACTCAGACTCACTGTGCCAACTGCTTTTTCACCTTCTTGACCTTTCTCTGTTGCCGTAAAGGATTGTGCTGCATTCTTTTCCACCTTTTCTTTTGTCATCTGGATTTCTTTTCTATTAACATCAAAGCCCGTAACTGCTGAAGTTGCGAGTACGGAATCTGTCAGGGAAATTGAGTTCGATTGGATTTGAAGTTCAATGCGAATTCGAGGAAAGTAGTAATAATAGACTGTGAATACTCCAGCCAAGGTAACTAATCCCCCAACCAAAGCGAGCAATAGAAAGCGAACAACCGCGCTGGTCTCTTTCTTTTTGTTCACTTTTGCAATGGTATCTCCAACCTTCTTGGGCATAACATCGGGATGGAACGAATTAATTTCTTGTGGGTGAATTATCGTATTTGCAGACATTGGTGCAGGTTTTGGCTTACGAAACCACGAGAATTTTGCCTCTGGCTTCGTCAACTTAGAAAAATCCATACCCGTAATTTTGTGTGATGCTATTTTTTCTAGGTCAGTTGGTTTTTTATCATCTTCTTTCTCAATTATTTTGGGTTCTTCACTATTCTTATGCGAAGGTCTGCGGTGTTCTTCTTTGTGAGTCTCTTCCGTCGCCTCATTCACAATTTTACCCCCTCCAGTAATAATCTCTGGAACTGGAAATTGTTCGGGAACTGGGGCCATATACTCAACCTTACTTTCTAAATGCCTCGGCAATTCTTTTTTTGAATTCATACCCGCCATTGTGTGTTTGTATTCGTTAAATTGTTGAATAACAGTCTGCCAAACATCGCCAGTAACTGCTTCTTGTGAAGTTGAAGCTATAAATCCAGCCTTTTTTGCAAGCTCATAGCCACTGCCTTTAGGAACCACAAGTACCATATGTTTCGCCTTTTCTAACGTTTTTTTACGCAATGCTTTTAATCCAATGGGACTGTTTGCAAGATCGTTACCTTCAGGCAATACAAGCATAATAAATGCCGAGTCTACTTTGGTAATCGCATCAAGAATCAAATTGATATCGTCATCAATAGTGGCATTAATTTTTACCACTTTTCTATTTGGCACTACGTCAATCATTACTAATAAGTTCCTAAATAATTAAGATTGGGTAAACGAAGAACATCCCAGTAGAATTTTGCGAGCGAGGTAGGGGTTACATCGTATGGATGAATCAATAATCCGCTTTTATCATACACTCTATCCAATTTGTCTGGAGTTACCAAGAGAACCTTCGGCAGTCGCTTAAATGATAAGTATTTATGCCAAGGGTAGGAAAGAATTGCTTCTTTAAGATCGGGTAACATTGCACCACCACCACAAAGATAAAACTGTGGAGGGAATTCCTCAACATTTTCGAACTCTTCCATAGCAACAACGAGTGCGTCAAGCCAAAGCTGAACATCTGGCGCGAGAAGTCGCCTCACTTCATCACGAAGATCCTGAGGTCAATCACCTGTTGAATATTTAATTTTTCTCCCTTCAGCTACTGTGTAGCTAACATCCATTGATTGAGCAATTTTCTTGGTAAATGCTCGGCCACCAAAAGCATACATTTGTGTTTGAATAGTGTCTCCATTTTGCACAAGTGCAACATCTGTCGTTCCACCACCTACATCTATGAAAATACCAGAAAATTCCGCATCCCAACTCCCAGAAAATGATCGAGAAACGGCAAACGGTTGCGTTACAATTGATGCAATCTCAAGCTCTAATGATTCAGAAATTTCTCGAAGTGTGTTGATATAGGTTTTTGGTGCGAATGATGC
The DNA here is from genome assembly GCA_020853235.1 of bacterium. Classification (GTDB taxonomy): domain Bacteria; phylum Patescibacteriota; class Dojkabacteria. Next base: position 134,353 of record JADYZG010000029.1, on the reverse strand, counting down.
GTACAAATTCAAAACGACTTCCTCTGGTGATAAGCCAACAATTGTTTCGACCTTCCTGCCATCGGCAAACATCCCGGTTACGGTAATCTGGAGTACTTCGACATTGTCTTCCGTTGTATCGAGTCTCTTTGCGAGCTCATCTTTACCTTTAGTGAGAATGTCACTAATCACGTTTTCCACAACTGTATTTGCTTCTGGTTCTGTAATTTTTTTTCTTGCATCACTACCGCGGTCATACGAAACACGAATTGAAATACCGTTGACCAGTTCACCTGCCATACCCAAAACCATTTTAGTCGGGACTTCATTTGGTTCGAGTTTCTCAACAAGTTTCTGAACGCAAAGTCGTGCATTTTCGAGAACAGTTTCTTTATTCAAAATAACACCACTTCGCATGGCATGAGTTTGCTGCGAAACCTGATTAGATGCCCAGATATCAACCCCCAGCTCGGACATCGAAAATAAAAGTCCTTTCATTACTTCAGTACCAATATCTAGGGAAATCAAATATTTACCTGTAGATTGTGCTTTTTTAGACCCGCTAAAAAGAGAGAAAAGCTTCATGGTTCAGTATACCACGAACGCATCAGATAGTACTATTTCATCACTCTATAATAGGAACAGTAAAACTAGCTCTTCGCAACTTCTACCGAAAGTACCGGATACCGTTGTAATTTTTTGTGGAAGAAAACACCAAGTATCGTGTAAATCGATTTTTTGACTGTTTTCTCATCTTTAACTTTGCTTATATTTTGTGATAGGCGAGATTTAATTGCTTTCACAATCTCCTGAGTTTGGTCCATTTGTGCAAATCCACGGAGCGATACAGCGAATTCTGGTGTACGATCTTTTCGATCAACCACTGTTACCGTACAAATACCCTCAGATGCCATGGCTTTTCGATCTATAATTAACTGCTCTTTTGAAGATAACAGCTGTCGATCAATCACACGAACTTCTTCGACTTCAAGTTTTTTCTCTTGCGTCAAAACACCATCTTTGAACGAGAATATTCCACCTTCAACAGGTACAAACACCTGCGATTCTGGAAATCCAGCCTCAACAAGTATCCGCTTGTGTTGCGCAGCAAATGAAGTAAATCCGTGAACAGGAATGAAATATTTCGGATTCAATGCCTTTGCCATTGCAATCATATCTTCTTGATTTGGGTGACCGCTAACGTGAACATTCATCAATTTTGTATTTACAATACGGGCGCCACGTCGAGCAATCATATCCATCAGCTTCTGAACTTCAATAACATTGTTAGGGATGACACTCGAAGACATAATCACGGTATCTGTTTTCTTGATAGTCAAAAATGAATGTTTGTTACTCGCAATCCGAGTTAACGATGCCATGGGCTCACCCTGACTACCTGTAGTTAAAATAATCAACTGATTATCTGGAATTGTGTCCAAATGCTTTCGTTGAATGATAACACCATTCTGAGGATGAATATACCCAATTTTCATCGCAATTTTAATATTGCTTTCGAGGCTTCGCCCAGTAATTAAAACTTTTTTGTTTAGCTTCTTTGCTGCTTCGATAACACCGCCAAGTCGAGTTACTAACGATGAGAAAGTCGCGATAATAACACGACCTTCTGCTTTTTTGATTACATCCATTAAAGTTTCGAGAATTTCTGTTTCACTCTTTGATCGGCCTGGTTCAAACGCGTTGGTTGAGTCACCAAGTGCGACAAGAACACCTTTTTCTCCAAGATCACGAATCTTTTCCATTTCTGTTGGTTGTTCGTTGATTGGACGTTGATCTAGTTTGTAGTCACCAGTATAGACAACTCGCCCTTGTGGAGTATGGAAACATACGCCATAAGATTGAGGAATACTGTGAGTTACATGAAAAAATGAAACTGTCACGGCACCAAACTGCAACTTGTCGTCTTTGCCGGTTACATGAAGTTTCGCATTCTTATCTTTTTTAACTTCAATTAATTTTTCTTTTAGAAACTCAACCGAAAATGGACTTCCATACACTGGAGGATATCCGAGTTCATCAAGCACAAATGGGATGCCACCAATGTGGTCCATGTGTGCGTGAGTCACAATAATCGCCTTGATTCTGTGTTTATTTTGCTTCAACCAATCAATTGGCGGAAGTAAATATTCGACTCCGTACGACTCTCCTGCTGGGAAAGTAACACCGTAGTCGACAATAAATATATCGTCATTGTATTCAATAACGTACGAGTTTAATCCAACGGTTTCAGCGCCGGATAATGGGATAACTCGTAACCCTTTATTTATATTTTCTTTATTCATAAATTTTTTCATATAGTTATATAGTTTAATAGTTTTTTAGTTCAATAGCTAATTAGCTAGTTTCGGGGCAGCAGTTTAATTATTAATTACTAATGCCAATAATATCATTAATGATCATAAATTCTTCAGTTCTTTAACTCTTTAATTCGATAATTCTTTATCCAAGTACACCAAGATCTTCTGGTAAATACCGCTTTACATTTTCTGGAGTCACGACAACGGCCGTAGTTTCCCCAGTAATAATTTGGTACGCTACTTTTCTTGCCAAGTTATTCATCGTTCGTTCTAACTGACGAATACCCGCATCATATCCCATTGGACGAACAATAAGTGGCCAGGTTTCATCGGTAATCTTCAATTGGTCTTCCTTTAAACCCGTTTCTGCTATAACACGAGGCATAACGTAAGACTTCGCAATCGTAATTTTTTCATCATCAGAATAACTTGTGAATCGAATAATTTCGAGACGATCAAGAAGTGCTGCACTAATTGTTCCAAGTGTGTTCGCTGTGGTGATAAAGAAGCATTTCGATAAATCAACGGGGAAGTTGATATATCTATCTACAAATGACTCATTCTGAGCCGGATCAAGAATTTCGAGAAGTGCTGCCATGATGTCATTTCTCAAAGACTCAATACCGCTAGCTTTATCAATTTCATCGAGTACAATAACTGGATTCAAGGTTCCTGCCGAGCGAATTGCTTGAATAATCAGTCCGGGTTCTGCATCTGGGTTCGAGCGAGCGGATCCCCGAAGTTGAGCAATACTCCCGAATGCTGCGAGTGAAATACGAACATACTTTCTACCCAATGCGTTGGCAATAGACTTTGCAATAGTTGTTTTACCCAAACCTTGCAATCCTACGAAACAAAGTACAGGAGGGCGCAGGTACGATGTGGTCATACCCTTAACTTCCGAAGTATCCATTTGCTTTTCTTGTCGCAACTTCATAACTGCCATGTACGCCAAGATACGTTCTTTCACCTTTCCCAACCCGTAGTGATATTTGTCAAGTTCAAGTCTAATCTTTTCGAGATCCAAACTATCTGGTGACATTGTTTCCCAAGGAATGTTGAGCACCCAGTCGATATATCGTGCTGTTGTTTCGAATTCTGATGAATAACTTCCTTTTTTTGCCATACGATAGACTCGGACAATCATCTTGCGACCTTCTTCCTTAAGTTCTGCAGGAACTTTGCTCGCTTCAAGCTTTTCAAGTAATTCGGTAATATCCGAGTATGTCTGAGATTGTGTTTCTAATATCGATGGGTCAGTCATTTTGTATACAGTATAAAGAGTAAAGTCTAAAGTGTAAAGGTTAATTATTGCAAAATAACGACATTATTGCTCATTAATTCTCTATTTCTTTAATTCTTTAATTTTGTTGTGCTTGTTTGAGTGATAGTTTCAATCGTCCCATATCATCAATCCCAACGACTTTTACACGAACTCGCTGTCCTGGTTTGACGATATCATCCGGATTTTTCACAAAACCATCCGCTAATTCAGAAACATGGATAAGTCCTTTACCTTCCATATCTCCACGGACAATCTTACAAATCGATCCAAAAGGACGATTTTCAAGAATCATACCATCGTACGTTTCTCCAACTTTGAATTCTTCGAATACTGCATCGATAAGCTCTTTTGCTTTTGCACGTGCTTCTGCTGGTGCACCAAAGATTTCGACGGTTCCATCATCTTTAATGTTTAAATCCATTCCAGAAAGTCTGGTAATTTCCTTAATCATTTTGCCACCTGGACCAATCAACTTCCCAAGTTTATCTGGATCAACCTGTACTGTTTCGATTTGAGGTGCAAATTCAGAAAGTGTTGTTCGAGTTGTTGGAATTGTGCGCTTCATAAGGTCAAGGACTGTTTGTCGCCCTTTCTTTGCTGCATCAATTGCTTCTTCGATAACTGCATACGGAATTGATAATCTCTTGGTATCCATTTGAATTGCGTTGATACCTGTTTCAGTACCTGCAACTTTAAAGTCCATTTCACCAAAGAAGTCTTCTGTTTCTGCAATATCAGTAAGTAAGTGATACTGACCAAAAGTTTCATCCGCAATAACACCAACAGAAATACCCGCTACAGGAGCCTTAATTGGCACGCCTGCATCCATCAAAGCCATACAAGCTCCGCTAATCGAACCCATTGAAGTAGAACCCGCTTCTGTCATGATTTCACTGACGACACGAATCATATAGGGGAATTCTTGCTGTGAAGGAATTACACGTTCAACCGCTTTTTCGCCCAATGCTCCGTGACCAGTGTCTCGTCGTCCTGGTTTGTATGCCATTCGTCCTGGTTCACCATACGCATAAGGCAAACCTTCGTATTCATGGATGAAGTGGACAAGTCCATCTCCCGTATAGTCTTCTACCATTAAAGCTTTTGCAGGTGAAGCCAGTGTTGCGACTGATAACAAATGCGTATCACCTCGTTTAAAGATTGCCGAACCATGGGCGCGTTTCAAAACACCAACTTCAGCTGATAATGCACGAATTTCATCGTATTGTCGACCGTCAATTCTGTGTCCATTCTCAAATACTGCTTTACGAACGAGTTTCTTTTGCTCCTTGTCCATCGCAGCAAGAATATGGAAAAATTGTACTTCTGAATTTTCTTTAAAATCAGTTGCTAATTTATCTGCAAGAACTGCAAGTTTATCTTTTCTTCCCTGCTTTTCTGGGTCGCCAACTGCATTTTGCAATTCTTCCATGTATGTTGACTCGATTTTTTCAATCACTACTTCTGGAATTGTTTGCATCGTACCCTCTTTTTTCGCAAGACCAAATTGTTTTGCAAAATCGACCTGTGCTTTCCAGAGAACTTCTGATTGTTCTTTTGCATAACGAACGCATTCCTTAACTTTTTCTTCTGGAACTTGATCCATATCAGCATCAAACATAGTGACACCATTTTTATCCAAACCAAGGAACATATTCATTGGAGCAACAGTTTCGTGCGCTTTTAGGCTTAATGATGTGATGTCTATTGCATTAACGAATGGTTTTCCATCGTCACCTAAAGAGATTCGAAGTCCTGAGAGTTCTCCTTCGAAAGGGATATCTGATGTCATAAATGCTGCTACTGCTGCATTATATGCAAGCGTTAATGGATCATTCTTCGGATCATATGATAAGACGGTAACATACAGCTGCACTGTGTCTAAAATTCCTTTTGGAAATCGAGGTCGAATAGCACGATCTATTACACGTCCTTTCAAAATTGCTTCCTCACTTGGGAATCCTTCTCGTTTATCATAGTTGGATCCTTTGATTTTTCCTGATGCAAAATATTTTTCGAGGTATTCAACTTGAAGTGGGAAGAAGTCTGAATCTGCTTTCGCTGGACCACGTAAAACCATTACATTTACCGCGGTATTTCCCCAAGTTGCGTAGATAGAACTATCACAAAGATGGGCAAATTTTTTATATTCCCAGGTCATTGTTGACCCTGCAAAATCGAATGAAAATGCGTTCATAATTAATAAAAACTATACTTATATACTTCTCTCAGATGGTACTACGGGAAAAGTTGAATTACTAGTCTAGGAAAATAAAAGAGTTAAGGCTTAATATAAAAAGTCCTGGATTACTCCAAGCCTCGACTATAAACCTTAACGATCTGACTATTTTCTTAGTCCAAGCTGTTCGATGAGCTTTGCGTAGCGTGCTTCGTCCTCGTTTTTAAGGTATGCAAGCATTCGCTGTCGAGTTTTAACAAGCTTAAGAAATCCACGTCGTGAGTGGTGATCCTTATTATGCTTGGTAAAGTGTTCAGACAAACGCTGAATACGTACTGTTAACAAAGCAATTTGCACTTCTGGCGAGCCGATGTCTGTTCCTGAGAGACCAAACTTCTGCATTACCGCTGTTTTTTCGTCTTTTACGAGTGCCATTGTGGCAAAATAATCAATATTAGATTTGCTTCATCAACGAGGATGTTGCCGTTGAAGTTATTGTAACATAAGGGATTATCGAGTGCAACCCCTCATCCCGTATCCTAACAAGGTAAAGGAGTGAAGCATTAACAGTAAAGAAACCAAAGACAAGAACTTGACTTACAGCAGAATACTAGGGTATCTAGGGTGCACTTTCACGCATTTTCCTTGCAATTGCTGCGAAATCCAATCCACTAGGTGTTGTTGACGTAGGAATGGCAGAAGTTTGAACCGGAATTTCAACAGGCAATACTGATGATTGTAGAATAACTTCGGATTGCGATGCATTAGGCATATCAATATCTTCCCCACTATCGAATTCTCTTTCTTCTAAATTTCGTTCAACTGAATTTGCTAAAACTTCATCGAGAGAAGGAGTGTTAGGGATGCTAGGACTCTCAGAGATTTTTGCAGGTTGCTGAGCCGTAGTGAGTGGTTGTATTGAATCCTCTACCTTTACGATTTCAGGTTGAGAGACTGCTGTGTTAGGAGAAACTGGAGTTAACTCTTCTTTACCGACAACACGCGTAATATCTTGACAAAGTTTTTCGAAATTGACTCCTTCAATAAAACCACCCGTCAAACGCTCTGTCCTTGGGAAGCCGTACTTCATGGCAACTTGTCGAACTACATCAGGTTGTCCGTTCATATAGACATGATGCCGCGTTCCATTTTCTTGAATAACTACAATAATCTGCTTTACTTGGGGATATTTAGGTAAATAATACAGTGCAGTCAAAATGTCTTGCACTGAAGTTTCAAGCAGACCTACTTGTTCCGCCGTTACGGTAAAAAGTAGCATTTCTCCGTGAGTTGATTTTTTTGCAGATTGGAGAATCTGCTGGAGGATGCGATTTTGCTGCGCAAAATCGCCAGAATATAACGATGCCATTCTTCCAGAATCCATATCGCCATCGGCAATTTTTCCTAAATATTCGTAACCTTCTTTGTCCAAGTATTCAAATTGCTGGGCTGAAGCAACAATACTTTGCACAAAAAGTGTCACTAATTCACGCTGAGACGCTTCGAGTTCTTTCTCACCTGAAATTTGCTGAAGAGTTTCTCGAAGGAATTTATCTTCATCTTTATCAAGAACAGTTAAGGAAGGAATAAATGAGAGCTTCTCGGTAAGTGCACCTTGTACTGCATATGTTCCTACAAAAAATGCCTTTGATTGCGACAACGAGGCCTGACTGCTCCGTAAAACATTCAGTATCGGATGGCTTGCAGAAATTCCAACTCCGACAATTGTCTCATAAATCTTTCCCTTGGTAATTGCTTTTATGTTCTCGGTGTCGAGAGTCTCCTTCACTGGAACGACTGTGATTTCGAGACTACCATCTGTGACTCGATACGAGACATCACCCACAGACTCGCTTTTATTCACAACTGGAATAGAAATGACTTGACGAAGCTGTTCTAATGCGAGAACCATATCCGTTGGGTAAATTTCATCAATTCGTTTCTGCCAACCAAACACATCTTGGGATACTAAAACGGCAATATCTTTACCTTGCTTTTTTAACAAGGAAACAAGCGATGGAACCCATAGTGCTAGTGGTAAAGGCAGGTATTCGTGCATAACAAACAACACCTGTTTCGAACCTTGCAGCGCATTGATTAGTTCAGACGTTGAGTTAAGCATCACGTATTATAGGACACAATAGAAACAATTTCAACTCGTATGAAACCTGAGTCCCTTGCCTATAAATTCACAGCATTCATTAAACGTTAAAGTTTTTCCATCTTTAAAAGTTAAAGGGTCTCCTTTCAAAAATCCTAGATAAGAAGACTGGCCTTTCGACATCTTTTTCACCATCGCATCCCAAGATTCATAGCCATATTTATTACAAACCCATAAAGCCAAAATAAAACCATAAGCGCTTAGAAGATGATAGTCTTGTGCTTTGTATCCATCCTTTAACTCTTTCACCGCTTCCTCCAAAATCAATAATTTGATTAACTCAGCATCTGCCTCGGACTTCATAGCAACAGCTTGAATACCTAACCAAGATGCATCAAATAAATTTGGAAAGCTTTGGTATTCAGCTAAAACTGCATCTCCTTCCTTAAAGAGCATCGCACTGTTAGGTTGCTTTCCATCATTTACATGAAATGTATGGGCGAGCTCGTGAGCTAATTCAGTCTTAGGATTTTGTGCGTTTAGAGCGATCAAATATGAACTGAATCCATGCTCAGTATAACCCAAAGCAATGTCTCCTCTACCTTCTAGAAACTCAATTTCATTTTGTGTGTAAAAAGCGTTCGGATCCAATCCTTGGAAAATATAGATTGATTTCTTTTTGTCGTCGACTTCTACATATGGCCTAGTACTAGCGATTTTTTTGTATATCGATCTTACATCGTGGATTGAAGAAAATCCTTCCACATTTACACCGGTCACTCCTATTATTCTACTCGCTTCTTTAGGTACGCATGAACAAAGAACGATATCCCGCCCATCTATTGTAGTTTTCTCAACGTAAAATTTGTTTTTTTCAATCACTTGTTCCAAAGATTGGCTAACGAGTGATTTTTTCAGTTCAGATACTGCCTTATTTGCATCTGTTTTGTTAGCAGACGGTGCAATATAACCGAACCGAGTCAATGGATTCTTTTGCCTTCCAGTCTCATCAATTGCAGTCTCCGCGAGCATTTAAGGCAGTTGACAATTTATTTCGCAATATAGGTCAATAAATCCTCTTCTTTGATTTCTACAGAGATTTTACCAATGTTAACTCCACATTCTGACCCTTTCTTAACAACTTTCTTTTCTTCTTTAAGAATCTTAAGAGATTGAACTTGGAAGTTACCAACAACCTCGCCTTCTCGAGTTACGCGAACAATCGAGTTTCGCTTCGCTTCTCCGTCAGTAATAACGTTACCAATAACTGTTTCGCCATCGGAAAGTACGAATACTTTCTTAACCCTACCTGTACCGATAATTGTTTCTTGAACTTCGTCTCCACCTGCGGTTTTCTTAACAAATTTTTCGATTAAGTCGTATAGATGGTAGACAATATCAAAGGTCGAGAGTGTTACACCTTGCTGTTTTGCGTAATCGGTAACATCATTTGGAACTTTTACTCTGAAACCAATCAATAAAGCCTTAAATGTCTTTGCTGTCTCGACATCACTCATTGAGATTGCACCAACACCACTAGAAATAACTTTTACTTTAATGTTGTCTTTGTTAAATTTTTCGAAAGTTGGAAGAATAGAGAACAATGATGCATTAACATCAGTCTTCAAAATAACAGGAATAACGGTTTCTGTGCCTTCGTTGAATAAATCGTCAAGTAATTCTTGAGATGATTTTTTCTCAACTGTTTGTGTGAGTGTGAATTTCTTTTCAACAATAGACACAACTTCTGAGGAATTAATATCAACAATATCAACACCCGTCATTGGAAGTTCCGAAAGTCCTGTAGCAATAAATGCCATACCCGGCGTAACTTCTGAAATTGGTTTCTTGTTTGCATCAAAGAGTAATCCTACCCGTTCTTTTACTGGACCAAAAAGCAGAGTGTCGCCCTTCTTAATAGTTCCCATTCGTAAGACACAGAATGCTTGTTTTCCTAGTGCTTTATCGACAGAACTATCTAGAACAACGCCGTGAACCTTAACTTCGGTACTTGCTTCACCGAAAGCTTCGAACAATTTGACCTTTTCGTGATCATCATCGAGAAGCTTTTCAACATCAGCATAGAGATATACAAGATCCAAGAGCGTGTCTAGACCTTTCTTTGTAACTGCTGAAACTTCAACAAAAGGAACATCACCGCCGAAACCTTCTAGATAAACACCACGCGTCATCAACTCTGTTTTAACTTTTTCTGGATTTGCTTCTTCTTTGTCACATTTTGTAATAACAACAATATACTTCATGTGATTCGACTGAATGATATCAATCGATTCCAAAGTTTGTGGCTGAACACCTTCGTCGGCAGCAACGATCAAAAAAGCGATATCGGCGACCTTTCCTCCATTAACACGCATTAAACTGAAAACTTCGTGACCCGGCGTATCAACAAAAGTAATTGTATCGCCTTTCCATACAACATTCGAAATATAAATATTCTGGGTAATTCCTCCTGCCTCGCTTTTTTGCATCGATGTATTCCGAATAGCATCAAGAAGCGAAGTCTTACCATGGTCTACATGACCAAGTACGACGACAATTGGGTTTCGTGGAAGTTTTGGTGTTTCTGCCATGGTTCGGTTTAACTCAGATTATTTCTTAGCTGCTGCTTTTTTCTTAACTACTTTCTTTACCGCTTTTGGCTTTTCTTCTTTGGTTACCTTTTCCTTCTTTGGAAGCTCTGCTTTCTCTTTTGGTTCTTCGCCTTCCTGAACAACGCTAATTTCGACGCCAGTTAAGATCGATGCCAATCGAACATTCGTTCCTTCTCGACCGATTGCAAGTGAGAGCTGATCTTCGGGAACAACGACAACTGCTACTGCTCGTGCATGATTATAAAGAACTTTCGTTACCGTAGCTGGTGATAAGGAATTTTTAATGTATTCAATGATGTCAAAATCCCAACGAACGATATCTACTTTCTCTTCACCAAGTTCATTCATAATTGCATTGATACGCATACCTCTCTGACCAATACAGGCACCTTGTGGATCCAATCCTTCTTGGTTTGATGCAACTGCAACTTTCGATCGCATTCCTGCGAATCGTGCAATGCCTTTAATTTCTACTTGATCGTTTGAAATTTCTGGAACTTCCATTGCGAAGAGTGCTTTAACAAATCCTTCATCGCTTCTAGAAAGAATCACATGTCGATTGTTCTCTTCGTTGATAAGTTCTTTAACTAAGAATCGATATCGCTTACCAATTTCGTAGAATTCCATTTTAATTTGCTCCTCTTCTGGCATTTCTCCGACACCTTTTTCAAGTTCAACCAAAACAAGATTTGCTCGGACACCTTGTACTTTTCCAGTAACAATTTCACCAAGTCTCTGAGAATAGAATTCAACCACTGCTTCTCGTTCTGCATCTCGGATTTTGCTTAAAACAGTGTATTTGGCGACTTGTGCTGCAATACGACCTAATGATCCGACAGGAATTTCTATTTCGAGTTCGTCTCCTATTTTCACTTCATTAGAAAATTTTTTCGCTTCTGCAAGTGACAGTTGATTTTTTTCATCCTCAATGGTTTTAACAACTTCCTTGATAATGTACATATGGAAGCTCCCAGAAAGTCGATCAATTTCAACCTTAACTTTTGTCTCTTCTCCATTCTCTTTCTTATATGCATCTGCAATTGCAGTTTGTAATGCAGTAAAAACAATTGTTGGATCTACTCCGCGTTCTGCACAAATTTGATTAACGGCAGTAATAAGGTCATTACCCATGAGGAAATGGTGTGATATTAGTTACAGGGGAATTATAGCACAAATCAGTACCCAATTAATATCTCGCTACTTCGACTCTCTGCTGATGTGGCCACGAGGAGTTTTAAACGACATTTTTCCTTAATTCCTCCCAATCCTGTCTTTCTGTACGAGATAATTTCTTCGGAATGACAATCTTCACGAATAATTTCATATCGCCTTTTATTGAAGTACCTAATTTGTATGCGCCAGCCTGCCTTACTGTAATAGTATCCCCTGGCTGAGTTCCTGCAGGAATCATGACTTTAATATCTCCGTATGGCGTTTCTATCACTACGTCACTACCGAGTACCGCCTTAACCGGATGCAACTCCAATTCACCGTAAAGAATCTCTCTCTCTCTCCTATATGTTTTAAAATTCGGAACGCTTAATGTAATGTAGAGATCACCTGCTTCGCCATTATGTTTACCTATGTTCCCACCACCCCTAAATTTGAGGGTTAAATCATTGTACGCACCTTGCGGAATTTTTATATCCAAATGCATCTTTTCGGCAACTCGACCTGTTGTTTTACAATGAGGGCAAGGATCGGTAATAGTCTTTCCAGAACCATTACACGTAGGGCAAGGTGACTGGTACATGAAGCTTCCTAATGGTGTCGCTTGCTGATAGTGAACGTATCCCGACCCATTACATTTCGAACACGTCGTTGTTTTCTGTGACAAACTTCCAGTACCTTTACATGGTTTGCATACACCATACCTATCATATTCAACTGTCACATCACCACCGTTATTTGCGGTTTCGAACTTAATCTTAATTGTTACCTCTCTATCTTCACCAGGTTCTGATTCATTAATTCGTTGTGACCTACGACGACCGCCCATAGAACTTCCAGTTCCAAAAAGATCACCAAACATTCCACCAAAAAGGTTAGACATATCACCCATATCAAAGACCTGAGAATATTGTGACCAATCCCCTGTTGTCGCGCTTCCCCCTCGTGGTCCAGATGAACCAGAGACACCTGCTTCCCCGTATTGATCATACATTTGTCGTTTATTCGAGTCGGAAAGCACTTCGTATGCTTCGCCTACTTCCTTAAATTTTTCTTCTGCGTTCGATTCCTTGTTCCGATCAGGGTGGTATTTTGCTGCAAGTTTTCGGTATGCTTTTTTAATTTCCCCCGCTGATGCAGACTTTGAAACTCCAAGGATATCATAATAATTTCTTCCCGATTTTGACATAGTTTCGTTGTTTCTTTATACTAGTTAATGCTCCCGATTTTACCAAAAATTGAACCGACAATTCAAGTAATTGAGAAGAAAGTTCCCGTTAAGGTAATTACCAAACATATTACAGCAGCGCCCCATACTGAGAAGAAAAAAAATATAGAAAAAATTATTGGGCCGTTTTTACCAAAAATTCTTGTTTTTTTTGGCGTTCTCTTAATTCTTTCTCAGATACTACCGCTTACTTGGTCCCTTATAACCGGATACTCTCTAACCTCGAATAGTTCAATATTTCTGCCCGTACCTGAATCCTTCATGCAAAAGCTCAGTGCAGTAAATTATGTCGATCCAGGCACTGCATGGTTTGAAGCCGTAGTTGCTCAAAATCACACGTCGAAGATTGACACAGAATATAAAAAAACGATGAAAATTACCATTGAAAAATCAGGAATCACCCGAGTCAATCTTGCGGCGAACATCCCGGGTAACAATGCAGCTATCTACGACAAGGCACTTAAACACGGTGTCGCTCACCTTAAAGGAACAGCCGTCCCTGGTGACGAAGGATTAAGCGTCATTTACGGACACAGTGGAGTTGCTGGTTTTTTTGCTGGACGAAGTAGTCCTCAAATCGTCTTTTCTCGGCTTGATACCGTTTCTATTGGTGATACAATGACCATAGAGAGGGATGGCAAAGAGCTTCGCTATATCATCTCAGGAAAGAAAATAATCGAAGCCCAAGATCTAAGTTTTATGAGCGAACAGACAGATAAAGAACGCGCCGTTCTTCTTACCTGTTGGCCACTTGGAATTGGAACAAAGAGATTAATTGTTATTGCAGACAGAATCTGATGAATAATAAAAAAGGTCCCGTAATTGTCTTACTCTTCCTTGGAGTGGTTGTTATCGTTGTCGTTATTGCGCTTCTCGTATCAAGATTTCTTTCAGGCAATACCGGTAGTACGAATGGGAAAGTCGAACTAAACTATATTGGGTTGTGGGATCAAAAAGAAATTTACGAACCGCTCATAGCCGAGTATCAGGCACAAAATCCAAACGTTTCCATTACATACACAAAAGCAAGTTTTATCAACCAAAGCGGTTTGACTTATAAAGGGGTATATCAAACCGATGCCGAAGAAAGAATCGCAAACGGAAGCGTTGATATCATTCGGGTACACCAAACATGGATTGCAAAATTACTTCCCTCTCTTGTAGCAGCGCCAACAAGCATTCTGACTGGAGCTCAAGCGAAGGAGCTTTATTATCCCGCAATTTACGAAGCCATCACAACATCAAACAACCTCGTCTATGGTTCGCCACAGATTATTGACGGGTTAGTTCTCCTTTATAACAAGGATATATTTGATAAGGCGAATATTACCGATCCAAGAACTGCAACAAAAGACTGGGATGTTACTTTACAAACCGCGCTGAAACTTTCTCAAAAGAATGCGAATGGAACAATCAAGATTGCTGGCATCAATATGGGAAGTTTTTCCAATGTCAGAAGTTCTCCTGAAATTATTCTTACTATGATGACACAATCAGCAGTACCCGTTGTTACTGTTGACCCATCCACAGCAAAGATTTCGGCATCATTTGCAACACCACAAGGTTTGGCAGCAATTAATAGATTTTATGAATTCTCAAAACTCGGCGCCTGGTCTTCACGTATGGAAGATGATCTCCAAGCGTTTTCTAGTGGCAGGCTCGCAATGATGATTGCTCCAAGCTGGAGAATTATCGATTTAGTAGGTATGAATTCCTCACTTCGATTCGAAGCATTACCATTACCCGTACTTCCAGGTGCAAATCCAGATGTTCCCCAATATCTTGGATCATTTTGGATTGATGTTGTATCAAAAAAATCGAAACATCCAGAAGAAGCATGGGCTTTCCTGAAATGGTTAAGTGAGCCAGAACAAATGAGACGTATTTACAAGGCACAAACGGAAAAGAGACTTATTGGCAATCCATATCCAAGAAAAGATATGGCAGACGAACAAAAAGATGCCCCTTACATCGGACCAATACTAGAAATGGCTCCGAAGATGAAAAGTTGGCCATTGTATGATTATGGCATTTGGGAAGAAACGTTAAGAAAAGAATTACTCGCATCAGAAGAGCGAGGTTCCGTGTCTGCAGATGATCTACAATCTATTCAGACACGAATTAACAATTTAACTTTGAAACGCTAATTGTGAAAAAACAAAGAATTCGCCAGATATTGAGTATTTTTTCTTTATTTATGCTTTTGGTACTACCAACCGCAATTGTTGGATATGGAAACTTTGCGCAATTAGTGAACAAAGCTTTTACAAAACCATTCCAAAAAGAAGAATCGACCTTTGTCGTTACAACTGAAAGTTCGAGTAATATTGCCAAAGGTGGATCGTTTTCAGTAAAAGTAACCACAACATCTCCAAAAACAATCCCCCTGAAACACTTCGCAGCATTTGTTGAGTTCGACAAAACCAAGGTTGATATCAAATCTATTCAAATCCAAGATGCAAAATTACTTAAAGTTATTGGATATCAAAATGGATTCTTGGTCTACCCAGCAACAATGGTTACCCCAACCGAGTACAATGCACTACTCCCACAAAGGTGTTCAGAAGACAACACCTGTGATTTTAGTGAATTCTCCTCTTCGGCAATATCCTTTACTATCAATGGTATCCTTAGTGCGGAGCTTACAGAACAACAAAGACCGATTAAGATCTCACTTCTTGGCGCGGCAGATACAACGTCTGTTTCTATTTGGAATGAAAAACTAGTACTACCCGTATTGAAACTAGGGGAATATGTGAAAAATAGTGCGCCAATGTTTTACTCGGAACCCCAGAAATATGTTACAGAAGGAGAACCTTTTAGGTATACTGTCGAGACTTCAGACGCCGATTCTGATGTGATTACCTACAGTCTTACTTGCCCTGATACAGCGTTTTGTACTAAAGAACAAAAAGCTCCAGAAGGTGTTAGACTCGAAGATAACCAAGTTATTTGGGAGAATTCAAAATATCAAGAAAGGCCCTATCAAATAACCGTTTACGCAAACGATGGGAAAAGTGTCTCGACACAGACATTCACCCTTCAAGTACTCCAAAAAGATACCGCATACTTTACCTGTACTTTCACCCCTGCAATTTCAGTAAAAATCTTGGACTACAGAGTAGAAACTCCTCTTGTCATCGTTGCAGAAAGTTCAGAACAACTTGCTCGAGCGAAGATTGCGTTAACAAAAGATGGTAAGTTAGAAAAAACATTTGACTATACTTTCACAGCAACGCCAAAGAGGGTAATTCTCGACAAAACCAGCAATCCCTCTCTCAGTTATCAATTTAATAAAGGCACGTACAATGGTCAAGCAATCTTTACCTCAACGACTGGAAAAGAATTTATTTGTGAACTCAAAAACCCAACCGTTTCACTAGGATTACTTATACAACTAGCTGTTGCGAATATGGCAAAAAGTTTCCTCTCAACGGTTAATGCACAGGTCTCAGTTGCAACAAATGCCGTGCCTTCATTCACCTCTGATCCCATGTCTATTCCTGCCGATGGAGGGTCTTCCCCATCCGTTTCTTTTGTCTACGGTACTGCCTATTCATTCACGCTTCGTGCAAAAGATATCGATGGCGATCCCTTACAACACACAATCGTTGCAAAGCCATCATGGGCAAACGTTGCCGTTTCTTCAACGACTACTTCTGGCGGTGAAACCAACTACAGTATTCAGTTCACAGGAACACCGGCAGCTAAACATGCGGGAAGTAATCTTTTTTCTGTCTCAGTCAACGATGGGTACGGTCATTACATTACAAGGACATGGGTAATAAATGTTGATTATCCAAACAATGATATTCCACGCTTGACCATTACAGATCCAACAAAAGCCATTACTCGCTATCAAGGAAGTCCATTTCTTTTAAAATGGACCGTCACAGATCGACATCAAATTGTTTCTTTTGGCGTTTACTATACCAAGAGTTTAAGTACTTCTTCTCGTTCGACATACAACAATAACATTTCCTACA
The DNA here is from genome assembly GCA_020853235.1 of bacterium. Lineage (GTDB taxonomy): Bacteria > Patescibacteriota > Dojkabacteria. The sequence continues at coordinate 117,498 of JADYZG010000029.1, read as the reverse complement.
ATACTCGCGGGATTACAGTAAATACAAACTCACTCGCGCCTGGCGACTACTATTTTATTGTCACAGCAACCGACGGTTTCTCTCCCCCCGCAGTCGGAACTGGATATACAGCACTCGTGAGGATACTCCCAAAACCTAAGCCAACACCAAAACCAACAATTACTCCCAAACCAACTACCTCTCCGACTGTAACTGCGACAAAAACAACGACACCAATCCCAACGACTACACCAACAATAACACCTTCTCCCACTGAGGAGCCATCTCCCGAATTTGATGAACTCTCGATTCAAGTCACCTCACCAAAAAACCAAGACGAAATTTCACCTCCTGATTTTCAATCGGTGATCTCGTTTAGCGCATCGAGAGATGGCATACTTTCAAAAAGTCTCCTCTCTATCGAATTAGATGGAACTGATATCACAGACAAATACACTTTTTCTGCTGATTCAGGAAAGGCAATAACCGCGACCTATAAACCCAACACACTCCTAGAACCGGGTGTCCATCAGCTAAAGGTTACTGCCAAAGATACTAAAGATAAAACAAAAGAAGTAACACTATCCTTTACAATAACTGAAAATTCTGAGACTGACGAGAACCTTGTCGATTTTTTCGGTATTTATATTAATAAGAAATACTACACTTATTTTATTGCCGCAATGATACTCATTATCATTCTTGTTCTCCTCCCAATTATCATGTATTTCGCGTTCCGCAACTCAGACAAAGATTTACAAAATCAGCAACCGAAGCAACCAACCCCAGTAACAAATCCTCCAACACTAAAAACTCCAACAGCTTCTTTTGTAGGGGTAGCAACACCACCTACGACTACAAATTACCCAACCATCGGCACTGCGGATAGTAAAGCAACAGTTTATACCCCAATTTTGAAACCAAAAGAGCCAGTTACTCCCACTGCCTTGCCCGAAACAAGGCCTGTTGTGTCAGAAACTCAAAAAGTTACTTCGCCACAAGCAATGAATACTTTTGTGCAACAAGTAAGACGAGAGGTAACTACGACTCCTATGCCAATTAGTGCACAGACTCACAGTCAATTACCCGCGAAGCCAGATTATAGCCCTGTTATCGCAAAACCAACAGAGGAGAAACCAGTAATTAAATTGCCTTCGATTCCACAGCAAGTGAAACCTGCATCTGAAGCATTCCCTCAAAAACTTCCGATGACTGAACAAAGGCCAACACTACCCGCAACGCCACTTAAACAACACGAATCTCCAAGACCACCTGCAACCGTTCCAGGAAATATGATCGTGCCAAAGTCATCGGAACCAGTAAAATTACCAGAGCAGAAACCACCGCCGCTACCAGAGATAAAGCTTCCCGTTGCTACCCAAGCATCCGCTCAATCATTACCGCCAGAATCGCCATCCATTCCCAAGCTCTAGGTGATATAATTATCTATGAAACAGATGACATATGTTGAGGTTCGTAATGCGTACCTCAGCTTTATGAAAAGTAAACATCACAATGAGATTCCGAATGCATCATTGGTGCCAGAGAATGACCCAACACTTCTCTTCGTTAATTCAGGAATGTTTCCGATCGTTCCTTACTTACTCGGAGAAACCCATCCACTTGGGGTACGTTTAGTAAATATTCAGCGTTGCGTGAGAACAGAAGATCTCGAGGAAGTTGGAGATATATCTCATGCAACTGCCTTCGAAATGATTGGTAACTGGTCACTTGGAGACTATTTTAAGAAAGAAGCTCTCGAGCAAACTTATGAATTTTTTGTTGAGAAACTTGGAATTCCCATCGAGAAACTATATGGAACAGTATTCGAAGGTGATCAAGATGCTCCACTCGATACTATATCTATCGAAATTTTAAGAGATATTTTCAAAAAATACGGAATTAACGCAAAAACAGGAAAAGGTGAGAAAATCCAACTTTATGATAAAAAGAAGAACTGGTGGGGACTTGCTGGAGGTGGTCCTTGTGGTACAACTTCAGAGATTTTCTACGATACAGGAAAAGAAGCTTGTGGACTAGACTGCCACGTTAACTGTGATTGCGGAAAATACATTGAAATTGGGAACAACGTCTTCATGGAATTTTTGAATAAAGATGGAAAATTCACTCCACTTGCGAAAAAGAACGTCGATTTTGGAGGTGGACTCGATCGCATTGTCATCCTCATGCAAGGAGTCGAAAGTTATCACGATACGGATATTTATCGCCCAATTGCAGATGCAACACGAGCTTTAGCGACAAACCACAACATCAAATCAGAACGTATCATCGTCGATCACATTAAGTCTGCGACATGGATTATTATGGATGGGGTTGAACCTGGAAAAACGGAAAAAGAATATGTACTTCGGAGACTCATCCGAAGAGCTATTCGCCACGGGAAAATCATGGGCATTGAAAAGCCCTTCGTACGAGAAATTGGGGAAGTCGCAATAAACCAATTTAGTGTTATTTACCCGGAACTCGGAGTAAAAAAAGAATATATCCTCCATACTCTTGAACAAGAAGAAATAAAATTCAGGAACACACTCAAAGATGGAATTTCTCAAGTTGCAAAAGTTGCAGAGCGTTACAAAGGAATAACCTTTACGAACCAACATGGCGAATCCTTTTCACTTTACGAGACATTCGGATTTCCACCAGAAATGTTTATTGAAGAACTCAACACACTCGGAATCACTGTCGATACAAAGAGCTTCTGGAGTAACCATAAAAAGAAAAACGAAGAACATCAAGAGAAATCACGAACTGCGACAAAAGGATTGTTCAAAGGTGGATTAGCCGATACATCAGAAAAATCAAAACAATACCATACAACAACTCACCTACTTTTGGCTGCGCTTCGAAAATTAATTGGGGACCATATTTATCAGAAAGGGAGCAATATCACTCCTGAACGATTGCGATTTGATTTTCCAAATCCAGAGAAACTTACTCCAGAGCAAGTTTCTTCTGTAGAACAATTGATTAATGAAAAAATTAAAGCTGGACTTTCGGTATCATTCGTAGAAATGGATCGTGAATCTGCGCTGAAACTCGTACCCTTTGCAGCTTTCGAAGGAAAATATGCAGATGTTGTAAAAGTTTACACCATTGGAACACAGAAAGACCCATTCTCACAGGAGCTGTGTAATGGACCTCACATGAACAATACTAGCGAAATTTCAGGTGTATTCAAGATCACTCATCAAGAAAAAATTGGTAACGGCATTATCCGCATCAAAGGTGAACTCATGTAATTAGTAATCCGTTAACAATTAATGTGCGATAATCAAATGTGGTAACTAACAAGTAAATACATGTACATACTAGGTATAGATTTTGGAACAAAGAAGCTCGGGATTGCGATTCTTGAAGATAGTTCAGAGATCATAAGTCCGTTACCGTTAGTAAAAAATGACCAATTCCTCTGGCAATCACTAGGAAAAATTATTGCTGACTATCGACTTCAGCATGTCATAATCGGGCTTCCTTCCTACGAGAATACCGCAAAGAAAGTTAAAACGTTTACGGAGACACTGCAAAAACGATTTTCAGTAACGACAACCTATGTAAATGAAGACAATACCTCGCTAAGCATCAAAAAAGATCTCATAACTCACAAACAACAACAGAATTTAGACTCATACAGTGCTATCGCTATCCTTGAACAGTGGTTGACCCAAACAAGATAATATTATTACTGGAATTATGGCATTTTACTCTGGAAAAACAATTAAAGAACCGATCAAGAAAAAATCAAAGGTATTTCCAATAATACTTGCGACGATTACTCTGATTGGTGTTGGTATCGCCATTATTCTCTCAAACAAAGAAGTTGCTAATAGATTATTGCTCTATCGATGTTATTGGAGTCCACATATTGTGTCTCAACAAACCTCGACCTCCGCTGGAACTCAACCAGTTACCATCACACCCGGTCTCGAACCTCATGCAATTGGAAAACTTCTACAAGAAAAAGGAGTTATCTCAAGTGCGAACGATTTTCTTTGTTATGTCCGTAAGATTAATGCTGGAAGTAAGATCCAAGCCGGGTACTATGAGATTTCACTTCCCGTCACCCTTGAACAGCTCATTCCAATGCTCCAAAGTGCAAGAATTCCAACAACAAGAATCGTGTTGCCTGAAGGTCTCCGCATGGATGAAATCGCCGAAAAGATCGGTGCTGCCATGGGAACTGAAAACACAATCAAGAAATTCTCTAAACAAGAATTTCTTGCATTAACAACTGACAAAGAATATCTCAATACTTTCGAGTATACCAAAGGTAAGCAATCAATCGAGGGATTCCTTTTCCCAGACACCTATGACGTTGCTAAAAATGCTTCTGCCAGAGAAATAGTGGATCTTTTAACGACCACATTTACTCAAAAAATCGCATCACAACCAAGATTTGTATCATCTGGCACATACACACCATATCAAGTGATTATTATGGCTTCTATTATTGAGAAGGAGGCTGGGAAATCGTACGAAGAGAAGCAAACTGTTGCAGGGATTCTCGAAAAAAGAATTAAAAATGGCTGGTTACTCCAAGTTGACGCGACATTTTTATACGAGAAAAAAAATTGGAAAGCACCTATAACCATACAAGATAAGTCCAATAATTCACGATATAACACATACAAACATATGGGGTTGCCACCAACGCCAATAGACAACCCAGGGTTGGATAGTGTTCGAGCAGTACTTAATCCCAAAGAAAGTCCTTACTGGTTCTATTTGCATGGTACAGACGGTGTTATCCGTTATGGTCGTACGAATGAGGAGCACCTACGGAATATTTCTTTATATTTACGGTAAAGCGTAATTGTGCGACAATGCCCCCATGAACTTCACCTTTCGCAAAAAAAAGAATATCGATCCAACGCACCTCGCACCAGATGACCATACACTTGTAGATAAGAAAGCAACAGCTCGTGGCACAGAGAAAGGATTTACTTTTTTGGGTCTCCTTCTTAAGTCAGTTACCGTTCTTATTCCCGTAGTGATTATTATTGCGATAGTTCCGTACGGATTAACGGTCAGCGCGAGTGTTATACAGCCGTTTTTCAAAGCGGCAAACTTTACCGTTAACGGTGAATCGACGGCATTTAACAGCTTAAAGCGCGAGCCATCACTGCGAAAAGATGCAAACGGAATGACCAATATTCTTATTATTGGTATTGACACTCGAACAAAAGGTTCAAGATTGCTCAATACCGATACTATAATTCTTGCGACATATAACCACAAAACGAATGAAGTTGCTATGGTCTCATTCCCTCGAGACCTTAACGTGAACTATCCTAATACTCCTAGTATTGGGAAAATAAACGCGACCTACGCCTACGGTGAAATCAAGAAAAGTGGTTCAGGCATGGAATACCTTCGCCAACTCATCGAATCCATATCCGGTCAAAAAATCCAATATCACGTCATGGTCGATCTCAAAGGATTTACAACTATAATTGATCAACTAGGAGGAATAGACGTTACTGTTGATACTGCTTTCACCGGAGATTACCCTACAGAGAAATTTGGGTGGATTACGGTCAACTTCAAAAAAGGTAACGACCATATGAACGGGAACAGAGCATTGCAATTTGCTCGAATTCGTCATGCCTACCCTGGTGTCGAAGCATCTGATTTTGCTCGAGCCAGAAGACAACAAAAAGTAATTCAGGGAGTTATTGACAAGGCAACCAAGGTCGAAACCCTGCAAAATACAAAAAAGATTTTCGAAATCATGGGAACCGTTGCAAACAATATTAAAATAAACCGCGTTACCCCTGAGGATGTTGAGGCCGGACTTCTGATTCTTAAAGAGAAAGGTAAACCAACGACATTCTCTATGGTTCTAGATCCAGGAGCAGGAGGCTATGCTCGACTCATCAGAAGGGGCGCAGGTTACTTATACACACTTGAGCCGTCAGCCGGACGAAACAATTGGACACAAGTGAGGGCATTTATAAAAGATTATGCCGCAGCTCCTGGTTTAGTTACGTTACAGAAGTCAGTGTATGTTTACAATAACGGAAAAGAAAACTACAGCGCAGTATTCACGAATATCAGAAACCGATTCTACTACACAGATTTCTACAACGGCGGATCTGCGAAAGGATTACCAAAAACTGGTGTTTACAATATTGGTGGCAAATCATCTGCATCTGCTGCACAATACCTTGCAACAACCTACAGAATTCCACTTGTCGAAGCTGATTCGACAACGAGCGTTCCGAAGCCCAAAGGAGCTGCTATAGTTATGGTTTTGGGTAAATAGGCATGATTACAGTTATCGCGACTGGTGACCGAGAATCAGATTTATACTATTGGACGGGAATTACCAAAAAAGATCCTGAGCTAAAAAATATACCTTCAATTGATTGTACGACAGAAAACGGATTGCAAAGACTACTTCAAAAACTAGAAACGATTTCGCTTTTATCAGAGAGTACTCCACTTGTCTGCCATTATCCAGAGATTTCCGAAACAATACTCGCTTTATTTACCTCCTATACCGAAAATATTTTCATCATCTCTCCAACTGGGAAGCTTCCTAAACTGCCAAGAGAAATTACAGTCATCACAGAGAAAATAACTGATACAACTCTCAAACTACTCATAGCCGATACACTTAAAAAACTCTCTATAGCTCTCGACCGAGATCAGACGGTTCGTCTGTATATTCCGTTAACCATCGATGATTATATGGGTAAAGAGCGCCTTTCTCCATTGCGATGCTTAACTTTTCTTCGTCAAGTAGAAACAATTTCAGGCAGTACCCCAGAAGAAGTTCAGAAATCATTTATGATTCTCCTTGGATTACAAGAAGGCAAAGCAAGTCAGTGGGAAATACTCGCTCAATTATTCACTACGAACAAGGTACGACAGAAAGATTATTTTGTCGCATTAGCAGAAACCATGTCGCCTTACGAAATTATGTCGATGGCAAAATCGACACTCCTTTTGGTCATGGCCATTCTCAAAGGAAGACAAGAAGGAATCGATTCGGCATCAATCGCAAAAAAAATCGGGAAACACCCCTTTTATGTTGGTTCACTTCTTAAAACAACAGAGTTGCAGAAAATTACATACGAGAAAGCCGAAAAGATTCTCACCCGGCTAATGAATTTGGAATTGGCATTAAAATCTGGGCGTTTTGAAGATGAAAGTTTCGGATTTGAAGTGCTTCTTGCAACGAACTAGTATTTAAATGGGTTTCCGCCGATTCCAAACCACTCTCCATCAGACACAACAATCGCATATTTGTACTTAATCTCGTCTTGCTTCAGGACGGTAATATTGTGTATGGTCGTTGGCGATTCTCCCTGCTCTGAGAGCACTTTGTAGGGTAAATTTGAAAAATCTCCGAACGAGGTCCCCAATAGCAAGAAACCAGGACATACTTCTTTTGTTTGCCAAGAAATAACTAGCTTTTCTGATTCACGACTTACTAACATTTCGTATGGTTCACAACCTTTTTTTGCGCTAACTTCGTTTCCGTACAGTGATTCTTGTTCCCGCAGATATCGATACCACAAAGTCACAATTACAATTGGTAATATCACAGAAAGGATACCGAAAGTAATCGCTAACTTCTTCAGTAGTTGTTTCATCTACTCCCACGTTCAATAACAATTCCCTTTGGTAGTTTTGATTTGTCGGCAAGGATACTGTGGATAATTTTTCCAACAATACTGATAATTACAATTCCCAGTAAAACTACCACTCCAATCAGTAAATATTTCTGTCGTTCTGGAGTTAAAAAATCTCTTGCAACAGTCTTTTCCCCAAGTACTGAAGTATCCGATTGCAAGGTTACCATTGCTTTATCTGTAGCCTCCGTTTCGGGTAACAACATTTGCTCTTTCTGAATATCCCCTGGATTTGGATGAAAAGGATCTTTCCAGAGGGCAACAGTTTTTGCACCTTTCACAGCTTCTTGTTTATCAATAGTGACCGTAAATGTTTGATCTTCAATATCTCCGCCAGGAACAGAAGCTCGCATCGTTACGGTAAATACACCTCCAATATCTGGAACAGTTCCAGAAAGTTGATTTGTCGTCGCATCCCAAGACATCCATTCTGGCTTCGCTAAGTCGATTACAGTTACTTCTTCCCCTGATAATGAGGTCGTCATAATCTTATACATGAAAGTCGTACCAGCCGGCACAATAACAGGTGGAATTGATAAAAATCTTATATCGTCTACAACCACGGTGATTGTAGGAGTTGGAGTAGTTTTTGTTTGATGTGGCGTAATTATTTGTTGTAACAAAACCGGAAGACCAAAAGTGACCATGAGAATTAATACGACAATCACAATTTTCATGGCAGACTTCATTCTAAAGTGTAGCACACTCTCCTGAAGTACGGTATACTGTTTTATGAGTGAGTTTCTCAAACGTTTTATTGAAGCTGCCTTGCTCGCAGCAACGCTTCTTATCTTCGTAAAATTAGCGGGTTTGTGGTTTGCATTGGCTTACACAAAATCATCATTTATTATGGCAACTTCCCCTGAATTGTTCACCTATATTTCAGTCTCGACGATTGCAGAAGTCAAACAAATTACAACAATCGCTGACGGAATTTTTGTTGCTGCAACAGTAGTTATGGGAACTTTTGTCCTCGTCAAAACACTCCTTTTCAACGATCTAACTCGCCATCCACGGGTAATGGTAAAAGTGATTCACTACAACCTCACCGGATGGCTTGAGGATGGACAAGATATGTACCCAAAACTTTTTGCATGGGGAACTTTTATTTGGCTCTCAGCCGTACTCATTGCTAAAGATTATTTCGCTACAGGGATCTCTCTTGCCCTCCCACTAGTTGCCGGTATTTTTGCAATGGTGTATACCTATCAAGTATTCAGTTTTTTGGATACACATATTTCAGATATGATAAGCTATATTTATGGCTCAAAACGAAAAATCTCCTAAAGTTGATAGCATTGTTAAGGATTTTTTCCTGACTGTCGTTGCAGTTGGTATCGTCGGGCTAACATTTGTGAGTATTTCTGGTTTAACACCACGTACCCAAACTATAACCGCAAGTAACGATACAGCAGTCCTCGGCGTTTCCACTAAACAACAGCTTATCAGATATTTCCCCATAAATGCTGCTACCCTCCCCTTCCTGCAAGATTACACCATGTCAGATGTCTCGGGAGTTTCGGCAGATACAGATATTACCATGAGGTTTACTCCACTCGAAGCAACGACCTACGATTTTACCGCAGTCACTATTAAAAACTCTTCGAACGATTATAAGAAGTTGCGACTGAACCCAAGTTACTCATTAGAAGGTTCATACACGTCAATCAAACTTACCTATGCTGGGCAGACAACAGAAATTGTTAGCACAAATGGACTCCTCACTCCACTCGATTTAGAAATTCCGCCTTCTTCCGCTTCTGAACTCGTGGTAACAATCCAACCAGTCGCAAGGCTCATGACTCCAGTCACACTTGTTTTGGGATTCACAGAAGTTCGTTAGATTTTCTGCTGAAAATATGGCATAATTCGCACAATGACCGCATTAAAAACAATCCGTAATTTTTGTATCATCGCGCACATCGATCATGGAAAAACTACGTTAACCGATCGCATACTCGAATTGACATCAACCCATCTGAAGCGACAGCTTGAACAACAAGACCGTTTAACAGATGTACTCGAAATCGAACAAGAACGAGGTATCACCATCAAATTGCAACCGGCAACAATGCCCTGGAAAGGCCACACGTTAAACCTTATTGATACACCTGGTCATATCGACTTTACCTACGAAGTTTCTCGATCTATGAAAGCTTGTGAAGGTGCATTACTCCTAATCGATGTAACCCAAGGAGTCCAAGCACAAACCATTTCAAATATGCTTTTAGCAATGGAGGCTGATCTCAAGATTATCCCGATTCTAAACAAAGTTGATATTGGTGAGCACTTGATTGAAGAAAGGCTCGAAGAAATTGAACAAATTCTAGGGTTCAAACGTGAAGAAATTATTCTTGCATCGGGTAAAACAGGGCAAGGGGTTTCAGACATTCTCGATTTCGTAGTAGAGAAAGTTGCTGCACCGAAAAAGTCAGAGTTACACACGACACAGGCATTAGTTTTCGATTCAATTTTTGACGAACACAAAGGGATTATTGCAGCAATTCGTGTATTCTCTGGAAATATTATTAAAGGTGATTCGTATGCACTTATTAATACGCAAACAAAGTTTCTCGCAAAAAGTGTCGGGACATTTTCCCCAAAAATGATAGAGACAGGAATCCTTGAAGAAGGAATGGTCGGATATATCGCAACAGGAATCAAAGATGTCAAACAAGTAAGAATCGGCGACACAATCTCGTTGAAGCACACAGACCAAGCAATCCCAGGTTTCGATAAACCCTCCTCAAAAGTCTTCGCCTCTCTTTTTCCAGAAAACAAAGAAGACTACGTCTTACTCAAAGAAAGTATTCAAAAACTTGCATTAAACGACGCTTCGTTGAGTATTTTAGAAGATTATTCTCCACTCCTCGGACAAGGATATCGCGTTGGGTTCTTAGGACTACTTCATCTAGAAATTACAAAAGAACGATTAGAGCGAGAATTTCTGGTTGATACCGTCGTCACAATTCCTAGCGTAGAATATCATGCAACACTAAATACTGGTGAAAAGATTGAAGTAAAATCTGCTTTTGACTTACCTCCTTTACAAGCAATCAAACTGTTAGAAGAACCCTTCATTAAAGCAGAAATTCTTACCCCGAGTGATCACATTTCATCGATTTATGACATTATTATGGATCATCGTGGTGTCATTATGACAACCAAAGACACCTTTACTTCCCATGCAAGTAATTTGAATTACGTGACTTTAGAAGTTGACATGCCGTATGCTGAGTTGTTGAAAGGATTCTTCTCAGTAATGAAAAGTGCCAGTCATGGGTATGCCTCTTTACAATATGGGAACTTCACCTACAAACCAACAGAACTCGTTAAAGTCGATGTTTATGTAAACCACGAAATTGTTGCTCCACTCTCATTTTTAGAAATTCCAGAACGTGCACGAGATCGGTCGGTGAGCATGCTCGAAACATTAAAGAAATCTATTCCTCCACACATTTTCTCTATTCCATTACAGGCGATGGTTGGCGGAAAAGTCCTTGCTCGCGAGGATATTGCTGCATATAAAAAAGACGTTACAGCAAAACTTTACGGTGGAGATATTACTCGGAAAATGAAGCTCCGGAACAATCAACAAAAGAAAAAGCGAGAAATGAAAATAACAGGTAAAGTCAGAATCCCAAGCGAGGCATTTTTGAAAATTATTAACACCAACTAACTATACATAACCTTTCTTACAAAATCTAATGCTCTCGATTTGATTGTTTCTTGTTCCGCTTTCTCAAATCCATAAAGTCTCACCTCCCTGATTCCTTTATAAACATGCTCTGGAGACCAAATGAGTTCTTGTTTGCATTGCAACCCATTCATGCAATAATTTTGTAATTTCTTGTATCCCTCTGGGTCAAGTGATGAAATTGCATTACATAAATATGCACCAAGATTTTCTTGCTTTGAATAAGAGGGGTCTCTCGGTTCGTTTAGTAACCGATCCAAATTAGCTAAGAAACTTTGGTGTCTGGTGTCTGGTGTCTGGTATCTGGTATCTGTAATCATTGATCAACAATTTACTTTATGGGATATTATACAACAGGGCGTGTAAAATTACCTTATTTTGCACTTGCATAAAAAGCAACGATTGCCAGTGCAACATGAACGTTAATCGATCCGCCTTTACCATACATTGGAATAATAACTGCCCGATCGGCAGATTCTGCGCTTTTCTTCGCTAGGCCAAACATTTCGCTGCCAACAAGGAGTGCTATCTTTTCTGGATATTCAATGTCTGTGTATACTTCCGATCCTTCGCACTGTTCAATTGCAATGATGGTGTAACCTTCGTCTTTTAATTTCGCTATAGTATCGAGCGTCAATTGCATATATTCCCAAGTAACGACTTTTTCTTTACCTCGAGAAACTTTACTAAGATCTTTTCCAAACGGCGGTCTATGAGATTCCCCTGTTAGGTAAACCTTTGTTGCTCGCAATGCATCAGCAATACGAAAAAGACTTCCTACATTGCGAGCATATGTCATATTTTCTGCAATAAGAACAATATCTCGGGTTTGTTCAAAATCTTTATTTCTTCTCTTAACTTCTTTCGGTGAAAGTTTCCTGATCATATCGTGATAGTATACGGTTTGTGCCCCAAGTTGTAAATATTTTTCGATATATTTGTGTTTTTTTGAACTGCAAACGTTTTTCTGCCTTTAAAATCATAAGGAATCCCGCTACATATTCTATTCCATCAATCAACGAATCGAGAGGGTTTTTATGACGTTTCCTATTATCTAGTGGAATTTCTTGTAGTAGTTCTAATGTTTTGTTTTGCCAACTGGGGAAATAATCGGAGATCCAATTATTACTCTCGAGTAATTCTTTGTAAAGTAACGAATTCCTAATGAAAACTGGAATAGCGTCTACGAATTGCATGGCGTAAGAAGCTGTTTTTTGCGACAACTCAAGCCCATCGGTAGTAAGATAAAAATTAAAACAAAATTTATCTCTAACTTTTTCAGATTCCACTCCATCACTCGACACGCGACGAAGACCACATAGTGTATACACAAAAAAATCAACTGTTCTTGTGATCCATATTCTTTTTGGGTCAACAACAAGCCAAACATCGATGTCATCGTCCCCGCTTGCATTGAGAGAGGCTACGGAACCAGTGATAAAGATCATTTGAATCCATGGGATGTATGTAAGAAGTTTGAGGCTTACTGAGGCGAATTTCAATTTACTCAGCGAGATTCGGACTTTTTCCACTAATTCTTGCGGCAATGTCTTTGAATAATGAGAACCTGCAAAGTATCTCTCCTTTGACAGAATAGCATAACGCACTGTATCTACTGGCCACCTAAAGCCTGACTTAATCTCTTGTAATAATTGTAATTCTTTAGTCATCACTCGAAGTTTCGCAAGTTTTTTGCTACACTAAGCCTAGCATGTATGAACACGCAATTCCACAAAACATCATGGAGTATGAGTTCAAGCTCTTTGCGGGGCTTACGCTCAAACAATTTATCTATGTCGCAAGTGCAGGGGGACTTTCATTTGGATTATACCAACTTAACAGAGCTGGTGTATTCCCTGCTTTTTTTGCGTGGTTAACGATTCCCGTAATTCTCTTGGTTGGCATCACTCTTGGGCTAGGTGTCTATCAAAGAAGAACCATGGAAGATTGGTTCACATCTTTCGCGCGAGCAAATACTCTTGTTCTCCGTCGTGTTTGGAAAAAAGATGCAAAAGCTGTAAAAGCAGACAACTTCTTCACAACCAAACCACAAAAATTACCTACCTATTTGGCTGCTTATTTTATGACCCATGATGAATTTAAGAAAGCTCTAAATGGCCAAAAATTACCACAACAAACTGTAGGTGCTGTCACAACTGTACAAGAAGTTATTACACCACAAATTCAACAAACACTTTCGATTTCTCCCGATAATACTGCTGATTTTGCAGAAGCCGGTGTTACCCTTCCCGCAATCCCAAACACAGTAGCCTTCAGACTCCAAGAAGATGGATTGCCGCTTGAAGGTGTCGTTGCTTACGTAAAAGACCAAACACAAACTGTCGTTACTGCACTTCGTTCAAACAAAGATGGTATCATTTACTTTAATCAAAGTTTCAAAGAGGGTGCATATGAAATTGATTTCCAATCTCCTGATGCCATTTCAATTCCAAAAGTAAAAATTACATTTCAAGGTAATACATATCCGTTACTTAATATTTCGTCAATCGCATAATATGGCAACTGGACCAGGACAAAGCCCAATATCACACGCTAGCCAAGATCTATTACAGGTAGTTGACGTCATTAGCGACCTGCTGCTCACAAGGGACGGGACCGTATGTCTTATTGTTAAAACTTCTTCAGTAAACTTTGATCTGTTATCTGAAGATGAGCAAGATGTAAAAATTATGTCTTTTGGTTCTATGGTCAACTCGTTGGATTTTCAATTGCAGGTGCTTATAGAGACAAAGAAAATAAACATTAGCAAATATTCTGATTACCTGGATACACTTGATACCCCCGATTTAAGTCCTGGATTAAAACGACAGTTTTCCATTTATAAACATTTCATCCGCAATCTAATCACAAACAAAGAAATCCTTGACAAAAGATTCATGATCGTTATTCCATACCGAACAATGCAACCAATTGACAAAAATACAACTACAGAGCAGAAACTACAAATGGTAGAAAACTCGGCAAATTACCTGTACCCTAAGAAGTATCACATAATAAAAATGCTCAAAGGAATGGGGTTGGATGGAGAACAAATGACGACCTCAGAAATTGTGAAATATTTTTACTCGATTTATAATCCTGCCTCAACCATCGAACTAGAAAACTTACCTCAAATTTATGTCTAACCATGCCGTCACCACTTGATGCAATAAAAAACATTTTTAAGAAGCCAGCCCCTCCTGGTGACCCAACTATGTCAGCAGCTATTCAAACGCAAAACTTGCAAAAGGTAACCCAAGAATCGTCAAGCCAAAGCCCCGAATACACCATCCAAGATTTACTCGCACCACAGTACTACGAAATCGACTTCAACCACGTCCAGGTTAACAAAAGGTACTACAAAATGCTAATGATTACTGATTTTCCGCGTGTTGTACGTTCAACTTGGCTATCTCCGCTCGTTAACTTTGAAACCTCTCTTGCAATTAGCACATTCTATTATATCGTTGATTCTGATGAAGTTATTGATAAATTAAAAAAGAAAATTGCTGAGCTAGAAGCGACTTTATCGACTCAACAATCCAAAGGACTCATTCTTGATCCAAAAAGTAAAGTAGCATACCAAGACGCACAAGAACTAATCGATAATGTAGCCTCTGGAAAAGAAAAATTCTTTAACATGAGTATGTATATCAGGTTAAATGCAGATGACCCCAAAACACTCGAAAATATCTCGAAAAATATCGTTTCTACTCTCAAAGCCATTGGGCTCTCGTGTGTTCCATTAACGCTCAAAATGGATGAAGGGCTTGATACAACGCTACCCTTGGCACTTGATAGAATTTACCGCGTCAGGAATATGGATACCACTTCAATTGCAATGACGTTCCCCTTTGTAACTTCGGACCTTACCATGGATCGTGGCATTCTTTATGGCGTTAATATGCACAACAACAGTATGGTTATTTTCGACCGATTTAGTATGCCTAACTTAAATGAAGTGGTTTTCGCAACCTCTGGTGCTGGTAAATCGTATTTCGTTAAACTTGAAGCTCTGCGATACTTGTTAACTGGTGTTCAGGTTATGATTATCGATCCCGAGAATGAGTACGAAAAACTCGCAAAATCGGTTGATGGTGAATACATTACGTTCACGCAAGACGAAGGTGCAAAAGTTAATCCATTTGAATTTTTGAAAGCTTCAAAAGATGGCACCAAGAATGTCCTACGGGATAAAGTGTTGAGTTTGCACTCCTTCATTAAACTTTTGCTTGGGGAACTATCAAATGTCGAAATCTCAATCCTTGATCGGGCGTTTATTCTGACTTATAACGAAAAAGGCATTAACAACGACCCAGAAACCTGGAATAACAAACCACCACTTCTTGAGGACCTATACAAGATACTTAAGGGTATGGCAGAACCAGAAGCTCGAGCACTATCTGGTCGACTTGAAAAGTACGTTTTTGGAAGCGCAGCAGGGGTTTTCAATCAAGAAACAAACATTGATATCAAGAATAAGTTCACCGTGTTTAGTATCCGTGACTTACAAGATGACCTACGACCAATCGCGATGTATATGATTCTTGATTTCATCTGGACCCGTGTTCGTGAAGATATTCGCCCAAGAATTTTAGTCGTGGATGAAGCCTGGACCATGATGCAATTCGAAGACTCAGCTCGATTTATTTACGGTATCGCAAAACGAGGGCGAAAGTATTACCTCGGATTAACGACAATCAGCCAAGATGTTGATGAATTTTTAACTTCGAAATATGGAAAAGCAGTCGTTACAAACTCCAGCCTGTCGCTACTCCTGAAACAGAGCCCTGCTGCCGTTGATTTGATTGTAAAAACCTTTAACCTTTCATCCGGAGAAAAATCATTTGTGTTGAGTGCAAAAACAGGTGAGGGGCTCTTTTTTGCCGGTCGTAGCCACGTCGGGGTATCAATTATTGCAAGTCGTGCAGAGCATCGACTAATTACATCAAATCCGAAAGAATTAGCAAAAATGAAGGCACTTCAAACCGAGTTCTCCGAAGAAGAAATTTCAGAAGGAGCGTTAGTTTTTGAACAAGGAAGTGAATGAACTTTAAATCAAAGATCTACACCATTGCAACAGTTTCAGGCTTACTTTTAGTTTTAGTTATCGGCTTTACACTTCTCTCGAGCAAGCGTGATCTAACCACCCAAAAATCTCAAGCAGCAACAATTATAACCACTCCAATTGTCACGGAATTGCCAGTACCAACACCTACAACAGAACCTACACTTTTACGCGCAAGAAACCAAGATGTTCCCTTAAAGGTTCTTGGTAGTGTCGATAATCAAAAGGAGCATTCGTATCTGTATACAGAACTCACCAGCAAAGGAATTATTAGTAACCTTTCTTCTAACTCTGTAAATATATTATGGATTACAGAAGCTCCCCAACAAACCAACTTAAAATTTGGAACTGCTGAAAATAGACTGACCAGAACTTCTGTAAATACAGAGGCCGTTTATCTTCACGAGGCAACGATAGATCAGTTATCTGCGAATACACTCTACTATTACACGGGTCACGCCCCAATTGTCGACTCATTTACAACACCAGTATCGTTACCTGCAAACAAGGCACCGGAAAAGAACATTTCAGGCGTTATCAAAGATGCAAACGGTACATGTATTGTCCGTGTGGTGCTCTCTCGAGGCGAAGAAAGTTCTGCTTATGCAACCGTCGTTACCACCACAGCAAATTGGTCTTTCTCGCTCAATAAAATCAGAACCTCCGATTATTCAGCATATTTTGAAGCAAAGAATTCTGACTCTGTGATAATTGATGCCCTCTGTGTTTCTTCAGGAAAAGTACTTTCTACAGGTGTAAAAAAGTTTACTTTATTCAGTCTTTTAGGAACTTCAGGCGAAATCAAAGTCTCTAGAGAAAACTAAAAGTATCTAGTCAATACTCTCGAAAAGTCAGGCTACAACTGTTATAATACGCGTCAGGAGGGGTGGCCGAGTGGTTGATGGCGTTAGTCTTGAAAACTAATGTAGGGTTTTCCCTACCGTGAGTTCGAATCTCTCCCCCTCCGCCATTCATAAAAAATCTCGAATCTATTCAACAAAACTACACAACCTTTCCCAACTAGTGCTAATTCATGCTAACATCAAACTATGTTGAGCCAACAAAATCGAGAAATCTCACAGACATCTGCCAACCTAGATTATAGACAAGTAGTCAGAAATGTTGCTCAACTCGCGATTGAATTCGCAAAAGTAACAAAAGACAAGACCGAAATATGGAAAACCCAGATCCTTGCATTACTTTTTGAATATTCTATCCCCCACAACTTCCTTAATCGGTCTGCGACGGAAGGGAGTGCCAGACGCGAAGGTATTGAACGCTATTTTTTAGATGAACCTCCTACCCGAACTGCCTTTCCAGTAGATTTGCCTGAACTCGTACTACCGAATGAGGTTATCAAAAACCCTGATCTGCAGCTGTATACAGCAGCAAAACTACTTTGGGCAACACAAAAAGAACAAACTTGGATTAATGAGAACATCCCAAAAGGAACGCTGAACTTAAAGAACGAAAACTTTAAATATGAAACAATGAGGAGAACTAAGGACCCAGAAGAATCGAAAGGAGTATTCCTCGACATGCGAGCATATCGAAAGATGATTGGCAACCATGTTGAGAGAGTAAACGAAGGTACTATTCCTACATTTATTTTAGAAGAAAGAGAACCAGGGGGTCCTGTTGTCATTAACAATAACATTGTTTATGTGCTGCCAAAGGGCCAATCTATAAAAACTTACTACGAGATTTTAAGGAAGATTAAGCAAGGGGAACAGGTCCCTTGCTCGGCAATGGGACTAGAACTCACGGCAGTTTCTGCATCTCAATTTCAGAAACATAATAAAAACCGTGAAAAAAATAAAGAATATATGATGGCACTAAATAAGGCTCCGTTTATTGTAAACCTCGATCACTCTGATGATATAAAGACAGATGCAGAAATTGGTAGACCAATTGGCAACATCTATTCACATGCGCTGATTAATTTTATGGTCAGAAAAAATGGAAAAGGAATCATGGTATCCAACCACGCAGGATTTGATGGGGCACATGTGCTACAATTTGTATACGAAGGACTCGTCAATAACATCCAGAATTACGATAAAAATCAAAACAATACGCCAACAATTGATACTCAATATACATCACATAGTTGGAAGATAAGCGACCAAAATGCTGAACAAGAAATCCATAAAATCATAAAACAGGAAAAGCAAGCCAATCAATATTTTAGAAAAGATATTCCCATTAATATTAAAAAATTAAGCGAGCTTGCAGGAATAAGCAAAGACGCTGTATTTCAATTTCTCCTACTGCATTCTCTACATACGCTTTGTAACGTTAAAGCCAGTCAACTCCCTGCTAACTTCAGTATGGTCGAAGTAACCGATACCCGCGGATCTAAGGGAAGGATAGCATTCCCTCACATTAGGACTAAGGATAGTGACAATGTCATGATCGATTATATGGCTGAAGCAATTAATGTAAATAATGCGCTCACTAAGTTTGGTCAACTACATAAATTACTCATAAATATTGCGAAGCTCGGCACTGACCCCCTTGAGTTACTTATTGGAGCCACAACAATGCCAAAGGCATACTTCCAATCTATAGCAAAAACTCTTTTCCATTACAGTATTATGATTGCTCAAAACTCTCAAGCGATTAAACATGTTCTCTTACCAACCTTTACAACCTCAAACCTTGGTAATCAACAACCTGCAGGTACCGCTCCGTCTTTTAACAAAGATCTAGCTTTTGGTATTGGATACACAATGCAACCAGACAAAGTAACTATTGACGTAATCGCAAGATACTACGGTGTACCTTTGGAAGAAGTCGGTCCTGAACTTATAAACCTTATTGAAAAGCTTTACAATAAATTAGTTAAGGCACTAGAGAATCCACAACCTGAAGCATAAGCATGATAGACTCAACTCTTTCCAAAATCCTCGAGAATCTAGGTACGATGAAAATGATTCTAAGTGATAGCAATTCCTACGTTACTGCAGAAATTGCCAATACTCTCACGAATTATTACGAACTCATTGCTACAACAACCAAAACGACTCCTTCAGCCCTCATCCCGTCACTTATGAATATGCTTTCTCTGTTTATAGAAGAATCTCGAGAAGCATATGTCCAGGTTCAAAACCTTATGGAGAAAAAGTCTGCAGAAGAGATTTTAGAAGGTAATCTAGGTTCTCTCGAAAATTGGCAAAGTTCATACAGAAATGCTTACATTACCCATGCGCAAATTGAATCAGGATCGCTTGTAAGGATCACAGGCAAATCTCCAGAAAATGTTTTGATTGTTGGCTCAGGAGCGTTACCCATAACAGCGTTTGGCATCTTACACCATTTTCCAAGTTGCAAAATCTCTTCTTTGAATAACGACAAAGAATCAACAACATTAGCTAAGAAGTTACTGGGAATTTCAGACTTAAACGGTACTATTACTGTGCTTCCAAGTTCAGAATTGGAGTATCTCGATGGAATAGAATCATACGATGTCATTTACCTCCTTGCTTCTGTAGGAAACACCAACGAAGCAAAGCACAAATTACTCTCTACATTACTACCAAAAATTAGCAAAAATACTCATATCCTCGTTCGCCATGCGCTAGATAATACATTGGGAACACTCCTGTACAGTCCGTTTACTGTGCAACGTGATTCTGACACTTTTGCCATTGCCTATGAGTACGGATATAGCCAAAATAACGTTATAACGCACACTATCTTATTTAAATAAGAATACTATGAAACCAACACTTACGATTCTTATTGAGGGATACGCACATCCAAACGAAGACGGTAGCTACACCGCATCACCAACAACGTCATTACTTAGATTTAACGGAAAAAATTATATTATTGATCCAGGTTGTAATGAGAAATTACTTCTAGAAAAGATGGCAGAATACAGTCTTAAGGTAGAAGATATTACCGCAATTTTCCTCACGCACTATCATCTTGATCACGTGCTTAATATTCGGCTCTTTCCAAGCACACCAATTTATGACGGAAATATGCAGTGGGATCAGGATAAAGAAATCTTTTATACCGATTATTGGCTAATTCCAGAATTTAAACTTCTCGCAACGCCTGGCCATGCTGGAGAACAATTCTCTTTATTAATCGATACCGAAAATCTCGGGTTGGCCTGTATTGTACAAGATGTTTTTTGGTGGGAAGATGGGAAACAGACTAGCAATACCGTTGAGGAATTACTGGCAAGTAAGGATCCTTTTATGTCGGACCACGCTGCGCTCTTGGAATCTCGTAAAAAAGTACTTGAGTCTGGAGCAAAATGGATTATTCCTGGTCATGGAAAATTATTTAAAAATCCACTATAAATGGAAATACAATATTTAAAGCTCTTTCCAATTGATAATTTTACGAATCTTCTTATAAAAAAATTACAGATTCTTACAGGGAACGAATCAAGTATGCTCAGAGTTGATGAATTCGATGATTACTACCTACTCACAGGAAGAAAGTTCCTGGTTTCCAATTTCCTCCCCTTCTAGCGATACAAGCAGCCATTCATGCTTCTGCAAAACAAAACAACCTGGGACTTTTACCAAAAACCGAAATAATCGTTACTCCAATCACCAATGATGTGTTGGTCGCTGGATACGATTTTTCCGCGAGACTCGTAAATACGAAACAAACCAATACTTCTTAAGAAAGATTTTCTGCCCTAAAAGGATTCCCTGTATAGATTCTGATATTTGAATGTTCTAACAAAGATCGTTCTTCTGGTTGTACATACATCCGTTTAACCAACTGTCCAGATTGCACAACAATTGGTTCGTCTTGATTTGGAGTCTTACTACCAGGGATATACGACAAAGTGCCCTCAACTCGTTCGGATATTTTCCTTTTCCAATTAAACCAGCTCAATAAACCCATACTCCATGATAGCAGATTTATGATAACACCTGCCAAGGCAGGAAGTCGTTATTTAACGACTTCCCCTTCGACTGGACCTTGTTCTGTATTTTCTGCAGTAGAAGCATCGGTTGTTGATTCTGCTGACTGCTCTGGAGAAGCACCACTTGCCTTATATGCTCGTTCACCAATTTCTTGCAGTGCCTTGCTTAGGTCTTCTGCTTTTGTTTTAAGCTCTTCTTTGTCGAGCTGGGCGACATCTTTAGCAAGTAATTCACGAACTTCCTTAACTTTGTCTTCGATAGACTTTTTATCATCTTCGGTAACTTTGTCTTTAAGGTCGTTCATCGTCTTCTCTGCAATAAAGGTCAAAGAGTCTGCATTATTGCGAATCTCTGCCATTTCTTTTCGTTGCTTGTCATCTTCTGCGTGCTTCTCAGCTTCTTCAACAAGTTTGGTGACTTCTGCATCAGTCAATCCAGTTGATGCTGTGATTGTAACTTTCTGCTCCTTACCTGTTGCTGTATCTTTTGCAGTAACATTCAAAATACCATTTGCGTCGATCTTGTACATAATCTCAATCTGTGGCACTCCTCGTGGAGCAGGTGGGATACCATCAAGCACGAAACGCGCGAGTGTCTTATTGTCTGGTGCCATTGGTCGTTCACCTTGCAAGACATGCACTTCTGCCGATGGTTGATTATCCGATGCAGTCGTGAATGTTTGCTTTTTCTCCGTTGGAATTGTTGTGTTTCGTGCAATAAGAACAGTCATAACACCACCCATTGTTTCAATACCCAATGACAATGGTGTGACGTCTAACAAGGTAATGTCAGTAACTTCGCCCTTCAAAACACCTGCTTGAACTGCTGCACCAAGTGCAACAACTTCATCTGGGTTAACATCTTGCTTTGGTTCTTTACCGAAAATTTTTGCGACTTTTTCCCGAATTGCTGGCATTCGTGTCATACCACCAACCAAAATAACTTCATCAATATCTGATGTTGAAAGTTTTCCGTCAGAAAGAGCCTTTTTGCATGGTGCCTCAACTCTTTCGATTAATGGATTTGTTAATTTTTCTAGCTCTGATCGAGTAAGTTTTCGCATTAAGTGCTTTGGACCTTCCTTCGTCGCAGTAATATAAGGAATATTAATGTTTGTTTCCTGTGACTGCGAAAGTTCAATTTTTGCTTTTTCTGCTGCTTCTTTCAAGCGTTGCAAAGCTGCACTATCGCTCTTAAGGTCGATACCTTCTTTATCTTTGAATTCTTTTGCAAGCATATCGATAAGCATTTGATCCCAGTCATCTCCACCAAGGTGAGTATCACCATTGGTCGAAAGAACTTCGAAAACACCATCACCTACTTCGAGAATAGATACGTCAAACGTACCACCACCTAAGTCGAACACTGCAATTTTTCCATCTTTCTTTTTATCAAATCCATAGGCCAATGCTGCAGCAGTTGGTTCGTTGACAATACGAAGAACATTCAATCCTGCGATCTTTCCAGCATCTTTGGTCGCCTGTCGTTGCGAGTCGTCAAAATACGCAGGAACAGTAATAACTGCTTCTGTGACTTTTTCTCCAAAATAACTTTCGGCATCTTGCTTAAGTTTCTGAAGTACTCGTGCTGAAATTTCTTGAGGTTTGTACCACTTATCATTCATTTTCACTTCTACACCGCCGGACTTGTCTTCACGCATTTCGAACGGAAACAGTTTTATGTCTCGTTGTACTTCTTCGTCTTTCCATCGTCGTCCGATGAGTCGTTTTACTGAATAAATTGTATTCTCTGGGTTAAGTACTGCCTGATTTTTTGCAGTAACACCAACAATAGACTCTTTATCATTGCCTTCTGCAACAACAGATGGCGTCAAATTAGAACCTTGCTGGTTCGGAACTATAGTTGGCGAACCACCTTTCATAACTCCAACTGCGGAGTTAGTTGTTCCAAGATCAATTCCTAAAATCTTTCCCATGTTGTTATAAATAATAAATTAGTAATTATGAATTAGTTATTTGCTTTTTGTATATCATAACTCGTGCAGGTTTTATAAGTACCTCGCCGATCCTATACCCTGGTTGTATGGTTTGCGCAACTTTGCTATCTAAGGTCGCATGCTGTACTACGCCAAGAACTTCAGCGAATCTCGCATCGTAATCGTCACCTTCTTTAAAAGTGATTTCTGTCACCCCGTGATTTCGCAACAAGTCCTTGTATTTTGCCATAATCATGACAATACCCTGTATATTGCTATCTTTTTTTGCTTCTTCAGGCATTTGTTCAACTGCGAAAAATAAATCTGAGAAAATGTCAATCAAGTCATTAAATACATATTTTTTCAGCATTGATTCACGTAATTCCTGTTGTTTTTCAATTTCTTTTCGAACGTTTTGGTAATCGGCAAGGGCTGTGCGAAGTTTTGTATCCAAATCAGTTACTTTTTCTAAAAGTTGTTGAACCTGAACTTCCAATTCCGCCTGTTTCGTATGGTTACCTGTCTGTTTTTTCATTTTTAGCAGTCATAATATAAGACTGCTAATAGTATAACGCAATTTTTACCCGTGTCAAGTGTCGGCGCTCATAACTACTCAATTTTGCTCTGACCTACAGCAGCGAACTTCAGATAGTAACCTGGAATTCCTTACCATCCGGCAATAAAATCATCACCTCACTTTTTTCTGCCGGAGGGGTGTACCTAACACGAAATTCAAGCTCCGAATTAACCTCCTTTACTGTTATCTCTCTTTGCCTCAGCTCGCCAATTTCAATCGAGCCGTGAGACAACACTACACTCTTAGTTTTTTCGACAGCCATAATATTTCCTAACAATGCGGTTAGCTGATTTACGGCAAACCGAACCCCTACATCTGTAAATTCGTCAAGTAGCAGTAATCGTTTATATACATTTTGCAGAACCGCTAAATCTCTTTTCTGGAAGAATTTTTCAAATGGCATCTTGGTATCTTCGGTATTAAACCTGACCGAATCATCAGATGGAGTTGATTTGGAGCACGGATATGCTCCGTCTTCGGTAAGCGACTTAAGGTTAAATTTTTGTTGTCCACTTCCTTCTATCTGCCATTCAATCTCACTTGTTTCGAGGTTAACAAATATTTTCGTTTTTGCATTTAAAAATCGTTCTGCTAAATTCATAAGGTCATCTTCGCCCTTATATTGAAGAAAGTTACTACCGTATTTTACAGCCACCCGAGATTTCGCTCCTGATATCATTCGAACGTGACATCGTTTCTCATCAACTGATACCAAGACACAGGCTTGTAATTCTTCATCACAGAAACAAGTAAATTTCCCTACCGAAAAAATATTATTGTTTTCATAATTTGAAAAGAAAATTGCATCTTCGGGAATACTCCCTTCGGAATATTTTTTCAAAAGGTTACTTAACAGAGTGACACCACTATTGTTTGAGTACATCTCCGAAACAGCTCTGAAGACATCTGCTAAATTACAAAAATTGTCTCTTTCTTCTTGCGCGCTTGTACCCCCGGAGACCTCTTGCTTTGAAGCACTATTTCTCATGGCTAATTATACCCTATAGTACCACTCGGTGCGAATGTTTACTTACTCGTAGCCCAACACTTTTGCTAACTGCTTAACCAACTGCGTAATTACTGCTGGAGGCAATAAACTATTATAGTTATTCTTGCCTTCTTCTACTAGCCATAACTTTTTCGAAATGGTGACATTCCCCTTTGTATCGTGGGCATAGACACATTCCGAAGTACACTCATATTCATCGACATAATCGAGTGTTTTTTCTTGTTCGAGTGCATTATACAGTTCAATTTTCGGAATACCATACAAGTTTCGTGCCCGATTCATTACCTCAATATCAATAAGAATACGGCTTTTAATTGTTTCAATTCCAAGGTTATCACCCTCTTTCGCTATCATTCTCCCACCTGTACAGCCCGGTAAATCACAAATAAGAAAATATTTATCCTCTTTTTGATCGTATTCGATTTTTTCAGTTGGTAACAAAGTAAGACTCCGAGAATTTCCGCAAACTGGGCATACCAATCTCTGCTTCATACGTTCATCGAGGACTGTCAAAGGCGCATTTATCAAAATAAAAACATCTGGATCCTGGCGATAGTTTACCAATTCTCTAAAATATAACGCATACGAAACTTGGTCAAGATTACGCGGGAAACCGTCAATAAATAATGACTTTTTATCGTACTTCTCTATCTCTCGACGAAGAAATACCATAACTAATTCGGTTGGAACTAATTTCTCTGTACTCCTTCCACTTAAGGCTTCGAATGCACCATCGATATGCATATCTCCACGATAGTGCTGCAAAGCATATTTGTAAATATCCGATTTCTTGCCACCCTCTTTAAATTCAATGTCAATTTTACGAACAAGGTCACCAACGCTAATATGAGTGAATAAATCAGTTCCAAAAATCTCCTTTAATCCATTCATGAATGTCCCTTTTCCTGACTGCTTTGGGGCGAGCCAATAACCCAAAAATGTTTGTTTTTTGAAATACTCGCGTAAATATTCAATTTCTTTACCAATTTTCTCCTGATAATATGTCCTTCGACCAGCAACTGAATCCAAATCGTAGGTTTTACCCGTTTTTTGAGAAGTCTTTAACCATTTGTAGTCGACTTTATAGCTGTACCAAGGATTTTTCATAGTGCCTATTCTGAAATTAATTATATTGTAGCATTATCAGGAAACTGTTATAATGGGATATTAATAAACATACTATCTAGAAAATGTCAGAGTCTCAACTTTATAAAACCAAGGAAAACACTGTTTTAGTTATTGGTGATCATATAACTATTGCTCAAATAGAAAAAAGTCCTGACTCTTCAGATATATTATTACACAAACTTACTGGAATCATGGTTTTTATTGATAAAAAAACATTAGAAAACATCGAAGAAGCAATGAGAGATCCAAAATACGACGATGGTTCTTGGCAATTCCGAGTTACGAAGACAGCAAAAGGTGGAAGAGTTTCTACTAGATCTAGCGCTGGAATTGATCCATATGAAAATCTTCAGATTTCTATCTCCCAAAAGGTAGGCGGTTCGATTACTAAAACTGTATTACTTGGATTTGGAAAAACGCGATTCAAAAACGGTGAATGTGCAATAGTACTTAGAGCGAAATCAAGCAAGGTAGCTTTTGGCGGTGCGGAACATAATGAAATTGCTATATTCGGACCACTAACTAATACTCAGGCAGAAGCAAACAAGCGAATGCGTTTCTAATTGTTGTTTACTCAAGCACGGGTGGTTTCCGACTTAATCTCCGCACAACAAATCGGAAAGTAATGAAAATAATCCATAGGAATATACAGACAATCCCTATTGGAAGCGTAAGTAACAGAAGCCAGGGCAAAACACCGACCAACCCATAAACTAAGTTACCAATGTCAAGACCTCCGAATATTATACAAGGATATGCCCCTCCCTCATTCACGGTACAACCATATTTATTTATCAGAGGAACGAGAAAAATACTCGGAAGAATAGGGAATAATACGACTATAACAAATATACTCAAAAGTATAAGATTGTTCCTTATATTAGTATTCACCAATGGCATAAATATAAAAATGCGCTCAGAGGGACTCGCCCACTTTGTAACAATTTATTGGCGCTACGCGTACTAAGGTGTTACTACATCGGGCCCGCCACTTCGCCAAATGTAAGTGTTTACATTTGTCTTGGGTTTCGAGCCCAAAAACATAAGATTTTTGAATTTACGCATTCTGCGTAAACACAAAAATGCGCTCAGAGGGACTCGAACCCCCAACCCTCAGTTCCGAAGACTGATGCTCTATCCAATTGAGCTATGAACGCAGTAAAGAATTATACTACAAATCTGCATATCATTGCCAACCTGTGGCACAGAAACTAAAATCTGTTGTATACTGTTGCATGAAAATTACTTACCGCGTTTCAAAGAGCAATTTATCAAAGAAACAACCACTCGAAGGCGTCAGAAAAGGCAACCAACAAACGCAGGAGCAGATTACCAAAGCCAAGGAAACAAAACTCAAAAAATTTGACCCAACACGCGTGCTTTTAACTACTGTACTCGTCTTTCTCGTGGAAATTCTCGTCTTGTACTTGATAAACTTTCCTATTGTCCGTTGGTCAATCGATTACATCACAAGGCCAGGATCACAACTGCCAACCATTTCTTACAAGACCATTCGACTGCAACTTGCTTCGGAAATCCCTGAAACAACAAGAAATGAAATTCAAAAGAAACTCGAATCAATAGAATTTAATGGGACAAAACGATTCACATTCGTTACGGAGAATCCCGAAGTTACTATTAAATATTCGGCAGAGAAACAAAAGAATGATCTCGTTCTTTCACAACTTTATCTCGTTCCAGTAGGTCATTTATATTGGATTAAAGATGATATTTCCAAGACAAATGTATTACAAGATGAAATTATTGTTCCAACAGGAAAGCGGATTTTATATAACGAAATTTTGAGTAAGTACGCAGGAAAGGAAGTAAAACTGAGAGAAGCCTCAGACGTATCAAGCACGTTAAAAAATCAAGAAAAGTCATTTGCAATGATCGATTTTTTCGACCTAAACGGTCAATACAAGTTACTCAAACTTGACGGAAAGTATTTCTTCGAAGACGCTCCAAATGGTGGAATTCCCTATTATCTCGTTATTCATGGAGACTCAGTAGCTTCGAAAAATATTGTTGCTGCACGAGCAGCTGCTCAGTTCCCAGAATCATTCTCGAAAGATAATCTGTTGTCTCTTCGTATGACTGGTGTCACCGCAATAACCCGCGGGTTAGGAATTAAAACAAATGCGTCAGGAGATCCTGCTTATGCATCACGGAAAATCGGCGCATTCTTAAGCAAAGCAGATTTGACCCATGTTTCCAATGAAATCTCTATGGTTCCACATTGTGCTCCTGCCGGCGGAGTTTCTTTTTGTATGGTCTCATCCCATATAGAGGCTCTCAAGAAAAGCGGTGTTGATATTGTTGAGTTAACCGGCAATCACAATAATGACAAAGGCTCTACATACAATACTGCAACTATTCAACAATACAAAAATCTTGGCTGGAGTTACTTTGGTGGAGGGCTAAACGCAGAAGATGCATCGAAAATTCTGTACAAAGAAGTGAAAGGAACAAAAATTGCATTTCTTGGGTATAATTTTTATGACACGATTTTAGGAACTGGTGCATTAGCAGGTAAATCAAGGGCGGGTGCAAACTCCTGGTCAGCAGAAAAAATAACTCGCGACGTTGCAGAAGCAAGAAAAAATGGCGCGGATGTAGTTGTCGTTGATTTTCAGTATCAAGAATGTTGGAGTTATACCGACACAGGAGCAACAGTTCAACAATGTTATGGGCCGATCACCTCACCAAATCAAAAGAAAGATTTTAGACAAGCAGTTGATGCAGGAGCAGATATTGTTATCGGAACACAAGCACATCAACCACAAACTTATGAAATTTATAAAGGAAAATCAATTTTCTATGGTCTTGGCAATCTCTATTTTGACCAAACTCAGCAGTTAGGGACAAGACAGGGACTTATCCTCACTCACTATATGTACAAAGGTAAATATCTTGGTACAGGCATCACCACAACTATTTATGATAGTGATCTTCTTACCTACATCACGACAGGAAACCAACGCGTTTCATTTTTGAACTCACTAAAAGCTTGGAGACCAAAAAATTAAATTAATTTTCATAGACAATGAAGTATGAACTTCCGCAACTTCCCTACGCATACGATGCTTTAGCACCTATAATTTCAAAAGAGGTCATGGCATTGCACCATGATAAACACCACGCTGCTTATGTTGCAGGAGCAAATACAGCACTTGAAAAACTTGAGAAAAATCGAGCAGGCGAATTACCCGACCTAGACCTCAAAGCAACGTTACGCGACCTTTCATTTCATGTCTCAGGACATTTACTGCACGAGCTCTTTTGGCAAATTATGCAACCTCCAGGCAAGGAATACACGCCAATCCAATCACTAGAAGATGCGGTGACAAAATCTTTTGGTGGTTACGAACAGATGCAAAAACAGTTTATTGGCGTTGCTAAAGCTGTGGAAGGATCTGGTTGGGCAGTTATGTACGCAACCCCAACAAAAGAGCTCCTGATTATGACTATTGAGAAACATAATCTCAATCATTTACCAGGTTATCATCCTGTTCTTGCGCTAGATGTCTGGGAGCATGCGTATTACCTCGATTACAAAAACGATCGCGGTACCTATGTCGATAAGTGGTTTACCGAATTAATTAATTGGGAAGAAGTAGCCGAAAGGATAGAAGCAGCGTAGGTAGGATTTCCGCACTAGATTATTAGAAATTACGAGAGAATGGTATAATACGTAATGCCAAACAGATCGAGTGAACTAGAACTTCCAAATTCATTTACGATTTCTGGGAATCGTCCAGAGGATACAAGATTTTTTACTTTCGATCATGAAGAAAACACTTACCGCTATAAAAAAACTGGTGCAGACGGGCGAAAAATAGGAGTAATCACATTTTTTAATTCAATAACGGATACTACTACATCAAATTTTCTTACTCTTGCAATGCAAGAGCCTCGAGATAATATTCGTATTGTAAAATTACCATTTC
Organism: bacterium; assembly: GCA_020853235.1. Classification (GTDB taxonomy): domain Bacteria; phylum Patescibacteriota; class Dojkabacteria. The sequence continues at coordinate 87,598 of JADYZG010000029.1, read as the reverse complement.
ATGGCGTCTTCAGTGAACCAGAATCTTTTGCTACTTACGGTGAAATATGGAAGTATGATTACCAAACGTGCTTGATGTATTTTCCCCCTGTAGGCAAACCAAACGACAGAGCCTATTACCCTGTTCGGTTATTTCCACAAATCGGCGATGCGGCATTTGGTATCACAAGAAGAGGAGATAGTACGATTAATCAGCATAATTATAGTGATGGTAAAGTAACTGAAGTGAGCTCAACTATCGCCATCGCAAGAATTAGAATTGAACGTACTTCTAACTAACGCCTTTTGTATCCAACTGCCCAGCAAAGCCTGCCATAAGAAACATTGAAATGGCCAGAGCCGGAAGTATACCAACACAGCAAGCAAGCAGGCCAATTGCCCCAAGTGCAGAAGTTGCAGTGAAATAAAGCCCATAAGAGATAACAACATTCCATCTGTTACTCTCCCAAATTTGCTTATAATTACTTGCCATAAACATGCTGTTCAGATTGCGAGTTTTAGCATAAATGCTATATGCAACAAACGAAATTAATGGGAAAACAAGAGATACTGTCGATTGCAGCACTAGACTCACCATATACGTGCCCAATCTCAATAAAGCACCACCGAAGTGAGAATATTCTCTTACCACATGAGTCGTTATCTGAGAAACTGCGATAACACCACTTACTACAATGCCTACCAGAAGATAAAATGCGAATGTTACAAGAAGCACCATTACTCCCTCTTTCCAATAACCACTTTCGAGTTCAGGTAATTCATACTTACCCTCTTGAATATTACGGATAAGTTTGAGTGAATAACCTGTTAGTACTGGCAAAACGTAAAAAACAGGCAATAACAAAACACATGAGAAGATATACAAAGAAATTGTTAAAACCGTTGGCCAGAACTTTTTGTCGTTCACATACCAAGAGAGTGCTTTTGCATAGTCTATTGTTTTCATAATCGATTATAGCATTGTTATTATCTGAAAATACAGAGATAATATGTAGTGGCAACAATAGAAACCGTGTACAAAAATAATATTCACGTATCACCTGAAGTTGAGTTACAAAGAGTTAGTCGGTTTGCCTATCACGTAGTCCTTCCAAATAATCTAGAAAAAAATATTACTTACAAAATTTTGCTTTGGGGGCACGGAAGTGAACGAGATATCACTTACGACGAAATGATTGCAAACATCAAACAGGGAACTGCGGACGAGATAAAATGCTCACGCACGTACAAACTGTCTTGAGGAAATCACAGTACAAGGTCATGGAAAAATTCCTCGTTGGAGGTGTTTCAGCAGGGGGCGCACTAGCAATCGGTTTGCACTGCTCTATCCAGATATGACTGCTGCCGTTGCAGTAACATTGTGCGGCAATTTCATTTATCCAGAGGAACAAATAGACGGTGTCGAGCTTCCCTATCCGTTTGGCATTGGAAAGATTAATGACATAACTGGTAATCACTTTAACAAGGAGGCATTTCTGAAGATACCAACCTATTTGTACAAAGGTATCCTCGATAACAAAGACGAAAATGATCCTTTGTTCTATGAGGTACGAGTATTCAACGCAAATAAACTAGGCACTTTCAAATCGGTATTAGGAAAAACTGCCTATGAAAGATTTCTAAACTATGCGCAATACCTCGCTGACCATAAAACATCTTACCGTTTAGAAAGTCCTCCAGATATTGGGCACACATTCACGCAAGGAACATTGCTGAGAATTTTTGAGTTTTTCGAGAAAGAGACAAAAGGGGTCTAGCCATTGAAAGAGCTGGCAGAGAAATTCTGTTTTGAGTATCATTTGTACCTGTCTGATCGTACAAGTATACGATCAATGATATAATTCCACATGTTACATCAGAACTTCATTATTATAGGGACGTTAATAGGAACAATCGGTTCTCTCGCGTATCTTGTGGATACAGTAAAAGGAAAAGTTAAGCCTAATAAAGTTTCATTTCTTCTGTGGTCGATTGCGCCATTTATTGCCTTTTTTGCACAGATGAAACAGGGAGTTGGGCTTGAATCATTAATGACGTTTAGTGTGGGCTTCCTACCATTGCTTATCTTTGCTGCATCTTTTGTGAACAAAGAAGCGGAATGGAAAATTACAAGACAAGATTTAATCTGTGGAATCCTTTCGATTTTAGGCCTAATTATATGGCTAATAACTAAAGTCGGGAATGTGGCAATATTCTTTAGTATTGTCGCAGATGGTTTGGCAGCTTTGCCTACAATAATCAAAGCATATAAGTATCCTGAAACAGAAATTGCATGGCCGTGGCTAGCTACCTCTATTGGCGTGATTCTTACATTGTTGACTATGTCATCATTAACCTTTGCTAATAGTGGGTTTATTATCTACATTTTAGTCGTGAACGCGCTCATTTTTGGCCTCGTTCAATTCAAATTCGGCGCCAAAAAATCAGGTTCTTCGATTAAATAAAAATGGCGTTTACCTCCCACAATTAATGGCACAGGGAGTAACATAGACCTGAGGGAAGAATGACGACTACTTCTTTTCTTTAAATGGCTTATATTTCTCACTTTTTTTATCGCGAATCCAATGGGTTCGAAATAGAACCTACGGCTCGACTCTCTGTTTCTTTGGCTGTACTCTCTGGCTGCACCAGAGTACACAGCCAATGGACCTGAGGGGAGTCGAACCCCTGACCCCTTCAATGCGAATGAAGTGCTCTACCAAACTGAGCTACAGGCCCAATAACGTAAGGGATTATACCATTTTTCCTGAATTTACCTAGAAGATTTACTCTAATGAATCAACAACAATCCTCGACCAATACGTCAACTCTTCGATGTGTTCTTGTAGGTACTTTTTATCAACCCAGCCGATTGTTTCCAAACCTTCTTCGCGTACTTTGACGTCTTCGCCATCAACATCAAAGATATATGCAACCCCAATATGAACGCTATTTACCTCATTATCGTCAAGGTAGATAAGGCCAAGAAACGTTTTATTTATGATTTTCGCATTCATCGTGACTTCTTCGGCAATTTCTCGATTCAATGCTTGTTGAATATAATCTTCTGAAGAGTTTTTGTCTAACTCCACTTCAGCAACATGACCACCCAAAAACAACGGGCAAAGCGAATTCAAACGAGCTTCGTTTCGCTTGACTTGCCTGTGGAGAAAATACTTACCTTCATGTCGCAATATTACTTGTGGAATCACTTGAAGATACGTTTTATCTTCTTCTAAAATCGCGCGAAGTCGAAATTCAGATTCGTTGAGCAGACGATTGTAATAAAGCTCCTTATCTTCGCTATAAAAACCCCGCCAATTAGTATCACGAAAAAAACAGCTTTCTTTATACAGAAGATTTCTTTGTCGAAACTTGCCATAATATTTACCGAAATAAAGAATTAACGAGTCAGAGAGGGTACTGGACCTGACTCGAGACAAGTATATCTTACAGGCAAACCATTTTAAAGCATCACGTGAAAAGAAACAAAAATGGTGGCGGATTAAGTAGATTTATTATAAACCCCTAGAACAAGCATTGCTCTACTTTTACTCCTTCTCCGGACCACTATTTCTCGCAGGCAAACCCATCTTTACTCTAATCTTGCCAGCAATTTCGCTCATGTTCTCACCTTCTACTGGAATTCCTAAATCTGAGAGTTCACCTGTACCAAGCAGAAAAAGCGGAACACCTAACCTTTGCAAGCCCTTTTGTTTCTTAGCAAACGATACTGGCTGCCTACCACCACTATCATGAATAAAAAAATCAACTTTCTCTTTCCCCAAAAAGACTTGGACTACAAACCTCATTGCTTCCAAAGCTCTATCTGGACCATATATATTTAAAGTCGCACCAGGAAATTCTTTCTCAAGTGCTTCGATTATCCCGCCATTTGCGTCTGGATCACCCAAGAAAACACCGATTTTTTGTATTCGACTCGCTGACATTGTTTCGATAACAAAAATTGAATCTTTTATTTCGCCTCTTCCGCTGGAGTCGTTTCTCCTTCTGGAGTTGCGCCTGCTTCACCTTCTACAGGTGTTGCTGCGTCGGCTTCTGTTCTCAAAAACACTTCAACTTTCTGGAGTGGTCGGACGGTAACAACGGTTAATGTTCGATCTTTCTCACTTGCAAGTTTGATTTTCTCAATTCCTGGCAATTCTGAAACCAAGACACGTGCACCGACATCTGCTAATGTTGAGATATCAATAACAATCTTGTCAATGATATTTTCGCTATTTGCGGTGATTCGAAGTTCTGGTAAGTTCATAATCAAAACACCGAGGTTGTTCTTTACTGCTGGAGAAACTCCTTCGGTAACGATAGGAACTCGAACAGTAACGTGTGATTTTGGCGTAAGTTCTGTCAAAGAAAAGGCTTCAACCTTATTGTTCAATGGGTTAACATACAACTCTGATGCAACTGTAGTATAGGTATCTTTTTCGTCCACAGTAAGGTTGATTACTTCTGAGTTTGACGCACGAGATAAAGCAAGTAATGCTGTTTGATCAGCTTGTATAAGAACAGTTTCTGCCCCTGCTCGGCTAATGCTCCCTGGAGCAATACCTTGTGCAAGAAGTCCTCGGTTCTTTTTTCCAACGACTGTTCTTGTTTGTGCTTTTAGTTCAATCATAATTTTTGCTTTAATTCTTTATTTTAGCTACTTAGCTCGTAGCTCGTAATGCAAACTCTACCATTTAAATTGTGCAAATGCCTTATTTGCTTCCGCCATCTTCTCTATCATTTCTCGTTTTTTTACTGCTGCACCTTCGTTTTTGTATCCGGCCATTAATTCTTCAGCAAGAAATTTTGCAACTGGTTTTCCCTGTTTTTCGCGAACGACAGTGGCAATCCATTTGAGTGCGAGTGCAACACCACGGTGTTCTGGAACGGGTACTGGGACTTGATAGTTTGCGCCACCAATTCTGCGTGAACGAACTTCAAGTTTTGGCATAACATTTGCGATTACTTGATCCATAACGTCTTTGACTTCAACTTTGAGTGTTTTTGCTGCATCTTCAAGCGCTTCGTAAACAATTTTCGTTGAGGTTGCTTTTTGCCCATCAAGCATCATGTAATTGATAAACTTGGTAATCGTTGCAGAGCCGTATCGTGGGTCTGGTTGGGTTTTTCTTGCGAGTGATACTTTTTTTCCTCTCATGTTTTCAATACTAAACTAATCTTCTGCCCTATCTGATTTCTTACCATAGAGTGAGCGACCTTGTTTTCGATCCTTTACACCCTGAGTATCAAATGTACCTCGAACAATCGTATACTTAACACCTGGTAAGTCTGGTCGTCGTCCACCACGAATCATAACAACCGAGTGTTCCTGCAAGTTGTGTCCTTCACCTGGGATATACGCAATAACGCGTGCACCGTTTGAAAGACGAATTTTTGCTACTTTTCGTTGCGCTGAGTTTGGTTTTCTCGGAGTTTGAATATACACCTTTAAACAAACACCTTTTTTAAAGGGTGACTTTGTCTTAACGATTTTATTCGTCAATTTGTTGACCGAGAAGGCCAATGCAGGTCGCTTAGATTTTTTGACGCGTTTCTGGGATCTACCCTTTCGCACGAGTTGGTTAATTGTTGGCATTAGACCGATAGTTCTTCAAGTTTATCTATCTCGCTGATTATAGCCCTTTTTCCTACAGGAATCAAGCGTCCAATGATGACATTCTCCTTCAGACCGCGGAGGAAGTCAGTTCGTCCGACGACTGCTGCTTCAGAAAGAACCTTTACCTGTTCTTGGAAGGACATAGATGCGAGAATACTCTCTGCATTCAAAGAAATAACGGTAACACCGAGCAATCTCGTTACATACGTCATGGCTTTTTTCTCATTCTTTTCGAGTTGTTCGTTGTGGAAGTCAGCTAAGAATCTATTAACAAATGTTCCTCGTGTATAACCAGTGCCACCTGCATCAACAATTTTTGCAAGTTTAGTCATTTGACGAGTAATAATCTCCAAGTGAATATCTCGAAGGTTAACACCATAATCGAGGAATACTCGCTGACATTCGTCCAAGACATATTTTTGCGCAATATAGAGTCCCCTCAAGTCTGAAAGAACCTTTGGATCAACGCTTCCACTAGTTAGTTGTTGCCCTCTCTCAACAGAGTCGCCATTTTGGACTAAAACTTCACCATATGGTGGGATTGTTAACGTTTCCTGTGCCTTGACCGTTCCAACAACATAAATTGCATTTCCGTTGATTTGAACTTCTCCGCTAAACGGTGCCTTTACTTCTTTGCCATTACCCATGGTAAAGATAACTTCGCCAAGTGACACTTCTTTCTTGTCTTCGACATGAACGGTGTCGTTTTCCTGGACAACATAGCCTTTTCTTTGCTGTTTTTCACCAGCAATGATGATGTTCTTTTCAGTAACCTGAACTTTTCCAGAAATTGATGCGAGTAATGCTGGGAATTTTGGTTCTCGAGCTTCAATCAATTCAACAATTCTAGGAATACCAGAAGTAATGTCAGATCCGACTCCACCAGCGTGGAAGGTTCGAAGAGTCATCTGTGTCATAGGTTCTGAAATTGATTGGGCTGCAATAACACCGACTGCCTTTCCGAGTTCGACGGTTTTATACAATCCAAAGTCATAGCCGTAACATTTTGCACACATACCAACTGGTGCTTTACACAACATTGGTGAGCGTACCCAGATTTCATCGACTTTAGCTTTGTCAATTTCTTCTGCGAGTTCAACGGTGACAACATCGCCTGCGTCTGCAAGTTTCTTTTTACCTACGGTAACATCTTGCGCGAGGTATCGACCAATAATTCGCTTGTCGAATGGCATGTCTCGAACATCGGTTCTGCTAACCACGTGACCTTCGCCAACGTAGCCACAATCTTCCATTCGGACAATAACATCCTGTGAGACATCGGTAAGTTTACGAGTCATATACCCAGATTGTGCTGTTTTAAGTGCAGTGTCTACCGCACCCTTTCTAGCTCCACGAGCTGAAACAAAGTATTCGTATGAGTTCAGACCTTCTGCATAGTTACCAATAATTGGGAACTGAACGTAGTTACCCATAGGATCAGTGACGACACCCTGCATAGCAAGGATCTGCGCTGCCTGTGATTTGTCTCCGTTTGCACCTGCAGTAACCTGGAGTTTCAATGGGTTTTCTTCTGTAAGGTCTTCCCAAACCATGTTTGAGAGTCTTTCTGTAATATCCTTCCAGAGTTTAATAACTGCTCGTCCCTTCTCCTTTGCATCTAACATACCCATGAGATATTGCTCTTGGATTGTGAGTTCTTTCTGCTTACCTTCTTCGATAATTTCTTTCTTTTGCTTAGAAGTTACCAAATCCGTAGTAGACATTGTGAATCCAGAAAGTGTTGCATATTTGAATGATAATCGCTTTGCTTCATCGAGGAAGTTAATTGCTTCTTCGAGTGTGTGGCTAATAACGATTTCCTGCAAGATATTGTTTCCTGCTTTCTTGGTCATAATTTCGTTTACGAATCGGTATCCATCAGGAAGTAATTCGTTGAAGATTAAACGACCTGCACTAGTTACAACAGTTCCAACCTTTGCATCAATAAAGACACGAACTGGTTGTCGGAGTGGCAATTCTCCCATGTAATGAGCTCGAATTGCATCGTAACGAGTTGCGTATGGTTGATATTCCTCTTCGTTATCTTTGACATATTGCACATCAAAGGTAGTCAAGTTGTACAACCCAAGAACCATGTCCTTTGCAAAGGAAATGATTGGTGTACCGTCTGCGACTTTCAAGAGGTTATATCGTGAAAGCATTTGATCTTTTGTTTCTGCAAGTGCTTCATCACTGAGGACCAAGAATACTGACATCTGGTCACCGTCGAAGTCTGCGTTATACCCTGGACCAACCAACTGGTTAATACGGATTGCGCTTCCTTCTACCAAGATTGGCTTGAATGCCTGAATGTTGTATTTGTGAAGCGTTGGAGGTCGGTTCAAGAGAACAGTTCGAGTGCTGATAACTTCTTCAAGAATATCCCACAATCGGCTGTCGTATGCTTCGATCAGATCTTTTGCTTCTTTGATTGTTGCTGCAATACCCTTTGCGATCATTTTGTGAACAACAAATGGTTTGAACATTTCAAGAGCCAAAAGTTTTGGAAGACCACACTGCTCAAGTGACATGTTTGTATCTGGAATGATAACTGCACGTCCTGAGTAGTCGACTCGCTTACCAAGTAAGTTTCGTCGAAATCGTCCTTTTTTACCTCGAAGTCCTTCTGTAAGCGACTTGTAAGGAATACCCATTCGGTTAAGAACTGGTTTGTTAAAGCGGTGCTGGTTGTCGATCAATGCGTCAAACGCTTCTTGCAACATTCGCTTTTCGTTTCGGAGGATAATATCTGGTGCTCCGATTTCCATAAGTTCTTTAAGACGGTTGTTTCGGTTAATGACTCGTCGGTAAAGATCGTTTACGTCTGAGATTGCGAAACGTCCACCTGCTAATGCAACGATTGGTCGGAGGTCTGCTGGAAGAACTGGAACAACTTTAAAGACCAACCACTGTGGATTAAGTCCGTTTCTGTGGAATCCTTCGACAAGTTTGAGTCGTCGTTCAACTTGAATTCGTGCTGCACCTTTTGTGGTGTTGTACTGATCTTCGAGTTGAGTCTTAAGAGCGCCAAGATCAAGGTCACCTAGCAATTTTTCAACTGCTGAAGCACCCATATCGACGGTAAAGAATTTTGTTCCAAGTTGAGCCAATTCCCTATAGCTTTCTTCTGAGACGACTGATTTGTAGTGAAGTTCTTCAACAAGAGCCTTAAGGTTTTCGTATTTCTTGGTGATTTCTTCTTTTGCATCAACGACTTCCTTTTTCATAAGTGCGTTCTGCTTCGAGAGAAGATCAACTTCTTTTTCGACTTCAACACGATCTGCATCTGCGAGTTTCTTGCTTTCCGCCTTCTTCTTTGCTGCTGCAAGTTTTCCGCCAAGATCCTGTAGTCGCTCTGCATAGTCGTTATCAACCTGTTCGAGTTCTGTCTTCAAAAGATCTGCAACTTCGACTAATGCTTCTGCCTGTTTTTCTTTATCAACTTCAGTGACAACGTAACGAATGTAATAGATAACTGAAATCAATTTCTTTGATGGAATGTTCAAAAGAATTGCAAGTTTTGCTGGAACACCGTACGCGTACCAGACGTGAACGACTGGAACTGCAAGCTTGATGTGACCCATTCTTTCTCGTCGTACTTTTGCTGGTGCAATTTCGACTCCACACTTATCACAGACGATTCCTTTATATTTCTTCTTGCGGTATTTTCCACAGTAACATTCGTAATCCTTGATAGGACCGAAAATTCTTTCACACATCAAGCCAGCTGGTTCAGCTTTAAGGCTTCGATAGTTAATTGTTTCTGCGGTTTGGACCTCTCCGTATGACCAAGAGAGAATGTCCTCTGGTGAGGCAAGAAGTAGTTTGATTGCTGAAAAGTCTTGCATGTTTAACCCTCCTCCTTCATGTTAACTTCATTCTCAGGCTGTTGCTCATCAGAAATGAGAACTTCCTTGTTTTCTGACATTGGAACGACATCCTCTTCATCTGCTTGTGCTTCTGCGTGGATTAATTCCTCTGCTGATTCTTCTTTTTCACCTTTCAAAAGCTCGACCTTAATACCAAGTGAGTTCAATTCCTTAACCAAGACGTGGAACGATTCCGGAATGTTAACCATCTTGATTGGATCTCCCTGAATGATCGACTTATAGGCTTGTGTTCGACCTCGGATATCGTCTGACTTAATGGTCAAGATTTCCTGAAGTGTGTATGGAACGCCGTGTGCCTGCAATGCCCAAACTTCCATTTCTCCGAATCGCATACCACCGAGTTGCGCTTTACCACCGACTGGTTGTTGTGTCACGACTGAGTATGGTCCTGTTGAACGTGCGTGCATCTTGTCTGCTGCGATGTGCTTCAATCGAATGAAGTATCTCCAACCGACTGCAACTTTGTTTTGCAATGCTTCACCGGTTCGTCCATCGTAAAGTGTTTGTTTACCAAGCTTCTCGACACCAACTTTTTCTAAGAGCTTGTCAATTTGTTCTTGATCTAGATCTTCGAAGTTTGGAATCTCAAGCATTTCGCCTGCTTCTTTTGCAAGTGTTGAGTAATACATTTGGTAAAGAATACCCATGTTCATACGCTTAACCAACAATGGAGTCATAACGACGTCTACTGGTGTACCATCTTCGAGATAAGGCATATCTTCGACAGGAAGAATTGCTGATACCGTACCTTTGTCTCCATAGTACCCAGAGAATTTATCTCCATAGTTAACTCGCTTCAGTTCTGAAATCCAAACTTTAACACGTCGGATAACGCCAGCTGGAAGTTTGTACCCATCTTCTCGTGAGAGAATTTGTGTTTTTACAACAATACCTTCTGAGCCATATGGCATTCGAAGTGAGTTATTCTTAACTTCTTTTGCTGATTCTCCGAATACTGCGTGGAGAAGTGCTTCTTCTGGTGAAAGTTGTTTCTCTGCTTTCTGAGAAATAATACCTGCAAGAATATCACCACCTCGAACAACGCTACCAGTTCGAACAATACCATCTGCTGTAAGGTTGCGAAGAAGTTTGTAGTTGAGACCTGGAATATCTGAGGTCAAAATTTCTGGACCAGTCTTTGTTTCTCGCAAGTCCTGTGTGTGAAGTTTCAATTGGACTGTGCTGAACATATCGTTCTGGATCATCTTTTCTGAGATAACAAAACCGTCATCATAGTTATATCCTTCATAAGAAAGTACCGCGACCAAGACGTTTCGTCCAAGTGCAAGTTCACCTTGATCCATTGATGGACCGTCTACGAGTAAGTCACCTTTAGCAACTTTTTCGCCTGGTGTAACCAAAACTTTCTGTGTCATAACAGTGTTGTCGTTTGTTCGGAAGAAGTTCTGGAGTCTGTACTCTTTCTTCTCTCCATCCTTATATTTAACAACAATGTAGTTTGCGTCTGCATAATCTACGACACCATCTTTCTCTGCGTATACTGCCATTCCGCTCTGTCGAGCAATTTCTTTTTCAACACCGGTTGCGACATAGGCGGCCTCTGGAAATACCAATGGTAACGCCTGTCTCTGCATGTTTGAACCCATCATTGTACGGTATGAGTTGGTTCTGTCTGCGAACGGAATCAATGCCAAACCGAGTGAACCGATCTGCCAACCGTGAACATCAACATACTGAATCTTTTCTGATGATTCTAAGTGGTAATCGCCATCGTGACGTGCGGTAATAATACCTGGAAGGTAGTTACCAAATTCGTCGTGTGCTGCGCTGAACATTGCGATGTATTTACCTTTTTCTTCATGATAGCTGAAATATTCAACAACATCAGTCAAGAATGGATATACTGCAACTTTTTCAAGTTTTGCTTTTGCAAGTTCTTTTGCAACTTTTTCATCAATGAAAGTTCCCTTCTCAAGTTTCTTCTTTCCGATTTCTACGTCTTCTCGAAGAATTTTGTTTACCAAAAGCTTTTCTTTATTCTCTACTTCGCTCTGGAGTTTTCGGAATGGTGCTTCAACAAATCCATATTTATTCAATCGTGCATAAACCGAGAAGTGAGTAACCAAACCTGCGTTAATACCTTCTGGAGAAGTTACAGGGCAGATACGTGAGTAGTGTGAGAAGTGAACGTCACGAACTGAAAAGCCTGCGTTCTTCGTTTGCAGACCACCAGGTCCTTTTGCAGTCATTCGGCGGAGTTCTTCGATCTGACCGAAAATGTTCTGCTGTTCCATGAATTTCGACAACTGTGACATACTGAAGAATGATTCGAGCTGCGCTGAGATTGTCTTTGTGTTCATCAAGCTTGCTGGCATGACACCTTTCTCGTTTCCGAGTCGGCTCATACGATCTTTAACGTTTCTTTCGAATCGTGTCATTGCATCGTTTGCAACTTCAAACAAGATTTCACCAACACTCTTAACACGTCGGTTCATCAAGCTATCGACGTCGTCGGTTGCTTCTTTACCTTCGTTTACTAATACTAATTGTCTGAGAATTGCGATTAAATCTTTAGTATACAACTTTGGCTTCTTAAACGATGACCCCAATTTCTGGTTCAGTTGATATCGACCAACTGGTCCAAGGTAAAATCGTCGTGAGTCAAAGAAGAATCCTCGAACATAACGGTTTGCACGATCATAGGTTGCGACTTCATTTGGTCGAAGCTTGGAATAAATATCCATAACTGCTTCTTCCCTTGTTGTTGTTCGGTCATGATCGAGAGTCGCCTTAATATATTTACCACTTGGATCAACACCTTTAAAGAGTTCGACAATCTGTGCATTTGAGTAACCCTTAAGTGCTCGGAGTAATGTGGTAACAAGAATTTTAACGCGCTGTCTAATCAATCGGATAGTAATAACATTCTTCTTGTTAACATCGAATAAGTACCATGCACCTCGTGATGGAATCAATCGTGCGACTACTTTGTTAACTTCTCCTGCGGAAACGAGTAATGGATTCTTTTCTTCCTGGAAGATAACACCTTCTGATCGAACTAACTGATGTCGAACGGTTCTGACGACTCCATTAATGACAAAATGTCCTTGTTCGGTAAGAACTGGAACATCCATGAAGTAAACATCCTGTGTTTTAACTTCATTGTCTTTAAGGTTAGTCAATTTTGCTTTCACAAACATTGGCTTGCTGTACGTGAGGTCGTATTCCAATGCTTCGTTGAGCGTGTATTCTGGCTCTTTGAAGTAATAATCAAGAAGTTCCAAACTCCACATCTTCTCAAGGCTATCCTTGATTGGATTTACACTTGCGAGAAGTTGTTTAATTCCTTCTTCTAAAAACCAATTATAGGAGCGGTGATGCGATTCAAAAAAGTCCGGAAATGCAAATTCGAACTTATTTTTCGCAAGGTTGAGACGTTGTCTTACTTTTGCCATGTGACTAGTCCTGCGTCAAGTTAATTGTTATTTAGGTGCATCAGCGCCTAAAAATGTATCTAATACTCCCTTCATGTCCGCATAAGGCCAAGCACCAACATAGGCCTTCCCAACACAAGTTGTTGGATTATCTGCAGAGATTTTACATACCGCGAATGCCGGAGTACCAAAATTTTGGCTTCCGAACTTATCACCCCACGGTGTTTTAACATCTTTTTCAATTTTTTCTTGTATTCGATCTATCGCAACAATATCTCGTTTATCGTAACAAGCAGCAAATTCAGCTTCATTCACTCCTATTTCTTTTGCGAGGTTTAGAATTGCTCCTCTTTCTGCACCCTTTTTGTCGATACCCAATCCGTTTCCTGTAGTCTTCTGAAATGCTTTTTCATGATATTCTCTTGCCTTACCTTGAGCCGCAGCACAATAAAATCCAAGTGTTTCATTCGTTGCTGCTGGTTTATGACTAGGAACAGCAATATACGGAGCGAACATATGCTTCATAACCTTAGAATCCACGTAACGCTTTTTAATTTCGGCATACGAAGAAACAGTTTCACCATCGAATCCTACGGTAAAGCCCTTGCAATAGGGGCACTCGTAATCGCTAAACTCAACAAACGCATATTTTGCATTTTTAGAATCTTCTAAAATCGTAAGATATTCTGTTGATAAGGTAACGTCAACCATTCCATCGACTAGAACTGTTGGTGGTTTTTTTGAAATTGTATTTGAATTGTCTTTGTTGCCGAAAAAGCTAAAAAGACCATACGCCAAAACACCAATAGCTACAATAAATACAAGAAGCATTGGTAAGCTAATCTCTAGTTCGACCGACTCGTTGGATTTACGGGGAGTCATATCCGCCGGGCGCAACTTACTTTGATCCCGAATTTTCGATGTTTCGGGAATTGCGTTGGTGTGAATAGACATGGCTGAATGGATTATACACGGGGATTGTGATAAAGTCAATGTCGTCAACAGCCACTACACCTCTACGTGAATCTGTGGTGCCTCTTCGCCAACCCGCTGTTTATACCGTTCACCCATTCCTGCATCGCCAACAACCGAACCATAATGCAATGGAATTGCCAACTGTGGCTGCAATCGCTGCGTCAATTCCACTGCCTCCTCAACGTCCATCACGTAAACGCCAGAAACAGGAATCAAAAGTACCTCTACCATTCCCGCGAGTGCTTCCATTTCTGGAATTGGATCCGAGTCACCAACAAAATAGATTGGTGAACCACCAATATCCAGCAAAAATCCGACATATTCTTTATCTTTGCGATGGTACAAATTGCCCTGCGGAGAACGTTTATCTACGTTGTATGCAGGTACAGCCATGACCGTAATTTCAGTATTCTTCACAGGAATCTTATACTCCTCCAATGGCACTACAGGAATTAGTCGTTCTGGCGCGACATCGAGAAAAGTCTGTACCTTATCAAGTATCGATGCTGGAAAAACAAAAACAGTCTCCCTGCCTGCAAGTGTCTGAATATCCTTTGGCGAAAAATGATCAAAATGATCGTGAGAAATAAAGACAATATCAACCTTCCCTCCCGGCCTAAATACACCAGTCGATTGAAAGGGATCGATAACAAAAGTTAAATCTGGCGATTCGCTAGTAATAACAACAGTATCGTGTTCGTATTTTGTAATCTTTAAGTGTTTATGTTGAATTGTTGTCATTATTTTTGTTCCTCTTTTTCAACAAGTTTCTCTTCCCCAAAAAAGATGACTGGGTCTATATACGTTCCCTCTAGGGTTCTATCCAACGATGACTGAGAACTTGTTAAGTATCTATATTCCATCTTTTCGATCAGGTATTTAGAAATCTCCAGTGCTTCTTCAAAACTTTCTATCATAAAAATATATCGGGGCGGAAATCTCAGCCTTGTTTCAATATACAGCACGATATGACCGTCTTTTTCTGCCATCCAAAATCTTCTCATGTTTTCCCACTCATACAAGACCTCACTCGATCGGATTCCTACTTTTTCTATATGATGTTTTACACGCATCGGTGGGACGCTAACAATGACGAATAGGATAAAAAATACTGATGCAGCGACAAAGGTCAGTAATGGTTGACCAACCCAGAGAAAATATAGCCCAAGTAGAATAACCAAACTCGTGAAGCCAAGTTTTTGAGTTCCTGACAGAAAGTACTGCGGTCGATCATTCGCTTCCCACGAAAAAAGTGTTTTATTAAAATCAAATTTTGAGGGGATTTTCGCCTTTTCCTGGGCTAGAACCTCTTGCAAGGTATTTTGCGTAACGATTTTTCCCTTTGATTCTGCCATACATGACTATACCCCAAACAAACGCATAACTCAACAAACTAACCTGCAAAGATATGAGCTTGAATACGTGAAGTATCAAGGTAATAAAGATAAGCACTGTGGCAAAAATAAACCAAGAAAAAATTGCATAACTTTCGAGTCGAAGTTCTCGTTTCCGTATCCAAGAAATTGCCGTAACACCAAACGATCCGAACACTGCACACAAAGCACCGCAAATTAGCGAGAATAGGATTAAAAAAACCATCACATTACCAATAGCAGGCGTGCCCTCCGAGACATAGGGAAGAAACGATCCTGTCTGTACCATAGACCAAAGGACATAAAACAAGACTATGCCGATAACAGAAACAGATGCAGTTGCCTGTTGTTGCGAAATCATAGTTTAGCGAGTTATCTTATTAAAGGAATAAAGAATTAATGTCGTTATAGAATAGTAGCACTTAATTCGCTAATTCTTTAATTTCTCTAAGAAAATTCTTCCAACCACCAAACTTGCGAATTTCTTGAACAGCGAGAACCAGAAGAAACACCGTTAGTACCGTAGAAACTTTACACCACGAACAAATTGCATGAATCTTGTACAATTCAAGATAGAAAAAATATATGCTTGCCAAAATTCCTGTGCTTGCAAGTACCCAGCTTGATATCCGAACAATACCAACACGGTCATCTACCATACGAAAATAGCTGACAAGACTAAGTACAGCGTAATATGCAAAACCGTATGCTGCGATAGGAACACCAAAGGTCTTTGCGTACGGACTAGAAAGAACGACTTCGCAACCACCTGTTAAACAACCAATCACTTTTGCAGCATTCAAATGGGAATACCACAGAAATAGTGAGAGTAACATTCCTACTAGACCACTAGTAAACATAAGGACAGGAATACTTGGCTTGCCGAACTTTATTCTCATGATAGCTCAGTATGAACTAAGTAGTAAGAACCAAAAGTGTCGCTATTTCTTTAGTTGTTCTTCGATGACGTTGGTAAAGGCAATCATTGGATAGGCACCTTCTATCAGCCGTCCTGTCAATACTCCATCCTTAACTGTTCCAATCACGAATGATGGAGTCCCAAGGCCTTGTGACAGACCTTTCGAGGTAATATCAGTCTGAAAATCGGTTAACTCTTTCTCATCGCTTGCGAGTCTGTCGAGTGCCGCTTGTGAATTCATACAAGTCTTAACTTTGCCTGAATCAACCCCGCTGATTTTTCCAATAAGCGCATAAAATTCTTTATCTTTAAGGTTGATAACAGGATTATTACTCTTATCGTACGCATTTTGCGTCATTGTGCCACTATTTAAGAAGAATGCATCATTGAATTCAAACATTTTTTCATCTCCATACAACGATTCAATACAGTAAGAAGCCTTGGCTGCAATTGTCGCTGCTGGGTTATGGAACGAGAGTGGATAATGTTTGTAAAGAAGAGCTGCTTTTCCTGTATTTATATAATTCTGAAGGATATCCTGATAAGACTCGTTATGGAATTTCTGACAATAGGGACAAACCAAATCACTGAATTCAAGGATAACAACTTTTGCATTTTTATCGCCTTGAAGTGGGCCGGCGACATAAGGAATTGAAACCTCAGCAAACTCATTCGCTGCATATGTAGGAGCAGCATTCGTATCAGTCGTTGTTGTAGTAACAGGACGGGCTTTTAAGCCAAAATAGATTGCGGAACCGATTCCTGCAGTAAAGATAAAGACACCCAAAAGAATTGCCCATGGCAGTGAAAGTCCTTTCATACTCAAAGTTACATATTCACTTTCTGGTGTTATTTTTGATACTGATTTTACGGGAGTTTTTTGTGTTTTTTTCTTAGAAATCCCTAGCTTTTTTGTCTTTTCCATGCGCTACAGTTTTGTTATGTTACTCTCGGTACTGTAACAGATAGGAACTACCGCTGTCAAAGTAAATTGGGGTATAATTCGCTATGCAACGAGACATTTCAGTCACAATCGGAATTATAGGACTCATCCTTGTGGTCAGTATTTTTGCTATTTCTTCTAGTCAAAACACTTCACTAAAACTTAGTGAGAATAATGCGATTCCCAACACTTTTGTTTTAGGTGAGAATGATACGAACAAACAACAACTTATAACCCCAACAGCTTCGGCAACTCCACCATTACTTAAATCCCCCGCTGTAACCGTTACCCCGACCGTAACACCTTCAAAAATGCCAACTCCAACAGAGACAAAGACACAGCAATTTACCTGCAATACCAATTCCGTTGTTCAAAAAAGCAAAGTTCTGGCAAACCAATTTATGAATAAGCACAAAACAAAGGATATTTCAGTACTCAATTTACTATCTGCACCGGAATCACAAGATGATAGAGAATCTCTAGACTCCTGGCTTGGAACTGACATCGATAACAGCCCCCGACTGTACGCAACAACCAGTACAATCTACAAAACTGTGGATTTCGAATTTGCAGGTTCGCTAATCGACAAGGGAAACCATCTAGAAATTAGAGGGACACGAAGATGCCAGCAAACCGTTATCGAAAAGCGAAGAGTTGAAACACCAGACACACCGTTTTCAGAAGAAAGCGTAACACGATACCTTAACTTTTCGCTTGCAGAAGACGGAACGTTGATACTTACGGGATTCTCCAAGGACCAAAACGGGACGAAATATACGGGATTTAATTAACAAGTTTCAAATACCTCACCGACAAGAAGAAGTTTACTAATTTGAGCACCGCAGTCACTACAACTAGTAGCTTGAGTACCGCAGTAACTGACAATCCAACAGTGAATATAGAGATAACCGAGACACCAACTATGACGCGCATTACTGTATAGACAAATTCCTGGAACAAGTTTAACTCAACACCCATACTGTTATTGGTATCTATGCTATTTGTTATTCTTACCGACAAATCCAACTCCATTGGCGAAGTTATAGAGCTGGCGATCGTCACCACGAGTGAGTTGACATAAAGCATTATCGGAGTAAATTGAAATGCAAAAAGTAAATTTGCACACGCACTAATTATAACCAAAGGTCCACCAAACTTTACTTTTTCTTTAATAGTCGCAGCACGAGTGATAAATGCAATCACCACGCCAACAAGAGACGAAACTGTCAGGTAAACCCCGATGTTGAGTTCGTTACCAAGAATCACCAAGGGAATCATCGCCAAAATAAGCCAATCAATCATCCAGATAGCAGACAAAACCATCTTAATTGTAATGTAATTACCTATTGTTTGTCTCCTTATAAACCGTTCAAACTTCAAAAAATCAATGGATAACCTCTCGTTCATATCGAACTTATACGGAACTAGTACGGCGACTATGCAAATACAGGAAAAAATAATAAATGAAGGTATCAATGAATTTGCTTTCGTTAATAAATATCCCAAGGTAACCGGCGCAACAATACTAAAAATACCATTCACACCCTGAGAAATACTGTAAAACTTCCCTCGTGAAACAAATGGTAGTCCCGATAATTCTATAATATTCGCATATGCCCAAAAGAACCCTTCTGCGACTCCTCGAGCTAACGAAATAACCAGAAACGACATTGCCCCTATTGAGAGAAGATAGACCCCCAACATTCCAGTGAGGATAAATAATACGAAACTGAAGCGTAAGTTTCGTTCTACTCCTATTTTATTCATAAGAATCGAACCAAGAATAAACCCAAAAAATATGGCGACTAGTGTTACTAATGCATTTGATACTACCGTACTCACATCACCACTCTCTTTGAAAACATACGTCAAATAAAATGCATCGAATATGTAAATCCCCCAATCATAAAAAGTACGAGCAAAAAAATATTGCCTGACGACAGATAGTTTCGAAAAGTTTTCTAAGAATAATCGATACATTCAAATCCTTCCTGCAAGCACTGGATAAATCTTTTTTAATTTCTCAATGGTTTCGGGGCTCGTAGCCTGAACGTACTTTCCTTCGGAGTCGTGACCAACTAAAAAGCCTAAATGTCTGATTGCGTGCGATATAACATTCACTTCACCAATCACCGTATTACCGTGTTGAAACCTCACAGGTTCGATGCGTAAATTACTTAAGGGCAAAACATTTGTGTCTTTGTGGGGAAATTGGAATTTTTCCGAATAAACAATATACGTTAGAATTACTGTACCTTCGTCAAACCGCCAACTCGTTGAATGGACAATGTAGTGATCTTGAATGGGCACATTGCCTCCTAAAAAAGTTTTTGAAATTGCTTCGTTAATCGCTATTGTTGGATCCAGAGACGTGCTACTGATATCCGTTATAGTTTTTTGATAACTAACTTCCTCGCCAACGAGCTTAATGAAAAATATCTCCAATGCAACTTTCATTCGGAATTATAGAAGAAAAAAGAAATGAAGTCGAGAATCCGGAATCTAGCAAATTCTAGTCACAAATATTTACCCGTGTGGCGATTCTTGCTATAATCCGATGTTATGGTGGCTGTAGCTCAGTGGTAGAGCGCCTGCCTGTGGAGCAGGTGGTCGTGGGTTCAAATCCCATCAGCCACCCCATTTTAGACTCTTTGCAGTTTTGAAGATACTATCTAAGGGCTTTTGTAAGGTATATTGGAGCTTTCCATCTTTCAATGACAGGTTCTGAAGTGTGAGTTGAATAATCTCACGTTTTTCATCTGGTTCTGAACCTAAGAACAATTCGTAACTTCTGGAAGCAAGCTCAAGTAGCAGAGATACCGTGACATAGTACTCTTCGTCTGCCTGCTCAAGCCTAGCTAGTTTGTCTTTGTAATCTTGTTGTTCGGCTCTACACTTTTTTCTGTAATTGTCATATTCATCCTGAGTAATTCTACACGAAAAGCAATGATCTCAGTTACATCTTTGCTTGCTTTTATGGAAGCAACCATTTCGTCAAATTTTTTCCGAAGCTTTTGACTCGCAGTCTCTTGAAATACAAATTCATTAACGATCTCTACTCCGTTGTCTTGAGCGTATTGTCGTAGTTGAGGAAGCTGTATATCGTCTATGGAAAGTCCTTGTTTTTGTTGCTCGGGAGTTGAGACACGAGCTAGAAGAATTCCTTTTTTCACTTGCTTTCTTCAATCATATTTCGTAACTTAAGCTGTTCTCTTTGGAGCGAAGCATCAAAGATGATGTGATATTCAAAGTTCTTGTTTACACTCTGGAACTCATTGAATCCAATCTCTTTTGCTAAAATCTCGTTTGTAAGGTTTTCAATCTTGCCTTTGTAAGACTTCTTGTTTGTCTCGTATTCTGATTTCTCGTCACTTCCCTTAGCTTCAACCACAATAAAGCGTTTTGTTGGCTCAATGAGAAAATCGGGAAAGTATCGGGCAATCCTTTTTTGTTCTGGGCTCCAGTATTCAAAATAGAAGTCGGTTCTGTTAGGGTCCGCACACACACGGGCTCCAGTAAAATAAACATCCTTTACTGTCTCATTCTTATCAAGCACATCTCGGAGGTATCGGAATAAATCTTTTTCATCACCACTATCAAATGCATACGGATTGATGTGAAAGCCAAGATGACCCTTTCGCCCTTCTTCTGCTTCGGCTTCTTTGTATACTACAAGCGTATTTCTGCCTTGCTGGACGCTGATTTTGAACGGAAAGAGCTTTGTTAGTTCAATTTCTTCTTCAATAGATTCAGTCTTTTCTTCATACTTATATGCGTTCTTGAGTATCTCTTGTATAACAAAAGGCACGAGAGCAAAGTTATCGTTTGCCATCTTCACGAACTCATCTCGTTTTTTGCCACTAATGCTGCTTGGGCTTTATCACGTTCAGTACAATTTATAATAATTTGAGGATCTTTCTCTCGTACAAGTCTCTTGCAGGCTTCCATAACAGTATTAGAGGATTTCCTTGCTTCAAATATATTACTAAGGGAATCAAATTCTGACATGTATGATTAAGTTGTTTTTTTATATACGGAATTATACACGGAATCTATACTAATGTATATTTCGATGCTCATCAGCCACCGAGAAAAGCAGTGACAATTTCTTTAAATTTTAAGCTTTCTTAATCTTTCAACAAGAGTTAGTTGATTCGATTCACTTGAATACTTTTGTTTGAAATATCATTCTAGGATCTCTAGCTCTTTTTCTTTGTTTCCTAATTTTTAATATATGATTGTGATTTATTCATAATGTTTAGTTTATTCTCAATATCCTATCCCGAAAATACATTCTGCACCTAGTATATTTCCTGCAAACTTCTTACCTTTTTCATTACCTCTTCCCACCATTGACCCCATATGGAATTTTCACATTAAATCTTTTGATATAATACTGTATGGCAGGATTCAATACCTATCTACCCATTTCCCCTGACGTCCGGAATGCGGAACTTAACAAAGCATTTACAGAACTCGCCCTATTTAAACCAAGAATCCTTATCAATCATCCCCCGGGATTGAGAGAAGATGCGAAATTAATTACCGAAAGCCTGAATAGGCATGGTATTTATCCGATTAGATATGATGAAATTCGTCCAGAAGTAGAGGATAGAGATTTTAGACTTGAGCATCCGGACATGGATGATTATTTATCAAACCGTTACGACTTTGTTATCGACATGTTCTCTCCTGAAACACTGAGACAAGAAGGGAAACATATTGCAATAACTCGAGGAGCAATTGAGGCACAAAAAGGGAAAGTAGATGAGCATATTTACAGAATCCCCATCGCCTCAGACGAGAATGTGGTCGATTTAATAATGGACAAGAACAGCGGTTACCTAACGACTGGGCAGCTCCCCTTCGCTATGGACAGCGCTGAAACTCAGCTCCGCATGGTGAGGAAAATGCTCCAAACGATGAAGGATGTAACAAAGGGTGGCAAGTGGGAAGGCGTTCTCAAAGAAGACCGTTGGATGCTCGATCGGCCTTTTGTAGTGAAGGATTTTGCAGGAAGTGTTAGATATTCTGATTCTCGAATGAATGAATTATTTAGTGCTATTTTGGTTGTTCGTGGTCGAGAAGAGACCGATACGGACGGGCAACATGCAGTACATGACCCCGAACAATTCGTTGACTTCAAAATCACAGACGGGAGGATACAAGCATGTTGTGCAGGTTGCAGCGCTCAAAAACAAGTACTCGCCATCCCGAGAAATGACCCCAGAAATAATAATGGAGTCATTATTATTTCTGGAGAACCTTGTCAGCAGAAATGTGGGAAATCACTTGCATTCACCTACAACCAAAATACTGTACTAAGAAATATAATTGATAAAATCTAACCTTGCTTTCGGCTAACATCGTTAGATCAATTGCTCGGTTCAGAAACTGGCTAATAACTGACCCCAAATAGGATTTTCCTAATTTATTTACAACTCCAATGTCAATGTATTATAATTACTTATATGACGAGCGAATCTCAACAGGCGCAGCTAAGGATAAACTACATGAATGCGGTACAAACTTTCCAAAGAGCTGGGACAGGGCCTTATCACAAGGCTGGTATTGGACTTGAGGGTATACAGAGAGAAAATTTGGTATCTGCATTGACAAATAACGCAAGAAACATGACTCCTGACTCAAAAGCCATAGTTTTTAACACAATGTGTCAATTAACAGAAGAGGGTAAGATACCGGATTACACAGCTTACTGGCTATTGTCAGCACTAGGAGGTGATGGTACGACGCCAATGATGAAAAGAGAAATGTTAAACGCCGTAAATGAGGCAGTATTAGATCTTACAGGAAATAATGTCCGTGCATACCTAGGTAAAGATGATAAAGAATTATTAAAAGTGATAACAACAGATCCACAAGAAAAAGACTCAAAAGAGCGTGTTACTCCAAGAGGATAGTAGTTGGTTCCATCACTTCCTCCCATCATTGACCCATTTTAGACTCTTTGCAATTCTTGAAGATACTATAAAAAGGTTTTCGTAAGGTACATTGGCGCTTACCAATCATAAACATTTAAAACATTTGATAGTACAATCTAGTTATATCGAAAAATTCCTAGAACCGATATGAAAAGAAAGTTTTTACATATAGCACTCCTGAATATCGTCGTTGAAGGTATATTTTATTATTTTTCTTACTTAGGAAATATTATGGCAGGATTCTCTTTTGTTCTATTCCCCATTGGATTTGTTCTTTCGTGTTTATATATCATGTATAGAAGATACTCATTAAAATCATCGTTGTTGCTATATTCTCTTTTTATTCTAGTACCATGGATGTATGCATCTCTACAATTTTTTGTATTTCCAGAAATACTCACGGAGTATAACTGGAAAATAGTTTTGACAAATAATATTTTGATGTCAGCCCTTTGTCTTGCAAGCCTCCTGTATGCATTAGCAAGAATTCCTAAATTTGTTACGGCTGGGTTGAGAATTAATAAAACTGCTTATTTTGTAGGAGTGGCAGTAATGATATTAAGTATTTTTGTACTTTTGCAACCTATAAATGCATACAAAGATTTACGTGAAGGGTTACATAACTACACAGGAGGATGTTCAATAGGTGGAGGAATAAAAAAATACCGTTTTGCGTTCAGGTATGTATACATCGACACTACTCCACCAATACAAATTAGGATCCCCTTGCGATTATCTTATGAAATGGATTGGACTAATGATACCAACTATAGGGAGTTACGATGCGGAGGTCTGGTGAATTTGCACTATCTCCATTACACAAAAATAGGGTTTACACCAAGGGAATAACAATCTACAAACTCTATATCAGCAGGTTCATTACTCCCCCCGCCGTTGGACCCATTATGGGCCTACCCACAGTTTTTCATAAATTCCCGCTGCGACTCGAATAGAAGAATTAACAAAATATCACGTAATAACAGAACACGAAAATACAAAAAATAAACTTATCTACTAGAGTTAAAACAAGAAATTGAGTATTTCAACACTCGTATAGACGAGTCTTCTATGCTTCGTATAACATCAACTACGCATAAAATTTCCATTTTACTCACTAAAAACTACCCACCCAAGTTTTTCGAAATCACGTTTTGCTTCATGCTTCAAAATACCCTTTACTATTTTTGGTGGTTTGCTAAAAGGATAAATATGCCCCAACGCCTCATCTTGTAATATTGGCCATTTAGAATACCCCCCCATTTTAGGAGAGGACAAAGAAAAACACACCTTTGCTATTCTTGATTCGCGAATCATAAACGAACACATGGGGCAAGGCTCTACATTACTGTATAACGTACATTCACTTAAATCTGATGAATCAAGTATTTTTTGAGCTTCCTGTATTGCTAGAATTTCAGCATGTCTGGTAATGTCGCCCTTTGTAGCGCGATTTTTTGCGATTGCTACAATTTCATCCTTCCTAACGATTATGCAGGCAAACGGAACATCCTTATCTACATTATACGCCTGATTCGCGAGGCTAATACACTTTTTTATGTATTCTTTATCGAAATTTTTCTCTATCATGGGTAAATATACCAGTACCGACTATGGGATACTTGACACCACCCTGACCGTTTCTGACATTTATGATATACTTAGCCGTGACGAAGCATCAACCGCTACCACAAAAAGACATACTCAAAAGACTTACTCCCTTCTTTAACGAATTATCTATAGGTAAATCAGGAAGTATTATTGGTACTTACAAGTCAATCAAATCTGGCCTCTTGATGTATGTTCTTGGAAAAAGAGATGTATTTAATAAATACCTACCTCGCAACGCCGTAATTGTTTTCTTTGAGCCAACACCATTGATATCCGACAATCCTTATTATTGGCTTCACCAATTAAGTATCTCAATTTCGCAAACCGATAAAGAATATAAACACATTGTGACTGATGATACCGCGGTACTACTTGGATCACTACAACAATACATTACCACACTATCAGATGCAGGGAGACGCCTCGTCATTATTTTTTATAAAATTGACCGGCTTAAAGATATTCCAGCAATCGCAGCAGAATCTCTTATGGCCCTATACAGAACTCGAAAGATCGTTACTTCACCTGCGTGTTCGTTCTGGTTTTTACTTGACGACATCGATCCGATGGAACATTCACCGTCACGCTTTTTACAAAAATTGACTTACCCTCTCTGCGAAACACTACTTTATTTCCCCGATTTAAATCAAGAAGAAACCGACTATTGGATTGAGGTATTTACAGATCGTTACAAATTAATACTTAACAAAAAAATGCGAAAAGATATTTACACCTATTGCGGCGGCAACTATTCACTAATATATGACGCGTTCTTAATATTGCAAGACACTGGATTTAAAAAAGGTTGGCAGAAAGTTCTCGCAAACAATCCGTTAATTACTGAGTATTTAGAAGAATATCGAAAAACTTTCAGTCTAGAGAACCAACGACTAATACTCAAATATGCAAAAGGGAAGATACCTAGAACCGACGTCCCTATTCTTGGATATCTGCAAATATATTCCAAAATATTCTTCGATTACTGCAAGAGCCTCCCAGATGATTATATTGCACAAAGCGGTATTAGCTTATTTACGGGCAGGGAATTACAATTATACGAGTTCTTGAAATCAAGAAAAAATGCGCTTGTACCAAAAGAGGATATTCAAAAGGTTCTTTGGAAAGATAATTATGAGAAGTTTTCACTTTGGGCGCAAGACAAAGTAATTTCAAGGCTTAGAAGAAAGTTAAAAGTCGCGAACAAAGGCGAAAAGCTAGTCGCAATAAAAAGAATGGGGGTTATTTTGTACGATGACGATAAATAGAAGAAACATAGGTGAGCAACAAGGTCAATACCTCACCCACTGTTGTCCTCATTGCAAGGCACTCTTCGCAGTTTTGAGAGGTGTGCTCACTTCTTTTTACCCCGTCTTTCGTTGTACCACGGTATGAGTATCAATGCAGAAATTATTAACGTCAAGACGCCCATCGCCATATCATTTGAACGCTTAATTTCTTCTGGCGTATTCCCGGAGTATTCAGCTTCATCCTCTGGTGACAAAGTTTGAGTATTTTGACTGAAAGGCGTTGGTGTATGAAGTGGATTTTGAATTATTGCCTTTATTTGCTGTTCATCTAACGTCCCAATATACCTAATTCCCGCAAGTAGGAAATCAGGTGAAATTACAACTTTTTCTCCGAATAATTGGAGAAAACCGGATTTTCCAATTGTTATTTCACCATCCGTAAACTCTAACGAAATCGTTGTAGCACCTGCAGCATATTTATTAGAAACCAATCCATCCTGAGAACCACGTCTAATGGCTGCTACACACATATCTACTAACTCCGGGTTACTTTGCTGTGTCAAACTACAAAGCTCCAGAATATCAACTGCCTTTCCCTCGTCTATGTGAATTTCTAAGGTGCCATTGTTGGGCTCGTAGCCAATAATTGCTCCATTTTCATCAATAATTGGGTTGTAAATCTTGCATGCGGTAACACCCAAGGGCAATTCTGGGATAATCAATACATTGGCCGGTAGGTTTCTTAGATCACTCGGACACACCATACCGCTATTCGATAATGCAGGCACCTGTGTAGTTAGACTAACGAACCCAAAAACGGCGCTAAAGGCGGCAGAAAACACCGTTCGACTTGTTGCTTGTTGTCTATTTCCCCCCTTGTCAGGCATCTCTGGCCGTCTAGATTCTATAGCAGCAGTGGTCAATTCCTTACCTGCACCATGACTTTTTGCAGCATCCGTTGTTGGAAGCAACTCCAACTTGACCGCATTATCAGACGAAGCAATTGTTTCTCTGTAATTAACTGGGTTTAGATGCAGCGCATCCTGCTCAAATGAAATAACTCCTAACGGTGTTACCAATCTTGAAATTCCGTTTTTTTGATACTCACGAGCTACTTCGGGGGTTATCATTCTCCGCAGTTCTTTTTCCAAACCGCGTCTATCCCCTGGTTCACGCAGGAACTCTCTCGAATTTCGGACCATTTGCTTGACTAATGACTGTTCGACAAACTGATTACTCTCAAAAATGGTCGCTCCGGTGAGTAAAAGCTCCCGAAGATTTCGTTGAAATTTTGGAGACTCACACACTTCTTGTTCTCTCCCCACCACGATTCCTGAAATGTAAGTAATAAGTGGGTTAATAAGACTATCTATACCTTCCTTTTGGGGACTATTTTCGAAATCTTTACCCATAATTTTCTCAGGCAAATAATATTAATCCTATAGTATTGTAGCATTTGCCGGCCTATATGTCACTCACTTAAAAAGACTTCCATAGCAACCTCGGTGATTCTGCTTCTAAATATGTCAATACACTTAAATTACCTATATCGACATACTAATCAATTTCCCCTTAATCATATTTTCATGGAACATTGGACTAATCTTTTCCCAAATCTCATTTATTGAAGTTCTTGATAATCCCGCATTTTCTGCTATTTTAACAAAAACATTAAAGACAACTGCTTGAACTCCATAATCATGAAAACTATCCTTATATTCATTTTCCAAGAAATATATAATCGCAGTCTCTAATACTTGGTACAATTCTTGTTTTGTATCATACCTTCTTAACAACGGGTGCGTGTTCTCTATCGTACTTTTTCTAATGCTTCCTGCTTCTACATTTTGCCTTTGCGTTTCATAGATACTTCCCCACCGAACATATGCCGACTCTCCACCCGTAACAGCAGCAATTTCTCGAAGATGGTTTGGTGCGATTTGCGCTGTCTCGTCGAATTCCTTAACCGAATTAATTGGCACAAAAGCCAGTGTATCTAAATTTCCATTCATCAGGCAGAGCAGTTGCTGCATAAAGAGTGAATCCTCAAAAGTATTTCTGTAAGGCACTAGACCACCTGCAGCCAAGTATACTTTTGCCATCGAGAGTACAAATCCTCCATATATTTTTTGTATCATGGCAGGACTTTCTAGCATACCTACTTCCTCAACAGCATCGTAAATTTTTAAATAAT
This sequence comes from bacterium, assembly GCA_020853235.1. GTDB lineage: Bacteria > Patescibacteriota > Dojkabacteria. The sequence goes on along the minus strand of JADYZG010000029.1, from coordinate 59,511 downwards.
AATACATTGCTGGATGATCTCGTAACAGGGATCTTGGGATATCATAATCAGTTGAAATTGCACGTGGCAGCCAAGGATTAATGTTTAATGCCCTGGTCGTTTTACGAATAGTCCCATGACTTATCTCACTTATATCTGCGTCAAGCATAAGAATTGGTATATCTCTTCCATTACCTTTTGCCATAAGTGCCAAATCGAGTGCAACTTTTTTCGAATCTTGCACAGTATTGTCAGGTGGCACCCGTTCTCTCACAATATGCAGTCGAATATTTTTATACTTCTTTTGCGCCATTCGAAGCGACTGCTGCACCTCTTCAGGAACATCTTCAGGAGATTCCTTGTGATTGAAATATACAACTACCTCAATCGGTTTTATTACTTTATCAAATTTCTTATCTAATTTTGTTGGATATAGTGATCCATCTAACACCTCGAGTGTTTTATCCAGATTTGTTTCATTCATTGCAGGTATCACGACAATTTGTACGCTTTCATTCAATTCTTTCACTTCTTCCTGTGGCAACTGTTTAATCATTGCGTTAATTCGTGCAATATATTCAGGTTTATGTTGATCCCAATACTCTTGTTCCAGTGTCTGCATAGACAACTCTTTAAGCCTCTTTAGGTGTTCATCTACGCGTAAATCAATTGCCAATTTGCGAATTTCCGAAGACAGCTTGTCTAATGGCTTTAAATGTTGATTCAACAATACACAAGACCGTCTTACGGTTGGAGGGAAACAGCTCGTAAAATTCAATATTCCATTTACAACTTCTGGCGCTTCATTATAGTATGTGGTTGCCAATCGCATTCCTTCGGACTTAAACTTCTCTCGAAGTGATGTTGCCTTTTCTTGATCAGCTGCACTTGCAGATGTATTTCCCATGAGTAATTATACTATAAGACACAACCAATCTTCCACTCCTCCAACTATGCAACCCGCCCCGAGTAAACTTACAAAAATAACAGTCAATCCACCTATTCTTTATTATCTGAATTTCTTGCATATGCAGTCAGCGCAGTAATCAGAAATTGAGTCGTTTCCCCCCAATCGATATATTTTCCCAAGTCTTGTATATCACAATACACTTGCTCAACAATATCACCATCAGGATCTTCTAAAAAAGTATCTTTCCTTTGAATCTTACAAACATATCTAAGTCGTGCACCAAGATATTTCCACGTGCCAACGGGTTCATCAACAAAAGTTTCGGTATAAAAAAGTCCCTCAATGTTATCAGAAGAAATTGTAACTGCTCCTTCTTCATTCAATTCCCTTACCAACGCTTGTTCAGGAGTTTCTCCTTCTTCAATTCTTCCACCTGGCGGTCCCCACATTCCATCACGTGTTTTAACGAGAAGTAATTTCCCATCGCTGTCTATAGCAAAACCATTGACATTTCTTGGTTGCTTAATTTTAGAAAAATCCGAAGTATGGAATTCAAGATGACAAAACCTACCACGCTTAGAGGCAGCTTCAATAACCTTGGGTTTGATTGATGGCCCGTCGACTATTTCTGGTAACATTACCCTTACTGTAACACAAGTCAACTTTAACAAATACTGGTCTACGCTATACTGCCTAACAATAAAAACTTTAGGGTTTCAGATTCTACTCCCCTGCCTTTCGAATTGCCTCGAGATCAAGTTTCCTCATCGGCATAAAGACCGCAGTAACAGCCTCAGCTTTTGCAGGATCTCTCATCATTTCATCTAGAATTCTTGGAACGATTTGCCAAGTAATACCGAATTTATCCGTACACCAACCACACTGTTCTGCTTCGGGAACAGCCGAAAGCTTTGTCCAAAAGTAATCAATTTCTTCTTGAGTTTCACACTCGACAATAAACGATGTACCTCCAGTCAGCTTGAATTGATCCACTGGACCACCATTAAGAAGCATAAAACTAACACCGTCAAGGTCACATTCTGCTGTCAGAACCGAACCCGCAGGTCTACCAGAAATTTCTTCAGAAGCTTTAGGTGATTTAGTGATATCTCCAAGTTTTCCTTCATGATTACCGGGGGCCGAGTTAAATGTGTCAATATAATACTTGACTGCTTCTTCACCATTATTATTCGCTAACCAAATACAGGCGATTAATCTGCTCATACATTATTCTATCATAATCATTGATAATTGATTGCCATCACGCGACAAGATATAAACCACTAATAATACGCGATTATTTCTTCGCATATCTCGACAAAATTTAATCAAGCTGGTAGAGTCGAAAATACACAGATTATAAAGATGGAAAATTTAAGTAACAATTCGATATTAAAGAAAAGGCTACAAATAGCAGCAGTATTTTCAATTTCTTTTTTGTTGGGATTTCTTTTAGGGATCTCTGGGCTGTTCACAATAAAGAAGCAGGCAGTTCTTGGCATAACAGATCTTGGGAATGTTCAGGTTGACTTAAGTACCTACTTCGATAACGATGGTATTAGTTTTGATGCTAATCCAACCGATGGAAACTTCAATTACGATGGCAACACCTACTCAGCAGACACTTTTCCTGCAACAATAACAGTAAATACAGTAGATTTTGATACCGGACCAACTACTGATGGAAGTGCAAACAGTGTCGGTGCGAATGGACAGACAATCCCATTACCCGCGAACAATGCAACATCATTACAATTCCTTGCAGCAGAGGGATACGAGGACACCCCAGACCTTCCTTTCACCATCCACTACACTGACGCAACAAGTGCTACAACAAATTTTGGCGTCTCGCTTTGGACAAATACCACGCCTACGTATGGAGAAACTATTGCATATACACAAGATCACATCAACACACCCTCTGGACCAGACGCAAATACTGATCCTCATATTTATCACTTCTCAATCCCACTTAATGATCAAAAAACGCTCGAAAGTATAGAGCTTCCTGCCATTGATGGGGATGTCCGTATTTTTGCGATTACTCTAGAGAATGCCAAGTTGATTACCGATGTTCCAAGTGTTGATACAATGTCAGCGGTCGCTGACGGGGAAACTGCCGGGACTGTCGTCATCGACATTATTGACGATAACGGATCAACCATTACTGCTGCCGGTGTCGTCTATTCTAATTCATCAACAACACCAAATATCGACGATGACTCTGTCGAAGATGCAGACAACCTTGACTTTGGAGAACATACTATCAACCTATCTGGGTTAGAAAGCGATGTAGATTACCATGTTCGTGCGTATGCAACGAATGGAGACGGTACCTCGTATGGTGATGTAATAACATTCACTACAGGTGGAGGCGATCCAGACACCCCATTAGTTGATACGACTTCAGCGACAGCAGATGACCAGACCTCTGCGACCGTTGTTATCGATATTGTTAGCGACAGCGGTTCATCAATTACTGCCGCCGGCGTTGTTTATTCAGACTCTGCAACAACACCAACTGTCGATGATGATTCTGTTGAAGATTCAGACTCTCTTGACTTGGGAGAGCACACAGTAACCTTGACATCACTAACGAGTAATACACTTTACTATGCACGAGCCTTTGCAACCAATGGCGTGGGGACTTCGTACGGTGATGTTATTTCATTTTCTACTGATGAGGATGAACCAACCGCTACTCCAACCGCTACTCCAACCGCTACACCAACTGCTACACCAACTGCTTCTCCAACCGCTACACCAACTGCTTCTCCAACCGCTACACCAACTGCTTCTCCAACCGCTACACCAACTGCTTCTCCAACCGCTACACCAACCGCTTCTCCAACCGCTACACCAACTGCTACACCGACAGCCACTCCAACAGATTCAATTACCGACACACCAAGTAGCATTGATTCTACCGAAGAAGCCCCGTTTGGCGTTGAAGTAACCAGTACTCCAACCAATTCTGTTACCGTGCCACCAGTAACCCAAAGTACTTCGCAACCAAAATTATCGAGTAAAACAGTTGCCATAATTGTCATTAGTTTTATCAGTGTTCTTGGGATAGTTACCTGGTATTTTGTCAGTAAACTCAGCTAGAAGTACCCTGACAAAGCGTATTTGTTTCTATATAATTCACTAATGACAGAGCTAGAACATAAAGGCGAGAAAAGCCGCTTTTATCATCGTACAAAAGGATCCTTCTTACTGCAGCACTATTTCTCTCTTCTTGCCAGGCAAAGATTGATGTGCTTCCAGCAAGAATAATTACCCTATTTTCAAAAAACAGTGCTCAATCGTTAAGGACTGGAGGAAAGCCTGTGACTGAAAAACAAAATCTTTCTCCCGTTGTGATTACTGCCCCAGGTATACCATCATTAGCCACTGAAGAAAACATAAATGAAATAAGTGACCCCTATTTCCTTACCGCAGAATCTTATGTGTTAAAAGATCCCACGGCACCAGTTGAAACCCCCGAAGAAGCAGAACAAATAGCAAATGCGCTGAGAATCAGACTAGGTGAATTGGGTGTCATTTCCGATATAGGAACCCCTATTACGGCGAGATTTCGTGGTGTCGAACCAAACAAGTTTTGCGAAGTAGATTCAATAAAAAGACGAATCACGTGTTTTCCACGATCAGAACGATACCTCATGCAAGATTATAGTTTAATTGCTCACGAAGCAACGCATATTCTCGAAAACGATTCACCGACCGCGAATATTGGCGAACTTAGAGCGAGTCTTTCTGCCTATTTACTTTCTGGCAGGAATCCTTATATAAATGACAGGTATCTTTTCGAAATAAAGTACCGTATTGATGGTAAAAAATTCATTTACTCAGTCTCAGACTTCGTCCGTGCAATGGAAGCAGAAGGAATTACAGAAGAAGAACTACTTGGCTTTTGTTTCAATTACGAGCAATACCAACAGCAAATTACAGACGCAGCGATAGCATGGATTTCTGACCTAGATGATCTATCAAAAAATTCTGCCTTTCTTTCAGACATTAGGTACAAAAATGGTAAAGGTTTTTTAAGTGCTGTAACTAACAATTTATATGGGATTAATCCCTTTAAAAACAAGATTCCGCCAGACACTATTATCGACCAATGTCGTGCAAATAGCATGCCAACTCTCGATCTACTGAAACTCGTTGGCAAGGAGTGTATTCTTATCGACTAGAGCAGGTGACAATGCAAGGTTTGACCAAACTTGAATACTATCCGATAGTATTATATAATTACGTATGTTTTTCTTTATAAGAACAAACAAAAATATTTTTATTGCCCTGTTTTTTGTGGTTCTTATCTGTCTACTTTCACTATTTAGTATCTTATCGGTTCATTCTTATTGGGACAATTCATCATCTTGGAGCAGTAAAACAATTCAGGTACCCGATAACAATGTGAACATTAGATCAAAACTTCAATTACTCCAGGGGCAAGAGAAAAATTTATTCAGCTATACGACAGAATACTGTCGACTGAGATTGGTAACCTATACTACAGAAACAATAACGCTCACCTGCGACATGATCACAGGTAATAGTACCGAAGATCAGACTAATACAGAAAACGATGTAAAACTTATTATTGAGCGATCGGCGATCTCAAACGAGAGCCTTTTACTTTCCGAAGATTTTGAAAACAAGCCAAAAGGCGAAACAATCCCAATTTCGTTAACAATCAAAGGCAGAAGTGAGAGACCGAAGCGAAACGTTATTTCGATGCTCTCTCATTACACTACCTTATTTACTGGGAAGGAATCCTTCTTAACAACAAAGGCTACCTCAGTCGAAGTTAAAAGACTAGATCAGACCACCATTGATCAAAAAGCACTTTATACACAACTTTGGAGAATTCGCATGAATAAATTCATGAAAGAATCGATCTTTAATCAAGTCGTTGAAACAAAGAAACCTCAAGAAAAACTATACAAACTCAGAGCATTCTTCGAACCAACAAACCAAAAATGCTCTAAATTGACCGCTTGCACATGGGAATATTCAGAAAATCCGTCGGAAAAGGCGATTTCCTATGTTTATGGACTTTACTATTCAAATAAGAGTGATTATTCAATTCTTCAAAAACTACTCACAGAAGAACTTTATCCATTTAACCCTGTATACCCTAAAGAACCAAAACGAGTGTGGGTCGGCAGCGTAACACCATGGAAAATATTCTCAGTCTATAATTACTCTGTTTGTCCAATTGCCGAAGTAATAACGGGGAAACAAAATGAGAATTCGGAAATGTTCCTTAAGTACGCTAAAGTTTTAGAAAAATACGAGTTATTAACACGACCAGTTGATGACTTCCTTGCCGCAAACCCAAAAACTAAATGGACAGAACTTGGGGGGTGGGACACAGACTACATCGGAGAAGTTGATTACCTTTGCTCGCAGGCACTCTATAATAAACTGAGCACAGAACAAAAAAAGAAATTTGTGACACTGTACTTCACGATATACTCAATACAAAGTGGCTGGAATATCTCATACGACAAATCGACCATTGAGCGTTTAGTATACGAAATGGACGCATTTTCACCATACTCTTCCCCTCTCTTACTCGACCTCGCCATAACTACTGCAAGACAAAAAAATATTGAACCGTTACAGCAACAACAACAAGAACATATTGAATGGGGATCACTGCTCAATACATTAATTTTATTATATTTATATGAAACGTTTTAGACTACTCCTCGTGAGTATATTCACTGCCATTATTTCTATGGCAATTTACTCGTACATTACTGTGCAGTATCCAATTACCAGCGTTGGTGCTGGTGAAGCATACACATGTAAAGGAACCTGCGTTAACTGTAAACCAAAAGCGAACAAAGGGTATGTAAAATGCTCTCAAAACGACAAAGGCGCAGTAAAGGGATGTTGTTACGATGCGAAATGTAACGGAAATTGTAAGGACACAGGATCTTCTGACTATGGATGTGGTAACTGTAGCTACTTCTGTGTTGTAGACATTGAACCTACTCCAACACCTACACCAACACCTACTCCTACTCCAACACCTACTCCTACACCAACACCTACTCCTACTCCAACACCTACACCAACTCCAACACCTACCCCAACTCCAACTCCAACCCACACGCCTACTCCAACACCTACACCAACCCACAAACCTCGAGACACAGGGTACAATGATTCAATCATCTTTTACATTGGCATCGGTCTCTATGCAATCGGAGTAATGGCATTTGTCTTTGGTAGACACACCAAAAATATCTTAAAGCCTAAACGGTAGATTTGACGGGAGCGCTCGCTCCCGCCAATCTCGCAGCAGGAGAATAATCGCGAATACCTAACTACTAAAGTATTCGGTGGTAACAGTTATATAGTTGAAGTAGGTATGATTATCTTGTTTTCTTCTGCGTTAACATACTTTTAAAAAAATTGCCGAGAGCAAAAAAAAGACTGTAAGATCTCGTCCATTAGTAGTACAATGTGCTAATTCATTCGAATCAGATATATCTATAAATTTTGTGTAATAACTATGCGTGTTTCTATAGCAAAAATAAATACTCCCATATTAATAGCCTGGACAATGTCCTTACTGGCAAGTCTAGCGAGTGTTTACTTTTTTGAAATCCAAGGGAATCCTATTGCGACACTCTGTTGGATTCAAAGAATGTTGATTTTTGGTGTCTTTCTTGTAACAACTATTGATGTGATAAAACGAGATACAAATTCAAAATTTTATGCATTGCCTTTTGTTCTGATAGGGGTGCCATTAGCGGTTTACCAGCAACTCGTTCACTGGGATATTATTAAGGTTAACTCAATTTCGTGCGCCACAGGGTTCGTTTGTAGTACAAAATTTTTCAACTTTTTTGGGTTTATTTCTCAGGCGACCTTATGCCTAACTGCTTTTGTCGTCGTGGCAATTTGCTTGAAATCACTCTGGAGCAAGAAAACTGTTGAATCTTAATGGATTTGCCTCTGCAAAGTGAGTGGAGTTTATTTCCTTTTGCTTCGATAATCGGTCAAAATTAAGAGCGAAGATATTTCTTGCCTGAGAAATATCAAAGTGCTTCCTTCCAATATAAAAGTTTTTCTGTATCCATTGATTATATAGGTCGGATGATCTTAGCGTTTTAATCGCTGAAGAAATCGCATTTCTAACTGTTTTCGTTGGAAGTATATGCAGTCCATTTTCACCCTGAATTGTTTCTTCACCAAGGGAAATATAGCTTATTCCAGTTTCTTTTATATCACTTTTGAAAACGGGATACTCAAAAGCAACTTGTATTTTCCGCGCGAAAAGAGACTCTAACAATTGATTACCAAAGCCTTCACTGATACTAGGATACATAATAATATCCGCAAATGGATATATGTCGAACAGCTGATATCGTCTATCAACATCTCTTCCTAGATAAATTAGATTCACAGATGATTCTTTTGCAAGTTGGACTAGTTGCTCATAATAATTCTCGGAACCTGCATCAATATAGCCAGACAAGACAAGATGTATTTTAGATGACATAGTAAACTGCTTCCCGTTGTATAACTCGCCACACAAAAGCGCCTTCTGACTTTGTAATTCTCTTGCGAATGCGATAGATCCCTCGATGTTTTTTCGCCTTACGATTCGTGTTGCCTGCAATAACACGATGTCGCTGTTAGAAACGCCGTTCTCTACCAAGAGTTCACTACTGTGCCTTTTTTTACGAAATTTTGGTAAACCGAAATCGAAGCTATCATGCAAGACATCAGATGAAATACCTTTTTTCTCAAATAATTCACACGAGAGAAGCCGATTTATTGAAAAATTTCGTATATACGGCCGACTTGGAGGCAAGTTCTTTTCCATATAAGATTGAATATGCTTCACAGTAGAAGCTTTACTTCGAGTAGTCTCCCAATAATAGTCGTGATTTACAAGTATCGTTGGGATTTTTACTTGATCGAGTACAGTCAAAATACCGCCAGCTATTGGTAAACCAAGTCCGACTGAAAAAATATTTGAAATAATAATATGCGTTGGATGAAAATCTTCAAGAAGCGTCGCTATCTCTTTGCTTATTTTACGTTGCTTACTTGTAAAATCCTCGATGAATTGTCTTTCTTCTTCTTTTGTGAGTTGTTTGCCGAAAGCGAGTTCGTCTAATCTTCGCATTTCTGTGTTGTGATGATATTCCAGATCATTTATTATGTACTCTGCATTCAAGGATTCTGTCCCGCCAACTAATGCAACCACTGCATCATCCTCCTCGAACATTTTTTTCCAACTTGCGATTTCAAGAGAGACACCATCAGACCTACCAACTCGATAATGTACTATCAAAATTCTGGCACCAGCAAAACGCTTTTTATCTTGGTTTTTCATTGCGACAGGTTGATTAAATAATAAGTATATCTCATTAGTCAATATCAGAAAAATTCAGTTATACTACTCTGTGTCTCATCATATTACTCAAATTGTTCAAGCAATTAAAAATACAGAACGGGTTAACCTCTTTCTCGATAACAGATTTTGGATAAGTCTTAGTAAGAACGACCTCATTAAACTTCGACTAACTACTGGTTGTGAATTAACGCAACTCGAAAAAGAAGAAATTGAAAGCACTTCGGTAAAAGGGAAGTTACTCGAGAAAGCCATCCGATTCACGCAGCTCCGACCTCGATCTTCCAGTGAAGTGAGAGAATATCTGACCCTACGCAACAAAATTGACGGTGATGAAGCAGAACACATCATTTCATCGCTCAAAGAAAAAGAAATTTTGAATGATGAAAAATTTGCCCACTGGTATATTGACTACAAACTAGGTTCTGGAGTTCATGGAGTTAACAAAATAAAGACAGAACTTTTCAAAAAGCGAGTCGACAAAAAAATTATCGATATTGTTCTCGAAAAACTCACCAAACAAGAAGGTTTTAAAGACGATCAGCTCACAAAACTAGAGGAATTTGCACGAAAAATTCTCCCTACAATAAAAGCGAAAGATCACTATGACAGGAAATCAAAATTGATCAGCAGACTTCTCTCTCGGGGATTTATATACGCAAATATCAAAGAAGTGCTTAAGAAATTGCTATAATAACTAATGCCAACTATAAAATTCAAAACAAAACTCGCTAAAATTAACGATTCGACTGTTGTTATTCTCGACAAAGAATCCAGCCAAAGACTTTCTTCCAGAGGACTTGTTATGGTTGCAGGAACAATTAATGGGCATCGTTTTCAAACGGCACTCGAACCAGATGGGAAAGGTGGCCATTGGTTTATGATCGAAGAAGCAATGCGCAAAACCGTAGGCATTAAAGTTGGAGACACCCTCGACTTAGAACTTGAGCAAGTAAAAGAGTGGCCAGAACCGTCAATTCCGAAAGATCTGCAGGTGGCGCTCAGTGCTTCAACTGAAAAAGCACAAATCACATGGAAAGATATCACACCAATGGCTCGCTGGGAATGGACCCGTTGGATAAATGGAACCAAGAATCAAGACACTAGAAGCAAACGGATTACAGTCGCACTTTCAAAACTAAACGCAGGCAATCGACGACCTTGTTGTTTTAACACAAGAGAATGTACTGTTCAGTATGTCTCGAACAAAGGAATTCTTTTGGATCCAGAATAAGCTACAGGTATTTCAGCTATTTTTACTTTTGAAAATTGATTGGTATTGGGGCGCCTGCAAGTAAGAGCTTACCTTCGGTAATGATAACAGCATCAGTTGGTCGTACTGCAAATCCTCTTATATTTTTAGGAAGCAATTCCTCGACTCTAGAATACAGATTATCTTCAAAATGTGGGTATATCTCAAAATCAATAACACCAAGGGGATTCTCAGTAATGACTTCTGGGTCACTTTCACCAATAAAATTTTCTGCAAAATGAGTTGTTTCAGATAAGCACATTGCTCCAGCACTAAAGCCGACAAAAGGTTTTCCGAGTTTAATCATCTGGACTATTTCGGATCGAATATTTGCTTTGTCGATAGAACGTAATAATCTCGAAACTAGTCCACCACTTACAACCAAGACATCTGCATCTTGTAATGCATCGAGAATAATTTTTTTCGGCCAATTTTCAATATCTAACTGTTTGAGGTACATGTTGTTAATTGTCGTAAATTGCTGAAGATATACATAACTCATATGCGCACGATCTTCGTTTATTCCACCATTTGGAATAAGAACAACTTTTTTATTATCGAGGTCTCCTCCAAGCACTTTTTCTAAAATAGGTTTTAGAGATTTAAACAAATGCTCAGACGGCAAAATGACATTCAACCCATGATTAGGATATGGCATGAACTCTTGAATTTGTGCGTCAACATAAAAAATCTCTTTAAATTCTGACTTCTTTTTAAATTTCGTGTACGACATATTACTCTAGTGCAATTAAATTACTATCCTCAACTTCATAAAGTTTCAAACCGTATTTTTCACACTCTGTTTTGTAAAAATAATTGTACATAACCACCCACTTTACTTCAATTTCTTTAATCCAATCAGGATACTTATCCGAATCATCATAGAGACCTCTTGCAAAAATACGTTCACGAACTCGCTGTTCGTTGGAGTCATGTAAGAAAATATAGTTCATATGTAAATCTCCACGAGAGAGTAATTGACTTACGTACTTTGGCGTTATCGCAATACCCTCAAAAACCATATTACCAAACCCAAAGTCGGTAGCAAGGTACGCGCTTACTCCATTCTGACAGGTATCTGCCTGTTCTCTTTCGAGTCGAAAAACAGTTTCGGCGTCTTTATATTTTTCATAAAATGCAATCGCATCAAGTTCATAATCATAGAAAAGTTCGGGATATTCCTCTTGCTTGAGTACTTTTTGGAGGTAAATTTTGATATCATCAGTTCCAATTTTTAAATATCCATTAAGTCTTTCTGCTAAAGTCGATTTCCCAGTCAACGGTGCTCCACCGATAAAATAGAACCTCTGAGTGTTATTCATATAATCACCCTACCATGCTCACATAAAGCAATAAAATAACGTATGATAGTACTAACCCTAGAAGCCCAAGAAAAAGGCGAATATACGTCTTATTTGGCCAATTGAGTTTTTTTGCAACAAACCACAGCATCGCTGCGAGTAACAACCCACCACCACCAAGCATTACCATAATTGCCCCAGCAATGTCCGCAAAGTTTCCATTTTTAGGAACGAAGTAAAGTAAATAGATGCCGTACGCGATGACCAAACCAGGAAAGAAGAATAATTCTAAAAGTTTCATCTCTTAGTGTGCCATCTACGCCGAGATACTGCAAGTTTATCGGCCTACTGATCTAACTAACCAATCGTAACTTCTCTGGATTCCATAACTTAAAAGTACAGTCATCGGTAATCCAACGACAACCACGTAAATGACTTGTTGCCAAACATACACTGGAGAATATACCGTAAGTAACCCCTGGTAAATTATACGATGAAATAAATAAGTGCAGTAACACGTATACCCGAGGGTGGTAACCCAAGAAATCAACCTAGGACTACTTATAGGTATGCCTGAAAATATATGGAATAGAATTGGTGCAGCGCCGAGTATAAGTGGAATCTGGAGTATAAATTCATTATTCCGCGACAAACTTCCAACAAGGCTTGTCAGACTAGTCACCAGCACCCCGAGTAAAAAGAATCCGGTCGCCCACTTCTTCCAGTTCTTACTAAACCCATTCACCGAAACAGCCATTCCGTATAAAAAAACTGGCAAATATAGCATCATTCTGACATCAATTCTCTGAGTTACTGAATTGTACAGATAGAGACCACCAAGCAAGAGCGCCACAAAGAGCCAAAACACCTTACTATTCCAATTCCTCAATAGAACAATAAAGAACGGTGCAAGCAGCGTAAATAAAAGTAACATGGTTACAAACCATAGCGTTAGAGGTGCCGGTTGTACCATAATAGCGGAGAGAAAAACTGCCTTTGTAGTGGTAATCGTTTTATTCAATCCAACAAATTGAAATACAAGCAAGGCGACTAGATATAGCGGATACAGACGAATAAATCGCTTTGTATAAAAACTCCGAATATCTCTAACGGTAAATTGTACATCTCTCGCTCCGAGGAAGTAGCCTGAAATAAAAACAAAACTCCCAAGTAATATATTTGTTAGGCGATCAAAAAAAACACTTTCGCCTAAAGGGTAACTAGATGCTGTGTAACTTACCATGTGCCAAAACCCTACAATATACATAACACTCAGTATTCTTAGCAACTCAATACCCAAATTCTTTTCCCTTCCCATAGTAATAGTTATACCACAGCGTCTTGGGAAAAAAACTCCAAAAAATGAATGGCTGGTATTTAGGTCAGCCAAGCATCCACTTGTGCGTCCAAATCGTGTATAATACGCGTGAGTAAGAAAATTTACTTAACACCCCATCAGTTATTTTATATATTTTACTGTGAACACAAGAATTCCAAAAGATCGAATAAAATCCACCAAAAAGAGACAGTTCGGAAGTGAGAAAAATACAACTCCCTTGCCTTGGCTTCATGATAAACCTACCACAAGCAAATTAGCGTGGAATCGAATAGCAATAGTTGCAAGTATTACATTCTGGGTTCTTTATATTCTCTCAATCATAATTCGACAATTAATCGACGGACCTCAAAGTTATAACTTTACAATTGAGGCCTTCAGCTATGCACTCGTAATCACTTTTCTAAGTTTTTCGGCATTAATGTATTTAATTGCACGTCAAGGTGCCTACGAGAGATTCAGTAAACACGTCCGCGTACCGCACTCCGTTCTCGAAAAACATTTTTATGAGACCAGATCGGCAATCACTGCGCTCATTCCTTCTTATAACGAGGAACCAGCTGTAATTCGTAAAACACTACTCTCTGCGGCTCTCCAGGAATATCCCAGTATGCGTATAGTACTTTTAATCGACGACAACCCTAATCCAACAGACCCCGAAGTTTCAAAAAAACTAATAGCAACGCGTAACATTACAAATGAAATCAATGAATTGTTAGCTATCCCCCATAAAAAAACACAGGTAGCTTTTGAGAGTTTCCAAAATCAAATTGCTACGAATAAAATTATTACGCCAGAAATAACTCAGAAACTTGCAGATCAATATTCATGGGCAGCAACATACCTTGCCGAGCTCGCTGAAAGAGAAACAATATCTGACCACGTCGACGTTTTTTTTACAGAACAAGTGCTCCTTGGACTTGCAAACGATCTGGAACTTGTTGGTACAGCATTAAATCAATCTGTAAAAGCTCGTGCATTGTTATCAATTGACCGAATTTCCCAACTATACCAACGATTGATTTGGATTTTTAAAGCAGAGGTTTCATACTTTGAACGAAAGCGATATGCTTCTCTTTCAAAGGAATTTAATAAAGCTATGAACCTAAACTCGTACATTGGTTTAATGGGGGGAACTTATATACAAGAACAAACACCAGAAGGACCAATTTTAGTCCAAACTCAAGAAAAGACACAAGACTTGATCCACATTCCAGATAGTGAGTTTCTACTAACTCTAGACGCTGACTCCATCCTACTTCGCGATTATTGTTTGCGACTTGTTTATTTCTTACAGCAACCAGGTAATGAACGCGTAGCCGTAACACAAACACCATATTCGTCATTCCGCGGTGCTTATACGAGAATTGAGCGACTGTCTGGTGCAACAACCGATATCCAACATATTCTTCACCAAGGGATGACGCATTATGGGGCGACTTTTTGGGTTGGAGCAAATGCGATAATTCGCAAACAAGCAATCGAAAAAATCGTCGAAAAAGAGTGGGTCGGCGGTTTTGAGATCAAACGATATATTCAAGATAGAACAGTTATCGAAGACACAGAATCAAGTATCGACTTGGCGCTGCATGGATGGACCTTGGTTAACTATCCAGAACGATTAAGTTATAGTGCGACTCCACCAGACTTTGGATCATTGGTAATTCAACGGAGGAGGTGGGCAAATGGGGGACTTTTGATTCTACCAAAATTCCTATCTTACTTACGTCGCAAGAAAAACAAAAATGAGTTAGTTTCACCTTTTGAGATCATGCTTCGCATTAACTATATGGCATCAATTGCATGGGCGAGTTTTGGATTAATATTTTTACTAGCCTATCCATTTAATGGTCATTTACTCAGCCCTCTTGTTTTACTCACCGCACTTCCTTATTTTATTGCTCAAGCTAATGACCTCAAATATAATGGGTACAAGTATTCAGATATTTTTTCTATTTACGGATTTAATTTAATTCTTTTACCGGTAAACCTTGCCGGTGTCATAAAATCAATCGAGCAAGCAATCACGGGGAAGAAAATACCATTTGCGAGAACACCAAAGGTGAATAATCGTACCTCTACATCATTAGAATTCGTCATAATTCCTATTGGTATTGTCCTGTTTTCTCTCTATATTTTATGGATGAATATCATAGATCATAATATAGGTAACGCACTATTCGCAGGATTTAACGCTTTTACTGCTACATGGGCAATTGTTGCTTATATCGGGATTGATAGCTTACTTATTGATATTTGGATCGGTATAACCGACTGGCTCTTCGTTGAGAGTAAACGAACGACAAAGAAAAAAATAGGTCCTTTAACCGAAAATATAGACTGGAAAGTCGTATTGTATTATGGAGAAAAAAGTGGAATTGTTCCTCATTCATCTCTCAGAAACATAGCAGAGGACCAAAAAATAAATAATACAAAACATTCATGAAAAGATCAGGTCGAAAACTATCTATTCTCCGCCTAATTATTGCTCTATCTATTCTGTTTATTACAGGATACGGAGTACATTCCGAATGGGAGAGATGGAAAGACAATAGAATTATCGGTGAAAATGCGAAGCCTTGGTTTGCAGCATATGTTGATATTACGGCAACTCCAAGATACGACTTCGAGCAATCAACTCCAGTAAAAGCACAGAACTTGGTGCTTTCTTTCATTGTCTCTTCTGAGAACGATGCCTGTATCCCCTCATGGGGCAAGGTTTATACGCTCGAAAAAGCAGGCACACAACTCGATCTTGATAGGCGTATCGCTCGACTTCGTCAACAGGGAGGAAATATAGCAATTTCTTTTGGAGGACAAATAAATGATGAGCTTTCCATAAAATGCACCGATGATAGCAAATTGTTAACGGCCTACACGACCGTAGTTGAGAAATATCAAGTAAACACAATTGACCTCGACATAGAAGGTGAGAGTATGAAGAATATGCCGTCAATCATTCGGAGAGCAGAAGTAATGGCCAAGCTACAGGAGAATCGCAAGAAAGACAGAAAAAACTTAGCAATCTGGATAACCCTTCCCGTTACTCCACAAGGATTGACACCAGAAGGAACAACACTTATAGCACAAATGTTAAAAGCAAAAGTAGATATTGCAGGTGTAAATATAATGACAATGAATTATGGTGAAAGCAAGCAAAAGCATGATTCAATGTTCGAAGCATCAAAATCGGCGTTACTTGAAACACATAGACAACTCGGTATACTCTACTCACAAGCAGGAATTAAGTTGACTTCTGCATCCATATGGGCAAAGCTTGGAGCAACGCCAATGATTGGACAGAATGATCTTTCGACAGAGGTTTTTTTACTAAAAGACGCTTTAAATCTAAATAAATACGCAAAAGCACAGGGTATACTCCGCTTATCGATGTGGTCTATAAATCGAGATATACAATGTGGCGAAAACTATGTTAATTTGGCTATCGTGTCAGATTCCTGTAGCGGAGTGGAGCAAAGTAAATTTGATTATACCACCGCGTTGAGCGCGAGTTTTACTGGCGACCTAAATTCTAACGCAGGTAAAACCACAACAAATGACACAGCGCAGGAAGAAGAAATTCTAGATTTCCCAGAAAACAGTCCCTATCCTATCTGGAACGAAAATAGTACCTATTTTGAAGGAACAAAAATTGTATGGCACAGGACCGTTTATCAAGCGAAGTGGTGGACCCAGGGCGATCTTCCGGATAATCCAGTGTTGCAATCTTGGCAAACCCCATGGAAGCTTATCGGACCAGTTCTACCAGGAGAAAAACCTCTTAAACTACCTACACTATCGAAAGATACGTTTAAAGAATGGTCAGGAAAAAAACAATATAACACTGGAGATATGGTCCTTTTTGAAGGAACCCCCTACCGAGCGAAATGGTGGTCTCAGGGCGATAGCCCTGCTGCCTCTACAGAAAATTCGGCAGGATCCCCTTGGATTGCACTATCGCAAGAAGAAATTGAGGTGATCTTAAAAAACTCCAAAAAATGAATGGCTGGTATTTAGGTCAGCCGTTTGCGCTGATTCAATAGGAATCTCGCTAAATTATCCGGTAACAACGAGTAAAAGTAAGCAAGAAATCCTTTCACATCTTTATATTTCATAAAATATGATTTACTTAATTTTCTTACTTCTCCAAGGTTTCCCGAACGAATATAGGTACGTACTTCTCTCCACGCTTTCTGCTTCTCGGTTTCGATCTCCATTATGGTGTTTATCTCCTGCATTTGATCTTCTTCGTAGTTATCTTTTCCTGTATCACGTCGTTGCCGATAAAGGTCTTTAATTTTTTCTCTAATTGCTGCATGACCAGCATCAGAAACCCCAACAATCGAATTTGAAGAATCAGACAAGCGGTAATAGACAAGCGGCTCATCAAGGTTAACCATGACTTTTCCATCTGTCAAAAATCTCAGCAAAATATCATAGTCTTGAGAAGTACTAAATTTCTCTCGATATCGATAACCTTCATTACGAAACAATAAAGTTGAGTTAATAAACGGATTACTATTTGGCAAAAGCTCAGCAATGCTTTTAGGGTCGGTGGCTTGCACCTTTACTTCATTCTGTTTATTTCCTTTACTATCAATAATTATCGACCCCGCACCAACTAAATAAACTTCTGGATGAGTTTCTAAATACGCAACTTCTTTTTTTATTCGATCAGGGAATGCAATGTCGTCACAATCCATAATTGCAATATATTTTCCCTCTGCGACTTCAAAACCTTGATTTCGTGACGCCCCTGGGTTCATCCGTTCTTTTAGTAGCTGTACAGTAATTTGAGAATGCTCTGAGGCTAAACGCTTCGCTACCTCAACGGTATTGTCTAAAGAAGGGTTCGCCGTAAGGATAATTTCAATATTCTTATATGTTTGGTTGAGTATTGAATTAACCGCTTCTTCTAATGTGTTTGCGGTGTTGTATGCAGGCATACTGACGGTTACCAGTGGTTGTTCTGCGTTCATTACATAGTGTAACACAATATATTGCGAAAGTTATTAATATAGGATATAATCACTGTTTAATTATATATCTGTCCTGTGTCAAAGAATCTTAATAAGAATAACACTAGAAGGAAATCGGGTTGGCCGAAGGCAATACTAGTAGCTGCAGTTGTTGCGGGAGCACTTAAAGGTATTAACCTTATCACTGCAGACAAGCCAGAGGCTAAATGGAATCCTGAGGCATCTCCAATTGCCTATGCTCTGCTGACACCAGAAAATAGACAGTACGTCGAATCTGGATTTCCCGTTCTTGATATTATCGAAGCTGATGATTCTGGTTATGGTCTATATCATTTTGATGATGTACGTTCTATTGGAATTTCCGATAGTGAAAATGAATATGCTCAATTCTTGCTTAAAGAACGTGTAATTCCTTCCCTTTCTAAATATCCTCCAGCTTTTTTCAAAAACCTCGCCGGATTACGGCTCCAAATGCAATTTACCGGTGAACTGTCAGTATACTCTCCGGAATTTGACTGGTGGACACCAGCAGCCGGAGTTACCAAACACGCAGATGATGCATCAATAATACTGATTAATATTTGGCAACCACTTTCTACAATTGATCACGAGCTCCACCATGCGATAACTGATCATATATCAATTCACTTTGGACAAAATATAACTCTCGAAAATATTGATACGACACTCATAAACATCACTAACGATGCGGGCTTGTCTTATAAAACTGATACCCCTTATGGGTTTATTATGGACTGCACCGAAGTTCCCGTTGGTTTTGCAAGTTGCTATGGACAGTGGAATGTAAATGAAGACGGAGCCACCATTGCCGAAATGCTTCTTACCGGCAATCGCGCATTTTATAAGCGTCTCGAGCAGGATCCCGTACTACAAAAGAAGGCTGAAGCAATCATGCATTTCTATTATGTATTAAGTGAAGGCGCTATGGATTATATTTATTTCGATGACATTCGTCATAACAAAAGAGCGCTCTGGCAATACCCTGACATTTTAATACTGCCCTGATGACATCGGATACTATTACTCTATTATTGCACAAAAAAACCTTCCTTTCTTTCAATTGCATCGACAAAAGCATCTAGCTTAGTCGAGACAATAACCTGCAATGATTGTGATGATGACTCACCAATCCACCCCGCAACGTCATTTGCATAGTTTGGGTCACCAGGAGCATACTTACTAAAGAACTGCGTTAGAGTGCAGTTCCCGCACTTCCAACCCGAACCTTGATACGCCGAATGTTCGCCATTGTTAATTGCTTTCACATAGGCTTGTAACGCAGTTTTCCCAATATCATATGTTACGAATACAAAATAACTTCCCCCACGGCTGTCGTATCTTACTCCGCAAGCTGCTTGTCCACCATTTTTCACAATCATTTTATTTTTTGAGTCTGTTGCCATAACGGTCGAGGCATTTCTAATATTTCCAGGATTATTATTTTGACATGCCCACCCTTTAAATCCATTTTTCTTTTGTGGTTCAAATCGACAATCCCCTCCAGCGGTACACGGAACACATTTTTTTGTGGTCATCGGGCAATTAGGAGCAACTATCCGGGGTTTGGAGTAGTTTACGGACGGTTGCGGAGTTGGTGTCGTTGTTTGGGTAACTTTCAGAGAAATTGTTGGTTTCGGCGTGATTTTCGGTGAAGCTGTTACTGCTATTGTTGGGTTTACTGTTGCAACTACGGTAGTCTCAGGAGTTACAGGGATACTTACCAGAACTTCGGAAGTAGTAACATTTGGCGCAACACTCACCTGAGAAGTTGTTTCAATTCTAGAAACCCTCGATTCTTGTAAATACTTGACTATACCATTACTTGTAAAATATATGAGCGTACCAATACCCAAAAAAGTCCAGAGTGATGCGACAAGAATGTTTTTGAATAGTGGATTGAGCATTTTTCGCTAGGCATTACCAAGAGAGTAATACCTTATTGTAACATCTATTTCTTGAGTGCTGCCGCTTCGATTTCTATGTACTGTCTGCTGCTCTCCTAATTCGTTCCATAATCGTACGCCCAATACCTATTTCGGGAAAAGATTGTATTAATATTTTTGAATAATTTTGTCGATCACACGCTAGTAAGGCACCGTAAAGATTCTGTGCAATTGTAATCAGGTTTACCTCACTCCCGAGTAAAATCGTAGGGACTACCAAAGATAATTTTCTCTTCATTTCTTCAGAACAAAGCAAAATAATTCTCTCGGTTGGATGCTTTATAAATTCATTTTCAATTTCTACGATACTCCCATTCAATGGGAGGATCGTAATCGCCCCATTTGGCGCATAGTGTTTATATTTTGTTCCTGGGGCAATAACACGCTCAGAATTATTTTCTTGACTCAAATAAACATGATACTCAGGAAATGCTTGTTGCAATTCTTCTAAAGAAATTGATCCTTGACGGAGTATTTCTATTTGGTTATCTCTTGGAAATACTACCGTTGACTCTAATCCAAAAGCCGACTGTCCACCTTCTATGACATTTGGTAACTCATCGCCAAATGCTTCCTGAACATGTCTATGATGGGTTCCACTCGGTTTACCAGATTTATTAGCAGATGGAGCAGCAACAGGAACATCGGCAAGCTGTAAAAACTCCAATGCTACTGGGTGATTTGGTATCCTTACGCCGACATACGGAGAACCAGCAGTCGTAATTGTAGGAAGATCTTGATGCTTTGGCACAAGAACCGTAATCGGACCGGGAGCGAATTTTTCTAACACTTGCCTCGCGAGATTATTAACGCCAGAAGAAACGGTATCAAGTTTTGCAATCGAAGGGATATGGACTATCAGCGGATTATCAGACGGGCGACCTTTAATTGCAAAGATTTTCGCAACAGCAATTGGATCAAAAGCGTTCGCACCAACTCCATAAACAGTTTCTGTTGGAAATGCTACTAATTCTCCTGCTCTGATTTTTTTTGCGAATTCTCCAATATTCTGCCCCATTCCGAATTATACTCCTTTCTTGTATGGTGGGTTACTTTCAAAGATTATCTAACACGGAATACAAAGTATTTCGTAACAATAATTCCTGTGGCTCTATCTTGGAATTTTGCAACGTAGGCATACTGCCGACCAGATACAAGATTGTAACTTGTCCTCACAAAACGAGAATATGTTGTTATTCTACTGGTTTTAAATCCTTGATTCCCGTGTTTGTTAAAATCGTACAAAAATACTTGCAATAGTTTTAGCTTCTTAGGATCGTAATTTTTTAGATACATCGTGTCTCCCGCCCTTAAAGTTCCATTAGAAACTAACCTGTTGTATCTCAATTTTCCGAAAGTAATATACACATTTTTTAGCGTCGTTGGCAGATCAACTTTTGTCGTTCTTATTACAGATTTCGATCGATAATTCTCAACTATTCCTGTATCGGTACGATCAAAATCACAAACAAAATCATAGTTTATATTGTCGTTAGGAGAAGTTTCAGAGGACAGAGAATAAGTATAATTAAAAACCATTGTTGCCCCAGGAGCCAATAAAACGGGAGTTGTAAAGTTGAATTTTGCATACAATCCAGTACGAATCGGAGGTGAATATGAACTGCCACCCTGAGTTAAAGTAGAGATGGTGAAAGCAGGAACGGTCTGAGTTCTGTTCAAATTATCCGATAATACAGTACAAGAAGACAAAGAGATCCCATATGAATTATTGTTAGTTACTGTAATAGGCTGGTTATAACTTGCTCCTTTAGTTATCAGTGTTGTAGGTGAAGTATGGTTTTGGGTAACTTCGCTAAATAGCTGTGATACATCAATGGCACCTTTTCCAAATTGCGAATCTGTACCCGGTAACCCAATATCACGAATCGAAGTATCATTAAGGAGAACCTGCGTTGTACCTCGTAAATCGGAGCAAAAAGAACTTGACGGTTCAGAAGTACAAATATTTTTAAGCATCGATTTCACTAGCGTCGCCGCTCCAGAGTAATAGGCAGTAGCCATACTGGTTCCACTCAGTGTTGTATAGGTGCTCGACAATCCAAGCGACTCAATTTCAACCCCCGGAGCAACAACATCCAAGCCAATACCGTAATTACTGAAAGGAGCTCTTGCATCTTCTTCTGTTACCGCCCCCACACAAACAACATTTTCATACGCTGCAGGGTACAGACAACCTCCACTATTACCGTTTCCTGCAGCAGCGACAACAATAATTCCAGCTTCAGTAGCATCATTAATTGCTGATTGAATAAGTTCATTGGCACTGCCACCTAGACTGAGATTTATAATATCAACTCCTGCGGATATAGAATCCTGAATCGCATCAGCAATTGCGATAGAACTACAAGAAGTCGTCCCTCCATTTGTTGAACAAACTCTCATTGGAAGAATTTTCGCCCCTGGTGCCACACCCACCACTCCAATAGAATTATTGGTTGCAGCAATTATCCCAGCAACATGTGTGCCGTGACCATTATCATCTTCGGGAACAGCATCGTCGTCAACATAGTCATAACCACCCGACTGAATAGCATCTACCAAATCAGGATGATTCAATTGAACCCCCGTATCAATAACGGCGACAACGACGGATGCACCCGTTGTTGGTAATAAATATGACCACGCTGCTGGCGCATTAATTTTGTTGACACCCCACCCTATCTCCTGTGCCGTAGTTGTATAGGTATCATTATTACTTATTCCTTCTACGTTCATGTCTTTCTTGAGGTCCTCCAATTTTCTCTCATTATCTGGCGTTACAACATACCTCCCATGTCGAGATTTCTTTGATAAGAACTTTACACCGTATTTTGATTCAATTTCTTTAATTTGCTCTTCAGTAAGTTTCTCTGTAAAACTCAAGACTCGAGTCTTTGTCTTCTTTGCCGTCTTCAAAATTTTGGATGTTTCTGGAATTTTCTCAGTAGAATTCTTTTTGGCTTCTTCGAGTAATTGCGTAACCCTTGCGTAACGTGGTTTTGCAGTAACGGTAGCTGTTTTTGTCGTCATAGACGCAAAGAAAAAGAAAATGCCAATAACTAGGGTTATTACTATGATTTTCAAGAACAATCTCACCATCTCAGTATAACATATTACGTCTGTTTTCTGCCCATTTAGCGAACACCCATCTGCTACAATGAACTATATGAGAAGGGATACTGTTATTATTACTGTCATCGCAAGTGCTCTTCTTACAGGAATGTTAGTTGTTTGGAAATCAGTTAAACCATCTGCGCAACAAGAAGTTTTAGGCGAATCTGTCACGAGTATTCCAACAAACAGTCCTACTCCTTCTTCGATTGAAATATCGATATCGACGCCAACAACAGGTTTAGAAACTGGAAATAACGAGGAGAAATCGCCACCACAGAAACTCGTTCCAACGACAGCACCCTTTCTTAATGCAAAACAACCAAAACTAGTATCGACAAAAGCTGGGACAGTGACAACACTCGAGTATAAGGAATTAAAGAAAAACACCTTTTATAAAATCGACCTCTCCCATTTTGAAGCAGAATCAATGGTTTTTTCCTGGCCCGTTGGGGTCACTCTCTATTGGTCATTCGAGAACAAGGTAACTTTTCAAGACTTAACGCAACTTCCAATCGATGATGAATCTCTTGATTATGAAAATGAGCGATATTCTGGATTATTGGCAATTCCACAGAACAAAATCGTCTATATCTATCCCAATTCAAACCTAAACCTTCTTACTGTTTCCTTGATACGTCCTTCTGATAATCCTGATTCCTTCAGTATTCAGTCCGGTGTCACAGGTATTTACAACTTTGACTCTGGGGCAAGTTATACGTCTCAACCAATCATAACTCGCGACGTATGGGGTGGGCCAAATGCATCAACTTGGGATTCAAATTCTAGTGCTAATATCGATAATGAATCACGGTTAACCTGGTATCCAGTCTATTACAAAGCAGCGAGAATCATTGTCCACCACACGGTAACGGACTCATCAACTTCGACTCCTGGGTCAGTTGTACGAAGTATCTATCTATATCATGCATACATAAAAGATGGGGGTTGGGGTGATATTGGATACAATTTTCTTATAGATAAAAATGGGAATATCTATCAAGGCAAACTAGGCGGGGATGAGACTCAAGGGTACCATGCGTTTGGCTCAGCAAATAGAATAAGTATCGGCATTGCACTTATTGGAGATTTCACTAGCAAGGAACCAACAACAGCACAACGCAGTGCATTGATCAAACTTATGGCAGAAAAAGCAGCATTCTACGGATTCTCGTTAAAATATTCTGATGGGGGAACTTCCAAGTGGAGCGACCGCAGTTATACTGTTTTCGGACACAGAACATCCTATCGTTGGTATGCGTCCTCTGATAGTTGGGGACCAAATCAAACGGCCTGTCCTGGTGACAGACTTACTCCAAAACTTCCAGGTATCGTTACCGAAGCAGAGCTGTACAGACAAACTAATTTTAATCAAATTAAATCGAATACTACAGAAGTTAATGCGTCATTCGCTGCACCGCATGACGAGGGTACTTTGGTTATTGAATACAACGTACCCGAAGATACTGCTGAATCAGTCATCGAATCATATTTACCTAAGTTCAGCGGGATTACTGGTTACGAAATCATTGGCAATCGTGTAACCATTTCAACTGCGAGTACGATTGTGACACACCCTAATAGCGATACAGAGTACCTTCTTCCACCAATGGGTTGGACTGGATACGATAGCGAATATCAAACCTTTACTCCGGCTTTAGTATTAAACGGACCAGAAGACAGAGCAAAAACTTTACTAAAAATTTTCAAAATGGATCCAAGAGTTAAAGCTGCAGATGTCAAACATTACCTCGGAACACAATAACGCAACCGCTTCTATACCTAGGGTATAATTTCACATGCACGCAACAAAGCATCGCTGCTCTTGGTGTCTCAAAACGCCGCTCTACATCGAATATCACGACAAAGAGTGGGGAGTCCCTAATCACGACGATCAGAAGCATTTCGAGTTTCTTGTACTTGAATCCGCTCAGGCAGGACTAAGTTGGTTAACTGTTTTAAACAAACGAGAAAACTATAGAAAAGCTTTTGCAAATTTTGTCCCAGAAATAGTTGCAAAATTTACTACTCAAGATATAGAAACGTTACTCCAAAACCCGGGAATTATTCGTAATAGACAAAAAATTATCGCAGCTATCAATAACGCTCAAAGATTTTTAACAATTCAAAGAGAATTCGGCACATTTGATACGTATATTTGGTCCTTTGTCAGGAATGAGCCAATCGTTCGTAGTCCAAAAGTACTTGATGAAATTCCAGCAACCACTTCAGAATCAAACGAACTCAGTAAAGACTTGAAAAAACGAGGATTCAAATTTCTCGGGAGTACAGTTATGTATGCCCACCTACAGGCAATGGGACTGGTAAACGATCACGTAACCTCATGCTTTAGATACAGAGATCTCGCGTAAAATTTTCTCTACTTTCGGACGAACAACAGCTTGACAATACCCTGCATGCGGATTCTTTTCAAAATAGCGTTGATGATATTTTTCGGCTTCGTAGAACTTTTCTAGTTTCTTAATTTCTGTAACGATTGGTTCATCGTACTCCTCCTGCTTCTTCTTTACATATCCTGTTATTTCGTCTTTTTCTGTATCACTTTCGTAAAAGATGATTGAGCGATATTGTGTTCCAAAATCATTACCTTGCCGATCTTTTGTTGTTGGGTCGTGAATTTTAAAAAACATATCGAGTACCTTCTCCCGCGGCAAAGTTCCTCCGTCAAAAATTACTTTGACTACTTCTGCGTGACCAGTTTCTCCGCTACAAACTTCTTCATATGATGGATTTCCAGTTTCGCCTCCTGCATAACCCGAGATAACGTTTAAAACTCCAGGAACTCTTATTATTGCTGCTTCGATGCACCAAAAGCATCCTCCTCTAAGAATAATTTCTCTACTGTGCAATTGATTCTCCTCTTTTAGCATATATTCTTCTTGTCTCGATTTTGGAACGAAACGAATTGATAACGAATTTACGCAATGCCTTGTATCTTTCTCTGTAAATTGCTCACCGCGAAACACATGCCCCAAATGTCCACCACAACGTGCACAGGTGATTTCGGTTCGACTTCCATCAGTATCTAAAGTCTCTTTTACTGCTAATGGGAATGTTTCTTCGAAAGCTGGCCAGCCACAATTCGCATCAAATTTCGCCTGAGCATCAAATAGTGGTAACCCACATTGACGACACACAAAGATACCTTCTTCAAAGAATTTTTCATATTGCCCCGTAAATGGTGGCTCTGTTCCTTTGTCGATAATAATTCGTGATTCTGCCGGAGTAAGTTTGCTTACCATGAATCTATTTTAACCTGATTCCATTATTTGTCGAATTATTGTTATTGCTTTTTCAAGTTTTCTGCGTTTATTAGAAAGCCCTTCAACTATCTCTGTCTTGTATAATAAGATTATGCGGAAATCAACGTTCAAAAACTTCTCTACTGAACTTTCTCACTATCAAGGAGCCAACAACTATGCAAAATGGCTAGCATTCTTGGAAGAACTAGGAATATATGCTGACTACAACTGGGATATACCAACAATGCAGTATGACCTAGTAAAATCAGACAAAGCGTGGCGTGAGTTCACTGCACACCCAGAAAGAGAGCCTTTCCAAATTAGCATCCCCGAATGGCGAACATGGGATACTAATCAGGTGTATCAAAGAACGCTTGAGGTATTGCAGTTTAGTATAGTGTTAACGAAGGAAAAAGGTATCGACAAAGAAATACAATCACAAATCAAACTTTCACTTTCACAAATCATCAAAGGCATACTGCATTCTCGTTACAATAAAGATTTTATGACGATAAAAGATACTTACTTGGCCATTACTCCAGAGATGAGGTCACGTGGAAATATGTACATTACCGAAGTTCAGAAAGCTAACTTCGAATACAATTGCTTACTAACTGCACAGGAACTCAAAAAAAACTCAACTGAAATAAAACGAACGCTTCTTGAAGTTTGCCAACACGATCTTGCTCGACTCAGTGAATATGTCTTTACCTGTCAATTCTCGGATGAATTTAAAAACATATTTTCTACTTATCGCAAAATTGCTCAAAGCGACTTTACTCTTTCAGATTTAAGAATCAGATTGGGATTTAAAATTTGGAAGGAACTGTACGATCACGGAATAACTATCGATGTCTATTTAGAATTGCTTGGATATCCGAACGCGAAAACCACCAAAAAACGACTCAATGATGTTCTCTACAACAAAAAAATCACGAAAGAAATTCATCAGCACTTAAAATATGAACGCCCAAATTCATACAAGCAACTAAAAAAATATGGATTCGTATCGCAAATTGATATTACACAAGAAGAAGCTAAGATCTACGAATATCCAAAGAAGCTCAGAACAGAACGACAAACGATAGAGATGATCGATCGATGTAAAAATATTATAAAAAGATACTTTCCTATCTCTAGTGAAGAAAGTCCGCGACAATTACTTTTCAATGCTCTTCACCCGTTTGCAGTAAAAAGGGCATATCAATCTCAAACCCAGAATAGGAATAAGCAGGTCGTCAATATTACCGTGATGACACCAACGACAGATAGCGAGCACGATTATTTAGAAACATTGGCACATGAAACAACTCATGCAATTCATTCAATTATCCTCAATCGCGGTGCTGATTTCGGTATTTTGACTAGACAACAGGTAGGACAAGTACCCACAGGAGTTTTGGAGGATTTTTCACAACTTGTAGAAGGACAATTCAAAAATTCATCGGAAAAACAAGTAATAAGCAAACCTGGAAAATACTTTGCATCTTTATCCCAATCTACCAGCTCCCGTTGGCAAGCTCCTTATGGGCTCATTCAAATAGAGATTCGAGAATATTTCGAAAAACTCTTTAAAGAAAATGTCACAGAAATAACAGGTGAAATGCTACTAGCATTACGGACAAAATACATACAAAAAATGTATAAATGGTGGGATAAGCAATTGGGATTCCAACAGACGACAGTTGACCCCTTTATGTGGTTCTCTCCTATCGCTCCATACGATGGACTTGTGTACATGAAACGATTTATCCTTCCAGAAAAGATAGGTAAACTCGGTACAAAAAAAGAAAAGCTATCAATGAAAGAAGCTTTTACAAAGAGATTTGGAGAAAAATGGATCGATACTCAAGATGCACGAATATTGCTCTACTGGCTTCTTCTAGAAACGGGGAGAAATCATGCAACTGAAAATTATGGAGAGCTCATTTTAACCAAAGACATTAGTCAATGCCTAGAAGAGCTGCAAAAAATTGGTATTGATGCGATTGAATTTACTCAGAAACAATCAACTTCTCAAAATAATCTCTGGTAATTCATCGTAATGGGCAAATTCGTAATCTGCAACGACCTCAGGATCCTGTCCTTCAACGTGTCCATCTTCCGATGGATTAAAAATTGCACCCTTAATTCCAACTAATTGCGCGCCCTGAATATCATTTTTGTAATTATTCCCAACCATGATACTCTCTCCTGCAGTTACCTTTAGTCTTGATAGAGCAAGGGTAAAGATTGCAGAGAAAGGTTTTTCAAAAATTGTCTCTTCAGACGCAAACACTTGATCGATGTAAGGGAGTAAACCAACTGCTTCAATCTTGCGAATACGTCCACGAAGATCACCGTCTGAAACAACTGCTATCTTAACTCCTTCGGTACGTATAGTTTTTAATGCGTCAAAGACGCCATCATATAAACTAACATTTTCATCAAAAAATTCCCAATAAATATCTTCTGCGGTTGGAAGATCAGACAAGGAGTAATTTACACCTGCTTCTTCAAGTGCATGACGGTAAACTAAAATTCGACTATGCCTAGTATGAACTGTTGGAAAGTTTTTACGAATTAACGTGTCTTTTCGTTTAACAATCGGGAAAAACTCCGTCAGTTTCAGATTATTTTTTTCAGCAAGATAATACGATGCAAATTCTAAAGCACGGTCATACATCTTTGAGCTTTTGATAAGTGTATCGTCTAAATCCATGAGGAGGGCTTTAAACATAAATTGTACAAAAATTTTAGTGTGCCCCAGTTTTAATATGCCGACCAATTCGGTCAGAATTGTAAAACTTCCCGCATTCGCGAGTCGATTTATTGAAAATCGCGGGGCGTAATAATAAATTATATCAAAATATTAAGCAAGGTGTATACTCTCTACTATTCTTTTGCTTTATAATACTTCTGGTAGACTTCTAATGTTGTCATCATCATCACCATAATCACGGGACCGTAAACAAAACCCCAAATTCCAAAGACTTGGATACCGCCAATAAAGCTCAGTAAAAGTAGTACTGGATGAAGTTCTGCTTCTTTTGGAACAAGGTATGGCCTGAGTATGTTATCAATTGTCGAAGTAAACAAGAATTGCACCATCAGTAGGAAAATCGCTTGCCAGTAGTTGCCCATAAGAAACATTATGACTGCGGCTGGGATTGTAATGAACGAGGACCCCAGTGGAAGAATTGAGAAAACAACCAAGGTTAAAAACCAAAAGAAAACATAAGGAACTCCGGCAATCCAAAACGAAATTGCCGCGATTGCACCTTGTATCAATGCAACCGTAAAGGTTCCCTTCGCAATTCCTTTAACCATCGCGGTCATTCTATCGATGTAAAGATTATCTAAGTTCTCTGACAAAGGACTAAGCCTTTTAACAAAATGCACCATCCTCTCGTATTCGGGAAACCCGTACCAGAGTAAGTAAGCCATAACAATAATTAATGGGAAACTTTGTGCAAAAGAAACACCGATATCGACTGAGTAACTCAATATAGCATTTGCTAACGGAGTAACATTTTGCTGAATAAGTACTCGGATACTATCGATTGAAAGTTTGTACTCTACATAAGGAATTTGAGCCAAAAGTATGTTAATTTTATTGAAGATTTCAACAACAACATCATAAACGCTACTACCACCTTTCAAAAACTGATTAATATCTCTATAGAAAACTTGAAATTGCGCTATGGAGAGGTTAATAAAAATAGAAACAGGAACAAGTACCGTAAAAAGTACTGTCAAAACTGTTGTTGCGGTTGCGAGGACTTTTGGAAATTTAAGTTTTCTTA
The DNA here is from genome assembly GCA_020853235.1 of bacterium. Taxonomy (GTDB): domain Bacteria; phylum Patescibacteriota; class Dojkabacteria. The sequence goes on along the minus strand of JADYZG010000029.1, from coordinate 29,248 downwards.
ATAATAATTCGTAAATTGGTCTAAAAAGTGTTGTGATTACGAGTGCTAGCAAAAGCATGTCTCTTAATGGCCAAAGTACAATAAGACCCAGTCCAATAACAAGCAGCAAAAATACGTAAAAATATGTTTTGTTGCGATATTTCTCAATCATAACTCATTGTACTAGTTTTTTTTCATTAATGTTAGTGCAGTTTTGGCATTCCACTTAAAATATGAGTATGTTCATGTTCAAGGTGGTTATACCCAGCACCGTTATTTTGTAAAACATACCCATCTTCATCTAGTTTTTGAAGTGCAGTAATTTCCCAAATTGCTTTCATAAAATCATTCCAAAAAATCTCTGGGGATTTTCGAGTATCTGCTTTTTCTATATGCCATTTTGGCATAACCAAAATATCAATTGGTGCCTCAGGAAACTTATTTTTAATTGCGAGATATTCGTCATTTTCCCAAACTTTAGTACATGATGCCTTATTCTGAATTATTTGACAAAAGATGCAGTCATCAACAAAAAGTCTTTCCATACATAATTGTACCAAATTTACAATGAACCCGTTGGAGTAGGCGTTGGTGTAAGTACTGTTTCTGGATTGACACCTTCTTCAAATTGTTGACCAGTTACAAGTAAATACTTCTCTGCTCGCTGAGTAAATGCCTCTAATTGCTCAACATTCAAATGCTCCGGAAGTATAGCAATACTATCTGCAGTAATCCCACTTTCCGCAGATTTCTTACTAAAAAATACATAAAAAATTTCTGAAAAAGCCCCCACTGCTGCGAGCATTAAAGCAAAGGCAATAAAAAATTTCGCATTATTCATGATTTGCAGCTGGAATACTCAATTTATACAATAAAAATGTTACAGACATTGTCGTCTTCGCTGAATTATTACGATTAGGGGAATAGCCAATACTTAGAACCTTTGGTAAAAAAGGAGTGTTCTCAATATACGAGAGAAACGGGGAAAGATTACTAGGGTCACCGGTTAGTGATGCTTGGAAAGTAACGGGCGTCATTTCTTGAAATTGCAATGCTTCGATTTTCTCCACTTGTCTAAAATAATTCGCAGAAAAACTAACACTATCCATTGTTAACCCATACTTTTTTGCAATATGATTCATATTAACAATATAAAGTGAAAAATCACCGTCTACAGGAAAGTAGTAGTCGAGCATTGCTAGTTTTTCATCCTGATCCAAACGATCTTTTAGTAATGAAGTAATATTCGAATTTTGCTGCTCGAGTTTCGCCAGTGTTGCCTCTTTTTCTGCATATTTACGATTAGTTTCAATGATTGTTATCATTGTCGGTCTAAAAGATCCCCACAATAGTGCAACAACTAAAGCAAAGGTTAGCAGCCCCGTCGAAATCGCTTTTTGTTGACTCGTTCGAAGAATGTTAGAAACATTTCGAGTTCCTGCAAGCTGTGCCATTATTGAACCTCCAACTTCAAGTTAAAGGTAACAGAAAAGTTAATTGCCCCACCTGCGCTTTGATTTGCAGACATCGAAACGTTAGAAAGTATCGACGAGTTTTTCAAATTGTTCTCGAGAAGAAGCAACGTGTCATAAGAATTAACCTGGCCAGCAATAGATGATGAATTAATATCAATACTCAACGACTGAACAATCACGCTTGGAGGAATCAACACCTGAATTTGCTCATAAAAAGAGGAGAGAGAATACTTACTTGTTTCCATGGCTTGTATGCTTCGCATACCCGTTAAAAGCTGTCGAAGTTCGGTTTCTTCAGTTGCACGAGCATCTAAAAGTTGTTTTTGTAACACGATTTGTTCTTCCATAGCTGCAATACGACCATCAATAACAAAACGGAAACCAATTGCGCCAAGAACCATTAATTCTGTAACAATAATGATATATTTTGCGGTATTTGCGGTCCAAGAGTAAATTCGATCCCACTTCCCTTGAGGGTGAATCTCAGCAACCAACAAATTTATTGACGATTTCTGGGCAGACATTACCTCAGTATAAAGGATAAAGGATAAACGGTAAAGAGGTCATAACCAGTAATTTCTAACCTTTAACTGTCGTTTTAGTTAATGTATGTCGACAGTCTCTTCTCTTCCGCAATTTCACGCAAACGATATAACGCCTTCGCTTCAATTTGTCGAATCCTTTCTCGAGTAACTTTAAACTCCTTACCTACTTCCTCAAGAGTTCGAACAACTCCGTCAACTAGGCCAAAACGTAGCTCAAGGACTCGTCGTTCGCGTTCGGGCAAATCTCGCAAGAGATCAATAAGCTCCTTGTGTAAGATTTCCCGCGCAGCTTCTTCTTCTGGACCTTCGATCCTTGTATCAGCAACTATTTCTGCCAATTGTACATCATCTTCCTCGCCACTCGATGAAGATCTCTCCCCTGTTAATGAAGTTGGGTGTTGCGAAATCTGATCAATATATTCAAGTTTTTCTCGATCCATTTCCATCGCTCGTGCAAGCTCAGGAACCGTTGGCGTTCGACCGAGTTTCGATGCAAGTTGCGTTTTAACTTTTCGTAGTTTGTTAATGGTTTCGTGCATGTGTACTGGAATACGAATTGTTCGTCCTTGGTCGGCAATTGCACGGGTAATAGATTGTCGAATCCACCAAGTCGCATACGTTGAAAATTTAAATCCTTTACGACGGTCGAACTTGTTCACTGCCTTCATAAGACCAATATTTCCCTCTTGAATCAAATCAAGAAAATCTAATCCTTTTCGTGCATAACGTTTTGCGACACTAACCACTAAACGGAGGTTTGCAAGAGTTAACAATGCCTTTGCTTTTTCACCTTCGACAAGATACTTCGACATCTCTCGTTCTGCCTTTGGTGTTAGTTTTGGAATTTTTGTGAAAATATCCGAATGAAAACGACCAACAGCGACATTCCATTCTGCCTCCAAACGAGGTAATGCGACAGTAAGTTCTTCGATTGGCTTGTTTTTTAATCCCTCTTTCACAAAACTTGTGAATTCTCCAATGCCTTTGAGCTTAAGATCCTCCATGAACACTTCAAGATAGTTGGTCATTCCTTCACTGTTATACAAAGGCTTGAATGAAAGCCCTCCCGATGGCTTTGTTAACGGCAGCTCGTCTTTAAGTTGCTTTACTAGTTTTTCTACTGCTTCCTCTAAAATTGCACCCTTAAATTTCTGTACTTCTGTAAACCATGCCTGGAAGAATAAAAGAATTTGATAGAACTCAATAACAACGCCGAAATCCTTCCGTTCTGCAAGTAATTGTTCCTCATCTTGAATCAATAAAGGAATTTTTCCAATTTCTTGTAAATACGAACGCAACGGATTCCCTGTTACCGAGGCTTGAATGCTCTCAAGGATTTTGATCTTTTCTTCCAACGACATCTTCACCGGCTTGTTCGGCATATCATCGGCATACAAAACCTCAACATTCTCTTTTTCTAAAATAGCAAGAAAAGTTTCTAAAGACTCCAAGTCAACTTCAGGATTTGGGAATACTACTAAAATATCACTTTCCGTCAAAAATCCCTGTGTCTGGCCTTTTGCTAAAAGTGCCTGAACCTTCTTACGTGAGAGAATATCCTTCATTAGCGTGTTATAATTGAAATTATGGATAATACTAATAACGCAGAATCATTCCGCGCATTCTTTATTGATAATGTTTCAAAATTTTGTGATAAATGTGGCACTGCGTATAAGCCCGATAATATAGATATCGTTAGTGAATCAAACGCTTCGGTCATTATACAGGCGCAATGCGATAATTGCAAGGGCATTTACATGGCTCACGTGATTAAACCGTTACAGATGACTAAAAAAATTCCAATCCGTTTAGACATTGTTCCCGCGATGCTCCATCCATACTACTTGTTGGGACCCATTTCTTCGGATGAATTACTCGCTTTACGCAAAAAACTAACCAAGGTAAAAACGCATGAAGATCTTCTCGAACTAATCGGCAAACAGAAGAAAAATCTAAAGAGCAAAGGGTAATGCTATGAAAACTCTTCCGTTACCAGCGTTTTTCCCCGATGCGACTTATGCCTCGATTCATAGCCTGCCTTTCCATGAAGTGCAAGAAAAATTAACAGGCATTGTTGTTACAACATTGCATATGGAACTAATCGGTATAATCGAGTTAGCAGAAAAAGCTGGGCAAAATTACCGAAACCTCGCGAAATTTCCAGAAGACAAAATTATTCTTTCTGATAGTGGTGGATTTCAAATTCTTTCATTAATCCATAAGCATAAGCTCGGCAAAATAATCGAAGATGGCGCTGTATTTAAACTTCCAGAATCCCCCAAAAAGAAACACCTACTTACCCCTGAAAGGTCACAAGAAATCCAAGCAGCAATCGGGAGCGATATTCGTGTCGTTCTTGACGTACCACTCATGGGTACAGAAGATCGAAAAACAACGGTTGAGGCAATGGACAGAACGACTCGATGGGCAGAAAGAGCAAAATTGAAATTCACAGAACTAACGGGCAACACAGCATCTGACATGAAACTCTCTAAAAACAAACTGGAATTTTCTCGTCCACTCCTCTGTGCGGTTATTCAAGGTGGAAACAATTTAGAACTCCGAGCAGAATCTGGAAAACAGCTTTCTTCTATCGGCTTTGATTTATATGGATTCGGGGGTTGGCCACTCGATGAAAATGGTATTTTTAATACGAAAATTGCCGAAGCGTTTGTAAATTCAGTTCCAGAAGGTAGTATTACTTATGGGATGGGTGTGGGAACTCCCGACGATATTGAAACTTGTTATCAAATTGGCATGACTATTTTCGATTGCGTTATTCCGACACGAAATGCTCGACATGGATCACTTTTTGTTAATAAGGGAAATGGTGAAACTGCAGGAAGAACCTTTGATTTAGTAAGAATTGGCTCTCAAAAATACGAGACCGATATGGCTCCTATCGACAAAAACTGCGATTGTCCGACGTGTAAGAATTACACTCGTTCATACATTAGGTTTCTACAGAAAAAGAAAAATCCTGTCGGCTACACGTTGGCGTCCCTTCACAATGTTTGGTGGTACCTGAATTTTATGAAAACTCTCGCAAAATAGCTGTTATAATCCACCATGAGTCAGCCTATCACCACTGGGCAAATCAAAAATGTTCATATTCGTTACTACGCAACGGCCTGTGATGAATTAGGCATTCCTTATTTTCTAGACTTAAAAACGCGAAGACTTCACCTCAAAACAAAGAATGGTGCTGCCGTTTTTTGCTATAAAGCATCAACGCCACTCAATAGACAGGCTGCAGTGACAGTATCAAAAAACAAGCTCGAAGTTCACAGACTACTAGAACCGCTAAATATTCCAGTTCCGAAACAAATTCGTGTAAAAAATATTCAAAAAGATCTTATATCTTTCTTTGCACAAAACAAAAACATAGTTGTAAAACCTGCTGATTCTCACGGAGGGAAAGGCGTTACTGTTTTACCGGAGGTAGATAATTTAGAAGCAGCATACTTCCGTGCACACAGAGAATCGCCAATTGTTTTAGCCGAAACCTATGTAGTTGGTGAAAATTACCGATTTCTTGTCCTTGACAATGAAGTTCTTGCAATCTCACTAAGACGACCACCAACAATTATTGGTGATGGAATTACAGACATTCAAACTTTATTCGCGGACCTTAATATGGAGAATAAAACACAGGGACTACCTCAAGTTCCAGATTCTGAGTATACATGGGGTATTATTACCGCACAGGGATTCGATAAATCAAGCATTCTCCCTATAGGAAAAAGCATTTTTTTACGATTAACCGCGAATCTTTCACTCGGTGGAACAGTTGATGATGTTACAGAAACTTGCGATCAATCCTACAAAGAAATTGCAATAAAAGTCACAAAGGTTCTTGGCTTACGATTCGCTGGGATTGATATTATTGCCGAGGATTTAACAGAACCAAACAAGGCAGTGTTTGTCATTGAAGCAAACGCCGCACCAGGCATGAGAATCCACTACAAAACAGAAAAAGGTGCACAACGAAATGTTGCAAAAATAATAATGTCCGCAATTTATGAATTATGATCGAACTGCCGAAAGAGCTGATTAAAGAAGTACAAATCCTTAGCAGTACCGTTCGTTATTCTGATATTCCATCTAAAAATTCGCTAGACAAGAATACTGCAATATTTTTTATTGCAGGTCAAAAATCTCCATTAGAAAGATTCTTTCCAATGTCAGAATATTTCGCTCAGTTTTACCATACCTATGGTTATGAAATTCCAGGAATGGGGGTCGCGAAACGTAACCCAGGCGCCCCTGCGACAATCAAATCACTAGGTGACGAAATTGCCGTATTTCTTGATACAGTTGTTAAGGAAAAGAATATTATTATTGTGGCTGCTTCTGCAGGATTTTGGTTTACAACAGAAGCGTTACTTGCAAGTTCAAAAGTTCAAAAACGTGTGCAAAAAATAATTTCTGTTGTTGGACTTCTGGGCAAAGACACTTTTGGTTTCTCAAAATTAAAAAAATTATTTATCTTAGCTTTTTGTAAAGTGATTGTCACAGACCCTGGATCAAAGTTTGTAAATTGGGCACTCTCTAAAGAATTACTCGTTAGCATCTATACAAAATATATGATTAAAAAACGGCACTTAAGTCATCTACCTGTAGAAACACAACAAGAGTTCGTAGAATTCGAAAAATTTTTGCTTCACAGTGGAGACTGGAAAATTCACTTTTCCACAGTCGCACAATACTTAACGAAATTTGGACCTTCAGGCAAACTTACAATCCCCATGCTCGCGTTTTATTCACCACACGACCAATTCTTTCCACTAAAAAATCAACAAAAAATGTTTTCGCAAGTCTATACTTCTATTGAATGGGAAAAAATAACTTTAAAAGGTCATGCTCCGCTAGTCGTGAAAGACTTTAAAGATTACAAGAAAGTATTTTCAGAAGAAAGGATACTAGGGTTTTTGAATGCCAAGTAATCAGCTTGAAACTTGACATTTCACATTTCAATTTCTATAATCCTAGCACTCTGATAACGTGACTGCTAACTCAAAGTCACGAAAATTAAATTTTAACATTCACAACATGGCTTCAGGAAAAAAAATTGTTTACGGTGATCAAGCAAGGAAATCACTTCTAAAAGGTTTAAACGCACTTGCAGATGCAGTCATTGTAACATTAGGACCTAAAGGCAGAAACGTTACTATCGCAGAAGAATACGGAGCACAAAAAGTAACAAAAGACGGTGTCACCGTTGCAAAAGAAATCACACTCAAAAACCCTCTCGAAAATGTTGGTGCAAAAATGATTGTTGAAGCATCAACGAAAACAAATGATAAGGCCGGAGATGGAACAACAACCGCAACACTTCTCGCAAAAGTCATTGCAAACGAAGGATTCCGTTATGTTATGAGTGGAGCAAACCCAATGGATATCAAGAAAGGTCTCGAAAAAGGTGTTGACGCAGTAGTCGCAGCCCTAAAGAAACAAGCGAAGCAAATCGATGGTAAAGAAGAAATTGCACAAGTTGCATCAATTAGTGCCAACAACGATAAAGAACTAGGCGACCTTATTGCGGAAGTAATGCAAAAAGTTGGTAATGACGGCGTTATAACTGTCGAAGAAGGAAAAGCATTTACCGACCAGATCGATTATGTAGAAGGAATGCAATTTGATAAAGGGTATCTTTCGCCATACTTTGTTACAGATACTAATAAACTTGAAGCAATTTACGAGGATGTCAGCGTTTTTATTACCGACAAGAAAATTTCAAACGTACAAGAGATTACACCTGTCCTTGAAAAGGTTATGCAAGCAGGAAATAAACCACTCTTGATTATCGCCGACGATTTAGACAACCAAGCACTCGCAACACTCCTGCTTAACAGACTTCGTGGCGTTATTCGTGTTGTAGCAGTTAAAGCACCTGGATTCGGTGATAGAAGAAAGGAGATGTTGAAGGATATTGCAATTCTTACTGGAGCACAGGTTATTACCGAGGAACTCGGCCGAAAAATCGATTCAGTCGAATTAACTGACCTTGGCCAAGCAAAAAAAATAATTGTTACGAAAGATGCAACTACAATCGTCGACGGTGCGGGTGAAAAAGCAGCGCTTAAAGGACGAGTTGAAGAAATAAAAGGTGCAATTGAAGTAACAACATCAGAATACGATAAAGAGAAATTACAGGAACGACTCGCTAAACTTACCGGCGGAGTTGCAGTTATTAAAGTTGGTGCAGCTTCAGAAGTTGAACTAAAAGAAAAGAAGGATCGTATTGATGATGCACTAAATGCAACCAGAGCAGCAATTGAAGAAGGTATTGTCGCGGGTGGCGGGGTCGCGTATATAGATGCAGCAACAGTGCTGGAAAAAGTTAAAACCGAAAATCAAGACCAACAGTTTGGGTTGGATATTCTGAAAAAAGCGCTTCATTCATCGGTCCGACAAATTGCAATAAATGCAGGTGTTGAACCAGGTGTTGTTGAATCTAAAACAGGGAAAGGCACAGGTTACGATGCAAAAAATGATCGCTATGTTGATATGATTAAAGAAGGAATCATCGATCCTGTTAAGGTTTCTCGACTCGCTCTTACCTATGCTGCATCTGTAGCAAACATGATTCTGACAACAGAAGCAGTTATCGTGGAAGAGAAAGAAAAAAAAGATGGAACTCCAGTTGGCGGTATGGGAGACGGAATGGGAATGATGTAAGATTCACTAGGACAAAACGCCGAAGTATCGACTAATAGTATTTGGAAGCTTTGGGTCTATGTTCTGATTCTATTCGAAGCATTCTGCTGTACACAGTTTGAGCACCCCCTGTATTATGCTCAAACGCAAGCAGTGTAATTTCTGGATTTGCGCCTCGTCTTAGTATTTCTAGCCCGTCAGACTCGTAAAGTTGTATATCTTTATATCTTGTACTACTATCTTTTCGAGAAAGTCCAGACACAAATTACATTTTCTATAAGACGCGTTTCATCCGCTATAATTTGAAATGATGCGCACAAGTGAGTTTCAAAAACTGATTTATGATTTCTTCGAGAAGAATCATCGTACTTTCCCTTGGAGAGAAACTCAAAATCCATACGAAATTATGGTCTCTGAAATTATGCTTCAACAAACGCAAACCCTCCGTGTTATTCCTAAATACTTGGATTGGCTAAAAAAATTTCCCACGACAAAGAAGCTCGCGAACGCCTCACTCTCAGAAATTCTCCTTGCATGGAATGGACTTGGATACAATCGCCGGGGAAAGTTTCTGTGGGAAGCAGGAAAATATATTGAAAGTGAATTGCAAGGGAGGATACCGGCAACTTTTATCGAGCTTCGCAAATTACCAGGAATAGGTGAATATACGGCGAATGCGATACTCGCATTCGCTTACAATCAATCAACCATTGTCGTAGAAACAAATATCCGTACTGTCGTACTTCATCATTTTTTTAAAGACTCTGTCGAAAAAATCAGGGATCAACAAATTAAAACAGTACTTGCAAAAGTAATAGACAAAACCGATCCGCGCAGTTGGTACTACGCACTCATGGACTACGGAAATTGGCTCAAATCTGAAGGAATCGATTACTTCCATAAACAAAAAAGTTACACAAAACAAAAACCTTTTAAAGGATCTGAGCGTTTTGTTAGAGGATACCTACTCAGAGAAACTCTTCTCCTCAAGAAACTTGATACCACCAAAGTTATTCTTCCCGGATACACACAGAAAAATATTAAAAAAGTTGCCCAAGATCTCATCAGAGAAGGTTTGCTCAAAGAAAGAAGTACCGATATTCTCACAGTCGTGTAAAATAGGTACATGACAACATTAGTTATGGTCCCTGGTTGGGAACAAACGCTGGGCGATTGGGAACACATGAAGACTCCCTTTTCTGATTACAAAGTTGTCATTATCGAACTCCCAGGATTTGGAAAAACGCCACTTGTTGATGAGAATTGGAGTATTCCTGAATATGCAGACTACGTTCTTAACAAGATACAAGAACTAGGCAAGCAAGATATTGTCTTACTCGGACATTCCTTTGGTGGTCGAATTGCCTCGTATATTGCGAGTTCACAGCCACCATGGTTGAAAGGTCTCGTGCTCTATGGTTCACCATCAATTTACAGACCTTCACTGAAAGTAAAAGCCCTCACTAAGATTGCAAAAATAGCCAAAAAACTTGGGTTTAGCAAAAAGTTGAGCAGAAATGCAGAATTACTCGAAGCCGATGCAAAAGGCATGGGAAAAATCTACCGTAATGCTATTCTCTCTGATCAAACATTATTACTTCCAAAAATTACTGTTCCGACACTCCTTCTCTGGGGAAATCAAGACATCGAAGCCAGTCCAGAACTTGCAAAAGAAATGCACCTACTCATACCGAATAGTACACTAGAAATTATCGAAAACGCGGGACACAATTTACATATCTTTAATCAATATATTTTCTATGGAAAAATTAAAAACTTTCTTCAAACTCTTTGACATATTTTTACCATTTCCGGACTTTCTTTATATTCTCCAACTTGAAGAGTACTCAACAAAACGGCTACTCAAATGGTTACCGCGATTTTTCTTTCGCAGAAATATACAAAGACGAGATCACTTGAAGTTTACGTCTAGAGTGTTGCTAACGCTGGGTATTTGCTTTTTGATTTGGGGAATGATTTTACTCTCTGGGCTCTATTTCGTAAGCTCTATCTCCATCGCCTTACTGTGGATTCTTGTGATTTCATTATTCGCCCCAATCATTGTCTTACTTGCAAATATTCTTGTATCAATTTATGCAGAAATTGCAAAGAAGAAAGTCCTGGCTCGAGCAACACAGAAAATTGCTACACACGGAAAAGTAAAAGTGATTGCTGTCGCAGGGAGTTACGGCAAGACTACTGTCAAAAATTTCATTCAACAACTCATTCATTCTTCATATAAAACACAGATGATTCCAGGAAATATTAATACACCACTTGGTATTGCGAATTGGATACAGGCAGATCTTAAATCAGATACAGAAATTCTCATCGCGGAAGTAGATACTTATCAAATCGGAGAGATTGCAAGCAGCTGTGACATGCTTCGGCCAGATATTGCAGTGCTTACAAATGTCGGAGACCAACATCTCGAACGTCATGGAAATGAAGAGCGATTAGCACTCGCACTTAGCGAGGTATTCACGCATTCTAAGCAGAATTGTGTCAAGATCACTACCATGAACACAAAAAATAAAATTTTACATCAAGATACTGTTATAACTATCGAAGATGACATCAAAGAACTGTCATATCAGGGAAAGAAAGTAAAAGCAGAGCAATTGTCTATTTCCAATATAATCAATCTTCAGTTTGCATTAGAGGTTGCAAGTGCACTTTCAATCAAAGAATCCTTTGTTGCAAATATCGTCAAAAAACTCGAACTTCCTGAGCGAAGACAGCACCAAGGAACTGTACTTGGATATCAAGGTGTCGACGATTCTTATAACATCAGCTTTTCAACCGCAAAATCAGGTATCAAAACGGCATTTGCACTAGCAAAAACCAAGAAGAAAAAGCTCCTTGTTATTACTGGGGGTATACCAGAGTTATCCACTTTACACAAAAATAAAAATCATGAGCTAGGCGAAATTTTAGAAAAATCTGCAGACTTTACAATCATCTTAGGGACGATGTTTGCAAAAGAGATTGCGTCAGGATTTTCGAATAAAAATAGTGTGGAAATTACTCCAGACCTCCAAACGTTTATCAAAGAAGAAACAAAAAACTTCAAAAATGAAGATTGGGTATTACTCTTGCAGCCTGAATTAAATGATCTCTACTACTAAATGGTTCCTAAGACAACTGGTAATTTTATAGATTTGTGCTTTTTACGATTTCACAAATTTTTCGACAATATCCGAAGAGTAATCCATTTCCAAACTTCTTTTTGCCTGAGCATCAGTAACTGCTTGCTCTAAAGAATCTGTAATCTGTTGTCTGAAAGTAACTCCAGTCGCTTCCCATAGATAAAATGAAAGTGAACCAGGAATTGGATTAATTTCTGTCAGGCATAATTCGCCTTTTGGAGTACACATAAAGTCGATTCTCACGAGTCCTTTACAGCGACAAGCCCGATAAGCTTTTTTAGCAAGTTCTTGGATGCGGTTTCTCTCTTTTGCAGGAATTTTAGCTGGCAATTCTCGATCAAGTGACGCCATTCCACTACCACCTGTTTTTTTAGCACCTCTTTCGTATTTGTCAGCAAAACTCAGGATTTCGTCTTTACCAATTGGACGCTCTACTTCACTCGCCTCGAGAATTCCATTCACAGTACGAACAGAACAGTTATATTCAACGAATTTTGGAATAAACTTCTCAACCAAGATCTCTGTGTCTAAATATGATGCTTCAAGCAAATATTGCTCTAACTCAGTCTGGGTACGTGCAACATGAATTCCAATACTCGATCCAAGATGAACTGGCTTCACGATTATAGGAAGTTTAAGTTTTTTTACTGCCTCTTGTGCGTATTTCTCATGGTACTCCTTCATATTGCATGAAGAGAAGCAGACACTCGGTACAACTTTTATTCCCTCTTTCTCAACAATTTCCTTAGTTAACTGCTTGTTCATTGTAATAACTGATCCTTCTTGACCAGTCGAAGTAAAGGGAACCCCCATAACTTCGAGCATTCCTTGCACTGCTCCACCTTCACCTAATCCACCATGAAATGCCAAGTAAGCAATATCTACATAAATCTTCTGTCCAAAGATCCCACTTAATTGAATGTATCCACCTTTGATATCTCGACCAAAAGTTACTGAGTCACGGCGTTTTTTCAGAAACTCTTTTCGACTTTTCATGTCACCAAGATAGTGAAATTCTCCTTTTTTTGATACAAATAAGGCAACAGGAGAATATCTAGTACGATCAATTGTTTCTACAATTTGAAGTCCAGAAATAACCGAAACTTCATGCTCAGGGGAGACTCCGCCAAACATAATCAGGACTTTTTTCTTTTCTGTACTAACCATGTGCCTAGTGTAGCATAGGGAAAACTGTTTTTCTCTCACAATCTAGTAATATGCTTTTTGCATTGATAAGCTGGTCGTAAAGAACAGAACCACACCCTAAAGCTGCGGGAATACCGTACTCATTACATCTAATCGCCATATGTGAGCCAACTCCACCATATTTAGTAACTAACCCTACGATTTGTTGCTCGAAAATCCAGTCAAAACCTGGATCAGTACTTTCTACTAAAACGATTTTTCCTTTAAGTAATGTGTTAGCGATAACTTTGTTTTTATTAGTCAATACCACTATTGGAGATGCAATTTTCTTATTTGTAATAAAGTTAGGTTTACTCGCAAAAATAGGAACTATCTCGTAATCTTTTTTAGAGAAAAGACAATCGGGAAAACTAAATAATTTATGAAATAGACGTTTTCTCTTAAGTACTGCAACTCTTTTCTCTACATAAGCATAGATCTCATCTGCAGGCAGACTAGTTATTTTTCTCAGATCATTTATTGTCAAGAAAGCTAAGTCATTACGTTCAATTCCCCATTCTTTTCCAGCATCTGCAAGAAGTTCGAGTCCAAAACTTATTTGTCTTGTAAAAAGAAATTTGAAATACTCACGCTTCGAAGAGACTGTTATCAAGAAATCAAGAAACTCTGTTGCAGTAACTGTAAGTTGGTATTTCTGAACAATTTCTTCAATTTTTACCATCAATTTCTTTGATATAATTGAACTCTTTAAGGCTTTTACTCGAACAGGATTATCACCAATTACCCGATTTTTCGCATAAGGCAGCTGTGTAATATCATAAGTTCCAGTACGAAGATGTCCCCTATCTCCTAGAATCGACTTTATCTTCTGACTCACGGGTGCGAAGGTCGTTATGCTTGAGACAATTGACAAGTATTCCTGTTTTGTTAACAAATGTTCACGTTTTAAGGATAACAAAATTGATCTGCTGATGAATGTCATCCTCGCAGCAGCAGCAAAATGAGGGATATCTGTGTTACTACAATTTGTAAATAAGTCTAGGGCAATACGGATTTTCTCTTGAGATGACAGGTCACTATAATTCTTTTGTAGCTCTGGAATTTCACGTTCACAAATCTGCTGTGCGGTTTTAATGTACTCCCGCCATTTTCTCAGAATAGCGATTGTCTGGTCCTGTATAGATTGTTTAACTCGCTGTAATTCTTCTGAAGAATATTCACTATAATCATTTTTTGAAAATTCCGTATCAAAAGAAAAATTGAAACAGTTAGGGATAATTTCGAATTCCACTTTGTCGTGCAAAGATGGATCATTTTCTAAGCGCTTTACATATGTCTTCACTAATCTTTTCTTTAGTGTGATGGGGAGACACTGAGGTAATAAACTTAGGAAAGCATTATTTACATTAATATAGATTCGCCCAAGTATCGAAACATATAATTTTTCCTTGATATCCGTATAACCTAACTGTGTAATCCCCACATTCCAACTTCTTTTTAGAACAATCTCACTATATAAAGAAGCAGCTAGTGGATATGGATGCTCTCCGACAATTTCCGCAGGGTTCCAAAAAGCCATATTACTGTAACATAAATCATTTTTATGGCCTTTCTTCAATTTGCTTAGCGCTTTTTTGAACTGTTTCTTGCGAAACTCAATATTTTTTTTTATAACTAATTTTCTGACCTGAAAAATATGCACTTTTTCTTCTTCATCAATCGCAAACTCAATATCTAACCGCTGCGGGCTGGTTAACCGTTCAATTTCTTTGACTGAATTAATAAGTTTTTCCCATTTTTGTGGTATTTTATTACTACCAACCTCTTTCTAGATACGCAACTGTTGTCCGCCCTTTCCTGAAGTAATGGAGTCTGTTCCCTGATTCTCCTCATCATAATTTATTAAATAATAAGGTGCTCCATTTTTTGGATTTGCAGTAAAAACTACCCCACTTAAAATAGAGTTCTCTAGTTGTTCTTGTATAAGTATTTGCGAGTCCTCGGACAAGTCTTTACCTTTTCTATATGACGCAACCACCTTATTTATTGCAATTTGCACCTCATTCTTGTCATAAGCCATAACATTGAGAATACTCGCAAACTTTCCTGCATTAGAATGTGTATTTTGATCTTCAAGTACAGAAGCACTTCTCACAACAATTTTTTTATAAAATCGTTCTTGAATATCCCTAAGTATTGCATCTCTATCTCTATTCCACATTGCAACCGTAAAAAAGTAGAGAGGGTCAATTATCGATTCTTTTACTACCTCTTTGTAAACAGAAAGCACTTCCGCTTTCGTCTTATGGCTAATACTTATTTGTGCCATATTTGGTTACTTCATTTTACGTAAAAGAGATTCGATAATAGCTCTCTCGTTCCATGGCTTTTCTACAAAACCGATACACATACTCTTTTCTGGTCCTTTACCCGCACAGATAATTACATCACCTGTTTGAACTATTGATAGTGCGTACCTTATTGCTTCTGCTCTCGCTTGCTCATCAAGTGATATGTCTTCTTTTCGATAAAGTACACGTTCCTTTCCTAATTGATGTTCCGCCACATACTCTCGCCAACCCATTTCTATTTGATCATTTATATCACTTACTTTTTCTGTTCGTGGATCCTCTATTGTGAGAATTGTTATATCTGCATATTTCGCAGCAACTTGACCCATTCTGGCTCGTTTAGAAGAATCTCTTTGTCCAGCAGCACCAAAAACGACAATAATTTTTTTCGTAGTAGCTTGAACCTTATAGGCTCGAAGAATTTCCTCCAAAGATTCTGGTGTATGAGCAAAATCAAGAATGACTTTGAATGGAGCTGCCTGAACAATTTCATTTCTTCCAGAAACGGGAGGTAACTGAAGTATAGCTTTGTCTATATTTGCATAACCTAATTCTCGAGCAATGATAATTGACGCGAATACATTAACAGCATTGAATTTACCTGCGAAAGGCACTTCGAAATGTTCACACTCATTGGTGTTATGATTAACAAGATCGTAGTCAATTGAGGATTCTTTTTCAAACAGATTTTGTGCAAAATAAGAATCTGCACCGACTAACGATTTATTTAATAATGAAATTGTAGAAATATTCTTAGTATATTTTTGAACATCAGGATAAACCAACTCCCTGATGTTGTCATCATCAATGTTTAAAAGAACACGAGATTTCTTCTTTAAGTATGTTGTAACTAACTGTTTTTTTGTTTCAATAACATGAGCAACAGTTTTATGAAAGTCTAAGTGTTCCGGTTGTAAATTCGTTAATACAGCATAATCAAACTTAAGTCCCGCAATACGCCCCGTCGCTATGGCATGAGAAGACGCCTCAACAATGATTATTTTACTTCCTTTCTCAATCATTTTTCTAAACAATGGCGCTAATTCTTGAGCAGAAGGCGTACTTGTGTGGAGTCCTGTCTCAACACTCTCACCAAGGATTTTGCCCCCGATAGTGTTAACAAGACTCACCTTAGCCCCCAAAAAATGTAGCGCATCATAGAGTACTTGTGAGGTTGTTGTTTTACCCTTACTTCCTGTGACACCTACAAGAATAATATCTCTAAAATCAATATCATATAATGGGGCGATATCTGATACCCTAATAGCATTGACTATACGATTCTTCTCATTCCTGTGGTTTTGATAGTACTTCACCACCTCTTCATAGTAGGTACCTGCGTCGATAATCCTTTTTCCTACATTCGATGCAAACAGTAGCCTTTGGTATTCTTTTGGCAGAGCATTGGTATAAATGATAAGATCAGAATCTGTAAAGTTCCATCTTTCTGGATTTTTTAAATCAATTACTATTCCCAATCCAGTCAACTCTTTGGTATGCTCCGATCCTTTAACATCAAACCCTTTAACCGTAACATTTAATAACGAGAAAAATTTAGCAACATAATAAGCGGCACCACCACCAATTCCAATTATAGTTACTTTTTGTACATCATTAAACATTGCAATACGATTTATATTATTACTCTAGGAATAAGTGGTGATATTCTAACTAACATTTCGCAACTTGTCGCGTTAATTGCGTTTCCAACGGACTCTAGGCTGATTAGCTCATCATCTTGTTTACCGATTAAAACTACCTCTTGCCCTTGTCGTACGTTAGGAACTTCCGATACATCAACTAAAAACATATTCATAGCAACCCTACCTATCATCTTGCAGTGTACTCCACCTATCAGAACATTTCCTGTATCTGACATTTTCTTATCAAATCCGTCACTATATCCTTGTGGTACGACAGCTGCCTTTATAGTTTTACTTGTCTTCATTGTTGCGTTATATCCAATTGGATACTCGCTAGGAAATTCTTTAACTTGTGCTATTTGCGTCTTCCAACTCAGTACAGGTTTTAAAGAAACAGTTTCAGGTATTTCTTTTGATGGCCAGATACCGTACATTGCTTTTCCAACACGGAACAATGAAAAAAGTTCATTATCTCTGATCTCAGAAATAAATACACCTGCGCTAGAAGACATATGAATTGTAAAATCTTTTCCTGGATGCGCCTCCTTTATTTTTTGGACACATCTCGCAAATGTAGCCATTTGCTTTTCAGTATGTTCTATATTAATAGTATCCTTTAGGCCTGTAAAATGTGAGTAGATTCCTGTAATCTGTAAATGAGGCAATTCTTTAAAAAGCTCCATCAATTGAGGTATATCTTCTTCAAAAAAACCCATTCGCCCAACTAAAGCATCTATCTTTATATGCACTGGCTGAATAATATTTAACGCAGCAGCAAAATTGTTCATCACAGACAGTTGATCCGTATTAATAACTGCTAATGTACACTGAGCACTCATTGCAGATAAAAGTGAATCATTGTCTACATATCCCAAAACATACGCTGCTTTCCTTGAGACGGTTCGAAGTGCAAGTAATTCTAGAACATCATCAACTTGATAACCATCAACATACTGATCTATACATGTAACAATTTCCTTTAATCCATGACCATATGCATTACCCTTTATGACCGCAACAAAAAGAGATTCACTTCGCATTTTACTACGCAATCGTTTCACATTATGGATTAAATTCTCTCTGTTAATCTCAATAACTGCCTGCATGATTAAAGATTTGTAAGATTTTGAACACAAGTATTAAATGACTCCGATCCTTCCTTATTTTTAAATATACCATAGCTCCCTGTTCCAGGCATAAGCACGATACATCTTTTTAAAGAAATATCAGTCGTAGCGGCGAGAAGTGCTTCAGAAAAAGCCTTTTCTACACTGCTAAAGCGACCGGCTAACTTATTCTCTGAAAAATAAGTCATCAACCTTCTTCCACCTTCATCGTTAAATACGTAAACTTTTTTTACGTGTCTATCTGAGAGGTACTCGCCCATTTCCGAGAGGTCTACACCTTTATCTTCACCACCGCATAAGATATAGATTGATTGACCTTCATCTATGAGTGTCCTCAAGTCAGCACAAAAAGAACTTGGATTGGTTGCTTTGGAATTATTAATAAATTCAATACCATTTTTTAACAATCTTGTTTCCATTCTTGAGTCAAGAGTTTCAAAATGCTTTATTGTATTCCTGAATTTTTCTTCGCTAAAGTTTTTACCCAAAAAATGTTTGCTTACACGATATGCTGCCACAATATTTGCTAAATAATGTACTCCTCGGAGTTTAGTTTCAATACTCTCTTTCATCTCACTTGAGGAATAAAAGGTAATGTGCTTTCCATAATGTTGAGCCAATTTTTTTAATTTGGGGTTCTCACTATTTACAAGCGACAGATCCCCCTTTTCTTGATCGGAAAGCACGGAGAGCTTGTCATTTTGATACTGTTCCACTGTTTGATGGAAATCTAAGTGATCTTCCCCTAGGCTGGTAACTATCATTCTTTGTGGACTTAATCTGAATTTATGCAAAGAGTGAATCATAAACGAAGAAAGTTCGACTACCGCAACATCTGCATTTAAGTGTTCTTCTAAATTTCTCATAACAGGAATACCAACATTGCCAGCGATTGTCGCAGAAACACCTTGATCAAGAAGAATCTTATAGATAATTGTTGTGGTTGTTGATTTTCCTTTCGTTCCTGTAACGCCGATTATCTTTTCGCGTGCCATGAGTTTGAAAAAAATACTAACGTCGGTCTCTATAGGAATGCCCGAGTCAATGACCCTTTGCATAAACGGTGATTTATCACTAACACTCGGACTTTTTATAGCAAGATCTATATACTTCAAATCAATGTCATGATTTCCCAAAACAAATCGACACTCTGGGTAGATTTCTTTTACGCTTTCAATATTTACTTTTAATTTTGCTAATTCTGTAGGATCACTCATAGAATCTGTAGCAATCAGCGATTTTGGACCAGCTTTTTTGATTTGCTTAATAAGATCGACATTGCTGTACCCAATTCCAATAACAAGAATCCTTTTTCCTGCAAAAAAATTTTCGAGAATTGACTCCACTGTGTGAATTATACCAAAATATCCAAGATCCCCCAGCTTAAATCTTTCAGAAACTAAACACTTTTAGAACTAGTTTTTTACTCTTTCTAATATTTGTTCAGCCTTGCGGGCAGTTTCGTCTGTTGGTGTTTTCACCTTGTCTTCTTTTTTTGTTAATTGCCAAATGCCCAATCCAACGAATACAAGTGACACAAGTGCAATATATGCTCCTTGAGCCGAAATCGGCTCGCCAATCGACTTAACCAACACCGAATCTGTGCTTCCATAAAGAACAACTCTACTCATCCTATAAATGACCATACCCGTCAAACTTAACACAAAGCCCGTTGCTATGAAATTCATACCGCTTGGGGTAAAGAGTAGAGACATCAGCATTGCAGAGAGTGCAATAACTACCCATGTTACCAGCGGACCAGACGATATTGATTGCTGGACTTTTTTAATATTTGCTTTCATATCAGCTGCCTCTTTTGAATTCTCCTCGTAGCTTAATAACGGAATTCCTTTATTCAAGATTTCTTTAGCTTCTTTATCTCCCAACATCTTTTTTGCTGCGGCATCGAATGTACTCGTTGCAATTGCACCAACAGAGCAAGGGATAACAAGCACTTTATCTGCATCCACTCTTCCAATTTCAGTCCTTTGCGCAGCCGTACATTTATCAAGAGCATCGTAACGAGTTCTCATAAAAACACTCAGTAATGCAATTTTGTCTTTGTCAGTTCCGCCAAGTACATATTTCATGTTAAGCTTTGTTGAATCACTTGCTAACCAATCATAAAAAAGACTGCCGTTTTCAATTAATGCAACTTTAAGTGATTCTGTTGTTACAACCTTTCTGAACGCAGCACCCAGTGGAGAGTTATCATCGGCAGTTAGTTTTACCATATTGAGAAGACCAGGATCTTCAATCATATTTGAGTTAATAGCTCCGTCAAAGACACCATCAAGTGTCGCTGATACTAAATGCTCATTGCCTGCAAAACTTGTAATAATCGCCATTCCTGTTTCTTTCACAAAGATTTGTTTTCCAACCACAGATAATGGAACCAAGAAAATAACTAACCCGAACATGACCAGCGCAACGCACAGGCCAACGACCCATCGAAAAATATTGAGTATGGTATTCATACAACAGTGTAACAAGAAAATGATAAAATAAACACAACTAGGCATATGTCGAAGCTACACAAAACAATTGCACTCATCCAGACAGGAAAACCCTTTAATCATCTATCAGGAATGTTGCCATTTATTGGCGGTTTTCTTGTTACCTACGAAGAAAGAACTTCATCATGGTTACATATTGTGATCACGTTTATCACTTTCCTATTTTTCTATTCAGCAGTTTATCGAATGAATGAAGTATTTGATATAGAGCGAGATAAGCAAGATCCTGTAAGAAATCACCGGCCACTTGCACAAGGACTTGTTCGTAAAAAAGATGTCATACTTCTGGCCGTAACAATCGGAGTTTCAAGTACGATACTCTTAACTTTGATCGATTCTCGCATTCTCATTTGGCTGCTATTACTCGTTCTTTTAAATTTCTTCTATGTCACTATCCTGAAAAACTTTATGTATATTGATTTTTTGCTCATGTCTACTTCGCATATCGGGAAATTTTTTGTAGGAGTACTCGCAACAACGACGATGCGCTTAACACTTGAAGAAAGTATTATTGGACTATTCTTTTATGCGATAGTTGCGGTACTTCAATGTAACAAAAAAATTGGACTCTTACTATACCATCAGCATGCAGTCGAACCAGGTAAGAACCATCCTTCTCTAAAAGTACTCAAAAAGATACGCTTCTTCCTTCTTCTATTAGCAATATATACGCTTTTAATTTCAACAACGTCCATCCTATTACCTGCAATGATATTCCTTTCAAGTCTCGTATTCTTTATCGTATTACTTGAGTTACATGACGGGTTTAGGACCGCATTTTTCTCTTATCAAAAGTGGTTTAGCAAATTATAGTGTCCCAATTGCTGAGACTAAAACACCCAATCCAATAATAATAAGTTGTGTAATTCCCTGCTTCACGTTCCCGCCTCCTTTCTTGTGCAAATTTGGAATCAAGTCTGCACAAGCGATATAAATAAACCCTCCCGCGGTTATTGAAAGAGAAACAAGAGCAAAACTTTCAAAGTTTGCATTGATTACAAAACCAACCACTACTCCAAGAAGTGCAAGCATTCCCGAAAGAACATTAACAAGGACAATCTTGCCTATCGGCCATGCTGCATGTAAAAGAATACTGAAATCTGCAATTTCTTGAGGTATTTCGTGGAGGATAACCGCAATAACTGTTGTCCAACCAATCGCTGGATTTACCAAAAAACTTCCTGCAATCAATAAACCATCCAAGAAATTGTGTACAGAATCCCCAATAATACTCATAACCGCGACTGGCTTCTTTGTATCAGCAGCATCGTGACTATGATGCCAACGAAGAAACTGTTCTAATGCATAAAACAACAGGACACCTAGGATAATTAGGGCGCCAGATAACGTTGGCGTTGTAGATTCTTCAAATACCTCAGGAATCAGATGAAGAAGCGCATTACCAAGTAAAGCACCTACCGCAAAACTTACTAACCAATGGCTATAATTATCTAACTTTTTCTTCGAGACTGCTAAACTCAATAAACCAACAAGTGGAATACTACTCACTGCGAGAACACCAAGAATTGCCTGAATAAAGTTTGACACGGAATTTACGGATTAATTAATGCTTCATTATACCACGTAGATTGAAGTTTTTGGCATAAAAATGGTATAATTACATTGTCTCCGACCAAACTTTAAAGGGGGTGATCGGTTTAGACGGTTGTTCGTTGAAAGAAGTAGCCAAGCGGGCTGATATCCCGTAAAACTCTCAAAGCACATAAAGTGCCAAACAAAACCTTTCTGAGAAGCTTGCATCTTTTGTGAACGGATCGATTAAGGCTTTTGCTTCAGTCGTTTCAACTCCAAAGGCTGCACTCTCATTTGTCTAATATAGACATAACTGACTTTTCCTCCTTTGCATGCCAAGCGAAGAGTCAGGAGTAATAAGGTGCATGCCGATTTATCATCTAGTTCTTCTGAGATGATGACATTGTACATGTGGAGGCGGTTTTCGCTTTTTCGTCCGGATTTTAGGCGAATTCCAGTATGCAACCTGGGCTGTCTTGGGAGAAACTTCTTTTAGAAAATAGCTGAACAGGGGTTCGATTCCCCTCACCTCCACTTGCTGTACATTTCCAGTTTTTAATGTCTGCATAAGCTCGAATAATGGGCTTAATGTAGCGGTTCCAATACCGTTTTCACGCTCGTATGTCGGAGGGACCTCAAAGACTAGTGCGGTGACGGCCTTTTTCTTCTGATAGTCACCAGAAGACCACGCATTTGCGGGATCTCTAACAAATTCTAGTATTTCAGTGAGCGCGGTTCCAATATCAATTTGCTCAAATTCTTCTTTCTGTTCCTCTAGGTTATCTTTAAGTCCATTCATTTCATTAACTACTTTTTCAATTTCATACTCAAGCTCTTTGATGAGAATCGGGTTATTAGTAATTCGATACTTTGCCATCAGCTGAGATTTCGCTTCCTCCAGTTTTTCTAGCTTTGTTTTGAGCGAATTACCTTCTAAATCGAGCATGTTCTTCTTAGTATTAAAAGCGTCAAGTGCTATTGCCTTTGTTAACTCAATTATGTCGTTAGTCGCTCGTATTTGAGCCAGATAGTCGAGGAATCTGCTATGTGTCAGATCTCTATTATTCGACTTGCCTTTGTAAGGACAGTTTTGATTCTTGCAATGATAATTTGCGACAGGACCGTTCCGTCCTGTATTAAAACTCCCTGTCATAGATGTGCCACAATATTTGCATAGTAAGTCGCCGCGAAGCGGAAATTCGTTATTTCTATAGCCTCGTCTAAACTTCGGTGTGTGTCTATCTTGGTATTTAAGCTTCCTCTGTACACGGTCAAACAAATCTTTTGGAATGATTCCGTCATGTGCGGCTTTCATCAAGGGAACTCCCCATTGCGGCAACTCCAGGTAACCTGCGTAGAGTGGGTTAGTTAGAATACGCCTTACCTGTTGTTGATATTGCTTTTTAGGTAATCTTCGATGGTAAAACCCGACCGATCTAAGATATCTAGTGCAATCGGCTTGTGTGATGAATTTTCCCGTGTCGAAGCCCTCAAATAAACGGATAACTACATCCATCTTCTCTGGATCAGGAACCAATATCTTTCCGTGGAAATGTGTCTTTTGAAACATTAGTCCTGGAGGAAAGTCAAATGTCCAGTAGCCACTTTCTAACCTTGCTTTTTGTTTTTGTATTACCTGACGGCGATTCGATTTTCTTTCGTACTCTGCCATACAGGCTGTAATATTTTCAGATAGCTCTCCTTCTGGGCTATCGTCGAAATTGAAATTTGGACTTCTTAGCTCAACCCCCAGTTTTCTTAAAATGCCTCTAAGTACCAGGTGAACTTTCAAGTCTCTCGCAAAACGCTTTAGATCATCAATAATGACGACGTATTTCTGCAGTGCGTTCTTCTCAACGTAATCTAGTAGTGCCCCCATGCCATCTCTTTCTCTTGCTGCACCAGAAATATCATCTTTAAATATCGCTTCAACCAAATACCCATTTTGCTCTGCATATTGTCTGCATCTGTGTTCTTGGCTTTCTAGACCATGCCCCTCCGTGACTTGCTGCTTTGATGAGACACGAGCATATATTATTGCGTGTGTTTCATTTAGTTCGCTTCTCAAGCGTTGCATGTTCTTTCTTGTTTAAGTAAGTTTCCAATGTTGTATTGGCAATTAAATAGATTAAGTCTCGTACTTTTTCTATCTGTTGATCCGTTAATTTGTGCTCCTTAAGTAGAGCTCTACATCTAGCTATAGATAACATATCGTCTCCTGCTAAATGCGAGCCCTCGGTCCTTCCGATGGTTTTATCTCGCCTAGTTGTATGTTAAGCGCTGGTCCTTCCAGTCTTTTAAATCTTCTTAGACGTACTCTCAATTACTCGATCAGCACGTCCTTCTTTAATTTTGATTTCGATTTCTCCCCAAGCTCCCTTAGGGTAGTATTTGGTGACGAGAGCCTGAATTTCTTGCTTTAGTTCATCATTGTCTCTAGCTTTGATAAGGCGTTTTATTCCGCCATTTTCAATTTCGACTGATATAGTTTGATTTGCCATTTCATTAATGCTTTCGACTAGGCGTGCTTCATCATCGTGCAATGGGACAAGTAAAGATGGAAGGGCTTTTTTATTAGAATGTTGAAGTATCTGTCGAGAGATACTCCCTAAGTCGATAGAGATATAATTCGTTGGGAAGTCGCCTGTATCGACGTAGAGGTTTAATTCTTGTGCATTGGCAAATTCGCATTCCCCATTTTGGGAAACGATAAGGTGAATCCTGTTACCAGTAAGACTGAACATTATGTACAAGTCAAAAAGCTGTGTTCTCTTGGGATCACCAAAAATGTCCTTGTAAATTCTGCCAATCATTGGGATACTTACCTCCATCTTGCGGAGTTCCTCGATTATTCTAATCCAAATAAGCTCTCTGGCGGTAAAAGTTTTCCATCCTGATTCTTTTTTCAGATGGGTATACGTTAAAATGCCCTTCTTTGCCCAATGGCTAATTCGACGATAACTAATACTTGTGATTTTAACTCCACCAATATGCGAGTTTAGCGTAGATGAGTAGTGCTGGTAAGTCAGACTTCGCATGAAATCAGCTACTCCTGGATTTTTGCTCTCGGGGATCTGTTTCGTAATTTGTCGCTGCGTAGAACTGTTCATATATGTACAATTCTACGCAAGCTTTACGGAAAGTCAAGTAAATCCCGACCCTTCTGTATATATTATACAGATGCTACAAGCCGAGTTCTATATACTTGTACTCATTACCTAGCAAATCTAGATCACCGACCTTTGCTTTGAGTCCTTTTGCGTCTGAAGGAACTTCATATACTGCTGTATAAGTCTTTTCTATACCTGGATTTATATTGTCTAGTATATAAAGTTCGTCGCTCACGCAGTTACTTACTTCCGATGATCGAATATACGACCTCTTTTGGTCATCAACAAGATCAATGTTTGTTAGTGACTTCATCTCCTTATAGTTGTTTTTTACTTTGAAGGTGATTTTGATAAATTTGCCCGAATTCGCGACGCAGTCCTTGTCGAAGCTAGGATACTTCGTTTTTAACTTACTTCCTAGATTCTGAGCCGTTTGGACCGTCCACGTTACATCCTTAACGGTTACTGCCTCTTTGAGTTTTGCTGGATTCTCCCAAGCAGTTTGATCTTTACTTTTTGTTTCCTCGGCGTTCTTTGATACTTGATTAGCTACTCCTCCTATTCCCGCTAATCCAGATATTGCACATAAAGCAAAAATTGCTCCAAGTACAACAAGGATAGTAATGATAGGGTTCCTCTTTTTGGGAGGTGTTTGTGATTGATCCATATAAGGATGTTTATGTAATTTTAACTAATCGGGTATTCCATTTGGAATATCCCATATTGGAATATTAATATAAATCCAGAGGAAGTCAATATTCCAAAATTATGAAGAAAACTATCTATTCAAGCGAACACTCTCAAGTTGTTGAGAAGCTAGTTAAGGCTCGTGAAAAAGCTGGATTAACACAGAAGCAGGTTGCACAGAGTATTGGAAGAACTCAGTCGTTTATTTCGAAAGTCGAATCAGGGCAACGTAGGGTGGATGTGGTATTACTCAAAGAATTAGCAATATTATATAAGGTAAAGGTAGATGATCTAATCTGACCTTTTTACTCTGTGAAATTTCCCCGAAATTATGCCATCTCCTGTTAATATATAACTACCGATGAATTCCCCGATGGCGTTGGAAGTATTGCTTAATAGCATTTTTTCTCCATAAAAGGACCATACTACAGCTAAATCTTTTTCTACTAGGTACGCAAGCAAGGTACTTTTGTTAATTGCTAATGAACTTGGTCCACATTTCGTGACCGATAGATCAGTACAAACAATATCGCCGTTACTATCAGCCCAAAGTCCGTCTTTAGTGGAGTGACTCAATCCTAGTAGTTTGATTATTCCAGGGCTTGGAATAAATATACTGAAGTTTTCATCGGTAGAGTTGTCTCTAGAAGCTAGTGATGAAGAGTATTCAAATGCAGTTTTAACAACAGGGCAAGGAAGCTTATGCCTTTCGCCAAAATCCTTGATCCAAGGTGAGATACCTTGAGCTTCATCTGAATACACGGATTCGTAAACACTGGAGTATGGGTACTCTCGTAGGAAACAATCTTCGTACAATCGACTCGTCTGCAAATAGGAATTCCAATCTGATTGGATAGGATAGGTGTTTAATTTACGAGCGAACGCAACACTTCCTGCTCGTGGGGTAATGAAAGCATGCATAAAGTAGGTAATCTCCTTCTTGCTTGTTTCTTCGTCGAGCTTATCTCTCCAAGAAAAGTAACTATGAAGTAGATACCATTCTTTATTTGACTGATCTGTTAGGCTAAGCAATATTTTTGGATCAGGGAGGTCGCTTATTAACCGTATCCATTTGGGGTTTGGCACTAATCGGGTAGGTGGCTTTGAGAATATATTTATTGTCGGAATGGGCTTTGACGCTAATATACATGTAGGGTCAATATCTCGTATGCCAACCTGCCAAGCACCCTTATACTGAGACTCTTCCTGTTGATAGGAGTATTCAGAGAAATGGTAGTTATCTGCGAGAAGTCCTAATAGTTGGTGAAATGAAATCCACTCATATTTTTTCCCAAGTCTTTCTAGTATATTTACCTGACGGTAGTCTCTAGAAAAACTTTTTAATGCGCCATCAAAACTTCCATGAAGACTTTTATTATAATATTTGAAAGTTTGACTGAGTATCCACCTCTTGGCTATTTCGGGGTCAAACCACTGCCACCCAGAAACCTTTTTCCTTGTTAGTGAAGATAATAATTTATAATCAGTATTTTGCTCGCGATCAAGTGTATTGATAAACTTCTGATAGTACTTGATATATTCTTGTCTACGGTCATTTTGTCCCTCAATATCTATTCCTAATTCTTTGAGCATTGGGGTTTCATCTGAGGTGAAGGTAATATTGATTGTAGGAGGAATCGAGGTTAGTTTTTTATAGATGCGATATTGATGTCGCGACAACGTGCTAATAAACTTCTTCTCAATTTGTGGAGCGGACAAAGGCAAGGTGGCTCCGATGCGGTATTTTGACCAATGCCTGATAGCAGGTTTGATGATGTAGTTGTAAAAGTCAGGAATTCCTCCATCTAGTGAGTTCCATATACTCATAACCCCTCTTTCTTGGAGTGGAGATTTTTCCCAATTGAACTGTGAAGGGTAGAAACGCTTTCTTAGTACTCCTAGGCTTGGAATCCTAGAGGGCCATTTCAATCCACACGTAGAAGTAATTTTCTTACCGCTAGGAACAGTGTAGATATTTCTGGTCACTAAAAGCTCAATAATACTTTTGGCATAGTCTCTGATCAGTATGTGAGAGGTAAATGAGTTTGGCTTTAAAAATACTTTTTTATAGACGATATCCCCAAGGTCTTTGAGATTTGGATCGTTCATGGTCGGAGAGCGTAATAAAGCGCCATAAGTCGTGGCAAAAAGGCGCTCGACGACATAGGGATCATCAACATCTTGAAATAACATATTCACTTCAAGAATAAGGTCGGCCGATTGATCTAACAAAGTTAACAAAGCCCGTGTTGATCGATCTCTAACAGCACGATTAGAAGTTGTAAGTAACCAGGTAATAACAATCGCCAAAAGCCGTTTTTGTTCGTAGGAAATATTAACTTGAGGCAATATAGAAAAGATCCAGTGAAAAATTCTTGCAATTGGTCCATCATCTTTATCTCGATAGTCTCGACCAACAAAAACAGACCAGGTTCCGTCTCTTTTGGGCATCCTTAACTTGAAAAGATATTGGTGTAACAGATCTGCGTTGAATGGATGTTTGGGGATACTTGCAACATTCAGAATAGTCAAAATAAACTGCTGGTACTCCTCTTCGTAAGGAATAATTTCTTTGTTGATTAAATCTCTTACTTTTCCAAAATTAAATGCTTTGGGGTTTCTCCAGATAATGCTTGTTAGAAACTCGTTTTTTATGAACGATCTCGCCCAGGGGCATAGAGACATCAGTTCAGTACCACCATATCGTTCTGGAATCTCGATGGAAAGAGCCTCGATAAGTCCTTTGTACTCGTATTCTAATAAGTGTTTTCCAATAGCTCCCTTTTTCGAGAGCGCTCTTGATAATCTTTGTGTACCATCTTTTTGGGGATATTGATTGAGTAAATACCGCGTGATTAGGTGATCGCTGAAACGCTGATAGCTAAATCGATAATCGTAACCACTAACGTTGCCATTATTCCCGAAACGAGGCATCTTTATAATAAGGTGGTGATGTTCGAGTGCACTCAAAAACTGTGACGGATCAACACTGCTAGGCAAATTATCTTTGGCTATTTTTTTTGCCTTATGTGAGCTTATCCTGTCTTTGTAGTTTCTGGAGTGAACCATTTCCGAGGCGAATCCTTTAATGATTTTGTTCCAGATGCCTTTTATCTGACTTGCACCTATTCCTAGCTCCGTCACAATGTTATCTAATAGATACTCTGTAAAATCTTCGAATACGGAGGAGAATCCTTCATGGCCACGGAAACTCTCCCTCTCTGGCTTTTTCCGAATTCGTTTTTGTCTAGATTGACAGTACAAGAGTAGAAATAACGGTGAATCGAATTCTGGGTTAAAAACTGGAATTTCTGAAAGCGGTAATCC
>JADYZG010000028.1 GCA_020853235.1 bacterium | reverse complement strand
TAAAAATTTTATTCTCCATGGAAACCCATGATAGATTAACTAAGACAGTTGGAAATACCGACGCTGACCGGAATTTGATCTCGGGGCGTAGCAATACTCTTACCTGACTTACTATTATAGCACGATTTCCCTATGCATGGTGTTCGGCTGCCTCTGCTTCAACTTTTGTCGTATGCACCGTATTTTTTAGATGATTTGGCGGTGAATAAAAATGTATAAAGCTTCAATATTACTTCTATTTAAGAAATTGTTTTGTAAATTTGACTGCAATGTACCCAAGGGCAATGCCACCTGCAATATCGATTGAATAATGCCCTCTTGTTACCAATAACGAGAATGTTTCCAAAATAATTAAGAAAACAAAAAAATACTCCCATCGTTTACCCAATTTCCATTCCCTAACGAGCCAATACTGTATATTCAATGCAGCGATATGCCCAGAAGGGAACATACCCACAAGTGGCTGTCTTTCAAGAAATCCGTAAATCTCGGTATCCCCACTCGGATCTCCTATGGGTGTAAGTAAATTCAATAAAGAACGAAAAAATGTCATGACCCCAAATGCGAATGCAAATTGGGCGATTCTTTCAACATTTCTCTTAGTAAAAAATAACAACGTTAGAACGAAACTACAAGCGATAATCCCATCAGCAAGATAAGAAAAAGACGGTATATGGGGAGTGATTTCAAAAAGGAGATCCCTCAAAATAAGACGTTCAGGAAAATGCGCTTTGATAACTTTGTCAAAAAATAAGGTCTGAGTACCACCTATCACTGCCATCCCCAATCCCATCAACAATTTTTTGTATTTATCTTGCATAACCATCAACTAAATGATAGCCTACTAGACTAACTCAATCAAGCAATTATGGATTACACTGTTACCTTACTTTCAACAGGCTTTGTTACACACGACGTTAGACACTATGTTATTTCTAAACCAGAAGGATTTCACTATTCCCCGGGTCAGGCAACCGAAATTAGCCTTAACACATTTGATCTTAAAAACGAGAAACGATCATTTACGTTCACCAATAGAAATTCTGACAAAACACTCGAGTTTACAATAAAGTCATATCATGACCACGATGGTGTTACACACGCATTGTGGGATGCCCAACCGGGCGATACGCTTAGACTTACCGACCCATTTGGAACTATTCACTACGATGGATCTGGAATATTCTTAGCTGCTGGTGCAGGAATTACCCCTTTTTTAGCAATCTTTAGGGAACAATGGGCTAAGGGCAGTCTTTGCAATTCATCCTTATTATATTCAAACAAAACCAATGCAGACATTATTTGCGAACAAGAATTGACTCATTATTTCACTCAGCCTGAAAACGGACTTTTGCTGACACTAACCAGAAAATCGGCAATGGGATATGTTTCAGGTCGACTTACACAATCGATTATAGAAGAATATTGTACAAAATTAACAGGAAAAGCATACATCTGCGGACCTAAGCAATTTGTCGCAAGTATGAAAGAAATCGTTTCGAACATCGGCTTTGATTCTAGTGCGGTTGTATTTGAAAAATAATAAACAAGAAAAGCAGGTATTTCACTGCTTTCTTCTTATTAACTTTGCTGTACTCTATTTCTGGAACTTTTTAACAACAGTTTCCCATTCGTTCATGAGGTTCTCTTTTATTTCGAGAAGATCCTTTTTATCGAATGATTTAACTTTTTCATACATTGCAGTAACTTCGTCTACAGCGTTTTC
Organism: bacterium; assembly: GCA_020853235.1. Lineage (GTDB taxonomy): Bacteria > Patescibacteriota > Dojkabacteria. The sequence continues at coordinate 78,328 of JADYZG010000028.1, read as the reverse complement.
ATAAACATCTCGAGATACTTGCTTTGCGTTCTTGAGCATTTTCTCAACATCTTTGCGCATTCTCTTTGAATAATCTGCAAGTTCTGCACGGAGTTCCTTACCAGATTTTGGCGCTGTAAGAAGTCCAGTTGCAACACCGATCGCTGCGCCGACAACGGCACCAGTTGCTAAACCTTTAAGAAATGATTTTGCTTTCATAAATTGAGGCAGTTAGTTTATAACCATTTATACTACATTTGACCGGTTGCTTCAAGTATCCCAATATACGCAATTGCGATTGCATCAGCAACATCATCTGTTTTAAAGGTACCTTCGATCTTGAACAAGGACTTCATTGCTGACTGCATTTCTTTTTTAGTGCCTTTTCCTGTCCCAAGTATTCGTTTCTTCAACTGCATTGGATGTAATTCGCGTAATTCAATATTTTGTAATGCAGCTCCGACCTTAAGTACACCACGAACTTCAGCGACTGTCATTGCAGTTTTCACATTGACGGAAAAATAGAGTTTTTCAATATAAATTATATCCGGATGGTGTGTCGTAATTAGCTGTTCCAAATCAACTGCAATTTCACCAAGTCGATGAGTAGAATCCTTCGTTTTGTCTGTGGTAATCAACCCATAATGGATGAGCTCAATCCCTTCTTCACTGTCTTTAATAAATGCCCACCCTAATCGATCAATTCCGGGATCTAACCCTAAGATAATCATACTGCAGCATGCCAAATATTTTGTACATCCTGCTGTTCTTCTAGTGTATCAAGAAAGTTCATTATTGTCGCTTGCTGAGATTCAGTAATTTCAATGGCGTTGTTTGCAGAGAAATGCTGACCCGAAGAAACAATAATATACCCTTTTTCCTTTATTTTTTGAGCAACCTGGGCGAGTTTATTCACTGCCGTTTTGACGAATAGTTGTTCTTTAGAATCTTCATCAATATCGATATCCTCAACATCTGAAATCTCCATAAATTCGAGTATTGCATCATCTCGATCTACTGGAATCTCGGTATCTCCTTCACCAAATTTTTCGCTTGTTCGAATTTTAACTGAACGTACGACAATTCGACCAGACTCTGCAAATTGCCACATCACGGTTCCAATACTTCCCAACTCACCACCTGCCTTAGAAAAGATATTGCGAATCTCATTAACTGTCCTATTTCTATTATCGGTGATCGCAGAAACAATAAAAGGAATCTTGAAAGGACCATACCCTTCGTAAATTACCTTCTCTAACTGTGTCGAAGAATCTTCGCCAGTTCCTCTCTTAATCGCGCGCTCAATATTCTCTTTTGGCATATTAACGGAGCGCGCATAATCGACAGCGATTCTAAGCGTCAAATTGTGATTTGGATCACCACCACCCTCTCGTGCTGCAAGAATAATTTGCTGCGCAGCCTTTGTAAAAAGGATGCCGCGCTTTGCATCTGCTTTACCCTTTGCCTGTTGTATATTGTGCCAATGTGAATGCCCCGCCATTCGTAATTATCACACAGAGAAAAAGAGTTGACAACGTACGAGGAAAACATCATAATGTATTGACATTAAGTGTGCAGGAAGTGTATAATGTCCTATAATATTCTTAACACTTTATAAATGAGACAGTCAAACCCAGAAAGAAAAAATTATGTCCCAACGGGACTCCCAAGAACAGGAATTGTCGTAACCTCAGCTGACGGTCGCCTTGTTAACAGCAATGTTCTTACTCCTGAGATTTCCGAGGGTTTAAAGCGTAATCCACCATTTGATATTGAAAACCCAACAAACAAAAGGACTATCGCTCAAACTGCTACGACAGCATTTGCTGCATATGCAGCTAACGAAAATGGCATTAATTTTGATGAGGCCAATAAATTATTCGCCGCAATCAGCGATATAGCGAGACGTGCTCCGCGATTAACTGATCGTATTGCAAAACAATATGATATGTTAGACGGGTTAGGAGTTGACTTGCCATATCTAATGGAACCAACTGGACCAAATAGGAAGTCGCAAAAAATGAGCAAGGCTAGGTATATTGAAATCGTGGGGGCAACAACTATCCTAGCAACACTACGACGTGGAGTCGAAGATTTGGACGAAAAAGAAAATAATCATCTACGCACTGTCATAAACAAAGCGATTGCCATGGATGGTCAAAAAAAGAACGATACGATGGAAAAATTGGACATAATTTTTATAAGAATCTATCAAAGTAGTAAGACTCTGGTGACTGGAATCTCAAATCCTTTTGAATTTACCTCTGGACTTTGTGCAAGAGCATTAGCCCCAAATGATTTTGAGAAAAACTATCTAGCAATAGAGAATGTATCATTTCAACAAAATCATGAAAGAGGCAATAAAGACGCAAAATTGGAAAAGGAGAACGTTACAATTGCTACTGAAGTACCAATCGTAACTCGAGTAGGAGATCAAAAAAATCCAGGCCACCAAGCACCAGGAAACAAACAAGAGAAAAATCAAAAGCTAGAAAAGAAACTAGGTGGTGTTATCTATGAATCAAAAGCAAGACGAGAAACAAATTACACAATCCTCAAAACAATCTATCTTATTGGCGAAACTGTCACTGATGTAGGACTTGTCTTTGCAAATCTTCAAACGTTTTGGTATTTAAACAAATTGGCTCAGCGAACAAATAGAGTTCTCATGGACCAAGAAAAAAAAGGTCCTTTGAATAGTATTAGCAATCTTACGAGGAAACTATCGATAACAGGAGCAGTTTACGAATACTGTAATACGAAGTTCCAGGCTGAACGAGACGGAATCAGAAATGGCAAAACCAACGGTTTCAAACTGTGGATATCTCTCGGTGCGACTAATCTGGCACTCGGCCTCATTGACTCTCATTTCTCCAAAGGATTATCAATTGATGATCTCTTCACAGTGGGTATTGGAAATCGCAGATTTGGACTAACCCAAGGATACTATAAACTACGTAGCATTAGTCCTGAAGAAGCGAATGAAAAGGCGTGGGCAGACTTAGAAACAGCGGCAGGAACAGTTAGAGATTTCCTAGACAGGTTTGATGATGTATTTACTGTTGCAGATATTGTCGCGGCTTTTGCAGACCAAATAATTCCAGACGCGATTGCAAACAATTGGTTTGGAAGTAGTGTACTACAACTTTTGAATGACTTTCTTAAGAAATCATCGGCAGGAGCCGAAGATATTTCCGATCTCGCAGAAATTCCAGAAGTGTTAGCTGGATTACTCGAAGTATATGCGAGTATGGTGAACGATGAAATTAAAGGCAAAGGCACTTTAACTGGAAGTCAATACCAATTACTACGTGAGGCACTCAAAAGATACACAGAAAGGAATAATACGGATAATGATCACTTGAGAACAGCAGCTAATCGGATTTTAAAAAAATTTGGTTTACCTCCAATCCCTACAGAAGAACAAGAAATAGTTGATAACTTACGAAAAGCCAAACAACAAATTAGTGAAACGCTTCAAAATTATGTAGATGATATGTCTGCTTCTGAAGCATAACCAAAAAGTTAAAAACCTTGCATAAAAGAATCAGCCTTATTTTAAGTATTTAATGGCGATTTCACGAAACTTCTTTTACACTGTTTTTTAACAATAAAATAATAAGCCACACTTCGTTTCCAAACAAATCAAAACTACTTGATATCTTTTAGATGATTGTACTCACCAACTGCAATAAAGATTACAAAGCACGCACTCGTAATCTCCCCCAATTCACTCACCTCTTCAGCAGAAACACCACAATATCTCCCGTCGTAACTAACGAGGTTGGCCTACCCTGTTTCACCGCAACTTTGCCTTCTGGGAAAGAGCTTTTAATCATAGCAACTGTTCTTACATATTTTTGTTCATCTTTGACGTACACAATTGCAGTTGCATCGCCAATTGGTTCGTGAGTCGCGTTCCCAATCCTAGAAATATCAATCCCCAACATTGACCATTTTCTAGAAAAAATACTCGCATAGCCATCAATTGCTGTAGCGTTATAAACTTCTACAAATGCCTGTTCTTGCGAGATTTCGTCAATTTTAAAGAAATTTGGGAATTGTTCTTTAAAGGAATCAAAAACTGTAACAGAAACATGAGAACCATCGTCTAATTCTTGAATTGGAAGAAGATTTCTGTTGAATGTAACAGGTTGGCGCTGGTCAAGTGCCGAAAGAATAAGTTGTGTCTGTGCTAAGCTCATTGACGAACTTAAGCCCTCTTCTTTATCGTCGACAACTACATATTCTATTGGGACCCCACTCGTTAGCGATAGCTGCTCTAAAATATAACAATAATCGAAATTCCCACGTTCTAATTTACTCAATCTAAGAAATTCCCCTACCTGTGTATAAGTAAAGTTATCGGAAAAATACACGTTTACCCAATCCCTTGCCTCTAAGGCTATTGCTTTAATTCCATTCTGAGTAGGTGCGGTTAAATAAATACCTTCAATTGCTGTGCCTTTTTTGACGATAACTACTCCATAAACAGGTTTTGCTTTAATGGCAATAAAAGATTCTGAGCACTGCTCAAATAATCCTGCATTTGGTTTATAAGATTCAGTAATTTGACGATAAAAAAAATTCCATCCTGTGGTCACAATAAAATAAGCAACTGCCCCACCTATACCAAATTTCATAAGGAAACCAAAGAACCTCAATATTTTTGGACTAATAACGAAAGATTTCTTCTTTACGTTATGTCTGTTTATTGAATTCATTCGCACGGGCATAAGATTATTATAACTGATAAAGTTCTATAATGGGATTCAGCGCTACAAAAATACCTGAACCAGCACCGCAAGGATAACGACAAACGCATTTACCAACCAAAAACGCATGACTACCTTCGGACTTGGCCAGCCGAGAGCTTCGAAATGATGATGAATTGGCGCTATTCTAAATACCTTTTTCTGGAAAAATCTCAAAGAGATCAACTGTATAAAACTTGTGGCAAGATCAATGAAGTAAGGCAACATAAGCACAAGGAGCGCAGGAACTATATTCCCATAGAGACCCAAGAGCAAAAAGACTGGTCCGAATAACATAGCCCCAGGAGCTCCCATATAAAACCTTGCCGGAGGTATATTGAAATAAAGATACACAAGGGTTGTACCTGCCAATGCACCTACAATAGCTATTGCGGTTGTATTTGAGGAAGTAAAGAAATTAGCGGGGAAAGCGAGCATCAGCAGAACAAACCCGACAAGGGTAATCAAATACATCCCGGCGGATAATCCATCTATACCGTCGATAATTTCAGTCGCATAACTGAAAAATGTAGAAAAAACTGCCAAGACACCAATACCGATAAAATTGTCGATATGAATAGTTTGTCCAAAAAAGTCAAAAGATTTTACTCCAGCCGTATTCACAATAAGTAGGGCAACACCAACACTAACCACTATAGATACAAGCAATTTCCCTACTCGCCACTCGAATCTGTTTTGAAATTCACGAAAATTCACATTATTGCGGGTAACCATATCAATAATCGCGTCTGCCAACCCATAAAGACCAACCAGAAGCATTATCAATGCAGCTGCTTTCATTAAAGGAATATGCCAAAAGGCAACAAGTAACACTGCTGGGACCGTGAGCCAAATGAGTATACCGCCATTTGTTGGCGTTCCACTATCTTTTGCGTGGATTCTCATCCATTCCGCATTAAGTTTATTCGGTAATGCAATATGCTTAATTGTAAATTGCAACTTATATAGCAAATCTATTAGTGGAACAACCCAAACTCCCGCTGTAACAGCAGCAACAACAACCCAAAGTGCAAGTTCCTTTACCATGAAGAGTGAAATAGATGTAAGCATTGTTTTTTCTAATTATTTAATTCTTGGTACACCAAGATCGTCTTTGATTGTATCAAAGATTCTCATCCAAAGAGGAAGAACCGTAAGGTTTGCCAAATTGCCCTTCCTCGGGTTTTCTATCTTTACTAACATTATAAACCTTGCATCAATAGCTGGAGCGAAACCAATATACGTAACGTTAACTCGATCATCGTAGTATCCCGACGCATCAGATTTTGCAACCTGAGCAGTCCCCGTTTTTCCTGCAATGCTATAGACGCCTTTATACTTTGCCATATCCCTACGAGTAAAAGTCGCATATTCCATCATCTTAGCAACTGAATGTGCCGTTTTCTCTGTAAAAATTTGACCTTCGCTCACAGGCTGAATCCTGATATCTTCCTCGTTATTGTAAATTCTGCTTACCAACTGAGGCTTCATACGCTCTCCGCGGTTTGCGAGTGCCGACATAGCAGAAACAACTTGCAAAGGTGTCGCTGAAATTGCTTGTCCGAAAGAAGTTGTTGCGGTATCAATCTTTAACCATTTATCGGGCGGTTTAAGAAAACTTGTCTCTTCTTCATGAATTCCAATTCCTGTAGTCGCACCCAACCCTAACTTTACCAAATACGTATACATTGAGTCAGCTCCAACTCGAAGTCCGTAATTTGCTGCACAAATATTATCTGAATACTGTAGTGTTTCTTTTGGCGTTATCTTTCCGTAGATTCTATAATCAAAATTAAAGATTGTCTTATCCTCAATTTTTAACCGACCTGTATCGTTACAAATATCGTCTTCTGTTAATTTACCATCGTCCATCGCCATTGCAATGGTTAATGGTTTTTGCACAGAACCATATTCATAGGGACTTGCAACTGCTTGATTTCTAAACGTAGAAACTTCTTTAATTTTCCAGAACTCATTCGGATCATAATCGGGGTAGCTCGCCATCGCGATTATTTCACCCGTTCGAGGATTCATAATAATGACCGTTCCACTGTCTGCATTCTCATCTTTTACGCCATTCTGCAACAACTTTTCTACTTTCTTTTGAACGCCGGAGTTAACGGTTAATTCAATATTTTTACCTTCACGATACCTTATGTTTTTATACTCTTTACTAATGATTGCTTTACCACTCAAGTCCTTCTCTTGTTGACTTGCACCTTCTTTGCCTTTAATATCACCCCAGAAAAATCCTTCTACCCCATAATTACCTTTCGGTTTTCCAAAGTTATCAGTACCCACATACCCAAGTATATGCGAAAACAAATCACCATTCGGATACAAACGCTTAATTGAGTCCTCAGTATAAATCCCCAGAAGTTTCTTTTCTTCCAAAATATCCTTCTGCCTTTTTGTTATCCCACGGTATATAACTTGATATGACAATGATTGTTCATTAAAACTTTGTACAAATTGCGCAACATCTGTATCAACAACTTTTGCAATATCAGTTAAAATCTGCTCTTTCTTTTCCAAAAACTTTACTTGATCTACTTCGTTTGTTATTGAAACCACTATATTCCAAGCTGGACTATCAACAGCCAGAACAACGCCATCTTTGGTGTAAATTGTTCCCCGCTTGGTAAAAACATCTTGTTGTAATGAAAGCTGTGCGTTTGCTAACGAATGGAATCTCTTGTAGTTTACAATTTGCCAACGAAATAACTGCATCATAAGAAGGACAAATCCAATAACAACGGACCAAAATACAATTGTACTTGTAGACACCTTCTTTGCAACTGAATGAGGTTTTTTACTTTGTTGTCGGATATGCATACCGTTAATTGCTACTTACGATGGTATTGCTTGGGTTAACATACAAAACTTTTGTAGGAGCTGAGACATACCCAGATGCTTTCTCATTAACAAGAAATTTACTTGATCGAAGTATTGCATTCTGCTCTTCATAATCTAAGTACGTTGTGTTTAATCTCCTACTCTGTGCATCCATAACACCTACAATCTGAGCAATCGGCTCATATCTTAACGAGACAACAAATTGCGCAAATACTAAGAACAAAGTTGTTGTTACCATCAGTATTGCAATCGGAGTTGGAACCGTTAAGGATTTCACTTGTTTCTTGTCGTACATTTATTTTTTAATAACAAATAATTTTGCGCTGCGAGCACGAGGATTACTACGTATCTCGCGTGGCGATGGCATAATGATTTCTGCTTTAGTTCTCACCAACTGCGAGAACTGTGCTACAACTTCTTCTTCGGCACTATGATAAGTCATGACCAGCAATCGACCACCTGTAACTAGATTAGCGAAAGCGACAGGGAGAACTTCCTGCAAGTTCTGCAGCTCGGTGTTTACCGCAATTCTGAGTGCAAGAAATAGCAAGGTAGCAGGATGAATTCTCCCTCGTGAATTAGAACGTATCGGTTCTACTTTATAGGCGATGTCATTCAACCTTTTGACGTCACGAGTATTGCCAAATGGCTTTTCTTCTCTAGCTGCCAATAATTCTCTCGTTAATCGGGCAGCAACTGGTCCTGGCATTCCAACGGTTTCCTTAAATAATTGTGTAAGTTTTGTATAGGGCAACAAATTTAATAAATCATATGCGGCAATTGCATACATCTCTGGATTCATCCGCATATCTGCTCTTCCCGTACCAGTGAAACTAAAGCCTCTTTCTTTTTGAACTAATTGTCTTGAAGAAATTCCAAGATCAAGGAGAACAGCGGCAATACCCGTTCCATGTGATGTTTTTCTCTTAAGTTCAGAAACTATTTTCTGTAAATGGGAAAAATTGTCATTAACAAGTATCCATGTTGATTCCGATTGAGATTCATCAAGAAGAGTTGGAATAACTTTACTGTGAGTCTTAAATGCCTCATAACCAGACAAATCCCAGTCTATACTCACGAGTTTATTTGCACCGAAGTTAACGATTCTTTGCTCGTAAATTGCCGACGAATGACCGCCATCTCCAAACGTACCGTCGACAATCCATCCGGATGTTGGAACCAAGGCAATTTCCTCAAGAGTTTCCTTCAGCATAACTGGTCTGTGATAGAGTTTTCTCGAAATGACTGAATTCGACATTATTAAACAACCTCTTTCACTGAAATAAGCTCTTGGGCAATTCCGTCAGCATTTTCTTCTAAATACGCATTTCGTTCTTCCCATCTTCCTTTTTCCCAAATTTCTATCCAATTAACCAATCCAACAAAGACGACTTCAGTCTCTCGTTTATCACTATACTGTGTTTTGGCGTAATCCCGTAAAGTTTCAGGCACAACGACTCTCCCTTGGACATCTCCTTGTACCTCAAATGCGCTACCAACCAAGAATCGGAGCGAATCTCGAACATTTCTGTCCAAAAAGGACCGAGATTCCATTGGCTCCATTAATTTTTCCCAAGACGTCATCGGGACAACAAGAATACAACCTTCATAACCTTTTGTCATAATAAAGGAACTCCCAAGTAATTTTCTTAAGGCTGCCGGGAGGGCAATTCGGTGTCCTGAAACAACCTTACCGGAGTACTCCCCAATAAGTTTTGCATTATCACCACTTTTCACCATAACTCACCAGTATAGACAATTTTTTTGCAGTTGTAAAGAGCAAAAAGAAGCAGAATTATCAGTGCTTATAAAAGATAGATTCAAGAGAATTTTCGAAGTAACTCGTACATCGCAATACTAGCCGCCTCTGCGACATTTAGCGATGCTTTTTCCCCTCTCATCGGAAGTTGAACAAAAACTTCTAAAAGTGTCATCAATTCAATTGGTAGACCAGTGACTTCATTGCCTACATAAAGAAGTACCTTTTTATTATTATCTAACCCAAAATCGAAAAGATTCACTGACCGACTTGTTAATTCCAATCCTATATGCTGCACACCTGTTACAGCAAGTACTTCATCGAGAGAATCAGTCGAGCACCAGGGAACAGAATATTCTGCTCCCAAGGCAGTTTTCGAGACTTTGGGATTATCCGGAGTTGGTGAATAACCAACAAAAACAAGAGCAGTCTGTCCTGTTCCATCAGCCGTACGAAGCATAGCGCCTATATTGTAAGCAGAGCGGATATCATGAGCAATTATTAAGACTCTAATATGTGCAAGGTCAAGTAGTTGATTGATAGATTCATATCTATTATTCATTATGCAGATTTTACTCGAATGTATCGAGGAATGGAAGTATTTGAGTGAACGAGCTTATCGTAAATAGTAACCGCATTTTTTATCAAGGAAAGATCATTTAGTGAAGCAATTCTCAAGTCGGATGCACCAGCTTGCAATGTGCCAGTCAATGAACCTGCCCCTCTATAAATAAGATCGTACTCAGATACATCATTTCCAGACGTGTGAGTAGCAAAATAATCTAGTCGTTCAATTATACTTGTATTTGCTTCCTGATTAGGGAAAAGAAAACAGTACCCTTGCTGACTTGAACGACCGACTCTACCCCTGAGTTGATGAAGTTGAGCAAGGCCGAAAAGTTCGGCTCCGTGAATCGCAATAATTGTGGCATTAGCGACATCAACCCCGACCTCAATAACTGATGTTGCGTATAGTAAGCGAGTTTTGCCTGACGAAAAATCCGTCATAACTTTCGCCTTTTCCTCCTCTTTCATCCCGCCATGCAATAATGCAGAAGAGATCGTAGAAAAGTACTTTTCTTTTAAAAACGCTGACATTGCCAACAAGGATTGTTTTTCGTTATCTTCTTCTGACTCTATTCGAGGAAAGACAATATATGCTTGCTCTCCAAAATGTAATTTTTTTGCAATCCATTCATAGGTGACTTCTTCCTTATCAAAAGGTACAACTTTAGAAATCGTTTCTTTTCTACCAAGAGGACGTTCCTCTAAAAAGAGTGCCTGGGAAAATCGCAAAAATGATAATGCCAACGTTCGAGGAATTGGTGTCGCAGATAGCGTCAACACATATCTACCGTTCTGTTTGAGCGACATCCGCTGTTCGACACCAAATCGATGCTGCTCATCAATGGTGACAAAAGCGACTTTCCTGTTCTTTAATAACTCCTGATCATGCAAAATTGCCTGAGTTCCGACGTATAGTGAACTCCCGTCGGTTCTTGTATTTGGTTTCTTTTGTCTTGCACTAACTTCGACAGCATTGACAACATCCTGTAAGCCAAAATTTTTGATAATTTCTGTCGCCAGCTTATAATGTTGTGACGCAAGAATAGTCGTTGGGGCAATGAGTATCGAATCCTTCTTTTCTAAAGCAAACGCGAGTGCAATAAGAAGTGCAATAATTGTCTTCCCACTTCCAACATCACCATACAAGAGTGAATCCAACTCGTCTCCAGATTCAATTTTTTCAACAATTGATTGTAGAATCTGTTTTTGCCCGTTTGTCAAGGTGAAGGGCAACTTTGGAACCAATATACCTATACTTCGAGCAATACTCTTCCCAAGTTCTGAACTTTCTTGATCTAAAACTTTTTTAGTAAGAAACTTTCTGTCATAATCCTGTTTCAACTCAAGAATCTCTTGAATGGCAAGTCGCTTACTCCCTTGATGAACTTTTTCTAGAGAATCAGGGCAATGTACTGAGTGATATGAAGACGACAAATTCGGAATATGGAACTTTCGCAAATCATCATCTGATAAAAACTCGCTAATTTCAATTTGAGTAAGCGACTCGGTAATAAATTTCCTCAAATACGTACTAGTCACTGCTTTTACTCTCCTATAAATTGGAAGGATCTTGCCTAACTTTTCCAACGTCTTTCCTGCTACAACGCGCTCGAATTTGGGAGATTGAAGTGTATAACTACTTCCAGAAATCTGCACTTTTCCGAATAACACATATTCGCTCCCTTCAACTAACTGTGTGGTTATATATGGTTGATTAAACCATATTGACTTAATTGTTTGTTCATTTTTAGTATCTGAAAAAATCGCTGTTATTAAAAACAATCCTCGACGTGGGGAGAAAGAGTTTGATTTACGTAAAATCGCCTTAACAGCAAATTTATTCTTACCAAGTTCCCACTGAGGTAATTTTTTACTCTTTACTTTAACTTCTAAAATTGAAAGAATTTCGCTCGAATCCTCATAAGTGTAAGGAAGATAAGATAACAAGTCTGCCAAAGTGACGATGCCTACGCTACGAAGCAATTGCTCAGTATTCTTACCAACACCCTTGATCTGTCCAATTGGATCAGAGATTTGCATATTACCCAAATACAATAAGCAACGGAATAAGTATCATGGAGAAAATAACGCAGCCAATAAAAAGGATAACAAAAAATTTACCAATTCCATGCCTTATTTTTAGTGAGAGTTCCTTCGTTCTTCTGGCTTTTTCCTCCGCTTGGATTCGTAATTCTTTTTTTGTAACTTCAAATTTTTTGTGTCCTTGATTCTTTTTAAAAAATTTCATAAGAGACGTACCTTTATCCTCATTCAGCTCCATTTCAGGTGTCTTGCTCTTTTTGAATTTCATAGTACCATTATAACATGATGTCACAGTTTACTTACTCATTCGTTTCTATCTTATGAATACGTTAAATCTTCGTGCAAAGGCGCAACAGCCAAAGTCATTTCAGTTTGTTACACACAAGGCTGCCCAAAAAGGAGCTCAAGTACGCAAAAACAGCCAACATACGGGAAAAAAAGTATTCCTCACGATTCTCGGAATACTTACCGGAATGGGAATTATCGTTGGCATTATTAGCGCAATACTTGTAACTGGGTACATCGGAACAATCAATGCCTCACTTCCAGATGCTGGAAAACTCGCAACACAAGATCTGGAGCAAAGCACCAAAATTTTTGATCGGAATGGAAAATTGCTTTACACGGTATATGGGGATATTAACCGAGAGTTCGTTGCACTAGATAAGATTCCCGAAAAAACACGATGGGCACTTCTCGCAGCGGAAGATATTGAATTTTACGAACATAAAGGTATTGACGTGGTCGGTTTATTCTCCGCCGGATTTGACTATATTCGTACAGGTGCTAGAAGTTCTCGCGGTGCAAGTACAATTACGCAACAACTAGCACGTAATACTGTTCTTTATAAAGTACTTGGCGATGATGCATATACTCGAGATGTTAGTCGAAAACTAAAAGAAATTTTGGTGGCGTTCCAATTAGAAAGTAAGCTAAGCAAAGATCAAATTTTGGAACTCTACATGAATGAAGTTCCCCTTGGTGGCGCAGTATATGGATTTCAAACTGCATCACGTGCATATTTTAATAAGGATATTGACAAAATGACACTGGCAGAAAGTGCATTACTTTCTGTAGTCGTCAGAGCTCCTGGTGCTTACAGCAATGCACTCTATAACGGAGACTTTGAAAATGTAAAAAAGTACCGAGATATCGTACTTGATCTTATGCTTAAATATAAAGACAGAACGGGTGTAACAGAAGAAGAAATTACTGCAGCCAAAGCCGAGGAGATAGCAATTACTCCAGGAAAGGTAAATATTACTGCTCCTCATTTTGTTTTCTACGTAATTCAACAACTCGAAGCACAGTTCGGTGCTGATGCAGTACGAGCAGGTGGTCTTCGAGTTTATACAACTCTTGATTTGGATACACAAAAAATTGCAGAAGAAGAATTAAAGAAACACATTAATAATGTCAAAAATGCTTATAAAGTTTACAATGGGTCCGTTGTTATTAATAATCCAAAAAACGGTGAAATCCTAGCAATGGTTGGGTCGGTTGACTATAACAATAATAAAGATAAGCGCGTTGATGGAAAAGTTAATGTTGCAGTGATGCCGAGACAAATGGGTTCTTCTGTCAAACCTTATACCTACTTGGCGGCAATTCATAAAGGGTACAATCCAGGAACTCTTGCACCGGATATTAAGATGACTTTTGGAGCATATAAACCAGAAAATTGGAATTTCAAATACGACGGATTGCTGACCATGCGTCGAGCACTCAACCAATCAAGGAACTTACCTGCAGTGTATACCTTGCAAATGATTGGAGGAACCGATGTATTCCTTGATACAGCAAAAGCACTTGGTATTACAACACTAACACAGCGAGATCGCTATGGACTCTCACTAACCCTCGGTGCTGGAGACATGAAATTAATTGAACATACCAACGCGTTTGCAGTATTTGCGAACAAAGGGGTTCGCCATGACATCTCTACAATCATTCGAGTAACTGATTCGAAAGGAACAGAGGTCTTTAAATCGCAGACTGAGAAAACTGCAAAGCGAGTATTCTCAGAAGAAGAAGTCTATCTTTTAAATTGGATGTTGTGCATGATTGGAGGAGATAAAGACAAGCACGTACCTCAGTATTATACGGCTTCCGGGCAGCAACTCTGTGGTAAAACTGGGACCACGAATGATCAGAAAGACTTGGTAACGCTTCTCTACTATCCTCGATTAACTGTCGGTGTATGGAACGGAAATAACAACGGAGACAGAACTTCAGGGTGGTCTGAAAATGTTCCTATCATAGTTGCAAATAATATTATGAAGCGACTAATTCCAAAATATGGAAAAGAATTTTATACACAACCTGCAGGAGTTTCATTTACGACAGTCTGTCGAGACACTGGACTTGCGGCAACAAACGGTGTCGAGTGTTCCAAATTCACCACTCCTATCATTAAAGGAAAAGGGCCAGCACCAGACACAGCACACAAAAAGCTGCCTATCTGTACAAAAAATGGGAAGATCGCTAGCAACGAGACCGAAGCTCGTGCAGCAGGATTAATTAAAGATACCCTATATCTAGACTTCAAACTACCAAATAGTGCCCAGCAAGCTGCCTACGAGAAATATGTCACAGAAAAACTTAAATACAAACTTTGGGAAGATAAACCTACCGAAGAGCCATGTATCCCTGATGTAACAATTTCATATATTACCCCCGCTGAAAACGCTAGTTATGGACCGGGTGACCTTATCTCTGCTAGTGTGACTGCAAGTTCTGGTAATGGAATCTCCAGCGTCGAGTTTACTATCGACGGAAACACGTATGGTGCGCTCTTTCTCGCTGGGCAATGGAATTGTATCGGTTGTAAAGTTCCCAATAGTGCCGTTGCCGGGCCACTTCTGATTACTTCTAAAGCTACAGATTCTTTAGCAAAAACTGCTACTGCCATTAGAAATATCGTAGTAACACTGCCATCACCAACTCCAACAGCCACACCAACTCCAACAGCAACGCCGTAATTGAAAATCGGAAACGATTATACTAATTTCCCTTTTAGGGTAAGCATACCTGTAATAAATTGCTCTCGGTATTTCTTAATCTGACTATCAGATAATGATGCTTTTATAGGTGCAAAAACCACACGATTTGTCACTTGTTTCTTGTCTTCTTTCTTCTGGTATATGTCTATCGGATAAATTCGTATGACAACATCTTGAACGAAATTATCAGAAACTTCGGTCAATACCTTCAAAATTGCAGCATATTGCACGTCTAATGGTACTTCAAAACAGAGATCTTCCGTGACAATAGGAAACTTTGGCGGCTCTTTATACAATGGTTCAAAAGAAGCAGTACTAATAATCTTGTATAGAGATAATTCGGCTATTGCAACCTGCTTTGTAAAACCAAATTCTTTCAAGACCAGTGTTCCAGGTTCGCCAATAACACCATAGAAATCTTTTGTCCCAGCATTCCTAACAACTGCCATTCTCCCCTTTTTATAAAGAGGAAATAGTTCTGTCGCCCAAGTAGGTAACTGCTTCACTTCTTTTGCAGTAAGTTCGTCTGGATGAATAAATTCAAGTAATATGTGCATTGACTCAGCATACCTCGTAATGACCTCCTTTAAGGTAAAATATCCGGGTTGCTGACTGTCATCAATAATTCCGATTGCAACATGTTCATCTTCAATTGGTAGACCAAGATCATCAATTCCGAACCTCGACTCTGGCATATGCAGATCTTCGACAGAAATACCCGTGTAATGTAATCCTTTTCTCGAAACCTTTCCAAGCTCAAAAAGACCGAATTTCTCGCTATTATACTGATTCTTAGAAAACTGCTCTAATAAACCTGGAATTAAATGTTTGCGCATGTATTGCACATCCGGGGAAATTGCATTGATAACCGATCGGGCATCATTCATAGACAATAAGCACCTTTCGTATAATTGTTTGCTGACAAAACTAAAGTTCATACCTTGGTTTATACCAAGTGCAGTAAACGCTCTTAGGGTTGCTTGCTTACCTTTTTCGTATGGCGAAAGACTAACTCCGAAAATTCCTCGTTTGGGCAATTCAGGGATTATATTTCCATATCCTACCATTCGTGCGATTTCTTCATAAACATCTTCATCGATTGCGATATCTGGTCTCCATGTTGGAGTTTCCATCCTATAAAGATTGTTTTTCTTAACGACCTGACACCCTAATCCTTCTAAAATTTGCACAATTTTTGTCGGAGATACTGCAATCCCTAAAAATGCTTCAACCTTCTCATGAGATACGATGAGTGTATTCGTTATTTTTGTTTTGGAATAAATGTCGGTAATGTCTGACACTACTTTCGCACCAGCTAGTTCTGTTAATAAGTGTACCGCGCGAAGTAATGCTCTAACTGTTTTCTCTGGATCTTGTTTTCTTGAAAAAATTACGGATGCATCAGTTGTAGTTCCAATACTCATACTTGTATTCCTAATGGCATATTTATTGAACACGGCTGATTCGAGTATAATTCTTGTCGAAGTTTCTGAGATGGCTGATTCTTGCCCACCAATAATCCCTGCAATTGCTAATGCTTTTTTCTCGTCTGCAATCACGGTTGCCATTTGTGGTAATTTTTTTTCTTTACCATCTAAGGTTAGTATCGTTTCTCCTGCCTGCGCATAGCGAACAATAAGTGGATAAGTAATTTTTTCATTTCTCGTTTTGTGAATTACTGTCGAGGCATCAAACGCGTGCATCGGTTGTCCGTACTCAATCATGACATAGTTGGTAATATCAACTATATTGTTTACTGAATTGAATCCGTGCTTTCCAAGGTATATTCGTAGCCACAGAGGCGAGGGTGTTACTTGGACATTATCCAGTACAATAGTAGAATATCGCTCGACAGCCGGTTTAGCCGCCACCTCAACAGTAACAATGGCCGAAGGTTCTTTTTGGAAAGCATCTCCAACCATATCGGCGATATTTACAGATGGAGTCTGCCACACTGGAAGGACTAAGTCGAAACTATATAGTGTGGCGATTTCTCTCGAAATTCCGGCTATAGACAAACAATCTCCTCTGTGTGTTAGTGACTTATTCTCAATTTCGAAAATAACGTCGTCTAAATCAAGTGCGTCTACTATAGGTTCACCCGCAACAAGTTCATGCTTTAATTCGTTTTGTCTTAGAATCATAATGCCTTCGTGGTCCTCACTGAGTTCTAGCTCCTTTTCACTCGCAAGCATTCCGATAGAATCGATGCCAGCCATCACACGTACGGTGATTTCAATCTGTTTACTAGTGTTAGCATGAACATCAAGTACACGACCACCAACCGGAATGTAAGGTACAAAATCTCCAGCATCTAAATTATGTGCTGCAGTAACGACAGTGACCGGAGTTTTTTTGCCAATATCTACAGTTGCAACAACTAATTTTTCAGATCTTGGATGCTTTTCTATTTTTTCGACACGAGCAACTATCACTCCTTCGTATTTCTTGGACAGATATTCGACGTTTTCAACTTCTGCAATGGAAGCCCAAATTCTTGCGATTAACTCCTCGACGGGAATTGATGAAATCTCAGGAACATACTTCTTGACTTGATTTAACGAGTATTTCATAGTGATGATTGAAGAAATCTTATGTCACTTGCGAACAAGGATCGTATATCTTGGATTCCATTTCGCTGCATAACCATACGATCAAGTCCTAGCCCCCATGCGAACCCACTATACACAGCTGGATCAAATCCACCCTCTCTCAGTACATTTGGATGAATCATGCCTGCACCAACCAATTCTAACCAACCCGTATGTTTACAAGAACTACATCCTTTACCATCACAAAACGGGCATTGCCCTAAATATTCAATTCCTGGCTCTACGAATGGAAAATATCCTGGTTGAATTTTACTTGTTACATTTTTATCAAAAAAAGCATTTACAAATGCACTAATTGTCCCAATCATGTTACTTATACTTACTCCCTTGTCAATATATAACCCTTCAATTTGATAGAACGTGTGACCATGGACAGCATCAACGGCTTCATTCCTAGAACAACGTCCATAAATGACCGCTCGTAATGGTGCAGCTTTTAAGTGTCGCATAACACGAACCTGCATATTTGAGGTATGTGGTGTAGGAATAAGATTGTCTTCAGTACGAAATGTATCCCAGTTTTGTCGAGCTGGATGCTCTTTTGGCATATTTAATGAGTCGAAAACGTAATAATCTGTTTCCAATTCTCTCCCCTCAAAAGGTGTAAACCCCATCGTTGTGAAGATATCTAGCATGCGGTTAATCTCATACTGTAACGGGTGCATACTACCAATACCTGTAAAATCAGGAATTTTTGAATTGTTTGTGTGAAATGGTGCAGATACGTCAATGTCACGAACTTCGTCTTTTAGAAGTGATTCTCTATTCATCATAAGCGACAAGGCTCGCTCAATAATTGATTCTATTTCCTTTTTCGCCTGATTAACTTTTGCTCCAATTGTCGGTCTATCTTCTGTGGGAACGTCTTTTAATGATTGCAATAATTGGGTAAGTACACTAGTTTTACCAGTAAACTCAGAACGAACAGCGTATATATCTTCGAGAGTTTTTACCTGAGAAAGTTTTGTTGCAACTTGCTTTGTAATAGCAGCAAGCGAACGATCGATTGTTTTTATGGTCATTGTTTTATGACTAACCTAATTTCGCGATCTTTGCAAAGATCTCTGGTTGCTTAACAGCTAATTCTGCTAACATTTTTCTGTTAAGTGCAACCTTCGCGGTTTTTAGGTTCGCCATAAACTTTGAGTAACTAATTCCGAGGCTCTCTAAAGCAATGCCGATACGCTGAATCCAAAGTTTTTTAAATTGGCCAGCTCTTTTTTTACGGTCAACGTAAGAATATTGTTTTGCATGCAAAAGAGTTTCAATCGCCTTACGGACATTGGAGCTGTGTGACAATCTGTATCCTTTTGCTCTATCTAATATTTTTCTATGTCTACGTGCCGTGACAATACCACTTTTTACTCTCATATTTACCCTTGTAGTAACTTAACCCATGGATGCTTACGAATCGAGTCAACTTTTTTTGCACCTGTCCTCGCACGTGCAGCCGAAGTCTTCTTGCTACGCAAGTGTGCCGAAAAAGCTCGCTTCCTAACCAATTTGCCATTTGGAGTCACTTTGACTCGGGACATTAATGTTTTATTTGTTTTGAGCTTTGGCATCTCTTATTTATTTTTTCGATTTAACCAAGATGAAGATATTCTTACCTTTTTCCTGAATGCTGATGATAGTACAGGATTCATCGAGTTTTGTCAACAAAACATCCTTGAATTTTCGGGCTGCTTCCTCAGTTACAGGCCAGCGTCTCATGATGGTAATTTTTGCTTGATCGCCTTTAGTTACTGTCTCAATAATTTTCTCGACTTTTCTGTCTAGATCGCCACCAGCAATTTTTGGACTAATTTTGATTTCTTTAACTTGGACGGTTTTCTGATGTTTTCGGATTTCCTTTTCTTTCTTTTTGTGTTGATATCTAAATGATTCCCAGGTAATAATTTTGCAAACTGGTGGTTTTGCTTGAGGTGCAATCATAACTAAATCCATTTCATTGGCTTCTGCTCTTGCAATTGCATCATTTGTCGACATAACACCAAGGTTTTCACCGAGTGCATCCACAACACGTACTTCAGATACAGTAATAGCTTGGTTCCTCGGAAACTCTTTTTCAAGCGGATCAAATACCTGCATTCTTGGACGTGGCGTGTAACCACCTGAACGAGTATAACCACTATTACTATTACCCCCACCAAAACGGTTATATGAACCACTATTTCCGCGCGACCTAAATGAAGAAAATTTTTTATCTCCCATTACACTAAAGCTGATTTAAATGATTTACTTTGCATTTCACCTTGAATATCCTTTATAAATGTTTCTATGTCAAGAAGTCCAATAACGCCGTGACCTTGAACTCGCACCGAGATCGTGTTTGTTGTTTGCTCGTTTTCTCCGACAACAATCATATACGGAACTTTATCTTCTTCTGCTTGCTTAATTTTGCCTTCTAGTGGCTCTGGATCCATGTCGATTGTTGCTCGCAAACCACGATCTTTCAATATTTTTACAACTTTCTCAGCATAGAGTTCCTGCTTACTAGTTACAGGGAGTACACGAACAGGCTCATAGGTAAGCCATAAAGGTAGAACTCCAGCGTAGTGTTCAATCAAAGTTGCAATAACGCGTTCTAAAGAACCGCTTGTTGTGGATCTGATAACAACTGGAGCATGATTTTCACCATCACTACCGACATAAGTAACCTCATACTCCATTGGCAATGTAAACAAAATTTGGATTTTTGACCATCGTCTTTTCTGTTTCAATGAGTCTTTAACCGAAAGAACTATTTCCGCTTCTGTAACTTTCCTTTCAGTTACTTCCTCAGTAATTGTAATTGAATGTTTACGAGAAATACCCTTTAAAACTGCCGCCAATAATTGATAATCCGTTTTCTGAGTTTTCGTTTCTTGCTTTGGCAAACGATATTGAATCTCAAAATCCCAAAAACCTAAATCACGAGAAAACTGAACCATCCGTAACAGTAACGACTCAATCTCTTTCTCGATTTGTTCTCGTGAACAAACCGTTGTGATGGTATCCTGTGTAAACTCTCTTGCCCTATGTAGCCCCTCGAGTTCGCTAATTTTCTCATATCGTATTAACTTTCCAATCTCGCCAACTTTCCAAGGAAGCTCACGATAACTCCGCTCTTGCCAGCCAAACATCGTAAGATGTGCGCCAACAACTTGTTGTCGAACCGCATACGAACGTTCCGAATCCTCACCTATCTGTCTTGCAATTAACTGTTCCGACTGGGGTTGCATCATTAGCGTTGTTCGATCTGTACTTGCAAGTAGTGGCGTTTCGACCAACTCGGCACCTAGTTGTATCATATGACCCTTAAGGTAATCTGCCAGTGAATCGCGAACAAACCTTCCTCGTGGTGTCCAAAAAATTAACCCTGTGCCAATCCCCGGATCCACAGAGAAATACCCTAATTTTTTTCCCATAATTCGATGGTCACGGCGAAGCACCTCAGCGGTGAATTCGACAAAATCATCGAGTGCCTCTGCAGTTTCAAAACAAGTTCCAGAAATACGAGTAAGCATTGCTCGTTTGTCGTCTCCTTTCCAGTATGCACCAGAAACATCAAGCAATATTGTATGTTTTAAAACCGAGGCTCCAGCAACAACATCACCATCGGATAAATCCATAAACGCACCGTCTCCGATTGAAACGACACCAACTCGTTTTGCTGATGACTCGTCAAGAACCTCTCGTTTATATGGTTGTTCTTTTTCTGTAAAATATGAAATTACCTCTTCTTTATTTTTTTGTGATAGAGTAAATTTCAAATTTGATTTCACGAATTCTTGTATCTTTTGTTGGATAGCAGGTAGTCCCTCGGAACTCATCGACTCGCTGAACTCGATATCGTAGTAGAACCCAGAATCAGTAACTCCACATGTACCTAATTTTGCATCTTTATGCAAATCTAAAACTGCCATTCCCAGTAGATACGCAGCAGATAATCGTAGTTTTGAAAGTTCAGTATTACTCATAGTGAGGTCTTGTATTATAGCCCTACTCTAAAACCTTATCAACTAGACCATATTTCACTGCTTCTTCAGCTGACATCCATTTGTCTAGCTCAGTATCGTGCGTAATATCTTTGATTGATTTTCCAGTATGTTTTGCAAGAATCTGATTTAATACTTCTTTATTTTTCTGCATTTCTTCATTTTCGATCATAAGTTCTGTGGCGGTCATTCGTGGTAAACCTGTTAATCGAACTTGATGAATCATAATTCGTGCGTGTGGAAGCATAAAGCGCTTTTCTTTGGTACCTGCCGAAAGAAGAACTGATGCCATTGAGGCGATCATTCCCATTCCGATAGTAACAATGTTTGGTTTCAAATATTGCATTGCGTCATAAATTGCGAGCCCTGCTGCGACCGAACCACCTGGACTTTGAATATAGACCTGAATATCTTCTTTAGAATTTTCTTTTTCAAGGAAAACCATCTCTGCAATAATAATATTTGCCATCTGGTCATTAATAGGGCCATTAATAAAGACAATTCTATCTTTTAGTAGTCGTGAGAAGATGTCGTAATAAGAACGATTCCCCCTTCGATCCTCTTCAAATACTGTAGGAACGTATAGATTTGCAGTCGAATTCTTCATTGCTAATTATAACATAAAAAGTGAAAATTCGATGATAACTGTCCCAGGCGAGAGTCGAACTCACAACCTTTCCCTTAGGACGGGACTGCTCTATCCATTGAGCTACTAGGACATCAGGAATCATGCCTTAATTTCCATGTCTGGTTCTTCATGTGGCGTCAGACCAATCTCCTCACGGAAGATTTGGACGGCCTTATACATTGCTGCGGTTTGAAGAATCACATCAACCTGTCTTTGCGAAAGCTTTTCGTCTGATTTAACGCGAAGTACTGACGCTGCGTAATTTACAAAGACAACGTCCTTAGAATCTTGTGGGTTAATTTTGATTCCACGATCTTTAATGAAAAGCGTCCAGAAAACATCCTCTCGGAATCGTTTTTCTGCCGCTTCGGTTGCTTCTTTTTTATAATCCTCCTCTGTTTTATTATAGTGCTTCAGATATTCTTGGAAAGTAATTCCATACTGTTTAAATTGCGCTTCTTGGGTCTCCATGTTGCTTTTTAAGCTTCTCTCAACAACCGCGCCAGGGACTTCGATATTCATCTCTGCAATTGCTTTTGCAAGGGATTCGTTTACCAACTTGTCTTCTTCTTGGTGGAGTTTTGCGTGCTGTAATTCTTCAACAAGAAGTTTCTCCAAATCTGCGACAGTTTTGACATTTGGAATTTTCATTTGCTCTTCGACCCATGCATCATTCAACTCTGGGAATTTTACTTTGTCTTCCTCTTTTGCTTTGCTTACCCATTCTTCCCAAAGATTCTTTCGTGCTGTTTCAACATCTTCAGGTTTAACTTCTGTTGATGGTGCTGGTACTTGGAATTTTTTAACATCTGGAAGTTTGTAATCTGGAAGTCTGTCGATTTTGATGGTGAATGAAAGTGGGCTCTCGACCATAGTGAAGTTTACCTTTTCAACTTCTGGTGATGTTGTTGCGATAATTCCCTCATCCGCTAAAAGTTCTTCTACTGAATAGTTGACCATCAAATTCGTAAGGTCTTTAACAACATCTGAGTAGACTTGCTGTTCGACTAAATTACGTGGTGCTTCACCCTTACGAAATCCTTTGATTTCAATTTCTTTACTTCGTGCGGCAAACAATTTTTCGTACGAATCTTTTTGTACTGCACCATTAATCGTAATCTCGTAGGTATAAACAGAGCCTTCTTGTGAAATAACTTTCTTTGAGCCAATTAACTTTTGTGCTCCTGGTTCTAACAATTGTGCCATGATAAATTGGATAACTTAACTGTGGGATTGTAGCATAGAATTGAGGATTTCGACACTATCTTTGTACCGTTGAATTCGCTTTATCCTGCTTGTATACGATGGAATTGATTCAATGGTCATACCTACTAAGTGCGGCACATTACCCAGCGCCTGCATATTTTTCTTGTAATATTCGTACTCCTGCTCATTCATATGAGTTAAGTCTGCATGTGCATCAAAATTTCTTGCGTAGAACGGCGGTTTCGCTAACAAATCATGAGCTTCATTAAAGTTAAGATGCCCATACATGATTTTATCGTGTAATCTATGAATGAAATAATTCTGATATTCAAAACGAGCGAGGGATTCCGAGGTAAATTCATGCTCCCTGTGAGTAATTCCGTGTGTATACATAAAACGAGCATAGGTATTTGCGTGTCCCCAATCAAAAAGAACGCCATAATATGGATCTGGCACCTCATTCATCAGTTTGTCGAAAAATAGCGCATCGCCTAGTGATGTCGTATATCGTTCATGTTTTTTCTTCATCCAAGGCATATTTTCAATAACAAGTTTTACATTTTGATCACGAAGCATTGGAAGAATTTTCTTAACGACTTTGGTAATCGATTTAATAATTTCCTTTTCAGTTTTATATGGACTAGATGGAATTGGGTGAACAATTAAAACTTTATCCTGTTCCTTTGGTGCAATAAGATCATACAGATGTAAGTGAGAATATAAACAAAGCAATGTTGTTGAAGAGTAATCAGTTACATCCAAAACATTTTCTAAGAATGATTTACGAGCTGTTTGGAAAACTTTTCCATCATCAATCCAAGGTGCATGCATCGACCGTACAGCTACTCCAAGTTCTACAAATCTCTCTACAGATTTTTCCTTAATTTCCCAGTGTTTCGAAAACATGCCCAAAAATGAAGGAACAATCTCAACATAGAACTCTTTATTATCACCTTTTTGGTAGATAGAGTTATCAATTCCAGGGAGAAACTTAAAAAGACTTTTCAAGAATTGAACTCCCAGTTTCGCAAAGAGAAAGCGTAATGCAGAATTTCTTGTTCTTTTTTCTATACCTGCGTAATTGTACGTAATTCGATTAGTTGCTAATTTGTTCTGTGTCATTGCTCTCCTCGATTCTATCTCCAATTATAACGAGTCTTTCTTTCGACGTCCATAAGGGATGACAGGTGATAAGCGTTATTTGGGCGTTAAGCGTTTGTTGTAACACATAGGTGTCGTTTACAGAAACAATTCGCTGCTCACGTACCCGATATCGTATCATTCCTCGAGAAGTTTTAATAGTAATCTCATCCCCGGATTTGACCCAATTAAGGTGGTAAAACGTATCTCGATGCGGTGGCAATTTAAGAAATCTATGGCCTATAATTACTACATTCCCTTTTGCCGAGAAAGGTGACGCAGAGGGATAGTGCCAGAATCCCTGGTCTAACATTTTCTCGTCTTTACCCTCGACAATTGCCCCTTCTATGCCCAATCTCGGGATATGCAGTCTCGCATGAACCTCCGACAATAGTGGGTATTGCAATTCATCTGCTGATTCTTCAGGGACATACTGGACATACCCCTCCTTGATTGCAAAAACTGGTGAAATGACTTCGCTTGCTACACCGATTTCAGTCGTTACTTGATTACTTACGACACGCAAATCTGTTTGAAAAAACACAGAAAGGATACTCACAAGGAGTATGACCGTCAATGCTAGAAAAAGTTTTTTTGCCTTATTTACACGCATGATTTGTTTCATTGCAGAGTATCCTTTTTTATTATACTATCAAACAAGAAGGTAATTTAACTCAAAATTGCATGTCATCATCAATTCCATCAATAACTCCTCAAAATTCAACACAAACATCATACTCTGACACTGCTTCATTGAAGCAGTCAGCTCGAAACCAAGATACCGTCATTTCTGCAGTTCTTTTTATTATCGCACTACTAGTGCTTTGCAGTTTAGTTGGCATATTCATTGGAAAATCTACAGAAACTTTTCGGTTAGATACCCCGATTCTCTCAGCTTTACCAGCAATTACGAATAAGAATACACTTACCATCGACGGGCAAGGGCCCAAAAAAGCAGTTATTGAAATTTCTGCTGACAATAAGTCATATACCACAAACAGCGACAAAGAGGGTAAATTCAGTGTCATTGCCGAAACACAAGGTGATCAAAAAGCCACTTATACAGCAATCGCGAGGAAAAAAATTCTATTTTTTTCCTTTGTGAGTGAAAGAAGTAATGAAGTATCTACTGTTGTTGACAAGTCAGCGCCGAATATTAAACTTGTCGCAATTCCAAAAGTAGTTACCAAATCAGAATTCATATTAAAAGGTAATGCATCAGAACCAGGAAAAGTTGTCGTTAAAGTAAATCAAACAGAACATATTGTCGATACCGATAAAAACAACAGATTTTCACTTAAGCTCAAACTCGTCAAAGGCTTGAATTTTATTAGAGTCACCGTTAAAGATGCAGCCGGCAATGAAACAACAAGTGCAGCATTAAATACGACATATGCGACTGGTTCGGTTTATCTAACAGGAGATGCAGGAGGCAAAAATCTTCCAAATTCATCAGGAGAGCTTGCCACTGCCCTCTCAACTGTCTTCGGACGAATGGTAGCGACGGTAGCAATTGTGATGGGCATACTTGGGTTCATGGCTTCGAGTAGTGTTGTTTGGTTGTACAGATTTGCCAAAAAGGAACTATAGAGAGCGGTTTTCATTGAATTCTTGCTAAAAAAACTGCTATGATGAGGTTGTATGGAGCTGCTTGGAAGAAGTCACAAATTAGTTATTTGGTTTACGGTTCTATTGACTTTACTGAGTATTATACTTTTAGCCTTTTACGAGTATACCCATGGCGACGTACTATCACTTACTGATCAAGGTACCGTAACAGTCACAGGAGACGTCCCCCATATAATCTCTATTAACATTAAACCCGAGAGTAGAATTCCACCAACTGGGAATGACCAACTTTCTCTTGTCGTCGAAATTCGTTCACCTGGCTCAGTTATTCCAATCACCTCAATCAATACAATAGCAAATGCTACCGGTGATGCTAGTCTCGGAACTATCCCCGCGAGTGCTCTTCCCCCTGGAATTTACGATGTCGCCATAAAAGGTTTGTCTCACCTTCGTAAAGTTTATCCGAACGAGAATTTTGATGGACCTGTAATTAAAAATTATACACTTTCATTACCACAACTGCCTGCAGGCGATGCAAATCCCACAGAAGATAATTATGTTAATTCACTAGATATTTCGTACATAACACTTCATGTTTATGGAAATGATATAAGGGCAGATCTCACAAGAGATGGTATTATTAATTCGTTAGACTACGCTGCGCTTCTTCGTAATTTGAGTAGCTATGGAGACAATTAAAGAAAGTATGAAAAACTTAGTACTAAAATTACTACTACCTGGATTCTTGTTCTTTTCTTTTTCGATAATTACTACACAAAAGGTTAGCGCAGCAGGTACTTTCGATATATTCCCCTCATCTGGAAACTATTTAAGAAGCTGTAATCAATCCGTAGATATCAATATTGACGTTACGAGTGGCCAAAGTAATGCTGCAGATATCATTGTTACCTACGACACAACAAAAATTGACATTATAGATGCATTACCTGGCGTTCCTGGTACTCAAATTCTTCCTGGCAACGCATTCGAAACATACGCGGGTAACAGTGTAAACACCTTAACCGGAGAAATTAAACTTGTCGGGTATTCGTCAAGTAACGACCTCACAGCCGATGCCACATTTGCATCAATTTTATTTAAGTCAAAACCATTGGCCATCAATGGAGGTTTTACCATAACCTTTACAGGAGCAAATCCTTACAATACTCTTGATTCGAATATTGCCGACTCAACAACATCCTTTGATATGTTATCTGGTGTAACAAACAGCTCATATACATTCTCTAGTGGAACCTGTGCGACTGATGCTACTCCACCGTCTATAACATTTGAATCTCCAACTAACTTACAAAATAACGTTCAGCCAAATGCACCAGTCACAATAAAAATTGCTGATTCTGGTTCTGGAGTTGCACTCCCTACGGTTCAATTTGTTATTAATGGAATTACATACACAGCAACAAGTCCGGAAGTAACAATCTCTGGATCACCTGCAAATTATACGTTTACCATTACGCCAGTAACACCATTTCCAACAAATTCAGTGAGTGTTATTTCTGTTATCTCAGAAGATGCGGCAGGAAACGAAAAGACCTCGAGTATTAGTATTAACAGTGGTTATTCATGCCCAGTTACAACGGTAGTTGTTCCAGGATCTTGCCCTGCAATCACACCGACAAAAGCTCCAGATCGAGTAAGTCCTGTTGTTATTGTGAAATCTACAACAACCATTAATCTCACAAAAGACTATGCGCTTGTCATTACTACAACAGATGAAAATGGACTTGCACCAGAATCCTTTATACTCACCCTTGGGAAACAAACCTATTCAATAGCAGGAACACCTGATCAAATCAAAGTTGATGGCAATAAAAATAATTATACATTCACCATTTCACTAATACCTGAAGAATTAACTGTTAATGAAGAAGGAAAACTTGTCGGTTCAATCAAGATTTCTGATCTTGAAGGTAATACAAGAATTGAACAACTTATACTCCAAACTACTGGTAAATTGCCAAATATTGGAGGAACAACAAAAAACCAATCGACATGGCCAGAAGCTATTGGAAAAATAGCAGTTTTCTACGTATTGCCAGGTATTGTTGGAGCATACCTTCTAGCGTATGGAGTATTATCAACTGGACCTACAATTGCGTATATCGTTGATAGCAACAAAAAACCAATTCGTTTTCCACGAGGGTATATCGTTGATCACAACGGTACTAAAAAGAGATTATTTGGCGGGTTTACAGGTAGATTACATGGTCGTAAACCACGAGAACCGATGACGCTTGTTATTCAAAAATATGGGTACAATACTATCTCAACGCAAATCTCCTACGAAAACTCACACGAATCACCACGTATTGTAGTAACTCGTCTGACCACTAAATCGGGAAAAGACTAGAAAACTCCAACAGCCGTCACTATATTTAATAATGCAAAAAGAGCAATCAGATAGCCCATTGTATATCCAAACACTGTCTTATTAAGTGTCATAACGCCTTTTGCTGCACCAAAACTGACTAACCCCAATACGGGAAGTGTCCCTAATGCGAATGTCCCCATTACTAACGCCCCAATAATAAATGAACCTGTGCTCATTGCATAAAGTTCCATGGATTGGGTAAATGCACAAGGCATAAAAAAGGTTCCAACTCCGAGTAAAACAGCGCCTGACCACCCTTCCTTATCGTCGAAGAGCCCAAATGCCCTTGCAACAAATTTAGGGAACGTTATCTTTGGTAGATGAAAGCCCAACAACTCTGCGCCAACACCAATCATTGCTATGGCGACAATAATCCGCAAAATTGCTGAAATTGTTGCGTTAACCATTACTGCCCGTCCCAACAGTGCAATAACACCGCCTAAAATAATGAATCCTACTATGCGAGCGACATGAAAAGTAACAATTGATTGAGATTTCTTTTCGGCTGCGAATTTAGACGACAATGTCATAGAGATTCCTCCTACAACGGCCATACATGTCGATAATGACGCAAGAACACCGAGCAGGAATATACTAGAGTACGTTAATTTACCAACTTCAAACCATGTGGCGAATCCTGCTCGTTGGAGTAACAAATAACCAAGAAAGATAATGCTCGCCAACACACCTGAAACAAGAAATTTCTTAACGAGATTCTTATCTTGTTCCACCGTTGAGACAATACGATACCCTTGTAATGCTATTTTTTTATTAACGTTTTTTCGCAATAACTCAATATTGGTTTGACTGTTAATCGTTACCTCAACCTTTTGCAAGTCAGATGAAGCGTTAACACCGACAACACCCTCCTGCTTCTTAAGTGTTTCTTCAAGATAAAGTTCGCATGCATCGCAGTGCATTCCGTCAACAGAAAATTCACAGGTCATTGTCTTCATCTAGAGAAATTTCAATTTAAAACTATACATTCCCATTGCACAGCCAGCAATTATCTCGGTACCAGGTTGTTGTGCAGGGAGCAGAATATCAGTGCTGCCAGTAGGAGGGAGAAACTTCTCAATACGTAGTTTTACAATCAGAAGTGATGCACTACAATCGTAGGTATTCTTGGTAACCATTCTTAAAACAACATCATTTCTATTTGCAGGTAAAACAACTTCTCGCGGGAAATAGCCACCTTTTGCAGTAACAACGACTGTTTCAGTTGAGTCGTACGCCTGTTGTCCTGTATGAGTAGGTGCCGATTGACCAAAATACACCACAATACCAATTCCAACAACTAAAACAAGCAACCCACTAATCAATTTCTTTGGTATCTTTATCTCCATATTACCCTTGTCTTCCTTCAATAGCCCCAAGCAATATCGCTGCTGCAAAGGCCATCCTTTTATCTAAAAATGTTTCGTCGATTTCAATTTCTAATTGGTAACGGAATAAATTGAATTGCTGCTGAAAACCACCAACATCACTCTCTCCTATTCTTAAATCAAATTTCTGCGGAACAAGATTTGTTAATAATCTTCTCACTAAGGCTAATATGCTTGATTCTTCTTGAATAACGCCGATTTCGTTATCACCCGGAGTAAGAATTCTCCATTCATCTCGAAACATTGAACGAACCCCCATTCGTCTGAATGCTCCAAGCAGTTCATTATTTTCATCACGGATATCATACGTAGCCCCAAAATCCCAAACATTTCTTGCTTTAATTGAAACCAGTACTTGTTCTTTTGTGCTGTCGGTATACACCAAGATTTCTTCTTTCAATTTAAAAGCCTTTTGTTTAGCGTACGCGACGATGTTGTTCTTATCGTCAAAAATGGTAAACTCTTTACCAAGTAAAGTGAAAAATTTTCGTTTCAGAAGATACTTCATAATCTATTATAACCTATTTATGCTTCTAGGAGTTCTGACAGATTTTTTATAGTTCGAATACCATAAATTTTTTCGTCTGTTTTTCTGTTACACCAGACTGGGGTGAGATGAGGATGTTTCTCCAGCAATTCTACGATAATTGTTCGATCATCATCAATAACGATTGTATTATTAGGGATTTTGGCAACAATATCAGTATCTAATTTGTTCGGAGAAATAATTACAGAACTCCATGGAATATACTCTAATACACCGGTATTCTCAATTTTTATCTTTTGATGGCCTGGTACCGCACTAGAGAAAATTCCCAGTGAATACCCCTCCCGAGATAATTTTTTCAAAACTTCTAATGTTTCAGGAAAAAGAAAATCAGCAATATAATTGCAATCGGTTAAATAAATTTTTGTAACATCACTCGGATTGATATCGTAAAGGTTGCCCAAAAACAGGGCGTAGCCACCAACGTCAAAATACAAGTGATTAGGTATAGATTCAATATACTGCTGCATACCTTGATAAACTTGTTCTTCAGAAAGTTGTGCGATTTTTGCAATACGCCTCGCCTGTTCTTGTTTCAGGCTATCGGTATCAAGCAGTGTTCTATCGAAGTCGAAGTAAATGACCTGTGATTTCATTATCCGGATTGTAACGGAAATAATTGTTTATGTCTTCTCACCACTGCTGTACAATATAAAGCATGATTCCACTCTCAGATAGTCATAAAACATATAGATTTCCAATTATCACCTTACTCTTACTTATCACAAATATTCTTATTTTTCTCGTCGAGATAAGTGTTGCTGATTTAAATGGATTTATTGCAAAATATGCATTCACCCCTGCACTGTTTTCGATTGCGGATAGTAGCACCTGGTGGCCGATATTAACCTCTGCCTTTTTACATGGTGGAATTACACACATCTTATTTAACATGCTTTTTCTCTGGGTATTCGGCGATAACGTCGAAGAATCTTTGGGAAGTATCGGGTATGTTTTGTTTTATCTTGGGGCGACAGTCTGTGCGGCCTTACTTCAGTACATTGTTGATGCAGATTCCACTATTCCGATGCTCGGGGCGAGTGGCGCGATCGCAGGAATACTTGGCTACTATCTAATAGTCTTCCCTCGTCACCGTATAAGAAGCCTCATCTTCTTTGCTGGCGGGATTTTTACACAAGAACTACCTGCGCAACTCTTTTTAGTTTATTGGGCAGGAACTCAGTTTCTCAGTGGATTTGGGTCTCTCCTTAGTACACAAGAGGGTGGAACCGCATGGTTTGCACATATTGGAGGTTTGTTGTTTGGAGTTCTTATCGGGTTAATTGTGACAAAAAAAAATCGTCTCATTCACACAACTCAACGTACCCTATAACTGTTATTTAGGTTTACTCATTCTATCTGTGAAGAGGATTCCATCAAGATGGTCCTGTTCGTGTTGCAATACTCTTGCAGTAAAGCCGACAACTTCTTTTAACATTTGTCGTTGTCCGGTTGGATCTAGGTATGACAGTCTTACCCGAGTGTACCTTTCTACTATACCTGACACATTTGGAATACTCAGACAAGATTCGACATGACTATTTGTTGCATCTCCTAGTGGTGTTAGCCCAGGATTGATATAAGGAGTAAAAACTTCTGTTTTACGATCTCGAACAACGTAAATTCTAAGTGGAAACCCAACCTGTACTGCAGATAATCCAGCACATTTATAGTGACCATCTGGACTACTATAATTTTGTGCAAACTGCACTAGGTTAGCAATCAACTGCTGAACCCTTGATGATGTAATCTCCTCCGGTGTCAACGCGCGTGAAATTTCACGTAATTTTTTCAAATCCTGCTCTAATCTCGTGGTTAGTAATTCCATAACTATGCTACACAATTGATAATCAGCACCTTTTTTCTATCCCTATCTATTGTACAATATTCTTATGACAAAAACACAAACAGTAGCATTATTCATTCTTAGATTAGTTTTCGGATGGTTATTCCTGTATTCAGGAGTATCCAAACTCCTAGACCCTAACTGGTCCGCAGAATCATATTTGGCTGGCGCGAAAAACTTTACAGCATTTTATGACTTTTTAATGACACCTGCCCTCATGCCATTTAGTAACGGACTTAACGCGTGGGGACAAACACTCATTGGGCTTTCTCTCGTTTCCGGTATTGCATTGCAATTATCAAGCCTTTCTGGCGCATTACTTATGATACTCTACTACCTCCCACTCGGGTTCCCATACCCTAACTCCTATTCTTTTGTTGTTGACGAGCATATCATCTATGCCGCAGCACTCGTTGTTATTGCGACTTTTGCAAGTACTACAGATACGAGTTTTCAGCAAATGTACTCGAAGTTTCGCAAGGAAAGGACTATTTCGGCAAAGGATAATACTTCGGCCGATAACTCAGCTGAAGGTTGAACTTGTACCAGATTATTAGTGATTTAAATCGGGGCTATCAACCGAAAAAAAGACTCTTTCGCATTACTTTGTAATTTTTAACCTGATTGCCTCTGCTTTTTCCATACTTGCAAGAATCCAAGGTGGAGTATTTGGATTCGATTTGATTTCTTCCATTGTCATCCAAGATACTTCATCAACTTCATCCTCTATCATTGCCGATGGATCACCTGATTTGTATTCTGCAATAAAGACAATATCAATGACATGGTTGCCTTTAGCACTTACAAACATCTTGCTTTCTACATATTCGAACTTTTCTTGAACTTGTACGTTAACTTCTTCCAAGATTTCTCGTTTTACACCAAATTCTAGTGTATCAGTAAGTGCGTCTGAATAATCAATTTTCCCGCCGACCATAGAAAGAGTACCACCTGCATGATCTTCTTTTTTTGATCGTAAAATCATGAGCCATTTGTTATTTTGAAAAATAGCTGCTTCAACATTTACTATAAATTTTGGAGGTTCCATAGCACTGATTATAGCATACAGTAATTAATTAACATATTGAAATATACCCACATTGCTATACAATTTACACTATGATATATTCAAAAGAAGATCAGGAATTGATCCAAAAAGCAATTAGTTACTTAGTTGATAATTTCAACAAATCAGGCAATAACAGCAAGCCTGTCATTCTTCATAGCATTCGACTTGCGATGCGCCTTTATGATAAAAGTGAAAAAGCATCTGTAGTTGTAGGTGCACTGCTTCATGATTTGCTAGAAGATACACAGGTTACTTTGGCTGATATTACGGCTTCATTTGGCGAAGAAGTGGCAAAACTTGTTGAGGCAAACAGTTTCAAAAGCGAAATTGCAGACTACGTTCAAAAATATATTGAAACTTTCGAGCGTAATATTGCTTACGGAAGAGATGCAGCTATTATTAAGGCAGTAGATTTGCTAGACAATGCTGATTATTACGCACTCGGCGCCCCCGAATCATGGTCAAAGCTCTATGGTAAGTATGTTAAGTTTCTAGAGATGGCAGAAGGTTTGCTAAAAGATACAGGCGTTTGGGTAGAGTTGCAGGAAAAGAAAGGGCAGTTAGAAAAACAGATGGGGATATAGAGGTTCGGCAAATTACTTAATCATCCTGTACCATCTCCATATACTAAGACTACGTCTTGGTAACCAGGACATGTGTCTATAGCACCAAGGGAGGATTATGCTCCACATCTATTCATTTTGTTCATAGAGCGAAGTGCAAACATCATTATTTTAGTGCTTACTAACTCACCCACTATCTTCTCCGATTGCCACCCTTTGGGTACCAATCGGAGAAGGAGGGATTCGAACCCTCGATACGGAAAACCGTATGCTACTTTTCGAGAGTAGTGCCTTCAACCAGCTCAGCCACCTCTCCGTGATTCCGTATTATAGTATGCCCCGATACAAGAGTCCACGCTACCGTTTCTTGACCAGCAAGAAGGTTGTGAGATTGTTTTCTAAATCCTGTAAGTTTGTATCGACAGTTTCGAGTCCGTAAAGATCAGCTATTAAAGGGTTACCAAGAATAAATAGTTCCTTGGGAAGTTGGTGCTCTGCAAGAGCTTTTGCCGCAGTTGCAGTGTCGAGTAAGTCACCTTCTCCACTCACCTGCTTAAGATAGGGATACTTTTCAGCAAGATGTTGTTTACACTGCTTTAGAACTTGATCGTGTGCCATAACCGTCTTTATCTCATCAAGTGACACGCCAGAAAGTTTCATTAGATTATGTCGAATCTTAATAGCAAATTCTTCAACAATCTGAAAATTATGCCTTGATACGGCTTCTAGCGTTTCTGCGACCATACCACCCGCTGAATTGTGAATTGCGAAGAGTCCGAAATCTACAGCGCCTGCTTCTACTGCGGCCAATACTTTCTCGGTAGTATAGAGGTATGAAACTGTGTGACCCGCAATTGAACGTTGAGTCACATACTCCTGTAATGCAAGTTCGTTAAAGCTGGCCGGACCGCCTTGAATACCGTAAATCATGCTGTTAAATACTTGTTGAGTAATTCATGTGTCGTTTCATAAAGTTGCACCATAAGTTCTCGATTCTGTGCCGTTTTACTTGGAACCGAGGATTTCATATTCTTGAAGTATCTACCCGTTACCATCAAGTCTTCAGACAAAACTAAGGATAATGGGGTTTTTGCACCCTCTTCTACTGTTACCATCCATTTCTTACTTGCATCTGCAATAAATTTTGGAAGTCCTTTCCATAAATCTGTCGCAACCACTCCAGGATGTACCGCATTAACATATATTCCTTCTTGTTCAAGGCTACTAGCAAGATAAAATGCATGTAAAACATTAGCTAACTTTGTAGAACCATATGTTCTAAAAAAATGGAAATATTGCGCTAAAGGAAACGTAATTTTGCCATATCGATGAGCTTCAGAGGTCATGTTTATGATCCGCACGTTGTGAGTTTCCTCGGCGGTTAATCTCAAGTTAAGTAGTAGATTATTCGTCAAAATAAACGAAGCAAAATAATTCACTACCCACGTGTTTTCCCAACCATTTTCTGTTTTCTTATACTTCAAATCCCAAATTCCCGCGTTATTAATTAACACGTCTATTTCTCGATATGCGTTGCTAATTAGCTTACTAACAGAAGCAACTTGATCCAAATCTTCGAAATCACAAATAAAGTACTCCACATCGATCTTCTTTCTAGAAAGATTAGTCAGTTCGATATCTAATTTCTGCAGCTTCGTCTCAGATCGTCCTAAGAGAATTAAGTCAAAACCTTGCTTTGCTAAACCTCGTGCAATTTCGTGACCAATTCCAGATGTACAACCAGTTATCAACGCACGTTTATTTCTAATCATGCATTATTTTACACTACCCAAATTGGCGAGTATAATTGCATATGGAAAGAAAAGATTTTGTAGCAGCTTTAGAAAAGCAACTTGAACCAAATATTGTGCGCCACTCATTTGCAGTAGAAGCATGTATGGGCGGGCTTTACGATTATTTACAATCACAAGGTCGCATCACAGATACTGAACCAAGTAAAGAAGATTGGATGCTTGCAGGTCTTATTCACGATTGTGATTTTGGTGGGGAATATAAAGCAGAACATCCACAGCATACCCGTGATATGTTAGCTAAATATTGTCTTGAAATCTCAGATACTGTATTAAACATCGTGAAAGCTCATGCACCTGAACTAACTGGTTATAAAGCGCAAAATCTTGCGGAATGGTCGATTTTCTGTGTTGATAGCCTGACCGGTCTTATCACCGCAGTTGCCTATGTTTATCCTTCACGAAAAATTGCGGATGTAAAAGTTTCTTCCGTTCTTAAGAGATTTTTGAAAGAGCCAAAATTCGCTGCTGGAACAAGAAGAGACGAAGTTGCTATGTGTGCCAATGAAGATGCATTGAATATTCCAATTGAAAAATTCGTTGAGATTTCATTAACTGCAATGCAGGGAATTTCAGATAAGTTACTACTCTAAGTTCTATTCTCTGTCCTTATACTCATCTGAATTGGTACTTAATCCTATCTTTGGGACTTTCATACGCTTAATCTTACCACAAAAAAATTAGTCAAATAGAATTTTCAACTAAAATTTTATGATACGATAACGATATGGAATTATTGATTTCTCATGAACTTGTTTCTCATCTAATTTCGATTGAAAAAACATTAGCAACGCTCCCAAAAAGTGCCGATTACGCAGCGTTCTATAAAAAACAAGCTCGTGATATACAAATAACAGATGTCCTCACTTTAGCTGAATCGATGGAGTTAAGCATTTCTCCAGATGATGCAAGAGAAATCCTTGATTCCCATAATCAACGCACAACACAACCACAACTTCGGCTATTAAGAAATTGCATTTCAGTAATGAAATATGCAAAAACGGTAAGAGAAAATACCTTTACTTCTGCCGTATTACAGCAAGAGAATAAACTTCTTACAGATGGATTTAGCGATTTCTGGGAAGAAGGAAAAGTACGTTCTGCACACGAATCAACTACTTTAACTCACGATGGCCTCAGAAATAGACCGACACAACCAGAATTCCAGCTGTGGATAGACATTAGGCAACTGCTTTCCTATACAAACGACAAAATAAATCCATTACTCCTAGCTGGTATAACGTCGTATCATCTTATTTCAAGCTATCCCTTTCTTCAGTTCAATCTGCAAACAGCACTACTTAATGCTTTTACGATTACACGCCAGAGCCGCTACTGGGCTTTAGGAACAACTTCAGTCATGGCAGCATTATGGAAAACATTACAACGGACCGATTTTACTTTCGATCCCTCACCACAACATTTTACAGCTTTTGTGGAAAAAATGACCAAAGAATACAAAACACAAATCGAGACTATTCATGATGCACTGGTGCATCGATCATCGATTGCTCCTCGTATTAGAGCCTCATTAAACGATAGACAGTTGAAGATTCTCACCTACTTCAAACAACACAAAAAATTAACACGAAAAAAATATGCGAGTATGATGAGTATTGGAATAGCAACAGCTTTTCGTGATTTAAATGACCTAACCCAAAAATGTCTAATAAAATCTGTTGGAAAAGGCCGGGGCACAAGCTACGTCATTGAACAACTGCCATCACCAGAAGACTCGGAAAA
Organism: bacterium; assembly: GCA_020853235.1. GTDB lineage: Bacteria > Patescibacteriota > Dojkabacteria. Next base: position 40,877 of record JADYZG010000028.1, on the reverse strand, counting down.
GAGCGAGGATTAAGCGTTCAGCTCGTCAAGAATTGCTTTCTCTACGTCAGGTGGATTCGCCTTTCCTTGCAATTCTTTCATTACTTGACCAATCAGAAATTTGTAGGCATTTGGATTCTTTTTCATATCTTCAATTACCTTTGGATTCGCGGCAATAATCCTTTTAACAATCTCTCTAATTGCACCTAAGTCAGTAACAACCTCAAGTCCTTTTTCTGCAACAATGATAGATGCTTTATTTCCAGTCTCAAACATTTCAGATAGAACTTGTTTTGCGATTGGAGACGATATCTTACCATTATTTAATAATTCAACCAGTTCACGCAGATTTTCTGGCATAATTTTCAGCTGTGACAGTTTTACTTTATTTGCTTTCATCAATGCAATAACATCTCCAACAAACCACTTTGCAATTAACGCTACCAGTGAATTATCTGCACCTTCAATAGCTTTTTCAAACCACTCTGTTCTTGGTTTAGTAGAAATTAAGGTCTCTGCAAGTGTTGCATCTAATCCAAACGATTCGATATAACGAGACTTTTTCTCGCTTGGTAACTCGCCTATTGTATTTTTAATTGCTGCTAGTTGCTCATCTGTAAACAAAATTGGTGGAATGTCTGGTTCAGGGAAGTAGCGATAATCATTTGCTTCTTCTTTAACACGTTGAGAATGAGTAACTCCCGTAAGATCTCTCAGTCCACGAGTTTCTTGAATTGGCGTTTCTCCTTTGTCAAGTAAATCACTCTGCCTTTTAATTTCGTATGCGATTACTTTTTCAAGGACTGAGATTGATCCAATATTTTTTACTTCGACTTTGTATTTTGGCAACGACGGTTCACCTGGTTTTCTGAGCGACATATTTAGTTCGAAACGCATCTGCCCTTTTTCCATGTCAGCATCACTAACGCCAGAATATTTCACAATTTGTTTTAGTCGTTTTGCGAAAAACAAGACATCCTTTATCTCACGAAAATCTGGTTCTGTAACTACTTCGATAAGTGACACACCAGATTTGTTGAAATCTAACAACGTTTTTGTCGATGAATGTATTGATTTGCCGGTATCTTCTTCCATGTGAACTCGAGTAATTCTAATATCCTTTGATTCAATTGAAACAGCCCCTTCATACCCAAAAGGCAAATCGTACTGAGAAATCTGGTACGCTTTTGGCAAATCTGGATAAAAGTAGTTCTTGCGATCGAATTTTGAAAACTTGTTGACCTTACAATTCAGCGCTAGTGCGAGTTTGAGACACAGTTCAATCGCTTTTTTATTTGGTACAGGAAGTGCACCAGGAAGTCCAAGACAAACTGGGCAAACATGGCTATTAGGGGAAGCTCCAAAGTATTTCGCGTCACATCGGCAGAACATTTTTGACTTTGTTTTCGCCTGAATGTGGATTTCGAGGCCGATGATTAATTCGTAATTCATGCTATTTTGTAACTCGTTGCTCATATAAGTAGGCAAGATTTAATACGGCTTGTTCCTTGAATTGTGGACCAATAATTTGCATCCCGATAGGCATTCCAGAACTATCAATACCAACCGGAATCGAGATACACGGCAAGCCAGCAAGGGCACTTGGCTCGGTTAACATATCAGTTAGTTCTCCGAATAATGGGTTATTTTCTGTAACACCGATTTTTGGGGCAACAGTAGGCATCGTTGGCCCAAGAATTAAGTCGACCTTCTTAAATGCGTTCGCAAAATCTTGGATAATTAACGTTCTAACTCGCTGAGCTTTCTTGTAGTATGCATCGTAATAACCAGCCGAAAGCGTATAGGCACCTGTCATACTTCTTTGCTTCGCCTCGTTACCAAATCCTTCTCCGCGATTATACGCAATCTGATCCAACACAGATTCAGCTTTTTTATCTGAGACGTGCCCATAGCGAATGCCATCAATCCTCCCAAGATTCGACGAAACTTCACTACGCATCACAATAGTATAAACCGCAATTGAGTATTTAGGATCCAAGAGATCAATTTCGACAACCTTTATTCCAAGTCTCTCATACTCCTTTACTGCGGTTATTACTGTCTCTGCAACTTCTTTATCTATTCGGTCATCCAGAAATTGTCTTGGGATGCCAATTGTCAAATTTGTATGTTCTGCTGAAAGGTTCTTTGCATATTCTGCATGTGGTTCTTGAATCGTTGTTGCATCGTAAGAATCCTGGCCGGAGATTGCATCATTCACAATTGCACAATCCATAACACTATTGGCAAGAACACCTGGTCGATCTAGCGAAGATCCCATTGCAACTACACCATATCGACTATTCCGTCCATATGTTGGAACAAAGCCATAAATACCACACCATGCTGCAGGTCCTCGAACTGATCCAGCCGTTTCACTACCAATACCGTAAACTGCCATGTTTGCCGCTACGGCAACAGCACTTCCACCTGAGGAACCACCAGAGACTCTTGCAAGATCATACGGGTTTCTAGTCACACCGAAGTCACTCGTCTCTGTTGAAGAACCATGCGCAAAGGCATCCATGTTAGATTTACCAAGAATAACTGCATCGTTATCCAGCAAATGCTGAATTACTGTTGCATTGTAAGGCGACACGTAATCAGTAAGAATCTTTGAACTAGCAGTAGTACGTGTTCCTTTCCAGTTAAAATTATCCTTAACCACAGAGGGAATACCAGCAATTAAAGAGGTGCCTTGCCCTTCTACAATCTTTCTGTCGACTACGGCTGCTGCCTCGATTGCTTGTTCTCTCGTTTGAGAAACAAAAACGTTTAATTTGGGCTCTTTTGCATCAATTGTCTTTAAGTATTCTTGTGTCAGTTCAACAGATGAGAATTCTCTAACTAGAAACCCTTTTCGAAGCGATTCTATCGTCTGTTTTTCAGTGTTCATGTTACAGCACTTTTTCTACTACAAAGTATGATTTATCAAGGTTTGCTCTGTTTGGATATTCGGTAATCTCTAGCCCTTGCTGTGGCACGTCTTCAGCAAGTATATTGGTTAAACCATGAGTCTGAGAAGTCTCAGTAATGTTTTCGGTATTTAGTTCTTTCAGAACTTCAGTTGCATCCAGAGCAGTATTTAATTGAGAGGTATAGTCACCAATTTTATCATCTTCAATATGAATTCTAATAAGTTCGGCAATCTTTTTTGTGTCTTGGTCAGTAACATGAATTTGCATAAGGAATTATAGCATTCAATTTGACCGCAACACAGTAATTGACCAACCTCTCCCATACCCTGACTTTATTATATAACCGTTTCTCGACTTGCTCTTTACCCGAGAAATTAATGTATACAAAGATATTGGAGTAATTTTGAGTTGCTCAATAAGATATTCTTTACCAACAAAACTACCTTTGGCTAATAGCAAAAGCCTTAATAGCGATTCTTCTTGTTTCGTAAATTTAGCAAGATCTATTTGAAAATTTTCAACGACTTCACTTTTACATAAACGTTGTAAACGTAAGTATAGTTCTGATGGAAATACTGGCTTTCTCATATAATCATCTGCACCTTCGGTAAAACTCTCTAATCGTTTTGGTAAAGAATCATAACCAGTTATCACGACTGTCTTTACTGCTATATCTTTCTCCTTTAGCCAGCTTAAGAGATTGAGGCCATCTCCATCACCAAGTTTTATATCAATAATAAGTATTTGCGTTTCCTTTTTGTAATTTTTCACAATATCCTGGTAGCCAGTATATTGAGAAACAACAATCCCCCTATTTGCAAGATACACAGAAATCGCTTCCCTAAGCTTTTCATCATCCTCGACAATACCACCATTCATTACAAAATCAGAATAATAATACTGGTTAAAACTCCTATTGTTAAGGAAAAGCCAACGGTCATATATGGGGCAAATGGTAACAAATATAATAAAGCAATAATGACGAGAGTTCCTACAATATATGACGCCATCAGTCGTTTCGCTTTATTTCGCAATAGGGTTAGTTGTAACAAGTAATACATCAAGGCATACCCGACGACTGCAAAAGCTTGATACTTTAAAAATCTACTTGTCAACCACAAGGCCTGATGGTCGAAGCTTCCTCGGGCGTAAATAGCATTAATCAATAATTCGGGCCAAAATACCAATCCCAAGGAAAACGCAAATGAGCCACCACCAAGGAGTATAAACGCTGCAAGATTTATTTTTGATACTGATTTATTCTCCTCAAGCCATTTCTGCATCGTCGGAATTAAGTATGTCGTCAAGGGAATAACAAAAATTGGATTAAACAATCCGATAAGTTTGTTCGAGTAATTATATGCGGCAATGTAGCCTTCACCTGAGGCGTGAAGCTTGTTCAAAATTAAAAAACCAGGTGTCCCAGATAATATAAACGTAAACAGAATCGGTCCAATATAGAATAACAATTTTTTTTCAAAATGTACTTTCTGAATGCCAAACAACTCTCGAACCCAAGGCTTCCCCCTCAATAACCTTCGTAGGTCAGGAATCATAACAAGAATGCGGAGCATCCCCGTAATCATCATGACTACGATATACAAATATATCCCAAATTTTGCGGCAATGACAATTCCAAGAAGCAACACAGAGTTGGCAACTAACTCTTGAGCTGCCGGCCATAAGAAAATACGGTTGTAATTCAAATAACTCTGAATAATCCCCGCCATGCCATAAAAAATACCGGGAAGAGATGCCAAGACTGTATATTGCCAAGGAAGATGCGGGTAAAAAAACACCATAATTACTGCGAGTGCAACAGAAGTGATAATTAAAATAACACGGTAGAAGTGAAATGTTCGCAAGAATATTTCACGTTTCTCTGATTGATCACGTGAAAAGTAAATGGTTAATGCAGTGATGATCGTTTGGTTTATCAAGTATGCAGTCACGAAATCGGTTGGAAAGAGTAAAATTCCAAGCGAATCGGATGCAGCAGATGTCCCAAAATAATATGCAATAAACGCATTACGAAGAAAACCGATAAGTTTTGTAGTAATGGCAATTGAAACCAACATAATTGGCGGCCAGTATTTTTTCAAAAACGGGAACATTCTGTCCATCGAAATCATTGTAACACCTTTCTGCGAAATAAAGTGAATCCTCCCAATTACCAGTATACATATCAATGAGTAACACAAACCACCCTATTAGGAATACGGCTACATACAATCAAAAAAGTGTTTTCGTCAATTCTGATTTGAGGTTCCCATATGTAATCTATACGGATTCTCTTTACCTGACACCCTTTATTAGCCAATCATACCAATGTTTGTCCTGTCATACTTTGGGCACCTTTAACATCGAGTAACGAAAGTACCGTCGCAGGAATGTCAGATAATATCCCGTTTTTATCCATTCCGTTGGCATCATAAGCAAGACGTTTCATATTCACTGAATCATTCCACTTTCCATCAGCAAAAATATCTGGATTCTCGATGTACATGAACGGGACCAGATTCAGTGTGTGGTTTTTATCTGGTTCACCTGTTACCGGGTTAATTTTCTGTTCCGCATTACCATGATCTGCGGTTAGTAAAATACGACCACCTTGCTCCAGCATCTGTTTTACTAAAAAGTAAATACACCTATCGGTAACTTCAACTGCACGGGCAGTTTGCATAATTTTTCCACTATGTCCAACCATGTCAGGGTTTGCGAGATTTAACAGATAGAAATCATCTTGTCGCTTACTCATCCGTTCAAGAAGCACGTCTGTTACTTGGTATGCAGACATTTCCGGAACTGTTGAATAATCTTTTACTTTTGGCGATTGAATGATATGAAACTCTTCTCCTATTGTAGTCGCCTCTCGCCCACCATTAAAAAAATAGGTTACATGAGCATATTTCTCCGTTTCCGCAATGTGAAATTGCCTCTTGCCGGCATTTGAAAGTGTATCAGAAATAGGTTCATAATCTTCCTTCGATTCGAATAGAACATCTACAGGAAGGCCCTCTTCGTATCCTGACATAGTTAAAAAACGTTCCATAACAAATGGTCTTTCGAATTCAGTGAATTTTTCATTTGGAAGGACAAAAGCTTTTGTTATTTGTCTGGCACGATCCTCACGGAAATTAAAGAAAAGTACGGAATCATTTTGCGTAATTGGTGCTATTGGGATTCCGTTACTGTCAACAATGATGGTCGGTGTGACCGTCTCATCATCCTCTTGTCGTGCATAGGCATGCTCTAATGCAGCCTCTGGCTCAGTTTCCTTGAGTCCGTCTTTCCCAATTAATGCATCATACGCAAGTTTAATACGATCCCAGGCATTATTTCTATCCATCGCATAGAACCGACCGATAACACTCCCAATTCGCTTCATCCCAAGTTGAGACATCTTTTCTCGAAGTTTCTTGAGATAAAATCGTGCTTCGAAACGTGGCGTATCACGACCATCAGTAAAGATATGGAAAACAGGATCAATTGCATTTTTTTTACAAAACTCCATCAAGGCAAATAGGTGGCGAACATCTGCATGAACACCAGACGCAGTGAGCAGTCCTATAATATGAAGACTGCGACGATTTTGCGTAACATCTCTTGCCATTCTAAGAAGAACTTCGCTAGTAAAAAATGACCCGTCAACAATCGAATCATTAATTGTTGAAATCATCTGATACACAACGGTACCTGCTCCTAAGTTCAAATGCCCTACTTCACTATTACCGGGAACGCCGGCAGGAAGGCCAACATCAGGACCCGAAGCACCAAGAAGAAGCTTTCTATCAGCACGTGTCCACAATCTGTCGAGAGTCGGAGTTTTAGCATGAAGAACAGCGTTACCAGCATAGTCTTTGCCAACTCCGAGTCCATCCATTATAATTAGTAGTACGGGCTTCATACAGAAACCATTATACTCTACCTATGATATTGCACAACATATTTACACAACTTAGTGAGAAAGAATTACCCGATATTTTTGAGTATTCAAGTGAAGTTTGGGAAAGCCAAGCAGGAAAGTCTTTGCAAGAATTATGGAACATGGCGAAACAGGATGGAACATTAGTTCCTGAAGTACTCGCAGAAACTAAGCAGGTTCTTCCAGATATTTTACAAAACTCCGCAGATTCCTTTGCATCACGTGGATGTATTCTCGACATTCGCGTCGGTCAAGGTGGTTTAGATGCCCAAGATTGGACGAGTATATTAACAACGGCGTACCTAGAATACTTCAAGAAACTGGGGACGACATATGAACTACTAGAATATGAACCAGATCAATCCGCAGGAATTACCCACGCAAGTATCGAATTATTAGATTCATTTTCTTACCTTGCTCTGAAGATGGAGGAAGGATCACATAGATTGGAACGAAAGTCTCCTTTCAACACAAAAGGGAAGCTACAAACTTCAAATTGCTTAGTACAAATTTATCCTACAGCAGGTTCGAAAGACGCAACAGTTATCAAAGTAAGTGATTTAGAAATTAAAACTGGGCGGTCAAGTGGCCCAGGTGGACAAAATGTGAATAAAGTAGAAACAGCGGTCATCATCAAACATATTCCAACTGGAATTACTATTAAAAGTAGTCAAACCCGTAGTCAATTACAGAACAAGCAAAATGCGTTAATCATGCTCAAGGCAGCGTTACTGAAAAAAGAAGAAGAAAGACAACAGAAAGAGTTAGCAAGTTACAAAGCCACTTCTCTTGAATCAGTAATTCGCACCTATGATTTCGCATTAAACTATGTGAAGGATTCAAGAATTGGCTATAAAACATCACAAGTTGAAAAGGTTTTAAAAGGAGACCTGTTTCCTTTTATCTGGCGGGGAATATTGTCAGTATAAAATACTTTGTATACAGCCAATGTATCGAAAGATTTTAATTATGTTACAATCTTCTTATGCTCCGAGTTTCAAAACTGTCAAAATTATATACGCAAGGAAATACCGTTATTCCCGTTTTAAAAAATGTTTCTTTCGGCCTTGAACGCGGTGAATTCGTTTTTTTGACTGGGCCATCTGGTTCAGGGAAAACGACATTAATCAAGCTACTGATTCGACAAGAATCACCAACCAAAGGAAGTATCGTTTTTGAAACAGTCCCCATTAACGAATTACCTAGAAAACTTATTCCGCCATATAGAAGGGCAATCGGCGTTGTTTTTCAAGATTATAAACTTCTTGAGCATAAGAATGTTTATGAAAATGTCGCATTCGTCCTCGAGATTCTAAACCGTTCACCTAAAGATATCCAAAAGACAGTTGAGTCCCTCCTCGACTATGTAGGACTTTCTGACAAAAAGAGTCTCTTCCCAAAGCAACTGTCAGGAGGAGAAAAACGCCGAGTTGTTATCGCAAGAGCGATCGCGAATAATCCAAAATTATTAATCGCTGACGAACCCACCGGTGACCTAGACCAAGATAATAGCGATAAAATTATGGAACTTTTAAACAAAATCAATAAAGCTGGAACAAGTATTATTATGACAACACACAATCTCGATTTGTTAAAACGTCACGACACGCACACTCATTGGCATTTGGAAGGTGGCGAACTTGTTCATGGCAATCAAAGTGGTATCGCACCTAAGTCAGCAAAAGCCTTTAAAACAAAACTCCTCTCCGTCATGCCTGCTTCAGTTGTTGAGAAACTTGCGCCACTTAACCCTGATGAGAAAGAAGATTTATTAAACTTAACGCCGAGCTTCCTCAAAGAAGAACTCAAATTTACCGACGAAGAGATTACACAGTTAGCAGATAACCTAAAGAAAATTTCATAATTATGAACTTAGTTTGGGCAACAACCTGGAAATATATACGCAGAAACCCTGGCCTTTCCTTGGCGAGCATTGTTATTATTACTGTAACCTTCTCCCTCGGAACGCTTTTTTTTGTCATCAATCAATTTGCAACAAAATCTGTCATCTATTTACAAAGTCAACCAACTCTTTCAGTATTTTATGACCCAAAAGAAAAAGAAGAAAACATCATCACCTTCAAATCATATCTAGAACAACAAGAAGGAGTGTTGAAAGTGACCTATTCTACGTCTGCCGACATACAGAAGCAATATCTCACCAGTATTGGAATCTCGCCTGAACAACAGGGGCAGTATACGTTTGATGCAAATCAAATCCGCATTATTCGTGTTCAACTCAAACCAAACGTTGCATATCAACCGTTTGTGAAGATGGTCGATGATGAAAAAAACAAAGGAGCATTGATTATTGATCGAGTCTTTTTTCAAGATATAGTTGAAAAGATTAGACAATTTAGCAATACAGTTACGGTCAGCAGTATTGCTATTACAACCTTCCTCTTTATAATTTCAATTGTATTAGTCTACTTAACCATTGGATTCACTATTAATCGATTCTCACAAGAAATTGAAATTATGGATCTCGTTGGGGCAGAACCACGTGTAATCGCAATGCCTTTTGTCATGCAAGGTATGGTTTACGGTGTCGTTGCTTCTTCGATTTCTTATATATCGATCCTATTGTTATGGATAGGTGCGAACATAGTCCTTAAAGACAACATACTTTTCAAATTTATCCACGATATGGTTTCGAGTGTTGGACTCCAGGCATTGTTCTATCCGTCTTTATTATTCGTTGTATTCGGTCTTATCGAAGTCGGTATGGGTGCAATAATCGGCTATGGTTGTGCATATTTAGCAACGAAACGGTACATAAAATAACACGGCAAAATGCAAATATTACCTATGAAAATTCGTGCAACTACAAAGATTATTCTCGGTTTTTTTTCGGTGATTGTACTAGCTGTCAACACATCTGCAATTAGAGCAGTACCCGTCTTTGCGGCAAATGGATGTCCTGATGGGTACTCAAATAGCCAGTGTTACGACTACCTTGTCAAAAAAAGTAATGATCTTAAGAATGAACGAAAAAAAATAGAGAGTACGCTACGAAATGTTCGAGCGCAAGAAGGTGATATTCAATCGCAAATTGACGAGATTAATGCACAGATTACCGCTAATGAGAACGAACTTGAGCAAAAACAGATTGGACTAGAAATTGCGAGCATAGAAATCTCTAATATAGGAGAGGATATAGCTGAAACAAAGAACAGAATTGACACGCTAAAACAAGAGACACACACTTCGGTTCAGAAAGTGAATGATGTTGCCATGCTCGCTTACAAAGTAAACAGTGTCCCTGTCTGGTATTTACTTGCGCAAAATGATCTTATATCTACATTAGAAATGCTCCGTTACTTCGACTACGTGTCTCAACAAGAAAAGACGCGCTTGGCACAATTTACCAACTTACAATCGCAGCTATCTTCAGAGGAAAAAGTACTTGGTATTGCACAAGTGGAAATCATTCAAAAGCGAGACATTATAGAAGCAGCAAATCTCGAGATAATCAAGCTCAGAACAACACTTGCCGAACAAAGAAACAAACAACAAGGATTACTCAACACACTTGCACAACAGGAGAAACAACTTGCAGCAGAAAAATCGAAACTTATAGCTCAACAAAACATTGCAGAAAGACAAGCGCTTTCTGTAGCGATCCAGCTGTTTGAAGCGAATAAATTAGGGGACGGTACACCAGTCGAAAGAGGTACCGTTATCGGACTTGAAGGTTTCACTGGATGTACTTTTGGCGCACACCTTCATTTTGGGTTTATATCAGGTACAGGCTCAAGTTACTATACGAATGTGAATCCTTTTACTTCTGGTTTGCTTAATTTATCAGGATTGCGTATATCAGATGGTCGGGCAAAAGCCCCGCTTGCAGGTGCACTCATGACACAAGGTTTCCACGACTGGCAATCGGTTGATATGGTTTCTACTACGGCAGGCAACCAAAATAGCAGTAAGAAATACAAGATACTCTCTCGTGCCTGCAATGGGCAAGTTCCTGGTCAGGTGTTTTCTCTCAACGGTTGGCGTTCACCAATATATGCGGCTCTACCTGGCAGAGTATATTATGGGGTCGATAGTATGGGTGGGCGATATGCCTTGGTTAACCACGGTAATGTATACAACGGAAAAAGACTTTTAAGTATCTACTGGCATCTTGATGGACTAGATTCCAAAAAACAAGTTTTATAGTACAAAAGTAATATATCCAACTAGTCAGCTGAAATCTATCTGTTATAATTAGCGTATTAACATAAAAACGTTACGATATTATGAAAGAGAAGAAAGTTACCGAAGCAATTTCTACACCAGTAGTGGAGGAAACTTCGAAGAGATTTAAACTCCCAACAAAATTCAGCCTCAAAAAAGGAACACTCATCAAAGTCGCTGTTGGAATTGTTGTAGCGCTGATACTTATTCCTGCTGTTGATTGGCTAATTCAGACTTCAATTACTTCGCAATATGTCGCATTCTATAAAAATGCCGATGTCCCTAGAGCTGCATACATAAAAGAGCTCGAAAGACAATACGGAGAGCAGGTTGTTAACGAAATGCTTGCAAAAGCAGCAATTGCACAAGCAGCAAAAGATAAGGGAATTACAGTCAGTGACGATGAAGTAAATACAGCAATAAATGCAGACAAAACCCGCGCAGGCATTTCTACTGATGCGGACTTCGAAGCTGCATTAGCACAAAATGGAATTACTGCGAACGATTATCGAGCCTATGTTCGCGTTACAGTAACACTCGACAAGCTTCTCGAAGGAACACTTACAGAACCAACAGAGAAAGAAATTAACGACTATTTTACTGAAAACAAAGAGCTCTTCAAGGGTAAAAAGTTGGCAGATGTCAAAGAACAAATTGTCTCAGAGATTAAAGCTTCAATGTTAAATACAAAAAGACAAGAATGGATTAGTACAGCGCTTACGGGTTATAACGATAAAAACACCCTTGTCTCGGCGAGTAGCAGACAGTACGGATTCATGAAAAGTATCAGCTTGATACAGCGACTCTTTAGTAAAGATCCAACGAAATAATCGCAAGTTTCGACAAAGAATCCGTAATTAACCAAACTATTGAGCTACGACTACTTCGTATCCGTTTCCTTTTTTAGCGACGACAGCGATATTGTTGGATTGAATGTCTTTGAAAACAAAGAACTCTCTATCTAGAAGTTCCATTCGTTCTATTGCCTCTGTAACTGACATCGGAGCCATTTCGCTAATAATTTTTCTTCGAACGGTAGGGGTGTATCCTGCATAAATGGCACTCGCGGAATCATCTTTATACTGAGCGACATCCTCAACTATAGCTGTTTCCGGCCATGATTCAGAACCTTCCCACTTTCGAAAATTATCCTTATAGTGAAGCATCTTGTGATGCAAGCTTGGAACCATTTCGTCCATAAGAACATAAACATCTGCCCCTTCCTTTTTAATTCGAACAACTGCCTTCGGCAATGTTAAAAGTAACCTAATATAAAAATCTTTATCCGAACCTTTATGAAATACTGTTTTACCGATTTCGACATCTACATGTGTTACCATTTCGATATGTGGAACTTTTAGAAGCCGATCTTCAATATAATTCTTGAGTGCTTCCGTAACCTCAACTCCCCTTCCCGTGAAAATGATAGGTAAAGACATATAGTGAGCTTTAAATTAGCTTACCTCATTATACCAACTCTAAAAAATCGAGTACATGTTGCTCGATTGCTCGCTCTCCAGCTGACGATAGCTCCAGTAATTCTTTCTCTGAATATGATCTTACGACATAATCTTGCCCTGGAATATGTTTGTTAGCTCTATTTTCCACACCAATTCGTAAGGAATGAACTGCTTTCCCAACTGTTGAAATAACTGAACTAATACCTTTGTGAGTACGTGAGTTCTTAATAGGTGAGTATTTGAACTCCCCCAAGGTAATATCAAGCTCGTCATAAATAATCATAACGTCCTCAGCTGACTTCACCCCATACTTAGCCATAACTTGTTGAACGGCTCCACCACTTAAGTTCATAAAGGTTTGTGGTTTCACTAAAACTGCCACCCTTCGTCCATCTTCAGAAAAAACTTCAGATACCATACTCTTTTCTTTCTTAATTTCATGCCAACTTTCAACTGAGAACCCCATTGATTGTAACTTTCTTACAAGAAGATCTAGTGCGATAAAACCCGCATTGTGCGGTGTCTTTTCAAATTCTTTACCCGGATTACCGAGCCCTACGAGTATTTTCATATTCTTTCAGTATAAGATCAGTTAGCCTTTTTTGCCAGCTAAACATTTCCTCAGAGTGATCGTAACCACTGAGATGGAGCATGCCGTGAATGGTAATTTCTAGTAATTCATTTTCAAAGGAGTGTTTCAACATACGAGCATTTTTCTCAATATCATCTGGACAAATATATAATTCGCCCATTACACCATTCTCATATAACTCAAAACTAAGTACATCTGTTGAAGTGTCTTTCTTGCGATACGACTTATTGAGTGTACTCATTCTCCGAGCACCAATTATGTTAATGAAAATGGTCTGATTTCTGCTTTTTAAAGCTAACTGCGGGCATTTGTCGAGAATCCTTAAACTATGTGGTTGTGATAAAAAATCAAGGACACTCTGAACATTCATTTTCTGCTGAATAGTCGTTATTGAATAGTCAATATGCATGAAGCATTAAAACATCTTCTTTTTGACTCGAACAGTAGTTCGTGGTTTGCTCTTGGCTCGTCGTCGCTTTCGACCTGCAGATCGTTCAAGTTCATGAGCTTTAATTCGCTTCGCTTCTGACTTTGAGACAAAATGACGCTTATCCAACACGTCAGAAATAACACCTTCTTTAATAACTTGTCTTTGAAAACGTCTCAAAACAGAGTCGATTGGTTCATTTTTATGTACAACAATAACTGCCATGAACGAATTATACACAATTAATAGGCTTTTGCAAAGATAGTTGGAACCCCCTCTTCACCAGTGATGAAATCTGGACCTCTTTGATCAATCGTGTCAAAAGGAATAACGCGCGGAGTAATCTTATATTTTTCCTGTAATTCTTTCGCTCGCTTCGTATCATCTTTGAAGAATGCACGATACATTGCTTTACCCGATTCCATTGCCTCAACGAGTTCTTTTTCTGAGGAGATATCAACAGTATTCTCAAGTAAGAAATTCTCTGCATTCCTAAAAATTTCTGCTTGGATCTCTTCAAGAAGCAATTCAATTTCTTTGTAAACCTGTGATTCCATTGCATAACCAACCTTTTTACCAAGTCGTGTGCTAAAGCTTAACTGCTTAGCTTCTGCTTCTCGTTTACCAACTTCTAGTCTCAGTGGCACACCTTTCATCTCCCACTGATTGAACTTCCAACCAGGTGTTCCTGTTCCCCAGTCTGTTTTGAATCGAATTTTAGCGTTTTTAAACATTTCTTCTACACCTGCAAGATAGTTGGCAACAACAACACGATCTTCTTCAGTCCTGAATATAGGAACAATAATAATCTGGATTGGTGCCATTCTTGGTGGCAACACTAGACCTTTTTCATCACCATGAGCACCAAGCATTCCCCCCAAAGCGCGGGTACTAAACCCCCAACTTGTCTGCCAAACATGTTGCGTTTGATTGTTCTCGTCTAAGAATGAAATGTTAAACGCTTTTGCAAAATTTTGTCCCAGTAGGTGAGAGGTCGCGATTTGGAGTGCTTTTTTATTTCTTACAAGTGCTTCAATTGTAACAGTAAAGTCTGCTCCAGCAAATTTTTCACCTTCAGTTTTGTAACCCATATACCCAGGAACTGCCATGTACTCTCGCAAAAATCTGTTATATCGTTTTGCAGACTCCATAACGTCCTCAACAGCTCCTTCTCTCGTGGCATGAGCAGTATGACCTTCTTGCCATAAGAATTCAGATGTTCTCATGTACATTACGGTCCTCTTTTCCCAGCGAACGATGTTACACCATTGGTTAATTTTCAAAGGTAGATCACGATAAGAATGTATCCAGTTGGGAAACGTCTTATACATAATGGTTTCGGATGTTGGTCGAACAACAAGCGGCTCATCAAGTTTCTCTCCTCCTGCCTGAGTTACCATTGCTACTTCTGGTGCAAAACCTTCAACATGCTCCTTCTCTGCAGCAAGAAAAGAGTACGGAATAAACATTGGAAAGTAAACATCTTCAACTTCATCCTCTTCAATCATGTTTCCAAGCACTTTCTGTACTTGTTTCCATAAAGCAAAACCGTATGGTCGATGGATCATAGTGCCCTTAACTGGACCGTAATCCGCTAATTCCGCCTTTAAAGTGACATACTGATACCATTCTGAAAAATCCTCGTAAATATTTGGAATTTTTTCCATATACTATGTATAACTTGATATTATTTCAGTGCATTTCTCAACAGGTTTATCATCTTCTGAATAGTATCAATTGCTATTTCAGCACTTACATATTCTACATCTTGACCAGATCGTGTCTTTAATTCGACACCACCTTTCTCAATGCTCCTTGTACTAATTGTCGCACGAATAGGGCATCCGATAAGGTCTGCGTCAGCAAATTTTTCTCCGGCAGATATTGTATCCCTGTCATCCCAAAGCACTTCAATGTTCTTATGCTGCAGCTCTTCGTACAGTTTGTTTGCCATCTCTTTTACTTCTACAGTATCGCCGAGACTTACCAAATGAACGACGTAAGGTGCGACTTGAATTGGCCAAATGATTCCTTTCTCATCATGGAACTTCTCAACAAGTACTCCCATAACGCGTGAGGTTCCGATACCATAAGACCCCATATAAACCTGCTTTAATGTACCATTTGCGTCGACAAATTTATAATCAACTGCATCAGTAAATTTCGTATAGAGAGGGAAGATGTTGCCAACTTCTGCTGACTTAAATACTTCATAAACTTCTCCTGTGACAGGAAACATATCACCTAATTTTGCTTCTTTGATGTCGTAGAATTTTTCTGGTTTTTGAATATCTCTTCCCCAATTCATATTCTTCATATGGTAATGTGTCTCGTTTGCTCCAGTTTCGAAATTAACAAGATCGGCAATAGAGTCATCAATAAACACTGGAATATCGCTAGGCAAATTATAGATACCTGCATACCCAACTTCGGCGCTTGTTACCTTTTTGACTGTTTCTTCTGAGGCAAGAACTAGCTGTTTGACACCAGCACATTTCTTCAACTTTAGCACATTAACTTCATAATCACCTCGTACTGAACAAATGATAGGACCTTTTTCTGTATCAAAGATAAGTGTTTTTGTAGTATTTTCTGCACTAATACCCATAAATTCACAAAGTTCTGCAACACCGATAATATTCTCTCCAAATACTTTTTCCAATGCTTTTTGCTCTTTATCTTGGTCAAAAGAGACACTTCTTGATGGAGCGATTTCTTTATTGAACGCCTCTTTAGTACTTTGAACAAAGAATATTGTGTCTTCACCTGCTTCACATCTTGTTTGGAATTCATGCGAAAAGTCTTCGGTGAAGTCTCCTCCAGAAGCTGCTGCTAATACTGTATCTTTCTCTAACCCGAGACGTTTGAATGTTGTAAAATAAGCAGCTTTCGCTTTTTCATAATACATCTTAAGATCATCGACACTCGTATGAAAAGAGTAAAGATCTTTCATGCGAAACTCTCGCCCGCGCATAATACCTGATTTTGCACGAGCCTCGTTACGAAACTTCGATTGAATTTGATAGACAGCCTTTGGTAAATCTTTGTACGAAGTCGCAAACTTTTTTGCTAAAGGAGTTATAAGCTCTTCGTGTGTACAATTAAGAACATACTCAGCACCATTCTTATTTTTGGAGGTTTCATTTGCTGGGACTACCTTAAATAACACGTCAACTGTACTGAATCTTCCTGTTGTTTCCCATACTTCTTTTGGTGCAATAGCAGGCATAAACACTTCTTCGCCGATTTTGTCCATTTCTTCTCGAACAATATCTTCAATTTTTTTCAGAACTCTCCATCCCAGTGGTAAAAAGGTATAAACACCAGACATAAGCTGGTCGACAAATCCACCACGAATTAATAACGTTGCATTAACGCTATCAAACGTTTTCGAGGATTTCTGAGATTTAGTTAACATTTGCGTGTACCTCATATTCCTTACAATAATAAAATTAATACAATTCTATTAGCAAGGACGAGCTAGGCTCGTGGTACCACCCTACCTTTCCGAAGAAATACTTCGGCTCAAGTTGGAGATTTTCCTGCTCCAGCAGACGAGTTAGCATTGCGGTTCCTCGAGCACTCACAGGGTAGGTTCACATTTCTGCTACTGATCCTGATCGACGTGCGATGAATAATTATAGCACTATGGTCTCAGAAAGAAAAACCAGACGTCTTTTACCATAATAAGGACGCCAAGTGTTAAGAGTAAAAATAGCCCAATTGCAGTAATAATCCCCACTAGTTTTTCATTTGGTTTTCGCTTTCTGGCTTTCTCATAGAACAACAAGAAAATATGCCATCCATCTAACCCAGGAAATGGTAATAGGTTAAACACGGCTAAACTAACACCAATTAATCCGGTCATATTTGCTAAATCTGCAACCACATGGTTGGAGTTTGAAACGACTCCGTCTACAGCGGCAACGATCGCGACAGGTCCAGCAAATGCATAACTAAGAGGTTCGAAATTTCCAGTTTTGGAAGTAAAAGAAATCATATCACCAAGAACTTTGCCCGTTACCATCGTTACATTAACCGTATGGCTAAAGCCAGAAAATATCTTGTGTGTAAAAGATGTTCCATAGTCAAGGATTAGCTGTTGTGGGAACATACTAATTCCCAATTTTCTATCTTTATCACGTGTTACATTCACGGTTTTCCTCGTGTCGTCTTGAAAACGAATCTCTAAGGTCATTTCATCATGTTGGGCGGTATCAATTATCCGTGATACATCACCTGGCGTTTCGACTTCTAACCCGTTGATTGAGATCAGTTGATATGGTGGTTTTATATCTAATTTACTTGCTGGAGAATTCTCAACAACTGCCTCTACGATTGGGTGCCGTGGACCAACCACCTTAATTTCTGCACCTACAGGGGTAAATTCAACTGGGACAGGAACAATCCATCCATATAATCCTAACGTAATATAGAAAGCTAAAACCGCTGTAAATACATTCATCAAAGAACCTGCAATAAGCACTTGAAACTTTGCCTTCTTTGATGCTGTACTAAAATTCCCTGCACCTCCCTCAGATTCCGTCTCACCCTTTAATCCGTTATAACCACCTAAAGGAAATGCTTTAATCATCCATTTTGTTCCCTTCCACTTCTTTTTCCAAAGGACTGGACCAAACCCAATAGCGAACTCATCAACTTCAATGCCGTTGCGTTTTGCTAAAAGGTAGTGTCCCAATTCATGGACGATAACCATGATATTAAGAATCAAAAGAGAGAGTAATATGTTGAAAATCATAATACACTATTGTACCTCATATACTGGTATCTGTCTGTACACGTTACTTGAGCAATAACTCTCTTTTCTTCTCGTAAATTTCGTTAATTTTCTCGGTAAAGTTTTTGGTGGTTTCGTCTAAATCTTCAAGGGATTTGAACATTGCGTCTTCAGGGAGTTCACCATTTTTCTTCATGTCTTCAATCTTTGTTTTCGCTGATTGTCTAATATCACGCAAACCTTGTCGAAAATTCTCAGATCTATCTTTTAAAATCTTAGTGTATTCCTCTTTTTTTTCTTGCGTCAATGGAGGAAAATTTAAATATATTGCATCGTCCTTAACCGTTGGCATAACTTCGCCTTTCATTTCTGTTTGAAGTGCGTCTGCCGTTGCTTTCAAATTACCTTTATCCCAAGGAGTAATAATTGCTGTCGCGGGCGTTGGAGTACTAATTGTCGCAACTTGGTAAAGTGGCATTATAGAACCGTAGGCAGTAATCTGAATGTTTTTCAACATGTCAACATTTACTCCTCCTGCTCGCATTTTTTGCGCCTCATCTTTGAACGCCTCTACGGCGAGCTGCATATCAGTATCTAAATCGGACCAGATCTGGGCTAAATCTGCCATCTTTCGAAGCGTGATATTTTAATTGTTTCTCCGAGTTTTCCGGTAACTTCTTCTAGAAGATCACGGATTGTTTTGCTTTCATCCTTGAAGTATGGTTGATCGAGAAGTATATTTTCTGCAAGATATTTTTTGAGTTTTCCTTCCA
This sequence comes from bacterium, assembly GCA_020853235.1. GTDB lineage: Bacteria > Patescibacteriota > Dojkabacteria. The sequence goes on along the minus strand of JADYZG010000028.1, from coordinate 21,880 downwards.
TAATTTTTTCAATCGCAGCCTCTGGTTTTCCTTCTTCGAGTAATTCGGCTTTCCACTGAGCTTTCAAATCTTCTATCTCTTTTGCATCAATAGAATCCGCAGAGACATATTTCGGCCCTGTCGCAACAATTTGTAAGGCAACTTCATGTGCAAATGTCGTTAACTCTTCGTTACGTGCTACAAAATCAGTCTCACAGAGAACTTCTACTAATGATGCAAGCGTGCTGTTTCCGTGAACGTAGGCATGAATTATACCGTTTTGAGTAACTCGACCCTCGCGCTTTCCAGCTCGTTCTTTTATTAACTCAATAATATACTTTTTTGCCTCTTCGTAATTATCAGGGTACTTATCAGCAGCTTCTTTACAAAGGCCAAAACTTGCCTTGGTTTCCTGTCGAAGTTTTAAAAGAATTTCGTTATTTGCCATTCTTCTTTACTATTGAAATTATTTTTTCTGCTGTTTTCTCGCCGATACCTTTCAGACCCTTGAGTTCATCAAGTGTTTTCTCCTTTAACTGCTCAACGGAAGTAATGCCTGCCTGAGTTAATTTTTCGATGACAGCTTCCGGAAGTTTGAGTTCAGAAATTGCTCGGAATGAAGTAACGCGAACCGTACGACCACTCTTTGACTCCTCGCGTGGAGTAACTGTTGGCGCAGTTGATATAGTTGGAGTTTCACTCGCAACTTTGATTCGGTGTTCTTCTTCAACTGCACGTTCGAGGTCAACCAATCTTCGAGCAAACTGTTCTCTCATTGGAATCAATCGCTTTGAGCTGAATTTATTTAGCACTTCACTAAATACTCCGAACAGTAAACGAATTGCTTTAATTGCATCGTCGTTCGATGGAATTGGATAGTCAATAAGTCGTGGGTCACAATTCGAATCAACAACACCAATAATTGGAATATTTAATGCTCGCGCTTCTTTGACTGCAATTTTCTCGTATCTCGTATCAATAACAAGCATGATTTGTGGGAGTCGATCCATAAACATAACTCCGTTAAAACGCTTCTTTAACTTTTCGATTTCCCTTTGGATTGCGAGAAGTTCTTTTTTAGGAAGAACATATCGTTTTTTTAAGTGTAATTCTTGTAATCTTTGTAGTTTCTGAATCGACTGAGAAACTGTCTTAAAGTTTGTTAATAACCCTGATGGCCACTTATCATTAATATAATAAGCACCGAACTTTTCACCCATTTCTTGAACGATTGCGGATGCCTGTTTTTTAGTTCCCACAATAAGAACTCTCGCTTCTTTTTCAACCGCCTTTACTAAAAAGTCTACTGCAGATTCTAAAGCAGGTACCGTTTTTCTTACGTCAATGACATGAATACCTTTTGCTTCCTTGAAAATAAATGGTGCGAATGCTGGGTGCCATCGTTGTGCCGAATGCCCGAATTGTGCGCCTGATTTCAACAATTCTTCTGCTGTTGGCAGAGTGATAGAATGTTCGTTATTCATAATTTGCTCCTTTTACCTAAGCTTTCGACCTTTTTGGCAGGAGTACGAAAGCATGTTTATTTAATATATTTCCCTTTTGAGGACACGGAAATTATAGCACACTTCTCGATTCTTTGAAACTAAAATATGCCTGCTTGCTGACAATAATATGATCAACGAACTGTAGAGAGAGTAACTCTGCAGCAATTTTTATCCGTTTTGTAAGTGTAACATCCTCTGAACTTGGTGTTGGGTCACCACTTGGATGATTATGAACCACAATAAAATTCCTTGACCTATATTTAATCGCGTAATAAAGGAGATCTCTTACATCAAGCATGACCGAATCTGTTGTTCCTTTGGCGAGCAGTTCTGTTTGTATCAGTTGTAACCGTGCAGTAAGATACACACCATACACATACTCCTGTTTCTTACTCTGAAGGCGACAAAAATACGATACCAATGGTTCGGGACTTGAGAAATTATTCGTTGTTATTTTTCCCGATTTTTGGCGCATAAATAATTCATAAACGCCCATAATAACCTGTCGTCTTACTGTACCAATCTGCAGTTTTGATGAAAGGAATTTTTCAAACATATGTGAAGGCATCTCCTTCTCTAGAGCAGTCATAACCAAAGGACTGACCTTCCTGGAAATAGAGAAAACCGATTGCTTTCTTGTTCCAGATCGCAATATCAATGACCAAAGTTCGCTATTTTTAAGCGACGTATACCCAAATAGGCTACTTAGTTCTCTTGGCTTTCGTCTTTGAAGCACTCTTTTTGGGAGCTTTTTTAGTTGTCTTCTTTGTGGTAGCCTTACCTTTTCCTTTTATTGAAGTTTTTGCTCTATCGCTGCTCTTTGCACCTTTCTTAAAATACCGACTTTTAATGTATTTACAATTTGGATACGCAGAACAACCAACGAATGGTCTCCCTGTTTTGCCTCGCCGTTCTACAAGATGTGCACCACAATCTGGACAAACTTCTTTAAGGAGAACTGGCATTGTCTTTTTAACCTCTGGGTAATCCGGATGTGCCCAAAAAATACCAAAACGTCCCTTTTTAAGGATATAGCCTTCTTTGTCAACTTCTTCGGGTACATAATATTTTGTCATATCGATAAATGGTTCTTTGTTCTTACATTCTTCGTTTGGACAGGCATAGTATTTACCCCATGGACCAATTTTCAAATGCATTTTCGTTTTACATTTACGGCATTCTTTATCAGTTTCGCCTAGCGACGTAAGCTCTTCCTTAACGATGGTCTTGTTTTTTTCCTCAATGTCTTTTGCAAACTCAGGATAAAAAGTATCAATCATTTTCTTCTTTGTCGATTTTGAATTTGCAATGTTGTCGAGTTCTTTTTCCATCTCTGCAGTAAAAGCGTAATCAACAATCTTCGTGAAATGTTTTTTAAGAAAGTTACAAACGAGCATGCCGATCTCGGTTGGAGTTAACAACTTCATCTCACGTGTAATATAGTTACGTGTAATAAGCGTTCCAATAATCGTCGCATAAGTTGAAGGACGACCAATACCAAGTTTTTCCATTTCTTTAACGAGTGGTGCATCTGTGTAGCGACTACGTGGGACAGTCAGAAGATTCTCCGTTATTACTTCAGCGACATCCAAAACATCTCCCTTCTTAACTTCTGGGAGGGGCTTGATTTCCTTTTCTCCTACTTGCTTTAATAATCGATAGCCAGCGAAAACTTCTTTTTGAGAAACCGCTTCGAAGCTCCACTTTAGTTTTTCTGACATTGTTCGAGCCTCACCCGACATAGGAATGGTTCTGACGTTTTCTTCTTCGAGTACTTGTGGTTTCATCTGTGTCGCAACAGCACGTCTCCAAATTAACGAGTAAAGTTTATATTGTTGTGGTGTTAAAAACTGTTTGACTTGATCTGGCGCTAACTCTACATGGGTTGGACGAATCGCTTCATGAGCTTCCTGAGCTACCCGTGATTTTGTTTTATAGCGGCGAACAGTTTCATTAACAAATTGTTTTCCGTATCTTGATTCAATCAGTTTTCTGATAGCGACCAAGGCTTGCTCACTCATACTTACTGAATCGGTACGCATGTATGAAATCAACCCTATTCGTCCACCTTTATCTTTTACATCAACGCCTTGGTATAACTCTTGTGCTATTTTCATAGTCATTTTTGCAGTAAACCCAAACGTTTGGTTTGCGGCTTGTTGCATTGTCGACGTGACTAGAGGAGGAGGAGGAGACGAGGTGACAGTTTTTGTTTTATGTTCGATAACTTCGTGCTTATTCACCTTATCAAGGAACTTCTTAAAGGTATCGCCTTCATCTGGTGCTGCTTTAACCATACTGCCTTTTGCATCCACCAACGTAAAAGTAACATCGATACCTCTATATTTTGCAACGAACGTCGTATATGGAGCGGGGATAAATGCTCGGATTTCTTCTTCACGTTCAACGACTAAACGAAGTGCCGCCGACTGAACTCGACCTGCAGAAAGTCCAAATTGAATTTTTTTCCATAGCAATTGCGAAAGGGGATAACCAACCAACCTGTCTAAGACTCGGCGTGACTGCTGCGCCTCAACAAGGTCTTCATCAACATCTCTCGTTTTGTTAATTGCTGCTTTGATTGCATCTTTTGTAATCTCATGAAAGACGGCTCTGCGGACTTTCTCACTTTTTTTAGAAAACTGACAAATTTGCTCGACCTGCCACGCGATTGATTCACCTTCACGATCAGGGTCTTGCGCAAGATAAACCGTTCCCGTTGTCGCCTTGACGGCTTTTTTAATATCGCTAATTATCTTATCTTTGCCTTTAATGTTCGTATAAATCATTTCATAATTATTTTCTATATCGACGCCAATTTTGTTTGTCGGTAAGTCAATCAAATGACCCACTGTTGCTATTACCGAAAAGTCTTTTCCTAAATATCCTTGAATTGTTTTTGCCTTTGCTGGTGACTCCACAATAACTAAATTTTTGGCCATGAGTTATACCCAGAAAAATTAAATATCACTTTGTTTTTTCGTTCCTTAATAATACCAAAACGATGTAATTCTATCATGATGGAGTCAAGTTGCGACAGGTCACCATGAGAAATAGAGTATAAATATCGCTTTAAATCGGCCTGTGCAAGATGTCGGCAATCTTTACTTTTTATAGAAATTTTCTGTTGCGAGAGCACTTCTATGAATTTTTTATATTTTTCTAAATTGTCTAATTTACCTTCAAGATAGAACACATCGTAAAGACTTTGTACGAAACAGCCAGACGTTTGTGTTATCCCAAAGACTTGTCCTCCGTATCCTGATTCTTCGTTGGGGTCGGGGAGGGCCACATAGACTGATCTTCCGTAACCTAGAGCAAGTTCCGCAGTAATTAGTGTCCCGCTTCTTACTGGTGCTTCCACAATAATAGTTATCGGAGAAAGCGCCGCTAACAATCTATTCCTCGCAATAAATTGCCATTTAGAAACAGGTTTAACACTCGGTGGATATTCAGATAAATACAGTACCTTGTCTGGAACTGAGGTATTCAAGAAGTTTAATTGTGGCAGGACTGCAATTGTCTGTCCCCTGTACTCTACTGTCTTTTCGAAAATTATCGCGTCAATACCCTGCGCCAAACCAGAGACTGTTGTTATCCCACAAAATGCCGCCTCAAGGGCAAACTGTCCCGCCTTGCTCTTTCCCCACAAAGAGGGTTCTCTTGTGCCAACAAGGGTTATCTTTTCTTTATTGTTCAATAAACTCAGGTCCCCAGAGCAAAAAAGGATACTTGGTCTATCTGAAATCTCTAGAAACTCAGTCGGGTAGTTCGCATTCACCGGGAGAAGCACAGTGAAATCTTGCTGCAGTAACTCATCTAGGAGTCTATAACCATCTTCAATCCATAAAGTTATTTGCAACAAATAATTGGCGACTTCGTTAGATAACAGCTTCTGCGCATAAATCTTTCTGACATATTCATGAAAATCTCCAGATCGAAGTATATCGCCATCATGATGTTTAAATTTGTCAACCATCGGAATAAACCACCTCGCCATAGAGTGATTCGAGACAACTTGTTTTGTTATTAAATAGATTGCAATCGACTGAAAAACTTTCATTCTCAAAGTATGGCACTCAAAAAGTGAATGGTACCGAGCCTATCGTTCAACTGTTTTGCCTAGAGACTCAATACAATGTGATAACCAGGTTATTGGGTAGTTAAAATCTGCTATGTAGTCACAGTAAGGAACTCCTTGACCAATGAATGTAACAATCCACATATTTCCTTGTTTTCCAGCAAACCATGCTGCCCCACCCGTATCGTCGGCATTTCTAACAGTTCCTCTAGCCAACGATCCCAGATTGACGCTAATAGAAAATTCAAACTTATCTGCAGGAATGTTACTCTTCGCAAGAACGGCTTTCCTTAACTCGACTGCATCATTTATCATAGTCGGAGTAGGCGTTGCCGTAGGTGTTGTTGTTTCAGTAGGTGTGACTACCTGTCGGCCTGGTTCGATATTTCCTTTACTTGAAACTTTCAAATATATCGCAATTACTAGTATCAGAACCAACAACCCTGCAAGAACACTCAACAAATACTTTATAATTGTGATTTCTTTCATGTAAATACAGTTTACACCACTCTTTAGTGAGTAGCAACATGTGTTACACTTCCAGACTTTTCCTTCATTTCTCGTGGCAAAATAAAAGAAACCAGAACACTACCCAAAGTGAACGCGACTGTATAAAGTAATGACTTTTTTCCGCCGTCGACCGTTGACTTATTTTTAATTGACACAACTTCGGTAATAACTGCCGTAAAAACTGGATTTTTCTCTGCGCTTCCTCCAAAAAGAGATTGTCCGTTGTTTGTCTCGACTTGCTGAATTACTACGGGTTTCATTGCAGCAGGAATTATCTCTGAACTATTAATCCGAGTAATCATAGTTGTTGAAATTGTCGCCAAGAAAACCGCCCCAATGAGTGCTGACCCCAACGAAGATCCGAGCTGTCGAATTGTATTATTTATTCCTGATGCTTCACCTGCCATATTTGGGTCAATTGCTGAAAGGGTTACATTAGAAATTTGTGACATTGTCAATCCCATTCCAGCACCAAGCGCAACCAATGCCCAAGTAAAATCAGATGGATTTGCCGAAACGTCCAAATTACTATACACAAGGTACGCCCCTAATGCACTAGTGAGTAGACCAATTTGAACTAAATCTCTAGTTGCGACTCTCTTTCTTAATAATCCGGACAATGGAGCAATGACGAGAATTGAAATAGACATCGGAAGTAGACTTTGACCGGTTTTAAATGCATCGAGTGACCTAACCGATTGAAAAAAAACTGGTAATGCAAAAATTATACCTGCCTGACCAAGAGACAAAATCGAGGTTACTAGAATCCCCGCAACAAACTGCTTATTCTTAAATATATCAAGAGAAACTAATGGCGTTTTCCTCTCTGCCATCATTCGTCGCTCCCAAATAATAAAAAGCGCCAACAACACCATACCAACGAAAATTGCAACTGGTGTAATAGAGAGCTCACCGAAACTAATTATCCAATCTTTTTTAGCAATCCACCAGCCATATGTTGAAGATTCAACAATGCCGAATACAATCATGGCCATAGAAAGTGCCGAAAGCAGTGACCCCACAATATCAAGAGTATGTCTCTCTTTTTTGTCTATTGATTCCGTTATGACGACAGAACCGAGTAAAACCAAAGCCACCACAAGGACATTGATCCTAAATGCCCAGTGCCAACTCACTGTTGCGGTAAGATATCCACCAAGTAATGGACCGAATGCAGATGCTGCCCCAGCAACACCTCCCCAAACACCAAACGCAATTGCTCGTTCTTTACCTTGAAATGTCGAGATTACCATCGACGCTGTAGCAGGCATCATGAGGGCAGCACCAATTCCTTCAACAATTGACCATCCGAAGAGAAGCATATTCGCATTAATACTAATCGATGCGATAAACGAACCAATTCCGAACAACAGAGCACCCAACATAAACATTCTTTTACGACCAAATAAATCACCTAGACGTCCACCCGTAATGGTTAGCGCAGCTAATACCAAAGAATATATTGTGATAACCCATTGCATTGTCTGCAGATCGGTTCCCAAATCTCTCATGATGTCTCGTAGTGAAACGTTTAACACAGTAGTGTCAATAATAATTATTGCCAAAGCCATACTAGTTACGACAAGACCGAGCCATTTCCGCAGAGTGTTTTTCTTTTCCTGAGTCATAGTTATTTTGTAGATAAATTAGTAACTAATTTTTTTTCAATCGAAATCATCTGCTTGAGTTCTTTGTCTGAGAGTACATCAAAAATTTTTTGCAATCGTTTAAGATGAAGTTTTTGTACTTTCTCGAATTTAACTTTCCCCATAGTAGAGAACTGAATATATACGCGACGTTTATCTAGTTGATCGTGTTCACGCTTCAAAAAACCTTTTCCGATTAATCCGTCAACTATTTGTGTGACAGCACCCGGAGTCGTTTTCGTTAAGGCAACCAACTTTTGAATCGTCAATTCTTTCCCTGTACCAACAAAATAGAGGAATTTCAATTGTGCATGATTCAAATCGATTTTCAAGAAAAATTGTTCACGACCTGGACCAACATATCGGCCAAGTACATGAAGAAGTTCAATCATATTTTTAATTAATTCAGTTCGCGATTTATTTTTCTGCACAGAACTATTTTAGTAACTAAAATAGTTTAAGTCAAGTGATGGGGGACACTAGGAATATATATCCACTAGGAATATATATCATTGCATTCTCATCTAGCAACCATCTAAATAACTCCGCTAAGTACTCAAAGAGTATGACCGGAGATTGCAAGTCATAATTGAACAATTGTAAAGTCCTGACTTACTTCTTATTTGCAAATCCAAATTCATTACGGATACCTAGTCTTTGCCGGGCTTGGACTCGAACCAAGATAAACGGATTCAGAGTCCGTTGTCCTACCATTAGACGACCCGGCAGCAAGTCTTGCATTAAATCTTACTAAATTTGTCGAAGCGCTTCGAGACGAATTCACGACCTGCAATCTCCATAAATTCTCGTAGTGGTGGAGAAATTTTCTTCCCTGTCACAATTACTCTAAGAACCATAAATAAATCGCCGTGCTTCAAGCTGAATTTATCTGCCAAAGCACGAATTGCTGGCTCCCACTCCTCTTGACTCCAAGTCGTTAATTTTTCAAGAGCTTCACGCAAATTATAAATGATTTCGGTCCTTTTCTCAACATCAGGTAAGGCGGTATTCACAGAATCATTATCAAAACCTGAGTCATCCCACAGAACAGAGAGCCAATCGTAGATTTCTGTTAACTTTTTGATTCTTTGCTGTGTCACGCCTAGTAATTCGGTTGCTTTGACTTTGTTTTGCTCGAAATAAGACTTCAATTTTGATACTTTTCCACGAATTGCTTTCAACTCATCGGTCTCCCCACGTAAACTATCAACGACATTATTCGTCATGACTAAATCAACCCATTGCATAACACGAGCATACAGTTCCTCTTTCGTAAGGCGTCCAATCCATACTGCATTTATTGAATCTAACTTCTCAATTTGGAAACGGCCCGAGGCACGTCTAATCCTTTTCGCATCAAAATTTTTGGTCAAGAAATCAATATCGTAAATTTCATCTTTATGCGCTAATTCTGGAGCAGGGTTCCAACCAATAAGTGAAAGAAAGTTTACAAGCCCCTCTCTAATGTAACCCGCTCTAAAAAAATCGAGAACTGCGACATTACCTTTCCTCTTGCTCAACTTGCCTTTTCCATCCGGGTTAAGAATCAGCGGAACATGAACAAATATTGGAGGAGTTTCACCAAGATATTTATAAAGCAACACATGTTTTGGAGTACTCGACAACCATTCTACTCCACGAAGGATGTGTGTAATTTTCATCAATACATCATCAACTACTACAGCAAAGTGGTAGGTCGGAATTCCACTAGATTTGATAATGACCTGTTCATCAACTTCATTGGTGCTAAATGAAATCTTCCCAAAAACCAAATCAGTGAACTCAATATTTTCATTCTCGGGAACTTTCATCCGAATTACATATGGTTCACCATTGTCAATTCTTGTTTTAACTTCTTCTTTCGACAGTTTCTTGCAATGACCATCGTAGTGTGTCTTTTGCTTCATTGATTCCTGCTCTGTACGAAGTTTTTCCAAACGTTCTTTACTACAAAAGCAGTAGTACGCGTTACCCTCACCCAAGAGTTTTTGCGCGTACTTCGCATAGATCTCTTTTCTATCAGTTTGTGTATAAGGTCCATATTCTCCGCCAAAACCTTCTCCCTCATCTGGGGTGATTCCTAATAGTGAAAGTGATTCAATTAATGATTCGATCCCACCTGGTACGCTCCTTTTCTGATCTGTATCTTCGATTCGTAAGATAAGCTTACCTTCTGGATTTTGCCGAGCCATAAAGTAATCAAACAAAAATGTACGGGCTGTTCCGATATGAATCCACCCTGTTGGACTTGGTGCCATTCTTACTCTGACAGATGACATAACTTCTGATACAATCAATTCAATAGCTTCATTATATCAAACAAATGACACTAACCGAAACTGTATTCTGGACAAAAATTGCATCGAAATTTGCTGGTGTATTCGTTGTACTGATCGTTGTCGGGTACTATGCATATCTCTACGTCCTAACCATTACACGAACTCCTGATCAAGTTTTTCGTGCGGATAATAAATGTGGTGCATTACCACCAGTTGAAATAATCGCCCAAGAGGGTGTTAGCTACGGAGATGCTAAAATCCAGGTTGTTGCGTTAGGCCCATCACTACCGAACTCTAAGGTTCCCTTAATTAGCTATATCTACAAAATCGATGTTAAAGGTGAAACATTCCAAACACGTGACCAGGCATTTGCACTTGCAGAAGACTTAAACTTCGAAACACCAGTTGAACATACCGCAGGTTCGACTGTCTATACCTGGAGGAACCCAAAAAAAAGTTCTACACTAACTTTTAACACCGATACATTAAATTTTTCTTATATTCGTGATGCAGCAGTATTACCAAAAATACCAAACCTCGGACTCCCTGCAACGACCTTTCGAGCACCAGAATTAGCAGCAAATTACCTGCGATCACTTGGGTTATACTCACAAGAATTCGCCGATGGCGAAGCATTTGCGTATCCCGTTGCTATGGTGTTAAACCAGCCAGTTCTTGCAAAATCAATTGATGTCGCGCAACTAATCCGTGTTGATTTTCAAAAAGTACAATCACTTCTTGTCTATGACAGAAATATTCTGTCTCCAACCTTTGATGCATCACAAGGTATTAACTTTGTAGGCTTCCTAGATTCCATGGAAGCTATCGGAGAAAAAGATCCGAGATGGGTCCAATATTTTGCCCGAAGGGTCGGTAGAACGCCAGAAACTGCCAATCTCCAGGTTTATATGAGGAACCAAAATGGCAACCCCTCTGAAAGTTTGCAGCAGTTATTTTATAATAACTGGAAAGTCGAAGACAGACCATGTGGATCACACCTTATCACCAGACCGTCAGATGCAATTAGTAAAATTGCGGCAGGCGAAGGAACGATCGTCTATGCAATAGAAAAGGGTGGCGACCCGCTGCAACCAAAAACGAGCTCACCACTCAAAGAGATTAATCTCTACAAACTGGAACTCGCCTACTACGAGGCAAATAAAATTCAAGAATTTTTACAACCAATTTATGTTGCTACAGGTGAAGTCGTCTACGAGAATGGTGCAAGAGGAGATATTGCAATCTACGTTCCTGCCATTGATTACACGAATCAACCAAATACTACGGATAACTAATCAATTTCCTTGAGATTCCCCTCTACAATTTCTTCGATAAAAAATGAAATCTGTTTTTTTCCTTGGTATTCGTCCTGTCTGGGTCGTCCTACGAGCACTAGTTCCTGACCTTGTTCAACTCGAGTAAGAAGCTCAACACGGTCAAACGCAAGTGCTTTTATTTCTCCACCTTCCGTCTGTAATAAAATTCTTAGATGATTACCTTGTTGGCCGAAGGTACTAAATTGAGCAACCTTACCTTTTACTGCAAATAATGGCTCTGGATTTTCTTGACCAAAGGGCTCTAAAACCTGTAGTTTTACAAAAAAGTTTTCCGTCAATTCCGATGGTAAAACATATGCGGCAATAAATCTTATCAGTGTTGGCATATACTCGTTATACTCTTTCGTTATTATCGTACTAATTTCAGAGATTAATTGTTCAGCATTAGGCTGTCTCAGGGTAAATCCTGCTGCATTATGATGCCCTCCGTACCGTGAAAAGACATACGCTATTTTTTCAAACAACTCAGTAATATTTAATTCTCCGAAACTGCGGGCGGAACCTTTCGCAAGTTTTTTATGAGGATCCATTGTGACAACTATCGTGGGAAGATTGTACCGATTCATTAGTTTGCCTGCAACAAGACCAACGACTCCATCATCCCAATTTTCCCCTGCGGTAATAAGTAATTTATCTGCAATAATAATTTTTGCTTGATCGGCCAGAGCATAAATATTTTTTGTAATTTCCTGACGCTTACTATTGATGTTTGCAATCTCACCAGCAAGTTTTCTTGCAACACTTTCATTATCTGTACTTAGTAGTCGAGTACTAGCATACTGATCGCCGATACGACCACTCGCATTCAGCCGAGGTCCAATGACATACCCCAGATGATATGCAGAAATATCTTCTTGCTTCACTTGGGCATTTTCCATTAACACCCTCAATCCTAAAGAGGGTTGTGTACGAAGTTTACGTAATGCTTTTCGCAAAATTACACGATTTTCATCTTTTAATGGCATGATATCGGTTACTAAAGAGGTTCCTGCCAAATCAACAACACTCTCTGTAAAATCGTGTGAGAGCTTCAACTTTTCTTCAAGATAACGACAGATTTTCCACACCACGACCCCACCAGAAATATACTTATTTGTAGATTCATGACCAGGATACATTGGATGGACTGTAACACAAGCAGGAAATGATTCACCGGCCTGATGATGGTCGGTAACAATAATCTCCATGTGAGTTTTTTCTGTAATTTCTTTGATAAGTACTGCATCACGAACTCCACAATCAACAGTAATAAGCAAATCCACCCCCTGAGTTGCTAATGTTTCAAGTGCGGTACGATTTAATCCATATCCTTCTTCATGTCGGTCAGGAATATACACAGTAGCAGTAAGCTTAAGTACTTTTGAAAGAAATCTCCACAATATCGACGCAGCAACAGCTCCATCAGCATCATAATCGCCATAAACTACAATCTTTGAATTTTTTTCTTGGTGTTCAAGTACTCTCTTGAGAAAACCGTCTAGATCGTAAAGCTCATCAACTGGAAGTAAATTTGAATATGAAGAAAATTCCTGTAATTGTTCTTGCGTTTTTATACCCTTTGCAAAATAGACCGCAGCGAGTGCAGTACTTTGCAGCTGATTTGTTAACTCGACAAATTCTGGGGAATTCAACTGTTTTTTAAGCAAGTATTGCCGCATTTAAAGGACTTTCTCTAAGACTGATTTCGTTATCTTCTCCTGAATTTCTGGATGTTCTCTAAGGAATTCGATAACAGCTTCCTTCCCTTGCCCGATTTTCTCGCCATCGAGACTGTACCAAGCACCCGCCTGCTCTATACTCCCGTACTTTACACCTGCTTCAAAAATACTACTAACGTGATCAATCCCAGAAGCAAAACGAATATCAAAAAAAGCATTTCTAAATGGCGGTGCAACTTTATTCTTGACGATCTTCACTTCGCGTGTATGCCCAAGTAGTTCTCCATTCTTAGTAATCTCTTCTCGTCGACGAATGTCAAGACGCAAACTACAATAGAATTTCAAAGCATTACCGCCAGTTGTTGTTTCTGGATTACCAAACTTAACACCAAGGTTTAAACGAATTTGATTTAAGAAAATAACTGTTGTGTTTGATTTCGACGCTAACGGCGTAATCTTTCTTAACGCTTGTGACATTAAACGCGCCTGTAAGCCCATGTGTACATCACCCATCTCTCCATCTACTTCTGCTTTTGGTACAAGTGCAGCAACAGAGTCAACGACAATAACATCAAACGCACCTGAACGAACAAGTGTTTCAAGAATATCTAATGCTTGCTCACCGAAATCTGGCTGAGAAACATATAAATCGTTAACATCAACCCCAATCTTCTTTGCGTACCCCGGATCGAGTGCATGCTCTGCATCAATGAAAGCCGCTTTCCCACCTGCAACTTGTGCCTGTGCAAGAATGCTTAAAGCAAGTGTCGTTTTTCCTGATGCCTCTGGCCCGTAAATTTCTATAACTCGGCCTTTCGGAACTCCACCAACACCAAGTGCAGCATCAAGTGATAATGCACCAGTTGAAATAACATCGACTTTCTGTTTTTTTCGAGAGCCAAGCCGCATAATGCTACCATCCCCGAATTTTTTATCTATCAAGGTCATTGCAGCGTCAATAATCTTCTGTCGTTCTTCTTTACCCATGGTCGCACCAGAAACTACAGGCAAGTCACCTGCAGGGGCATCTCCTAAAATTGTCTTTTTATCTTTTCCTCGTGGCATAGATATTTCTTATAGCTAACTTACTATGCTTATTATACCCTAGTACACTAACCCATCTGACTCTTCTGTAATAATCTGTCCAAATTGTCATCTGGAGCTGCTTTGTTGATACCAGTTTTTCCACATTTTATACATCTGAACTGAATTATTACCTTACCATGTTTGTAGTCATAATCTACTGGCTTCATTAGACCCTGACATACTTCCATACGATCCCCAGGAATAATATCGACATGTTTCGAATACAAACAATACGGGCAATGATTTCGAGAGGTCTTTTCTGCTGATGGGACTGCTTTACCGCACTGCTGACACCGAAAACCTGTGTTCATTTTACGGAAATCTTCTCGCGACATACTACACTCTAAAAAGTGACGACACAACCTTTGAAAAGAGGTCTTTCCCTTTCTTGATAACTAAGCGGTCTCGCATGGCCAAGTCTAAGACCAAGGAAGTCAAACTGGCGACACCCATTGCAAGCAATTTCAGTCGAGGGAACGCCAAGAAGACAAAGATAATAAAGGTCGTGTAGGTAATAAAACGGATAACATCATCTTTGTGAACTTCAAAACTTTGTCGTAACGCCCATTTTACTTGTGAGGCTCCTGTCATTTGTTGGTTAGTTTCACCTACATACGTATTAATTTCTTTATAAAACGCGAATCCTGCAGCAACAATTCGCATCGTAAAACGAATAACTTCAATCCCTACAGCCGCCATAACAAGATTTAACGTGGTATATAGACTCTGGTCAAAGGTCCAACCTCTGGTCATAAAGTTATAGTCACCAACTACTGCGTGTAGCTCAATATTCAAGTTTTTTGGCAAAAAGAAAAGATTTTGACTATCCATGGTAATAAAGAATACAAAGAGAACAACTTCGACTGCATCTCCGAAAATATCTTTAAAACGTAATTGGACTTTCTTTAACCATTTGAGATTAGCGGCATTTTCGTTTGCAGTTCGTTTATTTAAAAAGCCTGTCGCAACAATTAACAGCGCGGATAGCCCAATTGTAAACAGAGTAACGTCATAGGTTTTGCCCACCCACTTATAGGCATAAATCAAAATATAGTAAACTGCCCCACCAAGCAAGTATGCAAAAAATGGTATCAGAAAATACACAACTTGCTTTAAGATATCAATGATGAACCGTGCCGCAAGTTTCAAAAAATTCATTAAATCAACAATACTCAACGTCCCTTCTACAAAGATGTCCAAAATCTGGCGGACTTGTTCTTTAAGTCCAACCATGACCAAAACTCCCATGATTAGGAATAACAGTACTAGTGCAAACATGAAAACCCAAAATGCGTTGATAATTGCAGAAAATGTTGCCGGCGCTGTTATTGCAAGCAATCCACCGAGAATTCCGAGGACTATAACAATAAGAATAAATCCCGTAATAAATCTAGAATATCTGTTCGAATCTGCAGGATTCGGTAACGATTCAGACTCTATTGCAGGTGTAACGGTTATTTTTTCCGTTTGAGGTGCATTGGTTGTCGTTTCTTCTGCCACACTGGATTATAACAAATTTACCTCAAGATGGTTATTTCCCTACGGTTGAGCAAAGAATGTGTTCCGAAGTACCACAAGTTAGATCAACTGTCTTTTCTGAACCCAAGAGTGGTCTAAACAAATCAAGTAACGTTGCATCATAGACAATCCATTCCGCTGGGTATCTTCTGTTATCAACTGATGCAAGGCTTCTCAGGAAGTTTGGCGCAGTATCTGCGGAGTAAATCCAACCTGTAATCTCTAACCGATCAATGCTCTTATTCGCTGCTTGAGTTGCTGCCTTCTTTGTAGATATCTGAGCTCCGGAATTTGCTACAACAGCGGCTTGGAACTTATCAACATACGGAATACCCTTTCCATCTGTTGTAGTTGTTCGGACATTACTTGGAACGTCTTCAATGGTTATTGCAGCCCCATTTGCAAGAACAAACATACAACCACTTGTGTTATCAGCTTTCGTGACATCACCTTTTACGGTTAACACTCCTGTAACAAAAATGACATTTACTTTGTTACACACCAATGAATCGATTGTTGCTGTACCGGTGTTAAGAATATTGTACTCAGCCTGTCCAACTGTTGAGAGAGTCCCATTCGTCTGGCATTTTCCAGAGGAGCTTTCATTCATCAAGTCACAATTAAGCAACGCAGCAGCACGAGTTCTTTCAAATTCGTTTCCTAGGGTCAGTGGGGAAACACCAAAGACATTATATCTCTGCGATGATCCACCATCACGATAATTACCTTTAAACCCAAGTGGTAAGCTTACAGTTGAATTTGTTGATGCAACATAACCACCAGCCAATCCAACATTTCCTGAACCAGAAGTTAAGATTGCCCCAGTTGCACCGGTAAAGACTTGCTCATTAAATGGTGCATACACACTGATATTTGGTGACTTCACCGCATCTTTTATACTCGTATTATCAGTATTGACAATACCGTTAATATTCGTATTACTTGGTATGGTCATTGCATAAGGAGCTGAACCTCCACGTGCGCTAAAGACATCTCCAAAAGAAGTCTTCAACCATGCTGACAGAAAAGTATACCCATCGTTATTCTTACCACAACCCATATTACCCGCATTGTCAAAAGCGCAGGCACCTACAACGATTGATTCATCTGCTTGTAGCCCTTTACCCTGTAACAACACAGCTCCACCTACGAATGCATTATCTAAATCGTTACTGCCATTAAATGGTGTTACTCCATCTATCTTAAAAGCCCAGTCATATTCGCCAAGTGGTTCACCATCAAGTGTCTGCCCTCGTGCAATATAACGATTAGAAATTCCAGAAACGCCTGAACCACCAGTATTATCCGTAACATTACCCGTAGCGGTTATGGTGTCTAATTGTTCTGCTGTGTATGTCCATTTATTAAATGAAACCGTTGGAGCAATTGGATCATAAAGGAGTGAAAAGTTGGAATCACAAGCACCGTTACAAACGACTCCAGAACGATTGAATCTCATCCATCCGTCTGCGCCACCGACTTCGTAACCACCTAGTCTCACACCAACCTTATCCAAAGCACTAACGAATATGGAATAGCCACCTGCTGGCATACCTTGAGCACCAGTACCTGCCTCGTTATCATTAAAATAAATGCCAAACTTAAACGTCATGTCATTTTTATTTGCAGCGTCAATACTTGTTCCTTCTTTCTTGATACATGCTGCACAATTTGCTGGACAAACCGTAGGAGTAGAAGCTGCAACCACCTTAGGAACAGTCCTATCAGAAGGATAACAAAGCATTGTATTTGAGTCAGAACCGATTGACCACGCATAATTAGATGGTTTCGTATTATCACTCGTGGCGATGCTTTTTGCGGATACAGGAACACTCTGTGCTGTACAAGTAGAGGTAAGTAAACAGTCTGGGAATCCAACCTGGTTCCATTCGTTCGAGGTTGCTGTTTGTTGTGTTCCTTCTAACAAGTTTCCAACTTTCGAACCTGCACCAACATAGCTCCCAGTTTGATCTGTAAGAGAAATCAGCGCAAGTCCAGAAAATATTTGCTTCGAACTTGTTGACAGATTCACAGGACCGCAAGCAGGGCTTAAACATGCTCTTTGAATAAAGTATGGTGTACCCGCAACTGTATGGGACTCTTTCTCAGAATATAGTGCTTGAAAGTTATACCTTGTTGTTGCACCAGAATTTGCATTAGTCAAAGGCAATGTAGCCATGTTGGGGTTGACACCAGTTCTATTCAACTCCAGCCAAACTCCTGCTTGCATAATATCATCTGCACTATTTGCATCACTTACCGTGAACTCTAGTAACAATGGATTATGTCTCGATGACAAATACTCTTCTCCACCAGATGGACATTTAATTGGATTTGTAAGCGAAAGTGCTTCTTTACAAAACGAGGCACGAGATTTTGTACTTGTTGCAGCCGTTGAACCAACCGCAACCTGAGCACGACTACCATTAATCAAGTTATCCGAAAAACGAAGTTGTTGATTTTCATCTCGATCAAACAATTTCACAGATTTCAACTGAGGTGCTTGATTTGTTACAGAAACAGCAACATTACAACTAACAGTGTCTGATTTATCAGGGCCAGAAGGACCGTCAGAATCCAAATCTCGTATTTCAATCATCAATGTACCTGCACAAACAGAACTACCGTCCACTTGTCTTTTATAAATACCATGAGCTTCACGTGCATCTACTCTAAAAACCGTATCTTGAATAAGTTTTGAAGCATCGTCTGAACCAACGCGAACCACCGAGTTAATCAAACTTTGTCCTTCCAATCCCGTAATATTAACACAGGAGTTAAGATTTCCTGCCCCGTCTACGACTTTGACTCCAGTAACTTCGACGCTATCGCCATAATCACTATCATTAACTCGTAACGTAAAATCTTTTGGATTATCTTCGCGAGTCATCGTAATTGAATTTGGTAAAACTGAGCAAGTAGGTGCGTTATTTCTGTGAACGGGTGGACACGCATACGAAGAACCATCACAACCTCCTCCACCGCACGATACCCCATACCCTTGGGTCACGGGCTTCGTCATAAATTTATTTGGAGGAACACCCGGAGGGCATGAAACTGGTTCGCAAGAACAAGAACAAACCTGACCTGCGTTAGAACAGGTCAACCCGCCTGCCTCATCACAATCTCCACTAAAACATCCACATGCAGCTCTTTCTCCACCTTTATCACACCATTCATCATCACCTTGAAGGTTTACATTACAATTACCAGTTGTTCTCCATTTCACGCATACCCCGTTTTTACTTTCAATACATGTAGGTGCACAACCTTGCCCCTTACTACCAGCACAATACCATGCACTTACACTAAAATCGGTTGTCGCTATGTAAAAAAATCCCGTTGACAATATTGCTAGAAGAGAAAGAAGTATATTCTTATAAAGACGTACCATTAATAATTTGATGTGAGATAAAGTAGTATCATAGTCGAATTAAGTGAAGCCCAATAACCATCTGCTTCCCTTTGATTATCTTGTTTTTGAACTCCTGTTAGTAATCGTTTGTATGACAAGACAGGTGAGGGAACAGTTGTATACGCATATGGGTTCAGTTTACTTGACTGTAAAACCAAGTCGAAAATCGCAGTATCTGTATCCACGTTCGCAAACTTTGATTCTTCAATGAATACTTGCCCAAGATAATTGTGTATATATACGTTTTTAGCAGTTGTTATCACCTCTGCATCTGTAACATTATCTTTAAGAATTTTATAACATAATTTGTCAAAATTTTGGACACTATCATATGAGAGACGACGCAAGCTTTTACTAGAAACAAATTCATTTTTAATCGTGGCAAATTTTGCCAAAATACCACTTTTACTTAAATCCATCTGCGAATACTCATCCCCTAGTGTTGGTGAACGAAAATCTAAAAACAATTTTGCAATCTCTGATTGTCCACCTTTCCCAAGTTCCAAAATCGGACATGCGGGATAATCATATAACTCTAATCTGTGATAATAATTACACTCTGTTGCAGTATCGCAATCAAGATAGTATTGAACTAGCTCCGGGTTTGATTCTAGAACGAATGGCATAACCCTCTCTCTCAGTGCATCAGTAATTCGATCAAATCGCTTCTTTTCAAGATTAAATGCCGAATATGTATAGTACATAAGATTTGAGGAAGCATTCTCCTCGTAGCCCAAATCGCATTCTTCTTTAACCTGTGCCGTAGGACAGTACATATTTCTAAACACCATCCACTTTGCCATTTCAATCAGTAATTCTTTTGAGTTTGGCATATCAAGATATGACTGAGTTTTAAGAAGATTATTAACATCTTTCCACGCCTGCGCCCTCCACTTCTTAATAATCTCCTTCTTTTCGCTCGGTGAGTATTCAGATGCCTGCTTCACAAGATCAACTTTCCACTCAGACACACGCATACCTACATACGATTCTTTTTCACCAGACTTCACGGTCTGATAATGAGCGACCATGGACCTAAAATTTGTACTAGGTTTCTGATAGGTGACAGACATGGAAATACTCACTGGTTTAACATCACTACCAATTGACTTCAAGGCCTCTTTGTCAATAGTAATATAATTCAAAAAGGATGTTGGGAGTGCGTCGATATCTGAGTTATAGGAAACAACAATATCTTTCGTAAACTTAATTTTGTCTGGAAATCTTTTCGTTAGTTCAATTGATGAGTACGGAATTGCTGCACAGTAATAATCAAACTTATTTTCTGTCACTATTGCAACTTCATATAGCACACAAAATGGGACTGTAATTTTAAACTGCCCGCCTTCTTCTACTGTCGTAATTTTGTAATTGGAACTAGCTTGCACTGGGAGCCCTACCTTACCTTCCGTTGACCATGTGGTGGAATCATCCCACTTTTTCGATATTTCTTTATTAAGGAACCAAGCTCCGCTTCCCACAATTCCTGTTAGAAATAACACAAAAATTGTTATGAGAATTTTCTTGTTTAAGCGTATCACCCGTTAATATACTATATAGATTCAAGTTGCGCAAATTATATCTGCTCATCAAGAAAAGTCTCCGTATATAATGAAAATATACTTCATCTCTAGCAATATGAATTCCCTAAAAATCAGGGCACATCCTCGTGCTACACATTCTGCAGTTCCTGCATGACGTAGTCTTTTGGTCGAAGACCAATAATTTCCTTGACTAGTTCCCCTGCTTTAAAAATTTTCATATTTGGAATACTCATAATTTTGTACTCAACCGCAATTGGCATGTTATCAGGCTCTTCAGTGTTAACTTTTACGATTTTGGCAGTTCCCGCCAGTTCTTCTTGGATCTTTGCCAAGATTGGAGCCATCATTAAGCATGGTGTACACCAGGGTGCCCAAAAATCTACTAAAACAGGAACTGCAGACTTCAATACTTCCTGTTCAAATTGTTCTTTTCCGACAATATCAATAATTCCTTCCATAAAAATATTTTATCATACATGCAGAGCCATACGTCATAACCCATTTACTTAAAGTTTTGCTATAATACTCTACATTTCGAGAGGTAATATAGATTGCTAAAAGAAACACAAAACTACTTTTCTCTATCAAGAGGATGGCTGACTCGGGATGTAGTTCAGTTGGTAGAATATACGCATGGGGTGCGTGGGGTCGTGGGTTCGAGTCCCGCCATCCCGAGTCAGCTAAAAAGAATCTATATAGACATACACTGAATCTCGCCTCTTCGATATGAAAGGCATCCTCGTCTGTGCTTCTATTTTGAGATATTCCAATTTTCGGAGCTCAACCATACTTTCCAATCACCTACCAGTGCCTCGAATCGGCTCTTGTAATACCCTGCAATTCTGCGTTATAATTCGTTGGCGGGTCGATAGCTCAATGGTAGAGCAGCAGACTTTTAATCTGTAGGTTCAGGGTTCGAGTCCCTGTCGACCCAAATTTCTTATAAAAAACTTTAAGACTTAAGTTCCCCTGTTTCTCTTTATTGCTGTAATAATGTCATTGTGATGAAACTTGACAGTCACACCTTTGGGAAAACAATATCCATCAGCAGTTGAAAAATTCCCTCACTACGATATAATTACGTACGCTGTTCCTCGATAGCTCAGCGGTAGAGCAAGCGCCTGTTAAGCGCTGGGTCCAAGGTTCGAATCCTTGTCGAGGAGTAGTCAATTTCCTCTTATTGAGATACTATAAATCCAATACATAACCAAATAAAAAAATGAAAACCGTTTTAGGAATAATAACTGATAACAATAAGATACTAATTGGTAAACTGAAAAAGGAGCAGTTGGAGGCATTTGGGGGAATTGAGTATGTTTTTC
>JADYZG010000027.1 GCA_020853235.1 bacterium | reverse complement strand
TTCGAATCCCGTCAGCCCCGCCAAACTCCTTTGGTTGCTTCAAGACCCGAAAGTATGGGCATAAAATCCCCAAAACTCCTTTGTAAAAATTGACCTATATTACGAAAAGTGTCAACGTAGTCCTGTAGAATGAAAAAATGCCCGAAAATCGTTCCGGAAACTAGCCTTTGGTTCTAAGCTTTGGAACCAAAAAGATTTCATTATTGGTGTAGAATAAGTCAGAACTTTATATTTGAGCTAATTAGATTATGGAATTGAAAGATAAAATTGTACTTGTTACAGGTGCTTCAAGTGGTATTGGACAAGCTGTTGCTATTCGATTCGCGAAAGAGGGTGCAGATGTAATTATTCACTTTCGTAAGAATGAGGAAGGTGCAAAGGAAACGCAAAAGTTAGTTGGCGAGTTCGGCGTAAGATCATCTGTTGTGAAAGCAGACCTTTCAGTTGAGAAAGATGTTCAAGATATGTTCAAGCAGATCTCTGCTGAATATGAAACTTTAGATATCTTGATTAATAACGCAGCATCACCAACCGAATTTGTCCCATATCCGAGTTCAACTCAAAAAGATTTGCTCGATCTGTTCAATGTAAATATTGTGAATGCAATGTTGTGTTCAAAATACGCAATGGAAATAATGAAAGCGCAAAAGTCAGGAAAAATATTGAATACGACTTCAATCAAGGGTTGGGAACACGGTGGCAGTTCAGTAGGATATGCCGTTTCTAAAGCAGCGATGAATAGTTTTACAAGAACGTTAGCAAAGTCAGTTGCACCAGATATTCAGGTAAACGCAGTTGCACCTGGATATGTAAAAACTCGTGTGTACGATAACCAACCAGAAGAGAAGATAAAAAACTGGTTAAATGGTACTTTGTTGAAAAGGTGGGTAACATTGGAAGAAGTTGCAGAAGCATTTATATTTCTAGCAAAAAATGATGCCATGACTGGTCAGATACTTTATATCGATGGCGGGTTTACATTGAAGTAATTGAGAGTTTTCCGAGAGTCAATTTGTGTACAGTTTGATTCGTAATCTGCGAGCTTTTGTTTGTTTTTGAATTCAATTTCGTTGCGGATGAGAATCCTGTCGCCCCCGCCAAACACCTTTTGTTGCTTCAAGACCCGAAAGTATGGTCACAAAGCCCCCAAAACTCCCTCATAAAAACTGATCCATAATACGAAAAGTGTCAACGTAGTCCTGTAATACGAAAAAATGGTGAAAAATCGTTCCAGAAAATGCTTGATGGTTCTAAGCTTGGGAACTAAAAATTGTATATAATTATTTATGACGGACCTTACTGTTTCGGTAAAGAGGCAACCACCAGTTGATCTTGGAAGAGTATTTGTGGATCATGCCCATGTTGCAAAGATACTTGAAACTTATTTGGACAGTCCCAGTAAGCTTTGGGACAGCAAGAAGGTTGAAGGTACCAATCTTTCTCTACGTGAATTATTTGCCGAATACGTGATATTTCAAGTTCTTAGTGTACTTTTAGAAAGTGGAGATTTAAAAATCGGAGCTCCAAAAGATAAGCAAAGTGCAGAGATTGATGATGGTTATATTAAAATCGGTGACTATCGATATATACTCCAAAACGTTAGCGCATTCGTTGAGATAAATGCTAATGGAATAAATATCGTGGAAAAAGTTCGACAAGAAATACGGCAAAAATTATTTGGAAAATCTGCAAACTATGTGGAAGGAACACATCTCGTGATTGTAACAGATGCCCCACTTGATAACGAAATCCCTAACTTACGTGGCCTCTTGGAAGAAATTAAACAAACCTCTAAAATTGATTTTGAGTCATATTGGTTGATTGGTATTAAGTTTGAAGACGCGAATGTAAGAATTTTAGTAGAACATTATGACCCTGATGATGTAAGCTTTGGCGTGATAGAGTTGAGGACTGACGTCACATTCATAAAGGGAGATATATATCGAATTCCTGTTGTTATGTAGTGCTTTTGATAAAGCACTACTAGTTTGCAATTATTAGACTTCTTTCTTTTAGCAGGAATAATGTTTCAACTCCAGTAAGTACATTCTGCCTCTCCTCAGGTGCCCCGTACTGCAGGATATGCAGAAAGTAATCCTTAATCATTTCCGCCTCTCGTATAGATATTACTTTTATTCCACCTTCTTTACTTTTATGTGGGGACGATACGATCAGCGTATCAACCTTGTTGTTCATTATTGCTTTCAAGTGATTTAGTCGCTTGATCTCATTTTGGAATAGGTTCCAAAGATATTGCATATCGAGCTTTATCTGTGGAAGGAGTGCTATGAGTTGTTTGATTAATTCTTGTTCAGTTATATAAGGTTCCTGACAGTTATAATCTTTTATTCGATTACAATGATAATAGAGATGTGGATGTACCTCACCGTTCTTTGTGACTCGATACTTCATTTCTGCTGTTATGCTTCCACCACAACTCCAACATTTGCAGATTTTCTTGAAAGGGTAGACCTGTTTGTTCCATTGCTTCGGTGTTGTTTGTAGCTGAATCTGTACTTTGTCATAGGTTTGTTTATTGATTAGTGGTTCATGTGTGCCTTTGTACCATTTGTTTCCAAATTTGAATTCACCATAGTAAAAAGGATTCTTGAGCGTTTCGTAAATTCTACTTAGCGAAAGGTCTTTACCGCTTTTGGACTTAAATCCGACCATACTAAGCCATTTTCGGACTGCCCTTCCAGACATTCCCTTTTCAGCCACATATTGAAACATCTGTTTGATAATTGTTGCTTTGACTGGTTCAGGGACGACCTCGGAGATACGGTTTGCCTTGAGTTGATTAATATATCCCAACGGAGCCAGTGATGGCCTTATACCAACTTCGCATTTATTCCTTAACCCACGTTTTACATTGATTCCTCTGTTGTCGTTTTCAAGTTTTGCTTGCGAGCAGAGTATCATGAGCAGGAATTTCTCATTTGGGTTGTTACTGAATGTTTGGGAATGAGTCTTGATAAGTGCGAGTTTACCTTGATCCATTAAGTCGACGACTCTCCCGAGATCACCTGCATTTCGTGAGATTCTATCTGGTGCCCAAGTTATTATGGCATTGTACTTACCCTTATTGATGTTTTCTAGCATGTGGTTGAACTGGGGACGTTGTCCTGTTTCTTTTGCTGAATGGCTCTCAGTTATGACTTCGATAACGTTTATTTTGTCACGCTTTGCAAGATCGCTCATTTCTCGTAATTGACCGTCGATACTCATTGCCTGTTTCTCGTCTGACTCAGACGACTTTCGAGCATAGAGGCAGTAGGTGAGTGGTGTATTTGTTGTTTGTTCCATGCACAACAAGTACCGCAAAGAAGGGAAGAAGTCTAGGGCGCTCTATCGAGCTCACAGCGAAACCTTGTAAGTATCTAATATTATTCCTAGAAAATTTGTTTGCTCCGAAAATGATTTCTCGGCAAGTCTTATAACTGTTTGAACATCAAGTAAATCAAAACGTTCCCCTATTTTTGACTGTTTATGGGAGTCGTTATACAAATAGTCAACAGGGAAATTCCAGAAACCCTTGCTTACTGGGTCATCTTCATCATTCATTCGGTAAACAGAGGACCCAAAATGTTTCAATACATTAACATGAGATTGTTGAATAAACTCACGTTGTAAAGAAATAAAATTAAATAGTAGATTGAAATCCACAATCTTTAATGAGTTATTTCCCAAAACATTTTCCTTTCCGAACCAGTTTTCATATTCCAGACGCGAGTTCATTTTTTGTTTTGGAGCAATATTTTTATAGATCAATGAGAACAATCCTAACTGCCAGTTGTCGTTGTAATTATCGAAGTGCTTAGTTGTACTTTTGAGCACATTCATTTTGGGAAATATCGCCGTAATTTCAGTGATACTGAATGTTGATAAATAGTACAATATCAGGAGGTATTCATACATGCTGTTAATTGACAATATCAAACTATTTAACACATTCACTTGTATAATTGTTTTCAGTTCTTCACTCTCATCTTTGCTGAATGAACCAACTACTGATGAAATTATTTCATTATTTGAAAGAAAAAAATTCAACCGGACTTGCTCTATAAGAAGTTTTATTGAAATGAGATGATTTCGTATTAGTGCTTTATGGGTTAATCCAATATCTCCGATACTTGCAATGGTCAAATTGCCGAAAATCAAACTTGTTGTCAGTTTTCCAAGTTTTGGAATTACTATCTTCATTTTACTAATTGGTCTTAGTAATTCCAAAGAACTTTTCAAAGAAATTTGTCAATTTTTCTATAACAGTTTCCCTCTTTTTGGTTCTATCGCCTGTCTCAGTAAATCGGGAGACTGGAGGTAGAACCTTTGCTATTGCAGTCCCTGTCGTTGCTACAGCACCATCTCTGAAAGCATTTTTAATGAATGCATAGGTTGCTTCCCGATCAAGATTCTCATTTAAAATAATTAGCTCAAGCTCTTCTACTTTCTTGGCTTCGACAAAGTTCTGCCAATCTTCATCTATTATTGAGTGGACATCAAGTGATGTTATAAATTGATTGATAAGGTCCTTTTTATTTCGTAATTCGACGCTAGAATCAATTGCTTTGTTAATATCAATCAAGAGATCTTTGTTCTTAGTATGATCTGCATGGTATTTTTTGATAAGCCCTAGTACGTAATCGATATTGATTTCAACCTGCTTAATAAGTTCCATTTCAAATACTAAGTCGTCGTTGACATTCTCTTTGTCTGCTCCTGATCCTCCACTCCTGAACTCGTTGTACAAATCGATGTATAAACTGTGATAATCTTGGAAATCTCTTGGTCTTAATATCTCATTCCCTAAGAATTCGTCGAATGTTTCGAGAATATTTTTTACTCTTAAAATGGCTCCGTACAGTTTAATAAAATCCTTCTGGGCTTGTTCTCCAATAGGACGCTCTCCAACAGGATATTTTTCAATTAATTCCTCAACAAGACTTTTATATCCACGTACATTTTTTTCTCCATCTTTATAACCATGATAGTAATCAGCATACGCTTTAAGCAATACTATGCCACTTGCCTCTTTGTCACCGAAGAGTGCGATTGATTCGTTTGTTGCTTTTTCTAGATTTCTAAAACAAACAATATTTCCAAATGTCTTTACAGTGTTAAGTATTCGATTCGTTCGCGAATATGCTTGAAGCAATCCATGTAACCGCAAGTTCTTATCCACCCACAGGGTATTCAATGTCGTAGCATCAAATCCAGTTAAGAACATATTTACAACAATCAATACGTCAATTTCTCTATCTTTTACCCGCTGACTCACATCCTTGTAGTAGTTTTGAAACTTATCAGAAGAAGTATCATAAGAAGTGCCAAACATCTTGTTATAATCAACAATCGCACTTTCTAGAAAATCTCTCGAACTTGAATCTAATCCTGACGTATCCTCAGAATTTTCGTCAAGCATACCATCTGCGTCCTCGTCATTTACGCCAAAACTATAAATCGTAGCGACTTTAAGTTGCTTATCACTTGGTAATTCTGCAAGTTGTTTCTTGAATTCAGCATAATATTTCTTTGCGACCTCAATTGATGTAACTGCAAAGATGGAATTGAAGCCGGCAAGTCGGCGATCCTTAATACGATAAAAAATGTTTCGCTTCGTCTTCTGGTCAAAATGTTCAATGATGTATTTAACAATGTTGGTTAATCGAGCAGGTGCAGAAAGTACCGCTTCACGATCAATGTCACTTACCTTTTTATCTTCAATATTTTCTGCTTCGTGGACTGTTGATACGTAATCTACTTTAAATGGTAGGACATTCTTATCTGCAATTGCATCAACAATTGTGTATGTGTGGAGCTTATCTCCAAATGCCTGCTCCGTTGTTTTAAAGTCGGGTCGTCCTCCTGAAGACGAATTAATAGCAAAAATTGGAGTACCTGTAAATCCGAAGAGATGGTAATTCTTAAATGCTTTTGTTATTGCAGCGTGCATGTCACCGAATTGAGAACGATGACATTCATCAAAAATCAATACGACATGACCGGTAAAAATGGTGTGCCCTGAATTTCGGTTAATAAATCTATCGAGTTTTTGAATTGTTGTAATAATAATTCGAGCGTTTGGATCTTCAATTTGCTTTTTAAGTATTGCCGTACTTGTATTACTGTTTGCAGCTCCTTTTTCAAACTTATCGTACTCTTTCATCGTTTGATAATCGAGGTCCTTACGGTCAACAACGAATATCACTTTTTCAATGTAGGGCAGTTTGCTTACTAACTGTGCCGTTTTGAAGCTGGTCAGCGTTTTACCTGATCCTGTTGTATGCCATATGTATCCACCTGCTTCAACGGTACCCATTTTTTTGTAGTTTGTACTGGTCTCAATTCGGCTCAATATTCTCTCGGTTGCAACAATTTGGTAAGGCCTCATGACAAGTAACAACCTGTCTGTCGTGAACACACAATATTTGGTCAGTATATTTAGTAATGAATGCTTTGCAAAGAATGTCTTTGTAAAATCTATCAAATCAGTGATTGGTCTATTTGTCGCATCTGCCCACCAACTCGTGAACTCGAAACTGTTACTTGTGCGCTTACCCTTTTTTACAGATCCCTCAGTGCCTTCTTTGATATGCTGAGTACGTGTTGTGTTACTGTAGTACTTTGTATGAGTTCCGTTAGAAATAACGAAGAGTTGGACATATTCAAACAATCCAGATGACGCCCAGAAACTTTCACGTTGATAACGGTTAATCTGATTAAATGCTTCTTGGATTGCGACACCACGCTTTTTTAGCTCAACGTGTACAAGGGGTAATCCATTAACGAGAATTGTTACATCATAACGATTGGCTCTTTGCCCATCTTCTGTTGTATATTGGTTAATCACTTGAAGCGAATTATCGTGGATATTGTCCTTTTTTATTAAGTAGACATTATTCACGGATTTATCGTCTCGGATGAAATTCTTAACATGATCTTCTTGTATTGTTGCCGTCTTTTCTTGAATACTTTGATTTGGATTTGCAATTACGTTCTCAAAGAATCGTTTCCATTCGCTCTCTGAGAATGTAATGTCGTTAAGTTTTTCAAGTTGTTTTCTCAGATTAGATTTGAGATCATTCTCTGAAGAAATTGATAGATATTCATACGCCTGTGTCGTCAATTGTTTGATAAATTCTTTTTCTAATTCTGCCTCACTTTGATAGCTCAAAGGTTTCATTGAACTATTATCCTTTATGAATTGTGATACGACGGTACTATCAGTATTCTGGGAGACAATGGTATAGTTACTATCTTTATTCCGCATATTCTTTGAAGGTTAATAATTTGTTTCGATAGTAATCATGTTGCTTTTTACTTGCTTCCAATTCTGCTTCCAATTCTGCTTCCAATCCTGTGAAGCTATCAAGAATATTTACAATTTTATCCTGGACATATAGTGGTGGGATAGGTATCTTAATCGAGTAAAGAGTCACCATTCGAACTCCTTTTAATGTACTTCCAACTGATTGGCTTTGATATTGTTTTTTTACAATATCAGAGCTAAGAATATACATAAGGAACTTTGGTAGTACGACTTCGGTTCTTGGTTTAATAAGAAAAACACTCTCACTACAATTCCAATTATCCGTCGGAATGTCTACTAAAGCAACTTTTCCTATTGTGCCAATACCAGAGAATAATACGTCATTAACAGCTAATCTAGAACGCGATTGAATTATGTTTTTTGCGTCGTCATCAATTCTATCTGTTTTACTACTGAATCGGATTTTTCCCGAAGTAATTTCTTTGACGGTAACATAGTAATTGGTAGCATTGGTATTGTTCAATCTAAAGTTTGAACGAGGGTTCAATCCCGTTCTTATTGACAAGGTGATTTCTTTGAGTCGCATATACGGAACTCCTTTGGGGCAATTCTCGTGGATCAATTGATCAATCTCGCTAATATGATTTTTATTTACTCCATCGATAGTGGAAATTATAGTGTCTAGTGTACTTCGTAACTCATTGCGCTTTACCGTAATTTGACTTATTCTTTCGTTTAGTTCGGAAATATTGATAACCTCACGTTTGTCCACGGACGCAACGTAACTGGATACTGCAATATTGTAATCATTTTCAGTAATCGCCTTATTATCGACCAACTTCGTGAAGTACTCTTGATCGGTGCGTGAAGTATATGCATCAAGAATTTTTGTTCGATTTGCTTCAGTCAATTTATTTTTATTGCCCCCACGGACAAACTCCACCGATGCATCTATGAACAATGTCTTGTTATCGGTTTTGCTTTTCTTTAATACAATGATGCACGTTCCAATTGTTGTACCGAAGAATAAATCTGGTGGGAGTTGAATAACTGCATCAATATAGTTGTTATCAATCAGATATTTGCGAATCTTTTGCTCTGCTCCACCTCGATAAAGAACACCAGGAAATTCAACAATTGCAGCTGTACCACTTGTTGAAAGCCAAGAAAGAATGTGCATCGTGAAGGCAAGGTCTGCTTTGCTTTTAGGAGCGAGTACGCCAGCAGGTGAAAATCGTGGATCATTAATCAAAAGAGGATTCGCATCTCCATCCCATTTAATTGAATACGGAGGATTGGATACAATTGCATCAAACGGTTCGTCATCCCAATGCTTTGGATCAATTAACGTATCGCCATGTGCAATATTGAAATTGTTGTAGTTGATATCGTGTAGGAACATATTGATACGGCAAAGATTGTAGGTCGTTAGATTGATCTCTTGTCCGTAAAAACCTTGTCGAACATTCTCTTTACCAAGAACTTTTGCGAACTTTAAGAGAAGTGAACCCGAGCCACAGGCAGGATCATAAACCTTATTTACTTCTTTCTTTCCAACGGTAGTTATCTCAGCAAGCAGTTCACTGACTTCTTGTGGAGTATAGTATTCTCCACCAGATTTACCTGCATTTGACGCGTACATTGCCATGAGATACTCGTAGGTATCACCGAATGCATCAATGGTGTTATCAGTGTATTCACCTAATTTCAGATCCCCAATTGCATCGAGTAGTTTAGTGAGTTGTTGATTTCTTTTTTCAACGCTTCCCCCGAGTTTGTTTGAATTTACATCGAGATCATCAAATAGCCCTTTAAGGTCGTCCTCACTGCTAGCACCCTTGGCTGAATTCTCGATATTGTTAAATACTTTAGAAAGCACTTCGTTAAGGTTTTGATTATTTCTTGCGTTCTTACGAACATTAACAAAGAGTTCACTGGGCAAGATATAAAACCCTTTTTCTTTTACTGTATCTACTCGGCCGAATTCAGCCTGCTTGTCAGTCAGGCTTGCATAATCAAATTCTTTGTTACCAGCACGTCGCTCGTCAGCGTTTATATAATTGGTCAAGTTTTCACTGATAAAACGATAAAAGAGCATACCAAGAACGTACTGCTTAAAATCCCATCCATCAACACTTCCACGCAAATCATTAGCGATTTGCCATATTGCTCGATGAAGTTCAGCGCGTTCTTGTTCCTTAGTTCTTGGAGATGTCATTGGAGTTATTTTATTCGTTTTCCTTCAACAAGTCCACCTTATCGAACCCATGTCAATATATCTAAATCCTCATCTGTATCTTCTCTTAATACATAATTTAGTCCCAAAGTCATTGCATCACAAAGATCATCGTGTTTTTCTACTCCTAAATAGAGAAGTTGTTGAATAAGCTGCTCGGCTCCTTTGTTTGGAAAGAATATCTTTCCTTGTGAAAACAACATCGAGATAGAGGTAAGTCTTTCCCGTTTATTCATCCCTTTTATAGACATAGCATGTGCTTTGAAGTTTTGCCTTTCTAACTCTTGAACGATTGAGCGTTGAAAGGCAACATCTTCGACACAAATTCTTGCTCTAGATTTCTTCAGTTTGTTATTTACAGCCAGATTTTTGATCATATTAATTGAATCAGGAAAGCTAAGGTGCTGATTAATGATTTTTGCATCTACGAACACCTTCAAATTGTGAAGTCGTCCGAATACATGCAGAATTACCATGGCGGTGTAGTCACCCTTTTCGGATATAGCTGGGTCGACTGCAATAACAGAGTAGCGGAAGTCTTTTCTGTGCATTGGTAACTCATCCCAGTAGTGAATCCACTCCTTTTTGATTATTTGGTCTTCATCTGGAATAATTTTGAGCATATACTCACGTTGCCACGTTTTTTCATCCCCGATTTTATTCTTTATCCTTTCAATTGCCGTGATATCAGGAAATCGACTTTGCCATAGAGGTACTCCAGACTCATCCATAAACGGGTATTCACGAATAATTCCTGAAAGCGTACCTGCCTCGATTTCTTTCTTTACTCGCATGAGGAGTGAGTCTTCGTGTAGTAAGTTCCCAATCAGAATTATTTTTGTCTTTTCATCACCTAACGATGTAATCTCACCTTTGAACCAGTTGTAGGTGTTATTTCTTGACTCTCTCGTTTTTACTGCGTTTTGGTCTTCAATGTCATCACCAATAATGTAGTCAGGTCGGTGGGACATATGGCGAATTCCACGAATGCTCTGTTCCATAGAGGCGGCAATAATCTTGGCTTTGTATTTCGGTAGATACAAAGAAAACGATCCCCATTCCTCTGTTTCTTCCTCAATTGCTCCAAAATCACTTCTTAATAGTGGATTTCCTTCAAACTCTTTCTTAACGTTTCTCAGGTGTTGCTTTGCTTGAGCTTGAGTCAATGAAAGGATAACAACGAACTTTTTCTGCGGTTTTGCTATGACTGACCAGATCACTGAAGACATCGTGATAATTG
Organism: bacterium; assembly: GCA_020853235.1. Taxonomy (GTDB): domain Bacteria; phylum Patescibacteriota; class Dojkabacteria. The sequence goes on along the minus strand of JADYZG010000027.1, from coordinate 6,768 downwards.
TCGATTTTGCACTTCCACGAAACGCAACAATAGAAGCTAGTTGGTTCTCTTGATCTTCAGTGATAGAGAAGAGTTCCTTATGAAAGGGAGCAGTCGAGAACGAAATATACTGCGGAAAGTATATATGAAAGAACCAAAAGTGACTCTCAGAAGCAAGAGCCTTCCTAATGTTAGCATTTTCTACGATTTGATCTCGTAACTGTGGCGTGTACTTGAATATCTCATTTTCCTTCATGCTTTTCTTCTTTTAACTGATCTGCAAAAGCTAGGTCGAGTGACCTGCGTATGAGTTCCTTTTGCTCGTCAGTTAAAGGAATATCTCCATTTTTTGTTGTTACTTCCATCTTCGGTGAGTAATTCTTGTGATGATTCTTCAACCAAAAGATAATAGCTGTCAGATTACTGTTTCTAATCGCTGAAATGAGTTGACTCTCTGCCATGTCGTTAATGAGTTGTGACCCTTCTTTAAGAGCGAAATCAACCTGTTCTGCAAACGCAGGGTCGTCTTTCTTCCATCTGTAGAAGGTAGCTCGCGCAATCCCCATCTTCTCACAAGCGACTTGAATGATCGGTGTCTTTCTTAGTTGGTCAACTAGATCCTGTTTACTGGCTGTTTTCATGTTATTTTCACTCCTTTTAAACCAGTAAGATTTTCCCATCGTTTCTTGATGACCTCAGCATAGACAGGAGATTTTTCCATGATGTAACAGCGTCTTCTCATCTTTTGTGAGGCAATGAGTGTTGATCCACTTCCTCCAAACGGTTCAACAACAAGATCACCACGTTTGGTAAGTACTTTGATGTAGGGGATGAGTATCTCGATAGGTTTTGTACCAAAGATAATTCCTTGCCCTGAATGTTTCTCGTCAGATGCATTGAATTCGATGAAGTCGGTTGGTTGGATCTTTTTACCTTTTTGGTAACCTTCCCAATGCGGTTTACCTGAGATTGCATACAGAGCGGTTTCGTACTCCTCTTGGAGAAGCTGTTCTTCGGGTTCTGTGTTTAGTTCTTCCTCGCTGTGCGAAGATCCAACCATTGCAATGTCATATTTTGAGAACAGCTTGTACTTTGCTGCAAAGCTTTGATTTCTGTTCGGAAGATGCCAGACGATCATATTCTTCACTTTCCAATGTTTCTCAAGCTCAGACCAGATTTCACGCAAATTCTTCCATGCCTCATAAACAATGATATGGAAGTCTGGTTTTGCTATCTCTTTGATGTTCTTCATCCAAAGTTCGGTGAAGTCGTCGGGTAGGGTATCGGTTTCGAGATACTTTCTATCTCGCTTATATCCGAAACCTTCGGTCGGTTTACCGTTTTTCTTCTTGCCATGAAGATAGTCCAAGCGGTAAGGCGGATCTGTCAGCACCATATCTGCTTTCTTTCCATTAAGAAGCGTGAGTATGTTAGCCTGAATGGTAGAGTCACCACACATAAGCCGATTGTCACCTAACTGCCAGACGTCTCCTTTCACAATTTCGATTTTAGTGATGTCGAGTTTTTCCAACTCCTTTTTTAGGTCAAAGACCTCTGGGGTTTCGTCATCCCAGTCAAAGATAGAGTCGAGCTCTTCAGAGTTGAAACCAATATCAGAAAGAAATTCCTCTGCAAAATTTGCAAGTAGCTTAAAATCGAACTCACCATGGTTCTTATTCAGTCTGATATTGAGTTCTCTCTCCTTCTCAATGTCCGGTATATTGAGATAAATGACCGGCATTTCAGTAATACCGAGTTCTTTGGCTGCTGCAATTCGCATGTGACCACCGATGACGATGTTCCTTCGATTTTCTGCACCGTTCACAATTGCAGGATCGACAAGACCGAACTGCTTGATACTTTTCTTGAGGTCATCAAGTGCCTTTTTATCCCATGTGCGGGGATTATAGTCGGCAGGATTAAGTAGATCGATTGAAACGTAGACCGTTTCGAGTTTGTTCGTTTGGGGATTTGTGTTGCCCATATACGAAGTAAATGAATTTATATTCACCTACTCGTCTTAGGTACTAAAATATACTACTACTTTTCGAAAGTGTCAATAAAATGGCTATAAACGTTCTTTAAAGAGAACTTTACGAATTCTGGACATTAGTATCTTTGGGGACAGTAAGTACGGGCATCGGTTGAAATATTTCACTATTAGCGTCGAGTGCTGCTAGCTTTTTGAAAAATAGTTCTGAAATTTTCAAAATACCAGTATTTCTATCGTAGGTTATTCTGCATAGTTTTATCAGTAACTGAAAAAGTTTGTATTTATCAATTTCTGATGGGAAAACACGCACTATTTTGTTAAAAATTTGTAGGGTTTCCCTCATGTTAATGGAGTCATCTCTGATGAGTCTAAAGATAAATCCTGACACAACTTGAATAGCATTGCTTAGCGTTACACCATATGAGCTTGAAAGTGTTAATCCGAGATTTAAATTGTCGACGCCATCAATTTCTATATGTTTAATTTTTGCAGAGCCAAAAATTGAATCCTCAATATCCATACTTGAGATAGGCAAAAATCGTGCCCGGTATTTGGCTAAATAGTTGAAGTAACCATAGTAGGAATCGGAGTCTATAACTTTTTCTTCGTATAAGCTACGTACTAATGCAAAAGACGAGAAATATTTGGGTAGAGGTTTCTTGGTTTGGAGTTTATTAAGGTGAAGGTACAAGAAATCATCCGTCATGATAGGCATATTGTCTTTTTGCGCTATGATACATGCATCAGAAAATGCATGGGGAATTTTGCTTTCGGAAAATGAATCACCTCTGTCAGATGGAGATACTTGTGCAATCTTTTTGCATTTTGATTCAAGCAATTGTATGCCATGTCGGAGTTTCTTAGCAGATAGATCTAATACTTTCGAGTCAATTTTATTAACAAAGATTTCGCCTTTAGTCAATCCCATAAAAGTTGCATGCTCCCCATTAGTCGAAAATCGTTCGAGTAAGTCAATAAGTAAATTGATCACAGATTGTGGGATAATAAGGTTCGGGATATAGTCGATAACCTTTTCCAATAATCCGCTTTCTACTAAAAACATGGCCGACATGGCATCAAGGACAAAATTCAACTTTTGCATCACTGTATCACTCGCATTTGAAACTTGAATATCGAGTTCCTCCTGTGTGCCCGACGACATATGGACAAACCCTTGTTGTTCGCTTTGAATCCTGCCCAAGGCCTTTGCAATACTTTGTTCAGAAGTTACAAGTAAGGAGAAAGGAAGAGTACCCTCAATATACTTCGAGAAAAAACTTTGAGCGTTTTCTTCCTGTTGGCATAAAAATTGTTTTAGTTTACTAAGATCTAGAACGCCGTCCTTTAACATGCTAATTGCATAGACTCCAGAGATTGCACCTTGTGGAGCAAGTCTTGAAAAGATAGATGCAGTACATTCAATGAGGTAACTATTAAAATTGAAAATATGCTCGACAAGCTCTGTCCTTTGATCAACACCAATTATTATTCTGGCGCCAACATTTTTGTTTATTAGTGATTGGTACAAAGGAGCATTGTTAGACGCAATTGTTGCGCTTAAAGGCGTTTCGTTGCCAAGGTATATCCACTCATCTATATTCGAAAGTTTTACGAAATCCCCCGCTTTTGCTTTTTTCTCTTCTTTCTGTGCTAATTTTAGACCACTGGCGATTTCTACACACAGAGGGAAATATAGCAATATATAGTCTTCTTGCGTGAGCTTCTTGTGTCCTCTAACCGTACTTAATATAATATCAAGTGCTTTATCATAGCGCATAGAAATGATGTAAAGTCTGGAAATTACACCTATTGACAATGAAATGTTTTCTGGATAATTGAAAGGAATTTTTTCTACGTACTGTTGTGCCCTTTCTAATAATGATGGATCAAGCCTTGATCTATAAATTGCAGACTGGACGTAACCAACTAATACATATTCTAAGTCTTTTATTTCAAGATAATCCCGGTATTTCACATAATTATGAAGTATCGTTTCAGATATCTTAATGGATTTAGCATAATCCTGTTGGATTAATGACAGTTGGAAAAGATCGAATTCTAGTTTCACTCTAGTTGTTTCAGGTTGTTCTTTCTCTAATAGAGATTCAATAATAATCACTGCAATTTGCCAAGCTTTTGCTATACGTGCACATCTTAAGATTTCTAATAATTCATAAGAACTAAATTGTGAAAGATTGAGTGCCTGAACTTTTTCCAATGCACTAGGAAAATCTTTTTGTTGGATAAGAAACTGAATTTGCAATCGTTGCTGTAACGTTTTGTCCTTAAAGTCGTAATTTTGTAGCAGTTGCTCTCTAATAACTGAAGGTGAATTAGTGGTTGCTAATGAAATTGCGATGTCTGGGTCAAGATACTGTTCCAGTGATTTATAGTCACCTGTATATATCGCATCTATCATTTTCCCAAAGATGGGAGTATTTATTCGTGTGAAAAGTAGTTTGAACTTTTTTATCAATTCATTCTCAGATGTACCTCGGTCGGACAATTGTAGTACAATTCTTTTTTCTAGATTTTGAGATGGCATCGTATCGCTGGCACTTAGATACGCAATCAATCTGAGCAAGTCCACATCAGGCATGCGTAAGACTGATAGAATGTCAGAAAGGATATTATCAATTTGATTGTCGAAATAACACTCAAGAGCACAGTTAAATAATTCCTGTGATAAATTCTCCAAATCATTAAATCTGTTTTGAAGCCTAAACAAAATACTCTTTCTGTGAAGATGAAGTGTTTTAAATCTAATAGGTACGTTTTCTGAAATGTACTTGTCAAGTTCTGCAATTCCAAGATCCGTTTCAGTCCAGTCAGGTTTCTGACCCGCGCTCAATCGATTTAAAGCTTCCAGTTGGAGAATTACGACTTTGCTTAATTTATTCATAACTCTCTGTGGGTAAATTGTTATTGCTTTGTCGATGAGGTCACGCGCTTTAGCAAATTCATTGCTTTCTGCAAATGCTATTGAATATAGTCTATATATGTTTGACCTTATTTCTTTGCGAAAATGCTTAAATTCATCTTCATAGAAATTTGATAAGTTAATTTGCTCGTGTGAGTTTATCTGATAAACCAATTTATAAACATTAATTAGGTCACTCTTGGGGTTTTTCTCTTCAGCCGAGTCTAACAGTGACTTAGCCTCTGAGTATAACCTTTTATGCAATTTTATTTCCGACAATAATAAAAGTGCCCTTATGTCGTTCGCTGGAGATTTGTCAATTGCTGACAAAATTACTGTAGCCTCGTTAATCTTCTCAGATTTTTTTAGTACCAAACTTTCGATGATTCTTAACTCATATGACAACTGATCATCATCAATTTTTAATATCTCTTCACGAACATTGTTTAGTACGTATTGAGCAGTTTCTAGTCGCTCCATGTCGAGCTCATCTTCAACGATTTTTAGACTTTTATACATCGTCAATATTAAATCTCGTTGGCTAACATCAAAGCCAAGTCGCTGAATGGGTTCTTCATCAAGAGTCCAGAATACCTTCTCCAAATCTTCTGCAAGAAAATGATGGAATTCAATATCAGGGTTAAGGTTCCTAAGTTCGGCTAGTGCTTTTTCTAAGTCTTCAAATGTTCCAAGAAAATTATTGTTAAAGACGAAATAGTACCTTTTTATATCTGAAAAGCTACCCCAAGTTGACTTTAAGCGTGAAAAATTTTTCTTTAACTTTTTTACAGCGTCAGGGATTTTTAATTGCGGATTCTTAGGAGAATAAACTTGATAGTAATAACCAACATCTTTTCTATATCCATCATTCCCTCCATCTCCTTTGTTCCCATATGTTTGAACTTTTATGAAATCATTGAAGGCGGTTTGCATCACTTTTTCAAAAAAGCCTTGAAAAACTGTACTTTTACTTTCTAAGACCTTTAGTTTAAATTGTAGCTCAATGTAGCGCTTATCAAATTTCTGCACTGTCGTAATTATACAATGCGAACTATAGTCAGTACACGTTAACTGCACACCTGATAAATTAAGTATAAACTTGGATGCGCCTTCTTCATAAACGCCAGTATTATCTCGACCGCTACGACCTTTCCACCATCAAATCCTGTTTTATGGTGTTCAATGTCAGGGATACCATGTACAAGGATAAGAAACTGCAAAGAAAGTACCCGAACGGAAAACATATGTACGAAGTCGACAAGTTTATTCACCGTCAGATGTTTCTTACCAAGGCTCATGAATACCAGCACAAGGAGAAGACCATTGACAAATGGATTGATCGGGACAAGAAAATTCAGAAGAAGTACGATTGTGCTGTTTCTCCAATTATCAAATGTGTGCAATGCGGAAGACAATTAAAGGAACTCGATAAAAGCTTCGAAGGTTGCAATTCTCTTACCGATAGGATTTCATTTACTCTAATCTGTGATGACTGTAGGGTGGTAAAACGAGTCTATGAAGATGGTTCCGAGGTCGTTCAAGTACCTGACCGGTGCGTAAGATGTAACAGTATTGTAAATGTTGACCGTACATTCACAGGCGACATTACAAAAAGTTCTTACAAGTGCAACAAGTGCGGGTACGAAAGTAGTGAAGAATACAACGACAAAGACTTCATGCAACAGTTTGAAGATGAAAAGAAGAAAGATAAAAAACTGCTCGAAAAGTACCGTTCGGAGTTCTGTCTGAATCAAGAAGAAGGCGAGAAGGCGGTTGATGTATTGGAACAGGTAAAATTTGCACAAGAAGTCTACGAATACGAAATAGAGAAGTATAAAGGAGATGAAAAGGAGCGTATCTTCAACATCAAGCGGTT
>JADYZG010000026.1 GCA_020853235.1 bacterium | reverse complement strand
TTGGGATATACATTACTTTACCAGCACTAACAACGAGTGATTATATGTCCTATGTTACAAGCAACTGGTGGATGTTCCCACTCTATGTTGGAATCTTTTTCGCACAAGGGCTTTACACGAAACATCGGCCATTTTGGCAAGAAACAAAGACATTATTCAATACAATACTCTTGGGAGCACTATTGGTGTACTCCATCGTATCTCTCGGCAAAATAGATCTTTACTTCTCACGAGTGCTTTTTGTAATACATCCAATTATCCTTATGTTTCTAGTTCCACTATTTAGAAGAATTTTCAAAACAATTCTTTATAAATTCCAACTCTGGGAAGAACTCATCGTAGAAGTTCGCGTTGATACCAAAAATAGCTTGATTCCCTCATTTGCAAGAAATAGCTTTATCGGATACCGTGTCGTAAAAACAATTGCGGTATCACTTAATTCGGATGAACTTGCTGAAATCGTCAAAAAAGTTAAAATTGCACAATCGCAGACATCAGCGAGTACCATTCTTATTGTTGTAAAAGATCTTGCTTCACCAAAAATATCTGAACTTGTAGAAAGGCTCTATTTTATTTCAAATCATATTCTTGTAGTTCCGGAACTCGTGGAACTTGATGTCCTCAATGCTGACGTCTACCATTTGATGTATGAGAACTTGTTTGTTTTTGATATTCAAAAGGGACTTAACAATCCAATTAATAAATTCCTCAAACGTTCAATGGATGTCATTATTTCTGGATTAGCTCTTATCATACTGAGTCCTGTATTGCTCTTTCTTGCATTAAAAGTCTATAGTACCGATGGATTTCCTATTTTTGTTGACTTTCATGAGAGGTTCGGAATAAAAGGGAAAAAATTTATTTTCTACAAATTCCGTAGCATGAGAAAACAAAGCTATCCTGATGAAAATCTCGACTTAGTCAAAGAGTATATTAAGAATGATCCCAAGAAGGTCAAAATGTGGAATAAATACCAAAAACTGGAAAATGACCCCAACGATCCGAGAATTCTTCAAGGAATGAACTTTATTCGTCGAACATCAATAGACGAATTAGCACAATTTTTCAATATTCTCAAAGGAGATATGAGTATTGTTGGGCCAAGACCATTCATGATTCGAGAAAGAGACCTCATTGGTGACTATTTCGATCGTATTCTTGCTGCGAAGCCAGGAGTCACCGATTTATGGACAATTAGCGGAAGAGATTCCCTCTCTTTCGAAAAAAGTTTGCAAATGGGTACTTGGTATATTCAAAACTGGTCACTTTGGCTCGACCTCGTTATACTTGCAAAAACGTTTCAACAAGTAATTTCATATTTTTTCAAATGGTCCAAAAAATCAAAGAAAACATAGACAAGCATATCAGGAGCCACTCACACGCGTGGAATGGTCTTTCACTTATACTTTCTTCTCAATTAAATTTTAGAATTGAATTGTGTGCAGGAATAATTGTTCTATTTGCTGGGATATATTTTGGGTTATCACTGATTGAGTGGTATGGAATCATCTTTAGTTCAACACTCGTCTTACTTGCAGAAGCGCTAAACTCTGCAATTGAAAAAGCATGCGATGCAATTACCACCGACAGGCATAGCGCGATTAAATATGCGAAAGACGTAAGTGCAGGTGCAGTTCTTGTTGCCGTCGTAGCAGCAATTATTGTAGGAATATTTGTATTTGGCCCGCATATAAGTCCATATCTCCCAAGATGATTCGCTTTGATGTTATTACGGCATTTCCAGAGTTAATCACCTCTTATTGCAACGAAAGTATCATAGCCCGCGCTCAAAAAGCCGACAAAATAAAAATTTTTGCCCATAATTTAAGAAATTGGACAACCGACAGGCATAAAGTAATAGATGATAAAGTTTTCGGTGGTGGACCAGGAATGCTGCTGAAAGTCGAACCTCTATTCAAAGCAATTACAGAGTTAAAACAGAAAGCAATCTCCGATGGTTTTATTCCAAAAGTATACATATCTGTTGCCTCTGGGAATCTCTTTACACAACAAAAAGCTGGCCAAATTGCTCATGCAGATGAAAACAGAGCGTATATCATTCTCTGCGGACATTACGAAGGATTTGACGCAAGAATCATGGAATTTGTGGATGAAACTTTAACTGTTGGTCCGTATGTGTTAACTGGTGGAGAACTTGCATCCTTAATCATGATAGATGCAGTAACTCGATTACTTCCCGGTGTACTTGGGAACGAATCCAGTGCAAATTTAGAAACAACTTTTACACTGAGTAACGGAAAAATACTTGTAGACGAAGAATACCCTCAATACACCACACCTGCTGTGTTTACATTCACTGATGAGCAAGGAGTAGAGCAAACTAGAAGAGTTCCAGATATACTTCGATCTGGTCATCACAAAAAAATCCAAGAAGAAAATAATTCACAAAGAGTAAAGAAAGTTCTCGTTACCGAGTAACTCTAGCCAAGCAACAATCACTTTTCAAAAGCTATAGTAATACCATGAATTGGCTATTACTTATTTTCCTCTTTTCAACTATTTCATCTGTATCTGCGGCAGAAACAATAAACGTATCCGTCTACGAAGATACGTACATAGAAGAAAAATTTCCGACACTCTCGCCTTGGAGCAACCGAGTTCTTTTTCTTGGTACAGATTCTTGGTATGGCAAGGGGAAGAACAGGATTCTTATGAAAGGACTTAAGTTTACTGCAAGAGAAAGATATCCTCTATACCGATATCGAAAAGGTCGAACTCTTTATGACACTACATAACTATCAAGGCACTAAAGGAGAAGTTGTTATCGATACCTATACGACGACGCTTCCATGGTCCATGTTCACCGTAACATGGAACACAAACGTTGGCATTTCCTCTAAAGAAGATAGCTCCAAAGTAACAACAACTTATGGGCAAAAAAATATTTCTGTTACGAATACCTTTCATGATGTTTACGGTGGCTATCCGGAACTCGAACGTGGAATTATGCTCAAAATAAATGCGGAAACAGAGAAGTCATTAATGTTTTGGGCACACGGCTGTGAAGTAGCTCAAATCACCTCACCATGCGGAAGTATTTCTGATGCACCGTATTTTAAAGTTACCTACAGGAAGAATACGCATCCTAGTGTTTGCAAATTAAAAAATCCAGTCGAAGATGCAACGAATTCTGCGAGCGTTTCCCTTGAACCATATAGCAGTATCGATCCAGACTCTGGACCTCCAGTCAGGTATACTGGACGCATCTGCACTGACATCGCCTGTAATCAACTAATCTGGCAAGGTAATTTATACGTTGGATCAAAAACGCAGATTATGCTTGATGACGGAAATTATTTCCTTTCTTGCCAAGCAGACGATAGACACCAAGGGGCGCCGTGGGGCGAACAAAAACAATTGGTTATTGATACCACACCTCCTGAAATTCCAAGTATCCTTGACGAACCTCCCTACACATCTTCTTCGGAAAATAGTATCTTCTGGCTACTAAATCTACATGAGGAAGTAACCTATCAAGTTTTAGCAAGTGAACGGAGTAACTTTACTGCTTACAACACCTATTCCCCATGGATAACTGGCAATACGACCTCGTTTACTCATACTAAGGATAAAACTATCTACTATAAAATGCGTGCTCGAGACAAGGCCGGTAATGAGTCTGGATGGTCATCACCCACGAGTACCGTCATTGATACAACATATCCAGCTGTGAAGTATTTCAAAACAAACAAAACCCTGCTCTCTCCAAAGTTACGAAAAGATTTACCTCTGGAAGGAACAGCATACCTTCAAGGCGGATCAGAAGAGGCAAATATCGATAAATTACGATTAGAAATAAGAAATTTCGCCCACAATGTCGTCTATAACGAAGAAATTACAGATAAAAGTTATCTCTGGACACACTGGCCAGAGAAAGAAGGGTACGAAGATGGTACGTATTTTGCAGTTTTCTTTGTTGCGGACACCACTAGTCACGTTTCTGTCAGTGATCCACTGTTCCTTACCATCGATACAACACCTCCGCCCCAACCAAAAATTGAAGGAATTTCTAATAACGCAATTATAAAGAATCAGAATCTGCAAATAAAAGTTAGCTGTCCATTAAATACCATTGCAACCGTTTATTTAAGCAACAAAATAATTGCTCAGAATAAACAATTACATTTATTGAAAATTAAGAAAAATGATGGAACTTACACTCTTAAAAGTACTTGCACTGACATCGCACAAAACAAAAGTGAGAAAATAGTAAGTTTTAGTATTGATACAACACCCCCGAGCAAACCTACTATTACTTTTGCTCATGATGTATCAAACAAGACACTTACTCTCAAGGTGTATTGTAAAGAAAATGGGACTGTAAAGTTTTTCAAAGCTGGAATTGCAACGCAAGATATCTCTTGCAAAAAGAACACCTATGCACCTTTTGTCGAGAAGGGCGTAAACTATCCATATTATGCGACTTACACTGCGAATATTTCTGATACTTCAGGTAATACAAGCGCACTCACAGAAAAAACTGTCTATATTACCAATACAAACGTTAGCTCCTTTAAGGCTCTAAAAATCGTATGTACCTCGATACTACTCCTTGAGAACAAGGAGTTCACAAACACATACTGTACAGTGCCACAGGAGGAATTCATTAAATATCAAAAGACAACACTACTTTCAAAAGATACTTACGCAAGTGCGCTTGAGGTCAGAGGTATTCAGTCCGCCATTATGACGACAACTGTGTTTGGTTGCAAGCATAAAACCTTCTGGAATCCAAAAACTTGGTTCAGCTGCGTCAATGAAAAATCGCAAGAGATAACAACTGATGTTTTAGTTACTCCATATATAACAAGTTCCGATGCACTTCAAAATCAAGACTCAAAGACCATCGTCAATACTCATCAAAAAAAAGAATGGTTTGATATACATTATAAATTTAACTTTGAATTTGCTGTAAAAGTAGGAGACGAGATGTTCTCTCACCAATTCACTGGGGATAAAATGCGACAAACGATTGTTCCAGATTATTCAAATAGTAATCCAAAAGCATATTTCTCGTGGATATTTTCAGCACCAAAACAAGTAAACCAATGGTATGGGAATACTGTTTACGAAAAACCGCATAGTGGCATAGACTTCGCAGTCACTCACGAGAACATAGTTGCACCTGCGGAAGGCAAGGTAGTTGTATCTGCTTACCACAAAAAATCTCAATGTAATGCAGGGGGGAATTACCTCGGAATTAAGCACCCCAACGGACTGTACTCGTACTATTTCCATATCAAATCTGCAGCATACACTACAGGTAGTTACGTAAAGAAAGGAAGCAAAATTGCCACAAGCGGGAATAGTGGTATGTATAATTGTGAGCCACTCGCAGCACATCTTCATTTCGAAGTACGGACATCTATGGCTGGAACTTCCCACGTAAATCCTGTTCCTTATTTCACAATAGATTGGAATACTATCACAACCGCAAAGATAGATAGATTCCCTGGAAGGTTGTCCGGTAATAACCCTCATCCTAAATTCTGAACTACGTACGAATATGAATAAGAAAATACTTATCATTTCATTCGCGACATGTTGTATCTATTTAATAATTTATTCACTGTTCTCATTTTTAACGTCACCTCAACAGGACCTTCCTATAAAGAACTTCTCGTTATTTCCGGTATGCGAAATGAACGACAATCCGATACTTATTCTCGATACTGGCGAAACCATATGTCTTTCAGAAACCAGAGTATATATGCGATTGTATGGAAAAAGTGAAAAAATACGTGATGTAGAAAAAAATACGAAATACTTTGTGTCGACGATGAATCTACTCATTTCACAAAGTGACAACTACCTGAGAATTGAAAAGATTTTAAATACAAAACAGGTTCTGCCAGTAACCACATTACCTGTAAAAACTGACCTCCCCTTATTCTTTTTCTTTACAAAGAATCTACTTGGGCAAACAATCGTTTTTACTAGTCATGAAGTGCCTGCAAATTCTTCGAATGATAGCAAAAGTGTGCATTACAAAGTAACACTTTTAGATGATGAAGTGGATATTAAAAAGTTTTCAACGATAGAGATGCTTAGAATTATTAACTATGATCAGATACAAGAAACCATACTTTTGCGCGAATTATACCCATTCTTACAAGAAAAAATGCGTGTATATGATTGGAAAAAGGATGCGACAATTGTAAGTAAATCACCAAAGAATGAAGATTTTCCTGCTCTTTTTTCACCGAGTCAAGAGGAAATCCCGGAATCTTCGGGATTACTTGGCAGATATAGTACAAGAATTAAGAAAAGAGTGTATAATTGCTTTGACTTCAGTGAGTCATCACAGATAACTTTGCGTAGTTGTAAACTAGAATTATGAGCAGTTTCTTAACCAAATTTTTCTCCCCAAACGATAGAGAAGTTACTAAAGCACGCAAAATTGTTGAAAAAATTAATGTATTTGAAGCCGAAGTCGAGAAGCTTTCTAACAAAGAATTACAAAACTCAACCAACTATTTTCGTAAAAAATTAGCTATCAATATTGAAAGCAGACGTTCTGCCGAGATTTATTATAATGTTGAATATCCAACCCTCGACAAGAAAAAACTAGAACTAGAAAGGAAGGCACTACTAGAATTACTTCCAGAAGTATACGCACGAGTCCGCGAAGCCGCAAAACGAGTAGCAAAGCACAGACACTTCGATGTTCAATTAATTACAGGCATACTCCTAGCCCAAGGAAAGATTACTGAAGTGTTCACAGGAGAAGGAAAAACAAACTCTTCAATTCTTCCAACATACCTATACTCACTACTTGGTTACGGAGTCCATGTTGCAACAGTTAACGATTACCTTGCCAAGCGTGACGCAGAATGGGGTGGCCAAGTACTTATGGCACTCGGCGCAAAAACAACTGTTATCACTGGAGAAGGAAGCTACGAGATTATTTCAGATGAGGAAGTCATCAACTTCTATGGCCCTGATTCGAAAGCAACTTTGGAGAAAAAGGACATGGCAAACATGTCTACGATGAACGGGACCAACCTTAAAAAAATAACGAAGAAGGAAGCATATCTCTCTGATATTATCTATGGGCAAGCAAGTGAATTTGGATTTGATTATTTGAGAGACAACAGTGCAAAAACACTAGAAGATCGAGTTCAGCGGCATTTTGTTTTTGCAGTCGTCGATGAATGTGATTCAATTCTTATCGACGAAGCGCGGACACCATTAATCATTTCTGAACCAGACTCACAACCAAGTGAAATTTATACTCGATTTGCGACGATTGCAGGTGAGTTAATTCCAGAAGAAGATTACGTTATCGACGAAAAACGCCACTCAGTCGTCCTTTCGGATATGGGCATAAAGAAAGTTGAAGAGATGTTTGGGAAAGAAGATGTTTGGAGCGATAGCCTTTTTATACGTCACATGGATAATGCATTAAAAGCAAGGGCACTTTATAGAATCGACAAAGAGTATATTGTTCACAATGATGAAGTATTAATTGTTGACCAATTCACGGGGCGTGTTCAACCTGGTCGAAGATTTAGTGAAGGCTTACACCAAGCACTCGAAGCAAAAGAACGTGTTCCAATTAAACAAGAGAGTAAAACACTTGCAACAATCTCTTATCAGAATTACTTTCGTACGTATTCCTATCTGTCGGGTATGACTGGTACCGCGATGACAGAGGCAGAAGAATTTCAGAAAATCTACAAACTTGACGTTATACGCGTTCCAACATATAAAAAAGTTATTCGCGATGACATGGCAGATGTTATCTACAAATCAGAAAAAGGGAAGTTCGCAGCAGTTGTCGAGGAAATTCGCAAACTTTACGAACTTGGACGCCCAGTACTTGCGGGAACGACTTCAATTGAAAAATCTGAGTACCTTTCAAATTTGCTCAAAAACGAAGGTATTCCTCACCAAGTTCTTAACGCAAAGCTTCATGAAAAGGAAGCAAAAGTTATCGCGAATGCCGGTGCTAAAAACACAATCACCATTGCAACAAACATGGCAGGTAGAGGGACAGACATTAAACTATCTGATTTCGTTAAAGAATTGGGCGGATTGCATATTATCGGTACAGAACGACACGATGCAAGAAGAATTGACAATCAACTTCGAGGAAGATCTGGTCGTTTAGGCGATCCTGGATCATCGAAATTCTATCTTTCACTCGAAGATCACTTAATGCGTGTCTTCGGAGGAGATATGATGAAGGCTATCCTTTCAAACGCACTACCTGAAGATACACCGTTAGAATCTAGAATGCTCAGTAACGTTCTCGAAAAAGCGCAACAAAAAGTTGAATCACTAAACTTCGATACCCGAAGAAGATTGGTCGACTACGATGATGTTCTTAACCAGCAAAGAGAAATTGTTTATAAACTTCGAAAACTCATACTTATTCAACTTCACAACGAACAGTTTCCAAAGTTAGATCGTATGAAACTAAAAGAACCACAAATTCTCAAATTCATTGAATCACTAAGAAAATTTACTCTTAAAAAACCAAACGATTCAGAAATAAGAAGTTTCACCCAAAATACCTTTATGGATTATTCTCTTCGAATTTGGATTCTCAAACAAATTGTTACTCAGATAGAGTCAACCCTAGGTGAACTAAACAAGATTGCTGTCTCAATCCCACCAAAACAAGCTACACTACTTTTCGATTATCTCGATACATGTATTTCTGATACCTTACAAGAAGAAGCAGCAAGATCACTTGGATTCGAAAACTATGCACTTTTTAAAGATACTCTCATCACCGTGAAAAAGAAAAGCGCAATTCTACACACCGATTCATTAGTAAATTTACTAATTGAATGCACTTATCTAGAACTCAAATCGCTCTCAACAAATCTACCCGACAAAGAATACGAAAGATTTCTAATCATGTCTTCCCTTGACTACCTTTGGATGGATCATATCGATGCAATGGCAGACTTGCGAGAGGGAATTGGACTTCGTGGTTACGCACAACGAGACCCCCTCGTCGAATATAAAAGGGAAGGAGCAATATTATTCGAAGAATTCTTTGCCTCGCTCGGAGATATGATTGCGCGCAAAATGTATAGATTGAGGATGAATGACACGCAAAATGAGATTCCTCCAGAAATGTCGACTTCACGAGTGCCAATTCCTAGACAGGGCAGAGCGGCAGTTCACAAGGCAGTCACCGACGTGTTAAACAACCGAATTACGAAGCAAAACGACTTGGAATCTGCAAAATCTGGCTTACGTGCAGGTCGCAATGACCCGTGCCCTTGTGGAAGTGGTAAAAAGTATAAAAAATGCCACATGTTATTGGATATGAAAACTGTTTGACACCGTATAACGGTTATGTTACAAATTCACAGTAACTTTTTACTGCCAAAAGATGATAAAAACTAAGGGGCAAATTATCACAACTGTACTCAGTTTTTACTTGATAGCTCTCGTAGTGCTTGTAGGGACAATTGGAAAGGTTAACGCTGCTGGCGTTGCGGTTTCCCTAACTCCTTCAGCACTCACGGCTTCAACACCAACTGATGTCACTTTTTCTTATACTTCAAGTGTTAACTATGCATCAGGGAATACAGTCTCGATTGTTGCGCCAGCAGGTGTAACTGTTGCAAATTGTTCATCCTCAACGACCGATGCTGATGGAGATTCAACCCCAGATGGCTCAGCCTCAGTCAGCTTACAAACTTATACCTACACCTTTTCGGCGTCTACCACAACTGCAAACTCAACAGGTGTCGATTTCTGTGTCAATTATTCCGCTACAACGGGTAATTATGGACTCTCTTTTACTGACTCTAAAACTGTACCATCAAACAATGATTATGGTTCAGCACTCATCTATGTTGGGAGCGCAAATGTTGTTACGGTAACTGCAAGTGTTAACCCCGCACTTTCCTTCATCATAAGAAACAGTGCTGACAACGGCAATACAAACACCTGCGCATTAGGAGTGCTCTCACTTATAGCAGTAAATACCTGCTCTTATAGATTAAAAGTAACAACAAATGCAGGCTCGGGTTTCGTAGTTCAAGTGAATTCAGACGGTGACCTAAGAAAGAGTGGTTCTGGAAATGTCGCAGACAATCTCGATATTGACTTGGTTGCAGAAGACTCAACGGTTACCTCAGGGATAGAAGGATATGGTATTGCATTAACTGGCGGTTCTATTACTGGTGGCACAGTTACAGAAGCTGGCGATTTTTCAGATGATGACACACCATTACCAATTAGCTCCGCAACAAATATACTCACGACCAACGGTACAAACAATCCTGGTGGAACGGATACGACAAATACTGCCCTCGTCACTCACCGTGCAGCAATGGATGGTGATACAACAACTGGTAACTACACCCAGTTGGTAACTTACACTGTCTCAGCATCATTCTAATTAAAAACTTATGGCAAGAGATTACGGGTATATTATTAGTCCATCTTTAAGTAGGTATACGTTTGAACCGAATAAAGTCATTAAAGGGACTTTTACACTGACAAACTCTTTCGTTAGTGACGAACCTGAAGATCAAGCATTTGTACTATCTACAAAATTTGTTTTTCAAGAAAATGGAAATAAATATATCTACGATAAAGTACCTGCTGGTCGTCAAAATTACGATCTCACGCCTTGGATTACCCTCGGTATTACAGAAGTAACTATTAAGCAAAATGGTTCTGTTGAAATTCCTTATACAATTACTGTTCCGAATGAGCCAACTCCTGGTGGAAAGTATGCAGCAATCGTTATCGAAAAGAAAACTTCGAATGGACAACTCAGTTCGTCAGGTGCAGCATTAGACGACAAAATAGCGTATCAAATAATAGGGAAGGTCGCAGGTTCAGAAATAAGAAATACGGAAATTGTTGCATTTGAAATCAATAAACCTGTTTTTCTTCTTTGGCCGAAAGAAGAAGTAATTTTCGATCTATCTTTTAAGAATAATGGCAATGTAGATTTTCTACCGAGTGGAGATATTTTTGTTCACTCAGGAAAAATTACCAATGCATTTTGGAATACAAACTTCAACCCAGAGCAGCTTGTTATTCTTCCCGAAAACACTCGTGAATATCCTGTTTCCTGGAAGCCACAAACTGGACTATTCAAAACAGATCGAAGTGGTTTAACCATAAACCTAGATTATTTTAGAATTGGTAAATACTACGCAACTGCTAAAGTTGGATACGATGTGAACAATAAGAGAATCGTTGAAGATAGATTAGTTTCATTCTGGATTATTCCAATTCCACTACTTTTAACAATTTTTGGCATATTCCTCATTGGTGGTATCTTCAGATACGTATCTAAGAAGAAAAGAAAAAAATAATACCATGAGGACTGCCGTAAAGAATACCGTCGTATTACGTACAGTGTTCTTATTTTTTTCTGTCTTTTTATTAGCACTCTTTTTGCTGCACAACTACGTTTATGCGGCGGGAAAGTCAGTTACCATAACTCCAGCTTCACTAGCATCAAGTACTCCAACAGAAATAACGTACCAATACATTCCTTCAACAGAGTTTGGCATCGGTGATTCTGTTACCATTACCGCTGCGACTGGTGTTACCGTTTCAGATTGCTCAACTTCAACAGAAGACGCAGACGGAGATGGCACCAACGATGGATCTGCACTCATTCTTTCCCAAACATATACCTACTTATTTTCAGCAGCTACAACAGATGCCACAAGTACTGGTGTTACTTTTTGTATTGAATTCACAGCTCCTACAGGAAATTATTCAATCACATTTATGGACGACAAAGCTATTGACGCTAATAACGACTTCGGTGGAACATTAATCTATGTAGGAGACGCAAATGACGTTACTGTTACAGCGCAAGTACAACCTATACTGTCATTTGTTATTAGAAACGCTGCCGACAGTAGTAGTACAAATACATGCAATTTAGGTGTCTTAACACCAGCATCGGTCAGTGAATGCGAGTATCGACTAAAAATTGGAACTAACTCAAGTAGTGGATACATTGTCAACATCCTTAGTGATGGAGATCTACGCAAATCTGGATCCGGAGATGTTGTCGATTCTGATGATATCGATCGGGTGACCGAAGGAAGCGGTTCTATTATCGCAGGAACCGAGGCCTACGGTATTGAACTCACAGGTAATTCAACCAGTGTTGGTACCCCTGTTACTGAAGGAACAGATTCAGGGTTTAATTACAGCAATGATGATACGCCAATCCCAATTACTGGAGTTGATGGTACAAAAACTCTGTATATAGCAACAACACCTAACGATCCGACAACTACATCTCACTCAGCACTAGTCACACATCGTGCGACTATCGATACCGGAACTCATACAGGAAACTATCAGCAAATAGTTACTTATACAGTTACCGCAAACTTCTAAGCATGGCAGAAATTAGGGATTACGGTCATATTCTTAATACAACATTTGCTCGGCACATTTTGACCGCAGGAACGGTTACCACTGGAACATTCCACTATTCAAATGCGTTTACCTCTGAAACGACAGAGGTGAAAAGGTTCACAACACTTGTAGCGTTCATCTATCAAGAGCATGGGATACCTACCATCTACCAAGTTACTCCTGAGAAGTTGAGAAACTACGATATGAGCAGTTGGGTTGAAGTACAAGAGAAAGAATTCCAGTTGAAAACCGGGGAAAGCATAGATATTCATTATAATATTAACGTACCAAAAGATCCCCAAATCGGAGGCAAATACGCTGTCATTGTCATTGTTCCTCAAGAAAAATTAGAAGAACTAACAGGTGCTGGAGCGAAAATTACCGCGAATATTGGCTTTCCTATAATCGGTCGCATTGCTGGAACAGAACGAATAAATAGCGAGATCATTTCATTCAGAACTGATAAATCGATTTATTGGTACTGGCCATCAAAACCAATTGTATTCACTACGACAGTTAAAAATACTGGCAATGTCGATTACCTTGCTGGTGGTGATATTTTTGTCCATACTGGTGATATCACCACACCACTCAAGGAATTTACCATCAATGAAAGCGACCTAGTAATCTTACCTAATAATACTCGATCATTTCAAAATGAATGGAAAGCTACGGAACCACTTCTCTCTATGAAAAACAACGGAGTGTTTATTAACTTTGAGTATTTTCGTTTCGGAAAATTCACCGCGACAGCAAAAATTGGGTATGACGTCGAAGGTACTCGTGTCGTCGGCACACGAGAGGCCTCTTTTTGGATATTGCCATTGCCACTTATCGTTGCTATACTGACAGTAATCGTAGTAAGTTCTTTAGTAATTATATGGAAAAAACGACAAAAACACCGGCAAAAATTGGTGGACAAAAAGAGTACAATGTCATAAAAATGACTTGTACCAATTGTGGTGAAGATGTGTACTATGTATTTGCATGCAACCACTGTGGTGAATATCTTACTTTTGCAGAAGCTACCCAAATGACTCGCGAAGATATCAAGAAACTCATGGAAGAGGATGGGAAAGAAGTAAAAGGTGATATTAAGCCAATTATGGCAACAGGTGACGAATTTGATGATGTCGATAGTGATGTAGGATCCCTCGAAGTTGAGGAAGTAGACGATCTCTACTCCGGACCATTTAATCCACTGTAGTAAATTACAAATTAACAATTACTCGTTGATGTTAATATTTTGTATTACATCAAGAAAATACAGTATAATCCTAGTTAGAAGTGTCCTAGTGTTCCAAAATTTAAGAGTTTTTGAGGACTAGGCTGAAAAGACATTTTCAGCACCGAAAAAGTTCTTAAATTTTGGGCAGCTAGCTCAGCTGGTTAGAGCATCCCGTTCACATCGGGAAGGTCACAAGTTCGAATCTTGTGCTGCCCACCAAAGTAGGACCCCATGATAGAATATTTGTATGAAAATTATTATTACAAATCCATCAGGTATAACCAAAGATCAAGTACTTGATTTACGTCACTATGGTGAAGTTGTAGTTTACAACGATACCAATACCGTGAATTATGCGGATAGAGTAAAAGATGCTGAAATCGCTGTTATTGATTGTTTTCTCACACCCATTACTAGTGATCTTTTGGCAAAAACACCTAACCTGAAATTTTTTTCAATAAACTCTACTGGGTTTGATAAAGTTGATGTTACAGCAACAATGCAAGCCGGAATTATAGCTTCAAATGTCCCCCATTTTTCTACCAACTCAGTAGCTGAACTTGCGATAGGTTTAATGTTTGCCGTGAACCGTAAAATTATACTTGGCGATAGTGAATTCAGAAAAGGATTAATCGCCGTTGACCCTGGAACTCCAGAACAAATTCGATACTCAGGCTTTGACTTAACAGGAAAAACACTTGGCGTTGTTGGCTTAGGTCATATTGGGCGTAGAGTCGCAGAAATCGGTAAAGGTATCGGTATGTCTGTTATTGCCTATAACAAATCCAATAAGGATCTACCAAATGTTACACAAGTTTCATTACAAGAACTTGCACAACAATCAGATGTTATCATCTTCTGCCTCGCTCTTAATAAAGAAACAAAAGAAATTTTCACCAAGAAACTTATAGATAGCATGAAAACAAGTGCCATATTTATCACTATTGCTGGACTAGAAATGGTCGATCAAGAAGCACTGAAAAATGCATTAAATAGTAGTGCCATTTCTGGAGCAGGAATCGATACTGCGACCTCAGATTGGGTAGTAATCAAAAATACTGTCTTAACTCCACATATTGGTTATAATACCAGAGAATCAGATGAGAACATGGGGAGAATTATTACGGAGAATATTAAAGCATATTTGAGAGGGACCCCCATAAATCAAATTGCTTAAAATTCCTATAGGTTTTAGTGTAATTATGAGCAACCCAAACTACCAAGTAACAAAAAAGCAACACTTAGCTGAACTTACATCTCGTGTAACACCTATTCTTAATGTCGATATCATTGTCAGAAAAGAGGGGTTACTGCTTCAAGGTAAGAAAGAAACTGCTCAGTTTTGGCAGTTCCCAGGCGGAAGGATTAAATGGGATGAGACCCCAGAGAACGCTGCATTAAGAATTTTGGAAACTGAACTTCCAGGAGTTACTGCTTCGTTGAAAAAACTTGTAACAGTTCAATCTGATATTGGGTGGGATAATCGCGCATATGGTGTAACCATTTACTATCTTATGGAGTATATTTCGGGAGAACCAACAGAAAATGAGAATTTTGGACAGTATCGCTGGATTGAAAGAGATCGATTTATCGTTACTAACGATACCTATGCAATCGATCAACAGCTAGCAAAAGAACTTGATGTCGCAATACGATCAATCAACATATCTGAAGATGAAGTCCTTGTTGAAGTAGATCAAAATGACCAAGAAATAGGAAAATTAACAAGGAAGCTGGCACACAAAGACAATACTCGATTCCATAGAGCTGCCCATTTGATGATATTTACTTCGAAAGGTGAAATTATTTTACAACAGAGAAGTTTCAACAAAATGACTGGACCTGGAGCATGGGACATGCCTGGTGGTCATCAGGTATTTGGACAAACTATCGAACAATGCGCTCAATCAGAACTAGCCGAAGAAATGGGTATTCACATCCCACTTACTTTTGTACGCAAATGGCTACATCAAAATAACAATCAGTCAAAGTATTACTACCTTTATTCCGGTATTTCTGATGGACCATATGCTTTTGATAAAAACGAAGTAGAGCAGATAAAAGTTTTTGACTGCGAAAAGTTACTTATGAAAGAGTACCCTGAAGCAGAAAAAGTTTTACCTCATGTCTTCAAATATATCGAAGAACTACGACCTCTCTGGGAAAAACTTAAAAGCTCTTAAACAGAAGGAATCTGTTTGTTCGAGTAATAAATCTTTGTGAAAGGAAAATCCTTTATTAGCCAAGTTTGCAAGGCATAATATAGTTTCTCATAATACCCTTGCTCAAATGCTTTTGTCGTCACCCACCAACTCGCATCAACATCATATTCAGCAAGAGTTTCGGTTAGTTCAGTACGTACTCCCATACCATAAAGATAAAAGCAGCCGATATATTCACCGTTCGCAGAATAGACAACGTAGGCAAAAGAAGAGTTACTGCCAAATTCGCGTTCATGCCAAGCGAGATCGAGGAAATCTTCCTCTGCAGTAAGTTCTCCAGATGGCCAAGAGCCACCTCGAGTTTCTCTAATTATATTGACACTAGAGTTGACGCCGGCTAAGTCATCAGTTAGATCTGTACGTAATAATGGTCTTGCAATAATATCCTCAAATTTCAATTCTTTAGGAGCTTCGAGGTTTGTCGGTAACACAATTATCTTTGTAAAGTTTGCTAATTCCATGATTTATTTTAACAAATAGTTCGCTATTTATCCATTACTTAGGGTATAATGTATGATTGTAATTAATTCATTACTCCGATAATTCGTTAACTCAGAAACAATGTACCTTGCACACGCAGACGACATCCAACTCGCAGTCGGAAATAAAATCCTTCTCAGCCACGTTTCATTCAGTATTCAGCCTGGTGATAAAATTGGTATTGTCGGTAAGAATGGTACAGGAAAATCAACACTTCTTCGAACGTTAACCAATAAAACACAACCACGAAAAGGGGAAATTGATGTACAAACAACGACCTTTTATGTTCCGCAAGAAATCCGCATAACTGAAGAGGAAAAAGCTCTGCCTGTCGTTAGCTATGCATTAACAAAACATGAAGAAGGTTGGGATGTTTTTCACAGAATAGAAAAATTGTTTGACTATAAAGAAATCACCGCAGACAAGCTCATGGGTCAATTAAGTGGTGGAGAATTAACCATGCTTCATCTAGCACTCGCATTACTGGTACAACCGGACATGCTCTTACTCGACGAACCTACCAACCACCTTGACAGCATTGGAGTTGAACGCCTCATGAAAGAGCTAAAAGCATACAGAAAAGCACTTGTTATTGTTTCTCACGATTCTTATCTACTTGATCAAGTTACGAGGAAAATTTTTGAAATCAGAGATCAGAAACTCAACAAATATACCGGTAATTACTCAAATTTTGTCCAGCAAAAAGCACACGAAACATTTGTTTTGGAACGAAAACTCAGAGTACACACAAAGGAAATGAATGCAGCTCTCGCACGGAAGCAGCAAGTTTCTGAAAGAACCATGCGTAGTGACGCAGCCGAAGAAAAGTATAAAGCAAAAGGTGTTCCTTCAATACTTCGTGGTTATTTTATCGATCGTGCTGGAAAGTCAACCAGCCATGATATGGCAATTGCCCGCAAAGCAGAACGAGAAAGTCGAGAAGATATAAAAGAAATTAAGGACAAGTTAAAGAAAACCCAAACACTTAATATTGAACTTGGTGAAAGTGATAGCTCTCTATTTTCACTCATTGATATCAACAAGGCTACCCTGACCGCTGGAGATAAATTCTTGTCTAAAGACTGTACACTTCGAGTAACAAACCAAGACAAAGTACTTTTGAATGGACGAAACGGAACGGGTAAATCATCACTCTTAAAAGCCATTCATAAACAAGAGGGTTACAAACTCGAGTCTGAATCAAAGCCTAAGTTTCCACAACTTTCTTTATATATCGACCAACATTACTCACTGATTGATAATACTAAGACATTGGTAACACATATTGCAGAGCTGGCACCGACACTTGAATACGAGGAAATTCGAAAAATTTTAGGCAATTTCCTCTTTATGAAAGACGATCAGGTCAACAGGGTGGCTGGCACGTTAAGCGGTGGAGAAAAGGCAAAATTAGCTCTAGCAATGGCATCAGTATCGCCAAGAACACTCTTGCTTCTTGATGAACCAACTAATCACCTCGATACGGAAAGCGTCGATGAACTCGTTCAGGCACTTAACGAATATGAAGGCGGGTTTATTGTTGTTACTCACGATATCGGCTTTATCAACAAGATTACCTGGACACAACGAGTTACGCTATAATCTCACATGACACTTTCAGAAGTTCTCGAGCAAGTATCTAGTTACGCGAAAGAAAACTCGCCGGCAGTCATCTTCCTTGTTGGTGATCTTGGAGCAGGAAAAACTCATTTCACCAACCAATTTGCAAAGCATATTGGGATTGGTCGATCACTCCCAAGCCCGACATTCACGTTCCTCCAAGATTACACCTGCGATTGGGAAGGCAAAACCAAAATTATCCACACTGACTTATATCGCATTGAACCAGATCAAGCAGAAAAAGTTCTCGAACAAATTGGATTCTGGGATTATCTCGATGAAAAAAATATTTTGTTTATCGAATGGCCAGAGCGAGCAGAAAAGATGTTAACCGAACTACCCCATAAAACTGTTACTATCAGTATAAAATCAGATGGAGATCGTGAATATGAGCTCTCATAAATTTGTTATTCTGCAAACAGCATTGAGACCGTTAAACCTTGTTTCGGTTGAAAGCACTGAATATACACAAACTGATGTGACAGATTATTCAGAACTCTTTGCTGCAATTGAAAAAATTCCGTTTACTTCCGAAACCATCCTTCTTATCAACAGAGGACCAGGATCTTACACCGGGATTCGTACGAGCATTGCGTACGCATACGGGCTACTTCACGGTGGGCTCTTAACAGCAAATCATGTTTTCTCATATACCTCTTTTGATTATGTTCGAGCTGCGACAACGCACAAGGGTCCAATTTACCTGAAATCATGGCCAAGAATAAAGACAGGGAAAGTCGATGAGAGTCGAGGTTATTTTGAGAAAGAGGGCGAAATTTCATATAAAACTTGGGAAGACGTGCACGTAGAAAAGAATCTTCTTGTCGTAAGCGAAGAAAACCTCACAACTCAGCATGAGTGTAGAACTTACGAAGATTTACTCCACGATGCAATTGGATTCAGAGAGTTAGCTAACGATCACCTGACACTTTCGAAATCACTTGAACCTCTGTACATAAATCCTGTTCATATCACCTGATATGCGTACTGCTATTGTTTATGATTACGTACCTGGACTAGGTGGCGGTGCGGAACGTGTTTTATTAGAATTAGTTTCTCATTTTCCCTCTGATACGATTGAAATCTTCTTTGGATTCGTTGTAGACTCACCGTTTAGTCAAAGCTTCATCAAAGAAATTCAAAAAAGGATCGGTGAAGAAAACGTCCACCTCGGCCCAAAAGTAAGGTTCTTGAAACCTATAATGTTTCGCATTATGAACTTCCTACTTCCTGCATTTCTTCACGAAATGAACCTTAAGGATTTTGACCTCGTAATAAGTTATACTGCTTTTTTGTCACATGCTGTGATCCCACCTGTAAAAGGACGGCATATCCTTTACTCAAACACTCCTGCACGTTTTCTCTGGAATCTTGACCATGCGTACAGCATACTCAAACAAATCAGTGCGCCACTGCTTATAACTGACATTATGAGATTTCGCTCGCAAATGTATGATCTCGATGGCATAGGAAGAATTCAAAAAATACTCACGATATCAAAGGCTGTACAAGATCGTGTCTCCTCGTTCTACAATAAAACATCTGATATTCTTTATCCTGCTGCTGTTCCCGATGAACTCTTAAAAGTAGACTACTTCAACCAAGAACTTCAGAACGAATTAGGAACATACTTTGCCAGCGTTTCCCGTATTGAAAGTTACAAAAACATTGACCTTGCAATCGACCTCTTTCTTAAACATAACCTACCAGAAAGGTTGATAATTATGGGTTATGGACCACATCTTCCTGCACTTAAAGCTAAGGTTAGAAAACTTAAGAAAAGCAAAATCTACTTGAAATCCTTAGATCGTGAAGTAGAGCAGTACGGCAATATTATTTTTACTGGATTTATTGAGGAAGGGAAAAAAATGCAGGTGCTTGCCACCGCGTCCGCATCTTTTTCCCTTAACGATGAAGATTTCGGTATTACAAAGGTTGAACCACTTGCCTTAGGTACTCCAGTTATCGGACTTAATGCTGGAGCAACTCCGGAAATTATTACTGATCACGTTAATGGTATTCTCTTTGAAGAAAATACCGTCGAAAGTTTGCTCGAAGCAATTAAAAAACATCGAAAAATGAATTACAAAAAAGACACGCTCAAACAGTCTGCAAAGAAGTTCACTGTATCAGCTTTCCATACTAACCTAGATACAATTCTCAATGCGTGAGTATGTTAGCGGACTATTCCTTATTCTTGACTCACGTAAATATACGGACGACCTCGCATTCATTGGTATTTCGCCATTTGAAGGTCAACAAACAATCGTCGTCAAAGGAGGAAACAGAGAGACGAGTACTCGTGGCAAAGCGCTCGATATCGGAAACGCAATTAAGGCAAAACTTTACAAGAGACACCACTATTATTTAACCGAGTCGGAAATTGTCGAATCATTTTCATTTCTAAAAAGTGATTTGACGACCATTGTTTTATTTCAAATTCTCCTTGCTGTATTGAAACAAACCTATTTTTTAGCCGAACGGCAATTTTTCTTTTCACTCTACAATTCACTCTTAGACATAAATATTTCTAAGGATGTTGAGCGGGCACAACTCGGAATCTTCCTATTAATCATGAAAGTGCTTAACTTCTATGATATTCTCGAGTTCCCTATTACCTGCCAAATCTGTGGCAACACAATATATCAAGGAAATTTTGACTTCCTAGGCTTTTATTGCGAAAAGCATAAAGCAAACAACGGGAGTGAGTTTTCTCTTTTCACCAATACAACAAGAATTGATTTTCTCAAGACAGTTTTGAAAGATTTACTAAATGTTACGGTTACGTTTAACCCTGTCATTGCGACACTTTCTCTCGACCAAACACAAGAAGATTGATTCCAAAGGCAACAATCGTAAATATTCCCAAAATAAAAACAACATAGGTAACTGGATAGACGTCTGCAGCTGCACTAACAACGTAAATAGTTAACGCATAGGGCAAGAATCGTAACATTGAAAACGCAGATAGTGCTGTTGCACGATATTTTGAGTCGACATATCGGTTAATAACCGCTGATGATTCGTTTTCGAGTATTGGAGATATAATATTCCGAATCAAAATAGTGACACCACCACCGATAAGCCCAACAAACGGTGATAACAGCAAACTAACTGCAAATCCAAAGATTCCTAACAGAAAAAGTTTGCTGCTCGAAATCTTCTTTTCAAGGCGAACGGAGAGGATAGATGCGCCAGCTCCTGCGAGACTTAAGATCGCCGCAAAAATCCCCAATTGTACCTCAGTAAATCCGTACTTCACTGACATGATATCATTCAACCCTTCGTACATTATTGAAGAGACAAATAGAATTGATAAGAGTGCTAGTGTTTTCTTTACAGTTTCTGGTGTTACGAATAATTGTTTAAATCCAAAAATATTTTGTTTAATATAACCGTTTACTGTAAATTTTTCAGAATCTGTTTTTGGCTCAACAAGGAATAA
Organism: bacterium; assembly: GCA_020853235.1. GTDB lineage: Bacteria > Patescibacteriota > Dojkabacteria. The sequence goes on along the minus strand of JADYZG010000026.1, from coordinate 47,288 downwards.
AGTACCAAAAGCTCCTAACAATCCAACTGCTCCTGTAAAATAAAAGGGAAGTTCAGGTGAAATCTTATATAGAAATCCACCAACTACACCAGAAATAGCAAGAACTACTAACTTTCCTGAAGTTAAATTAGCAATTATCCTACTGTACCCCGATTCTTTACCTTCGTCTTTCAGTGTGTCATACACCATGGCCTCAAAGGTACCTGATCGTAATGCGCCACCTAGATTCATGACAATTAGTGCGAACACCATATGAAAAAGATTTGGTGCTAATCCCATCCAAAACTGCGAAAAACTCGACAAGATATAACCAAGCAACAAGGTTTTACGTTTACCCAGCAAATCGCCAATTGCACCGGTTGGAATCTCAAACAAAATTGTGGATATAATCATCACAGTTTCTAAAATCCCTACTGCGGCAAACCCTCCAAACCTTGAATAGTAAAGAACCCAAACCCCCAACCAAAACCATGTGTAGTAACTAGCATTTAGCCAGTAGAGTAGCTTGATATTTTTCATAACTACTAACAATCCTCAAGCAAATTGTATGCATACCCCGCAATAACACTCGCATTATCGGTGCAATATTTTCGATTAGGAACAAACAGCTCGCACTTAATTTTTTTCTCTTCAAAATACGAAAAAAGCATATCCGTTAACCTTTGACTCGAAGCAACGCCACCGCCAAGTACTAATCGTTTGTAACCTGTTTCTTTCAACGCTTTTTCGACCTTCTGAGCGATGTGCATAAAGGCGACTCTCTGAAATGATGCAGCAACGTCAGCAACAAAATATTCTTTATACGTTTCGTGCTGTTTTGGCAACTCCTTCTCGACATATGTTCGTACCGCTGTCTTCAAACCAGAAAAACTAAAATTTAATGAGTCATCATTTTCTAGTGGAATTGACAAGGGGACCGCATGGCTATCCCCTTTTTCCGAAACTCGTTCGATCTCTGGACCACCAGGGTAGGGAAGACCAAGAATATGAGCGACTTTATCAAATGCTTCACCGACAGCGTCATCTAAAGTTTCTCCAATGATATCGAACTCTGTTGGAGAACCAAACGAAACGAGTTGCGTATGTCCACCCGAAACAATCAACCCAAGAAATGGAAATGCAGGTTTTTCTATGAAAGCAACGTCAACCCAAACGCCCCATACATGTGCGACCACGTGATTAATTGGGATTAGCGGAACATTTTTTGCCTTGGCAAGAGCTGCAGCATACGATTCACCAACTTGAACTGCTGGTGGCAAACCAACTTTTGAAGCGACAGCAATTGCATCGATTTTATGCTTTTCTATTGATTGAAAGAATTTTTCACCCAATTGCGCGATATTTTGGATATGTTCTCGTGCTCCTAATTCAGGAACGACACCGCTCCTCATCGCATGTTTTGCGACCTGAGACATGGTCATTTCGGAGATTATTGTCGTTCCGTCTGCAACTAAAGCAAATGATGTCTCGTCACATGTTGTTTCAATTCCTACAATATTCATACTATTCCTCCTGCTTTTCTTATCATTTCAATTTCAGGGATTATTGCACCGCTCGGAAGCTCTCCAATAGGATCAATAATCTCTCTGCCTTTTACGAATCCAGCCTTTTCATAAAATTTAATTGCGTTTTCATTATACGATGCTACATTGACGGCTGCATCGTGAGTGGCCACTTCTAACCATTCTAGGGCTTTCATCATTAATGCTGAGCCGATTCCCTTGTTGTGATACTCGGGTAGGACGTACATCTGCTTAATACTTCTTTCGGCGTCGCTTTTCGTAAGAACACAGTATCCGACGACTAAACCGTCTAATTCGCACGCAAATGCAATAGTTGAGGTGTCATCCATTGATTCTAGACGTTTTCTCCAATTTTCAAGACGAATTTCACGCGGATTTTCGTTTAATCTCGACAAAATATCTTCTCGTGTAATAACCAAATCATTTCTTTCAACAGGATAAGTTGCTAGCCAAGCTGCGCCATTGATTTCTAAGAAACGAGCGGCATCTTCTGGTATTGCTTCTCTTACAGAAAGTTGACTCATTGCTGTATTTTACCATCTTTGGGAATACTTTTTCTGTTTCCAACTCAATAATCCGCAGTGACATACTACTAGCAAAATAGTGGGCACATGCAATAGATCCAAATCTCGTGATATAATTACCTACTTGTCACCGATCGAGATCGCACTCGTGAGACTAGGAGGTAAACAGCATTTGCTTAAAGCTTCCGCAGAGGGATACTGCAAGACAGACATCCAAGAGGGCCTTCGTTTCGAAGGAACTATGGTGGTACCACGGGATTCCCGTCCATAGGTAATTAGTATAAATAATTGTATACTCACCTATGAAGCAAATTATTACCCAAGTAATAAAAGAAGCAATCAAATCGTTATATTCGCTTGAAGATACAAATTTTACCGTAGACTTCCCCTCAAATAGCAAATTCGGTGATTACGCCTCGAACGTTGCCATGGTTATGGCAAAGGTGCTTAAAAAGAACCCTGTAGAAGTTGCACAAGAAATCGCGAAATACTTAGATTCAGAAGCGACAACCGAAATTAAAACCAAGATTGCAAAAATATCCGTCGTTGGAGCATTCATAAACTTTACAATCTCACAAGATAATCTGTGGAACTTTGTGCAACACAAAGGTATTTCTTTAGAGCCAGTAAAAAATAATAAAAAAATTTTTGTTGAATATGGGCAACCAAATACACATAAACTTCCCCATATCGGCCATATATTCTCCTATATCGCAGGTGAAAGTTTCGCACGTCTTCTTAGTGCTGTTGGGCACACTGTCGCAAAAGCAAACTATCAAGGCGATGTCGGACCACATGTTGCAAAAGCACTATATGGTTATATTCAGCTAGGGCAACCAAAGCCAACTGATCCACTGGAAAGAGTAATGCTCTTACAAAAATGTTATCAAGAAGGTAGTAGTGCATACGACGAAGACCCAATCGCAAAAAAAACTATCGATGATATCAACAAAAAAATCTACACACATGACCCAGAAATCACGACAATCTGGAAAGAAACGCGACAATGGTCAATCGATTATTATCAAACCTTTGAACAGAGCCTTGGTGTCCAACAAACCTATCATTATTTTGAGAGTGAAACTTGGGAAAGAGGGAGGTCAATTGTAAAAAATAATATAGGGAAAGTCTTTGAGGAGAACGAGGGGGCTGTTATTTTTCCTGGAGAGAAATACGGACTTCATACCAGAGTATTTCTTACTAAAAACGACACGCCCACCTACGAGGCAAAAGATATTGGTTTAAATATACAAAAATACGAAGATTGGAAATATGACTTGAATCTAATCACGACAGCCAACGAACAGAATGGTTATTTCAGCGTTGTCATCAAGGCTCTAGAACTATGTTTTCCAGAGCTAGTCGGGAAAGTCCAGCATCTAGGATTTGGGCTTGTCTCTCTTTCAACCGGGAAAATGAGCTCAAGAACTGGAAAAATATTAAGTGCAATCGACCTTGTCAGTACTGTCAAAGAACGGGTTAGAGAGGTTATGAAAGACCGAGAAAACATGAGCGAAGTAGAAAAAAGTAAAACTGCTGAAATCGTTACTATGGGAGCAATTAAATTTGCGTTCCTAAAACAAAACATTTTCCAAGATATGAAATTCGATCTTGAAGAATCCGTGAGTTTCGAAGGAAAATCAGGGCCGTACATTCAGTACACCTATGCTAGGATAAAAAGTATTCTTAAACAAGTTGAGATTCCAGAAGCAACAAACAAAGATGGTTCTCAGTTGGTTTTGGAAGCAGAGATGAACCTCATGCGATGGTTGTCGAGATTCCCAACTATTGTCTTGCAGGCTGCAGAACAACTTGCACCGCATATTGTCGCTGAATATACGCATCAAACCGCGCAACTTTTCAACACATTCTATTCTCAGTGTCCAATTAATGCCGAGCAAAATAAAGAATTACAACGTGCAAGAAGGACTCTTGCAGAGAAAACAGCAGAAATTCTAAAATCAGGACTCAACTTGATTGGAATTGAGGTTGTTGAAAAAATGTAAAAAAGAGTATAATTACGCATGGTTTTACCAATTACGTTTGCTGGAAACCCAATTCTTTACAAAAAAACTAAAGAAATTCCAGTTAAAGATATTAAGAGCGCAAAAATTCAGACCTTTCTCAACAACCTTGGAGAAACTGTGACGCACTACACTCGAGCAGCAGGTCTTGCAGCCCCCCAAGTTGGAAGAGATTTCAGAGTTTTCTGTCTTAAGTTAGATAAAAAGTCTTTGAATTACGACGTTATTTTTCCAAAAAATTTTGAGATTCCTGCAAGTAAACCATTTTTCTTTATAAACCCTGTCCTTCAAGTCATTGATGGTGCAACTGAGGAAATGGGAGAAGGCTGTTTGAGTATTCCGTTTTATCACGTTTTCGTTGAACGATACCTGAAAATTAAAGTATCTGCCTACACAAGTGACGGAGAGAAATTCGAAATTATCGCAAAAGGTATGTATGCCCGATATATCCAACACGAAGTTGACCATCTCAACGGTATCCTCATTTTCCAAAGAGCAAAGAAACCAGAAGATATCGTCTTCGACGGAGAGAGTAATTTAGACGAGTAGAATAGAACCCTGCAAAAATCGTGATTTTTCTTCATATCATCTTGTTTTGTGGTTTGACACATCTGTCTGCCCTTGATAACCTACACAATGGATAAACGAACTATTCTGCTACTTCTTTGTACAGCCATCCTCACACTTTTGTTATTACAACCAAATAAAGTATCCGCATCTACAACTCCTGCAGCAGCAGTTGTAGATGCAGAAATAGAAAGAGAAAAGCAAATTACCAAAGAACTCTCTCTGAACATGCCTGATCAAACCGAGGATCCCAATTATCCGGTAACTTTTATAGATCCAGGAAAACAAGGTGTTGATGTTACGGTCGATGACAAAACAATCACCAAAGCACCAAATCCATTTCTGCTCCCAAACCTAACAATTGGCGAACACAAAATTATCTTCAAGTTCAGAACAAAAGATGGTGTTGTCCGAGTACTGACAAAGAAAATTCTTGTTACTCCAAAACCTCCGCAATTTGACCCTACACTCAAAACCGAAGTTGTGAAACCCGCGACAGTCGTTGTCAAAGGTTTGGCACTCCCGCAGTCGACAATTATGTTAATTATTAATAGTGATAAAACTCATAAAATTACCTCAACGACTGACGGAAAGTGGGAATTTATCATCCCTGAACCTCAAGAGGGTAACAACAACATTATCGCTTTCACGATCAAAAATGGGATTGTCAGCAACGCATCAAAAACATTTGCGGTTACATACCACCAGAATGCGATCGGGGCCGTTATTTCACCAAGCGGGGACGAAAACGCAAACAAAGTTTTAGAATTTTCAAAGACAATTCTCAAAAATATAGATACAAACAGAAAAGAAAGGCCCACCGTTTTTTACGGAGCAATCGGAGTAGCAACGCTAGCGATTCTCGTTATGATTGATTTACGACTTCGCAAACGGGCGGCGAAACGCCGTGATGAAAAAACTATAGCAACATTATTTGGAGACTTACAAGAAGGCAATAGCACTATCGTAGAAGTTATTACTCAGACTAAACTACAGAACAAAAAATCAAAGACTGTTATCCGAGATAAGAAAGTCGAGGAGAAGCCAAACAAAAAGTCGACAGATCCTCTGCAGAAAGCAAAAAAGGTAACAAAAAAATCTGAACCACTCGAAGTTATAGAAGATACCAGCGGAGAAACTGAAGAACCAGAAAAAAAAGTCCTTTCAAAAGAAGAGTTCCTTAAGCAGTTTCGGAAGGATGGCGAGCAAGACGAATAGCCATTCCTCCAGCGACTGCAACGGCGAGCAAAGATGATCCGCCATAACTCACAAACGGCAATGTCGTGCCTTTAACCGGAATTAACGCTACATTTGCCCCTAAGTGCATAAATGTCTGAATAATAAACCACATAGCGATTCCCCACATTACCAACTTTTGGTATTGTGTTTGTTGTAGTTCCGCTACCTTTACAAACAGGTAAAAGAGATACAGGTAAACACCAATAAATACAGATCCCAGAAGGAAACCGAGCTCTTCGAGAATCACTGCTGAGATCGAATCTGTAAATGCGGTTACTTCAACAAAATAACCATATTTCAGTTGTGAGCCACCAATTCCTTTGCCCCACAAACCACCAGAACCTACTCCAATCAGAATGTTTCTAAGCTGTAAGCCCTTACCAAACTCATCCTGAACCTTGCCAGTACGAATAAACTCGAGATGAGTTGTAATGCGCTCAAAACGATACGGCTCCATCGCAACAGCAGCTACTCCAATAACTGCAGCCAAAATTACAACATAAATTCCATCACGAGCTTTCCATTTATTCTGAGTGAGAAAATACATAACCGCATAGGCACCACCAATAACAATTATATTTCCTAAATCTGGCTGGACAAGGATTAATGTCAGCATAATGCCAATCGGAATTGACATTATTCCAAGTCGAATCAAGTGATCCCCCTGGGTTTTGTCCTGATCCCATTTTGCATTTGCAAAAAGTAATGCCCCCAAAAGAATTGCTCCGATTTTCGCAAATTCTGAAGGTTGCACATTGAAGCCTGTCGATCCAATTGGAATCCATCGATGAGCACCATTTTCTGCAGAAAAGAAAAATACCGAGACAAGCGAGACTAATAATCCCAAAAATACAACCCAGGTTAATTTTTTCCATATCATACTTGGAAAAGCTGGCAAAACAATAAGCGTCAAAAACGACATGCCCACAAACAACGCATGAATAAGTCCGAAGTAATAAATATTACCCTTTAGCTGCTCGCCTTGATAGCGACTTGCAGAAAAGACTTCGATTAAACCAAATAACAATAAACCTGCAATAACCGCAAATAGTTGCTTTGCTAATTGATTACTCCCTGAAGTATTCTTTCCTCCCAAATTTTTGGAGTTTTTAAAGTCGATACTCGTTGTCGTCATAATTTTTTTAGTGTATCATGTTTCTAATGTCCGACACAGTCTCAATCGCCCCAGTAATCCTTTTAGATGGTCTTCTGGCCTCTGGTAGTTCTATTATTTCTAACTATGTGGGACAATCGTATTCTTTTACTGTCGTAAATGGGAATCAGTATTTGAGAGATCTAGGAGCTTCCACTGGACATGTGACTGCTCCTGTTGGAACACTTAAACACGAAATACAGCTACTCGATTTTTACGAGTTGATTGCAAAGGAGAATGCAGCAGTACAAAAACAGATATATTCGTTCTTAACAAGTAAAATAAGTATCGTGAAAAAACCGACAATTGTTCACTGCACCGGGTACGCCTCGTACGCATTCTCAATACAACTACCTGTTAAACATATTTATTGGCTGCATGCAACGTTGGACGATAGAACAGAGAGGTTGCTCCATAGATACAAGATTATGGCATCAAAAGATCAAAAACAACAAGTAAAAGAACGGCTCAACGAGCTTGATAACTTATGGGAAGAAAGTTTGAAATCACACCTAGGTATCAACATGCGTGAACCAGAGAAACAACAAGAAACAGTTATTGATACTGCAAATATGACGACCGAGCAAGCATTCCAAAAACTCGCAACCATCGAATCATTTATCGAAACCTATAATTCACTTGCCTCACTCATGCCAGATTACCATGAAGAATGGCGACGATGGCAATGTTTAGTCTGCCAGCTGGTACTCGAGTCAAACAAGATAGTTGTCACGTGTCCACGATGCAATAATTCAGATCCTGATAAATTTAAAGACCTTGATTAGGCGGCTTTATTATTATGTAACTCAATAGATAGACAGGGTACTATTCAACAACTTGTCTACAGAAGTGTTAGTTGATTTCTTGGTTTCCCACCTTTCCAAACTTCTACAAAATCCTCTACAGAATCTACTTGATACATTTGTGATAATTTCGGCCACAACCAAAAGAATACGTCTTTCGTGAACTGCGAATCGGGGAGTGCTCTATGCTTTTTCAACTCTGGGTCAAGGCCCACATAAGACATTGCCGTCTTCAATTTTCGATCAGGGGCATTTGGCATAACCTTTCCAAACAGATGCATGGTATCGAGGTATGACCTCGAAGCGAATTCTTCGTACCAAGGGGTAAGCGTATGCCCACGACGTGCCAAGGTCTCTTCAATGACTCTGAGGTCGTACTGTGTGTTATGTCCAATCAGTATCGCCCCCTCAGATTTTCGTACCATTTCAGGAAAGTAATCGTGTAATTGTGGTGCGCTAATCAACATATCATTTGAGATTTCAATTAACTTCTCCGTATAGCTATTTATTGGGATGATAGACGAGATAAGTGACTGACCTTCCTCTAAAACTTTTTCACCTTCCGTTAAAACCCACCCAATTTCAACGACTTCGGTTATCGAAACCACGTCATACCACCCAGTTGTCGTCTCGGTATCGAAGAATAGTAGCCTATCTTTCACAATATAATCATAAATTTACGTTATGTATTGTATCAGGTTCCAATTGTCGCAACGCACGTTTTTCCTGGAATCTTTACCCTTATCTACATTACCCTAAAAACTGTCTCTTGATGCAGTGAAAGAAGCTTATATGAATCTGCCGAAGGCGGGACTCGAACCCGCATGTTATTGCTAACACTAGCTCCTGAAGCTAGCGCGTCTGCCAATTTCGCCACTCCGGCAACATTTTCCAAGTGTAAATATTCGAAAAACGATCACTTGGTTCGGCTGCCGAGTTTGGCAACTTACGATCAATTATATCAAACGAAACCTCAAAATATGAGGGATGATAAAGAAATATAGCAACAGCATCACGAACCAACTCTTGCTGAAACTGTTGATACACCTCGAGACGAAGGTCTCTGTTACTTTGTAGTCGCCCCTTTTCGAGCAACTCGTCAATCAATGGAGAGTTGTAGCTACCCAAATTCAAGCCAGGAAATGTTGTTTGCGATGAATGCCACAAACCATATTGATCTGGATCGATACCTGTATTAATCTCAAAGAGGAGAAGCTCAAATTCTTTTTCAGGTAAAACGGATTGCAGCATTACTTCGCTCGAAACACCATTTAAAGAGAGGTTGATTCCGACCTTTGCAAGTTGTTCTCTAATTACCAGAGCAACATTCCTATTGGTTTCTGTGTCAAGAAATGTTAGTGCTAACGTCAATTCATTATCACCTTTTGTGCGATACAGTGCGCCTGAGTAGGGGTAATGCCACCCCATTTTGTCCAACATACCGTTTGCCTCACTTCGAGAATATGCGTTGATCCCCTCAACACGTGCGTCATAAACATATGAAGAACTATCATATGGACCATATGCAGGATCTGCACCAATAACGAGTTTTGCAACATCAACCTTAGAAATAGATTTTGCTACCGCTTGTCTAAATTGTAATTCTTTGCCTATGTTCTCCTTCGAACGATTAAAGAGGAGCAATCTTGTGCTATTAGACCGTATCATCTTGTTCATGGTAATCCTCTCTGATGTACTTGCAACTGTTGTAAGTTGATCGATCTTCGAGGGATCAACAGGAGCAAACGCTTGAATATCTCCTCTAAAAAAAGCTGCTTCTGCAAGCTTATATTCACTAAATACTTTAATAGTAATGTAACGAATTGCAGGTTTTCCCCTAAAATAGTTTGCATTTGCTTGGAAGTACAAAACATTCCCTTCACGACGAATGTACTGATATGGCCCTGTACCAACTGGCATAATTGCATCTCCGAGTTCAACGAGGCGAGAATATGACATATCTGAATACAAATGCTCCGGCAATATCGGAGTTGCCATTAATTCAAAGAAGGCTGCATTAACTTGCTTTAATCTAAAGGCAACTTCATATGTTCCACGAACTTCTACTTCTATATCTTTGGCAATAGCACCGAGTACTGTTTCACGATCGCCTGATTTTAGTAACTCAAAAGTAGTAGCCACATCACGGGCGGTTAGTTCATAACCATCATGCCACCTAACACCCTTTTTAAGATAAAAAATCGATTCTTTCCCATCAGGCGAAATAGCCCAGGTATCAGCTAACTCTGGAAATACCACTCCCGCCTCGTCAATTGAAACTAAACTATTATAAATAAGCTTACTTGCCATTTGTTCACCATCCGTTTCACCTACTTCAAGTGGATTAATTGTCTCGAGAGTGCCGACAACTCCATAGTTTAGAGCGCCGCTAAACAATCGATTAGTATATTTTGTATTACTAATAAAAGTAATACTCATCAAAACAGCAACTCCCATCAATACTCCGAATAGCGCCACGAAAAGGGCAGAAAATTTTGTAATAAATGTAATTACTGCAAGAGGGTAATTCCAGATTGCTTCTCGCAATTTCATAATTACGAAATTACTTTAATGTCTAGATAAATAAGAACCATTAACAGAGCAATAATAATGAAAGTTGCATAGAAGAGGATTCGATCAACACCTTTTCGCAACTTAAAAACATCACCTCCACCACCAAAAAAGCTTGATCCCTGCTCACTTCGGTTCTGTGCAAGTACAACAATAATTCCAATGATTCCAAAAATAATTTCTAAGATACTTACCATTTGCTGTGTCATTTTTCGTTATTGAACCAATTTATCATCTGGTAAGCGACTCCCATGCAAATCGATACCACACTAATTGTACCAAACTCTCCCAAATTTTGCAGGAAATGCTCTTTGGTGAAACGAGCAAGAATTTCGACACGTAAATGAGTAACTGTAATTCCTGCAATAAAATGATTCGCAACATAAAAAAGTACGAAAATCAGCGCAGAATGAAGTAGTATAGAAAAAGGAAGTAGATTAGGAAGTAAAAAGAAAATCCTGATTCTTGTTGTTAACCATTCCGATGCTACGAAAAGTAGTAAAAAAAGTGTTGTATATGTTCCTGATTTCGAGAACTCAAAACCTCCAAGTAAGTTTTGCGCAGCAAAAAGGATAACTATCCCCAAACAAAGTTTAAAAAATATTTGTTTAATTTTCATCTACTTGTACTGTATCAGGTAAGGCAGTAACAGTGTACGTTTTTGCTGGAGTTGTTGCAACCAAGACAACGTTCTTTGTTGACCACGTGATTTTGTTTCTAAAAACCCACCTAAATAACTGATTTACCAATGAAGTTGGTCTTTCGTATAAAATTTTTCCTTCTTCATTTTGTACTTTCTCAAGTTGATACAAAGTAGAAAATCCAAGCGGTACTAATTGTTCAGATAAAACACCCTGTTCATACTCAAGAATAAGTGGGGATGCCGAAAATATTTTTGTAGTCGCAGCCTCTTCTGCACTTGGTTGGATACGCATCATTGCAGCGAATGCAGTAGAATTTTTATATTCTTCATATGTAAACGACTCGGAGATTTTTGCAAACGGCTTCCCAGATGAATCTGGGTAAAATGCCTGCAGCCAACTACAAAAAAGGAAAATTAACGCTACTGCTGAACAAAAGAGATAGATACTTGCAAAGGCTAAAAATACCTGGAGTAATTTCATTCTCATTCATTTTACCACGTGATTCCGTTCCTTCTCTGATGTATAATTCTGGTGTGGTGATGTAGCCAAGTGGTAAGGCAGCGGTCTGCAAAACCGCTATGCGCGGGTTCGAATCCCGCCATCACCTAATGGATAGGTACTTGCCCGAAGGGTAGATAGCTATCCATTTTTATTATGAGGGATTCGAAGCGCAAAGAAAAGGTGATCAGTCATCACGTTTTCTACAGCGGGGGTCGAGAAGAGAGTGTTTTTGGAGCGAAGTGAACAAAAATACCTCGAGGGGACCGAATCCGGCAGTAGATACTTGGGTAAAAATAGTAGGTGGTGGGGATAAGTAATTAAGTTTCCCATAAAAAGTTTATAAAGTAACGCAATTCGAACGCAGAGAGTCTAGGAATCATCAGAAATTTCAACCTTGAGCAAATCAGAAAGAACATCTAATAAAGCGAGGACAAACTATACTCATTCCTCCCAACCTGTGCTAAACTCCTTTCATGAAAAGACTCTTAGGGATTCTGCTGGATACCTTGTTTTTTATTTCCTTCAATGCAGTTGCCGCAGTAACTGCACTAGTTATTATCTATGCGAAAGAACAAGATATTTCGATTATCAATATGTACCTACAAACTGCACTCATCCCGACAATGCTAATTGGCTACGGGGCATTTATGCTGAACTACCTAGTTTATTTCTGGATTATTCCAAGTTTTCTGAAGCAAACTGTTGGACAACGTCTTGCAGGAACATCTTTTCAATCTGAGCACAAAATAGGGCTGTGGCGAGTATTCTTAAAAACCATTGTTGGCCGATTCTGGGACCTATTACTTTTTCCTTACACAATTTTTGCTGCTGTTACTAAAAGAGCGATTATCAGCACCTCACTTTCTGGAGTTGTTGTTTCGAAAATAGAGAAGAAACCAACAAAAAGCCTGTATACTCTTACAACCTTGTTTTCTCTTTTTCTTGTCGGAACTCTTGCCGTCAGCACGTATGTATACAGGACTGGGGTAACGCCAATAATGGAACGTTATACGAACTACGAGAAACTTGTTAACGAATTAATCGAAAAACTTGCCTACCAAGATGCAGCTGGAGTATTAGAGAAATACAAACAGTATCATGGTGATAATGAAAATTATTCTTTTTACAAATGTGTTATTGATTCGAACCTTTCGACAGAACCTACAGTTCAAGAACTCTGCAATACAGCGCTTGAAAAGAACGCAGGGAATAAAGATCGTGTGAAAAAAATTCTTTCTGAACAAGCGAAGGTTTACGCAGCGAATGATCAATACAAAGATGCAGAAGCTTTATATGCAAAGCTTTGGACTGAATATTCAGACAGATCCCTCGATATGAAAAATTATGTTGTTGTTCTCTCCGAACTAGGAAAAAATCAGGAGGCAACAGAGATTCTCAAAGAACTTGCTAAACAAATCGATCAAAACGATGAACTAGCAGTCCGTGACCTTGGAAATCTATACGAAAGAATCGGTAATACCGACCTTGCCTTAGAACAATACCAAAAAGCTCTTACACTTGTAGAAAGCTCCAATCAATCACTCGCAGGAGAACTTAACTATAATATCGGCGTGATTCAATACAACAAAGCAAAATATTCTGAGGCACAAGCAAACTTCGAAAAAGCGAAAGAACTGAACAAGGACTTCGCAGAACCAGCAGATTCGTATATAATACTGATTAGCAAATTGAAAAATAGCGTCGTCAAGTAAAGATAATTGCTAATTATTAATTCGTTACTGAGTAATAACTCATTAAGAATTAATTCATTAAATCAAAGCCGGGGTGGTGGAATGGCAGACACGGAGGACTTAAAATCCTCTTCCCAAAAGGAGTGCGGGTTCGACTCCCGCCCTCGGCAAAGCCTGGATATGGTCACTTTATGTGAGCATGTTCAGACCTTTTTCCTTGTGTAAAGTGTCGAAGCCCAAGTCGAATGTAGCCACCTACATTCGACGTAGTGGGTGTGGCGAGGAAGTAATCCAAAAGTACGCGTAGCGAAATTCAAGAATTACAAGGTGACCGACTCCTCCCTTGACAATTTCTGAATATGGTCGTCTTAGGCGAGCATTTTCACACCTTTTTTGTTATGCATGGAGTCGAATCCCACGGCGAGATTTATTTCTGCTTACTCTCTGTTACACTTTCAATCCACAAAAAATCAGCGTAGATATATTACCTCTCTACTCAAGATTACGCTTGAGTAATGCTACACCACTTATTAATCCAGCTGCATTTCCGAAACTACTTTTACTTATTAAGAGATTCGGGAATTGTCCTTGAATCGCTTTTTTATGCTTCAATGCCAAGCTTCCGCCTAAAATAACTCTTGGAGGATCATTCTTAGTAATATATTCACCAAAATGCTTGTTAAATTTTTCCAAGACCTCTGTCCACTCGGTATTACTCAACAGCTCGGGTGTTTTTTTATAAGTTTCAGTAAGTCTTCTACCTCCACAATCATCTTCCCATGACTCAAAATTCTCATACCATTCGAACGTATTTACTTTCGGATTACCATTTCGATACCGTAATTGACCTGCATTAATTCCAGTCCCCCATATCAAATAATCAAATGGCTTCCCTCTGGTCGAACCGAAATAGCATTCACCTAGACAATTGGCAACAAGGTCATTTTCCAAATAAACATTACATTGCAATGTTTTTGACAAAGTGTTAACAAATGGTTCCCCTGCCCATGCTTCAAGATTTCTTGCTGAAACTATCACTCCTTTCTTTGTATCAATAGTACCTGCACAACTAATACCTACACCACGAATTGTTTGATTCACCGACATACTGTTTATATTGAAAACTAATGACCTCATGTCCTCCATAAAATCGTGCTTAACCTTAAGAAGTCTTGGTTTGCTAATAAAGTCGACACCATCAAGTGAAACAACAACAGCGATACGAATATTTGTACCACCGACATCGATTGTGATATACATAGGAAATTATATCAGTGTTATAATTTCCTATGATCATCATTTTTGGCAGTGACGAAAAAACTCCCTTAACAGATTCTGTTTACAACTGGTTGGTCAAAAACGGACACACCGTAACATTAGCCGGACACCTTATAGATGAAAATATGAAGTGGCACTGGGCAGAAATTGGCCGTGACATTGGCAAGAGAGTAGGCAATAAAGAGTTCGAAATGGGCATTGCCTGCTGTTGGAGCGGTACAGGTATTGCACTCGCAGCAAACAAAGAAGATGGTGCTCGCGCAGTTCTCAGCTGGGATGCCGAAACAGCAAAACTTGGAAGAAAATGGGATGATGCAAACATTCTCTGCTTCAGTTTACGATATACCAGCGATACTCTCGCGCAAGAAATTCTTCACGCATGGTTCAAAGAACCTTTCAACGAAGAAACTCTCGATCAAGTGAAATTTGTCCGCTAAACCGCTGCGAGTTTACTAATCTCTAAAGCGAGCCTCTTATCTGCATCCAATGGAAAAATTGGATCATGATGTCCATCTTCATGTGCAATTTCGCCATGTTGTTCTGACAGAATATGCTTTAACTGCCGTTGAATTTCTTCTAGAAGTTTTTCTGGGGTACATGAATCCTGTTCGATAATTTCTGCGAAACCTTTCTCTTTCAAGACCATAGCATTGGTAAATTGTTCGTTTTTTGTAACCCAAGGGATCGGGACAAAAATAGAGTGGAGTGAATTAATACCGGCTTGATATACTGTGTTTGCGCCACTTCGCCCGATAAAAATATCCGCTGTTTTCATTAAAAAGCCGTATTCCTCATAGACAAATTTCCGAAGAATACAATTTTGCGCTAAGTCTGAAGGCAGCCCATTTATAAATTCACGAAGGACTTTGTAGTCATCATAATATTCATTTTCTCCGACTTGGAGAATGACTACTGCCTCTTTTAACAACTCTGGAAGAATCACTTTCATGCGATCATTCAAGAAATGTGAACCTTGGCTTCCACCACTCATAAGAATAATCGGTGTCTTAGACTTATGGTTAGAGAGCCACTTAAGTTTTTCTAGATATTCTGGTTCTTCGAGTAATCGACTTTTCTCTTTATTGAGGTACGCCAGTAAGTGGTCATACTTTTCAATCGTATAAATGTGTTCCATTGTCGGGCTACCAACAACTAAAACAGGTTTTGAAAAGTATTTTGCTGAAGTCTCAAACGTCACTCCAATAACATTTGCAAAACGCTGAAGCATTTTATTTGTTAATCCAATACTACTCGTTTGCTCGTGAAGAATAATTTTTGCACCAAAAAGTTTTCCGACAATAACCATTGGAAAAGAAACATATCCACCAAACGCAATGATAACCTTAGGACGAAGTTCTTTAAGTAATCTCCAAGCATCAATAAACCCAAGAATAATTTTTGACGCAAGTTGTATAGTTCTAAGACTTAGTTGTCGTTGGATCTTCCCCATACGAATCTTACGAAAAGGAATTCCCAGGCGGTTACAAATACGTTCTTCCATAGATAACTGACGTTTTTCACCCTCCATCGTTAATGTACTTCCAACGAAAACAACGTCTTTCGCAAGAGTAGGGTACTGAGTACGGAAAGCTTTGAGCGTTGCAATGGCAGCAAAAATGTGCCCACCAGAGCCTGCTGCTGTAAAGATAATTGATGAATTATCCATTATTTCAATTGTACCATACGGTGTGTTACCATTAGCCATGACATTTGCATTTTTTTTACTAAACTTTATTCAAGCTGTTGCCGAGTTTTTACCAATATCAAGTAGCGGCCATTTGATTATTGTAGAGTGGTTATATGGTATTTCGGAACATGGAATCGAAGCGTTCCTTCATCTCCCAACAACAGTGGCTATATTGATCGTATTTTTTTCTACCTTTGTTTCGATAATAAAAGACAGGAAGACTTGGAAATTGATACTTGCTGCAATACTTCCGGCAGGGATTGTTGGATTCTTATTAGGCGACTACATTGATGCAATTTTTTATTCTCCTATTGTTGTTGGAATAAATTCGATACTCTGGGGTGGGGTTATGTGGCATACCGCGATAAATTACCATAAGCACGTTGGAGGAACGAAGGACTCTTGGAAATCTCTAAACTGGCAACAGTCTTTAAAAATCGGTTTATTTCAAATTTTAGCCCTTATTCCGGGAACTTCACGAAGCGGTGTTACAACGTTAAGTGGTATATGGCAAGGAGTCATACCACAGCAAAGTGCAGCCTTCTCCTTTATTATTGGATTCCCTCTAACTGCAGCTGCAGCGTCGCTCGGTACATTGAAACTTCTTAATCATAACGAAATTCTTACTGCGCTACCGACAGGCGCAATTATTGGAGGAATGCTTATGTCGTTGCTACTTGGCGTTATGTTCATGAAATTATTTATGTCAAAACACACACTACTTGTCATGAAGATTTCAGGTATCTATCGAATAATTCTTGGAACACTTATTCTTGTATGGCTTACATAGCTGCCGGAAAATACAAACGTGCTAAACTATTTGTTCCCATAGGTGATGTTCGCCCGACACAAAGGTTTTTACGATTAAGTCTTTTTGATTTTCTTGCAGATTTCATAACAGACGCTGCAATCCTTGATTTGTTTGCTGGAACAGGAGCATTCGGTATCGAGGCATTGTCTAGGGGGGCGAGAAAGGTGGTCTTCGTTGATATTGCATCAAAACCCGTTGAGATTATTAAAACGAACTTAACGAATTTAGGGTTACGAGAGAAAGGTGTCGTTTACCAGTCAGATTCAATCGACTTTCTTGTAAAATCGGCAAAGAAAAACCGAACCTTTGACATTATCTTTTTAGACCCTCCATTCACAAAACTTCGCGCAATGCGTGCCGACGAATATTCTGATTTCATGTTGGAAGTTGTTGACCGAGCAAAGAGTCTTTTGCGACCACAATCAGTTATCATTGTGAAATATCCAAAGAAAATGAGTCTTCCGTTGCCAACTGGACTAACCTTGGTTGAACAACGAGATTATGGGCTAAATAGAGTAGCATTTTTGGCCCAAACAGAGTATATTGTACAAGAGGAATCTGCCCATGATCCAAGAACTAAAAATTCATCAACCTAGTACCATAAGCCTTATAGGAAATTTCTTTGAATTTATTCGATCTTTTTTTGCATGGTGGTATGGTGATATTCCTCTTTCTCTATTTGCTTTACTCAAACGAGTATTACTTGTAATTAACGATACGACTTCATTTGGAGTAATTTTGAGCGGTTTTTTCAGGCCATGGAAAAACGATTATAATGTTGCAGGATGGTTGATTGGTATCGTCATTAAAACTTTTTATCTTCCGATAGCCGGTTCACTATTTTTACTAACAATCGCCTTGTTTCTTCTCCTTCTAATCATTCAATTAGCGATTTTACCACTGATTATCGGACTTATTCTTATAAACCCATTTCTTAGACCATGAGCAACGTCATAACTGCATATCACGATAAGATCCAAGATAAATCTCAGTTGTACGATAACCATGCAATAATTGTTGACCAACAGTATGAGCCATTTTTGATTACACAATTCGACCTTTTCTTCTTGCCATTACATGAACTCACTGAACAGCTAAAAAATTACAAAAGTGTCACCGCCTTCAAAAGGATTAAACGAACTGCAGCAATGATCCTATTATTTCTTGCGCTACCATTTGCGGGATTTTATCTTACTCATACTTTAGGGCTTTTATCATTCGAGGTCCCAGACATTGCGATTATTATCCTGAAGGAAGTTATTTTCTTTGCTGCATTAGCACTTCTTGTTTTATGGCATGACCTAGCAACTAATTACGATTCACAAAAACAGCTAGCAATTTATCCTGATTTAGACGACTTCCTTAAGCACTCACTAGAAACACAAGGAATACAATTCCAACAATATTTGGTACAACAACCGCTCGATTATTTTCACCCAGTGACGTTTGATCTCTTGGTGAAATCGTTACAGACCAACAAAAGTAATACTTATATTGATACTAGCTCACTGCTTAAAACTATTCTTAGTCATGAACATATTCAACGAGTATTGGCAAGACTCGAAATTCCAGAAATACAGAAACTGCTAACCTCGGCATCATTAACACAAGAAACTGCACCACTATACGAATATACCGCATTACAATCTTTTATATTGTATGCAACCGAGCAAGCAATATTAACCAAAAGTCGCAGGGTATATCCCGAGCATCTGCTTCTTGCGCTATTTACTATTTTTCCTATCCTTAAAGATGTTTTACAAGAATACAAAGTCGACTTTCTCACATTCGTAAAAACCATCGAATGGTACATCATTACCGAGCAATATCAGGCACGAACAAATTTACTTGATACCTCACAACCGTATTACGCAAAAGGGGGAATTGCTGATGGATGGGTAAAGGGATTTACATTTTATCTTGATAAAATATCAACTAATATTCTTGAAGTAGTCAACTCTAAAGGCGGTATCTATGGCGTTGGGCACACAAAAGAAGTCAATAATTTAATTGGAGTTCTACAAAAAGAATTTAGTGCGAATGCCGTTCTGGTTGGCGACCCTGGTGTTGGAAAAAGTAGTATTATCTACGGACTCGCACAAAGAATTCTCGAAGGCGATATTCCACCGACCCTTCGTAGCTTAACAATCAACGAAATCAACCTTAATAAGTTCCTGTCACTCGCATCGTCAAGTTATGGCGGATTGCCTGAACTTATCAACAAGCTATCTGAAGAACTTCGGAAACAGGTTGGTACTATTCTATACTTTGATGATTTAGAAGTACTTCTCTCTACAGGCGCAGGAGAAGGTACTGCAATGTCCTACCTAATGCCATTACTCCTACAAAGTCCTGTTCCTATTATCGGAACAATGACATTCGCGCAATACACGACCCTCAGAGACAAGTATCCAACGGTAATCGATAACTTTAAAGAAATTCGTGTCGATGAGCTTTCTCAAGAAGATACCTTCACCATTCTCACAACAAAAATTGATCAACTCGAAAAACTGCACCGTATTTCCATCAGCTTACCCGCACTTCGCGACATTATTACCTTAACAGCGACCTATCAACCGAACAAACGTTTTCCTAAGAAAGCGGTTGAATTGTTAGAGCAGGCAGCAGTGGAAGCAACAAATACAAAACCACGGCAACTAACACGAGAACTTGTAGCACAAGTAGTCGCAAAACTTTCCGATATTCCCGTAGCTCACACTTCGCCAGAAGAAGCTGAACGTTTACTAACACTCGAGAAACGAATTCATCAAAAATACGTCAACCAACACGACGCAGTTCTTACTATTGTAGACGCACTCCAACGCGCAAAGACAAGCGTTCGCAATACAACAAAACCTTTCGGAGTTTTTCTTTTCCTTGGCCCGTCGGGGGTAGGTAAGACAGAACTTGCTAAAATAACAGCAACAGAATATTTTGGTAGCGAATTTTCGCTAATCAGAATCGATTTATCACAATACAAACTTGATTCTGATATCCCAACAATAATAACAATGCTAAGAAAAGTTTCATTGCGACCTTATACCCTCCTGCTTCTTGACGAGTTTGAAAAGACAACAACCTCGATTCACGACATCTTTATGCGATTGTTTGATGAAGGTATTGTCGTTACACCACAAGACGAAACCCTATATTTCAACAATGCCATCATTATTGCGACAAGTAACATCGGCAGTGACCTTTTACTCAAAGCCGACCCTGCTCAGTTTGAAAATTCCAAAGCACAAGTACTAGATTTACTTCCTTCTGTTCTTAAAATTGAACTTATTAATCGTTTTGATAAAGTAGTTGTTTTCGGGGCGTTGTCACTAGAACATTTGCAACAAATTGCAGTACTGATGGTTAACGATCTTATTCAAAAACTTGCCGACCAAGGAATTCATTCGACGTATACGGATAAAACTATTGCTTACCTGGTTTCTCAAGGCTATGTACCTGGTATGGGTGCAAGACCGCTTAGAAGGACACTTCAAAATACACTTGAAACGTCATTGGCACAATTTATTTTGCAAACCCAAAAAGCGACCGGGAAAAATCCAAAAGAGGTTGATTTCGACACACTTCTTCCAACAGTTTGACATCCTAAGGTTTACCATTGATAATTGATCGATAAGTTATATATTTTGACATGACACTTCCAATTATCTTAGGGGTAATAGTAATTACACTCGCGCTCGTTGTATATGCGATTAATCTTTACAACACATTAGTACAACAGAGAATGCTCGTTAAGGAAGCTTCTGCTGATATCGAAACTTTGTTGAAAAAGCGTTTTGACCTTATTCCAAACTTGGTTAATACCGTTAAAGGATACGCAAAGCATGAAGACGGAGTACTCACCAAAGTAACCGAACTCCGAGCAAAAATGCAAGGTGCCTCAGGAAATGTTGCAGAACTTTCGGCAATTAACAACGAAATGACCTCAACCTTGAAATCATTATTCGCAGTCGCAGAAAATTATCCAAGCCTTAAAGCAGACGCATCGTTCTTGCAGTTACAAGGTCAACTTGCTGAACTCGAAACAGAAATCCAGAAATCGCGACGTTACTACAATGCAACAGTCAGCGAATACAATACCAAACTACAGGTATTCCCAGCCGTTCTCTTTGTAGGGATGTTGAAATTCACGCCAGCAGAATTCTTTGCAGCAGCTGAAGAAGAAAAAGAAAACGTTACAGTTGAATTCTAACTTTCGTCATGAAGGAAAACAGATTGAAGCAAAGGATCTTTATTTTTGCAGCTTTTCTGTTTAGTATTCTTACGGGTTTTACCTCACCAGTGCAGGCAAAAGATAACCAGGAGTCAATTAGAGCCGAGGTCGCTCAGTACGGAACTGCACTCGCTTATCCAGATGGAATTATCACAAGCTACCATTCTGATGTTTCGCTTGAAAAAAATGGAAAAGCAACGATAACTGAGAAAATCATTGTCTTTTTTCCAAACGAGAAGCACGGTATTTTCAGATGGATTCCAAACGAAGTTATCGTTGACGGAAAGCGTCTCAAACAACCAATCGATGTTAAGTCAGTTACTTATAAGGCATTACCACCAAATGCCACAACTACAGTATTCGGAGGGACAAAACGAGAGTACACGTCAAGTAAATCAAGTGGAAAATACACCCTCCTCAAGATAGGTGACCCTGATGAATATATTTCTGGGGCTTACGAATACACCATCTCATATACAATGAAGCGTGCAATTCGTTTTCAAGATGGTTACAACGAACTGTACCTCAATATAACAGGAGACCAATGGGAAATTCCAATCCTCAAGGCTTCTGCAACAATAACGCCAGAGTGGGGTAGTACTGAACAAAAATGTTTTACGGGAGCTTCAGGATCTACAACTTCTACTTGCTCAATACAAAAAACTGACGACAAATTTGAATTCAAAACAACATATCAAGCAGACGAACTAGCGCAAGGATTAACAGTTGCTTTGCAGTATCCTGATAATACCTTTACACCTCCAAGTCAGTTAGAGTTGCTCGTAGAAAAACTCTTACCTTTTTCGCCGATCCTTATTCCAATTATTGCATTTATCTATGGATTTTCTATGTGGAAAAAATACGGAAAAGATATCGCAATACGAGCGATCCCACCAATATTCATTCCTACAGAACAAATGGAAAAAGAAAATCTCTCAATCATGCACTCCCTACTCTCAATGAAACCGTTACAGCTTGCAACACTGGCAGAGCTTATTCGTATTGCCGAAAAAGGTTACCTAACCATCTCATACGAAAACAAAGAGATTAAGTTACTCCTTGATGACAAACAACTAGCTTCGTTACCAAAGTATCTTGAAACACAGCCAGCTTCCGTTCAGAAATTGGTAATGACTTTGACTGATAATTTCCAAGCAGTTACTCAGTTGAAAGATCTTAAAAATATCCATACTGCCATTGCAGAAGCCAATAAACTTGCATCGCAAGAATTCGAAGCAACACCTTATATTACAGATCAATCAGAAGCCATACAGAAGAAATTTACACTGTTTAGCATTTTCTCCTTCGTTGCAGGAGTAGCACCATTTATTATCGCAGGAGAATGGATTGTTAACACAGGTTGGGCTATGTTACCTATCGGATTTATTCTTACTGGTGTTATTTTTACTCTATTTGCCATAGGTATGCTCAAGAGAACGAAAGAAGGCGATGTTTTTATGAGAGACCTCCTTGGTTTAAAAAAGTACATCAAATCAGCTGAAGTAAAAAGGTTAGAATTCTTTAATAATCCAAAAAAAATGGTTGCGCACTTCGAGCAAATACTTCCTTATGCAATCATCCTGAAACTCGATAAACAATGGACGAAAGAGTTTGGTCCAATTCTTAAACAACTAGAGTATCAACCTTCATGGATGATTAGTGATGTGCCAATGTATCACGCACTTCCAAGAACTTACGCAGCTATGTCCTCTCAACTTTCTGCAAATATGGCAACACTTTCAACACCACCTCAATCAAGTGGTTCCTCGTTCGGTGGTGGCGGTGGGTTTAGCGGCGGCGGAAGCGGCGGCGGTGGTGGCGGATCTTGGTAAAGAATGATACGATGTTGCTATGAGCCGCCCCAACAGACTCGCAGGATATACCCTCGTTGAATTACTCGTTGTTTTAGTTATTTTCGGTGTAATTCTTTTATTATCTTCTGGAATGTCTCAAAGAGCTAGAGATACGTTTATTGCACAACAACAAATTAAGTCTTACGTGCAAAGCACAAGAATTGTTAGACGTAAATCAATGTTAATCACTCGAAACTCCAGCGACAAAGAATGGGTACATGGCATTGGAATCCGTTTTGATAAACTTGGCTCGCAATGGAGAATGACACAATTTAAAGCGCTTCGTGAAGTTGCAGGGAATCAATTCTTTTATATTTCGTACCCGAAAATTAACCCTTGTCTAGAAGTAGAATGGAGAATGAAAGAAACTGGCACGCAAGCCTGTGTTCAAGATAACCTTGAAATGAAACTTCGCCGTATTGAAGGAACTGTTTCTCAATTTTTACCCACAAGTATGCAGATTGAAGCAACGGTAAAGTCTAACACAACTACTGTAGCGACGAACTGTGCAAGTGCCATTACAATAATTTACGAGTCAATAAACGGAGAAATGCATGTTTACTGTGATACAGGAACAAGCGAAACTGCAATCACAGGAGATTTAGATGTCACTCTAAAAATTAAGTATACAGAAAGCGCAGATTACTATCGTTACCGACTTAACTTGAAAAGCAATGGAGAAATAAATGCGGTCAATCTCTAAATACGACAAAATTGTGGCCATGACTTTGATTGAAGTTCTTGTCGCTTTGACTGTCGTATCCTTTGTATTTTCTTCACTAACGACCATGACCTTCGATGCACTAAAACGCACTAAACGTCTTGAATTACAAGATAAAATGAGGAACTACGCAACAGAAGCGACTCAAGTGATTTACAATGCAAAAGATAGAAATTGGAATGAAACATTTGGCGATACTGCTGTTTTACCAGCAACTATTTCTAATGCCACTATTACACAAAGTGTTCAAGGACTCATCAAGTACGATACAAACCCACCATCAATAACCAAATTAACCTATGCAGATTGCCACTTTGACGAAGAAGACAAGGTGCTCATTGGTCCAAGATGTTTAGAGACTGCGTCAAACGAAACAGAGTCTGTAACGAATAAAAAAATCTTCGGAAGAGTCATAGTTAGACATGATAATAATCAAAAAGAATTCAACGAAAATCGAGACACTCCCAACGACGTCAGCTTAGAAATAATTGTTGCCTGTATCGAAGGAAAGTGTTTAGGTAATGAATATCCACCATTCAAGTTAAGTTTAACTATTTATCGTACAAGTGGACCACAATAGTAAAAAATTTGAAGCGTTCACCTTACTTGAAACAATGGTTTCAATGACTTTAATTGCAATCATTTTCCTTATGGTTATTCAAGCCTTTAATTCCCTATTGTTAGGCTCATACTTAATTGACGCACGAACTGCGGTAAGAAACGAAAGTGAATTTGTTGGGGAGTACTTTAAGCTTCGGGTGAAGAACGCAGATCCCCGCTCTTTGAGTTGTACTACACAAAATGGTATACCAAAGGTATCTTGGCAATCAAAGGGTTCAAGCGATAAATGGGTGTTTTTTGCACAACGAAACGACAATAAAGATTATACCTTCTGCATTGCCAACTCTGATTCTCTAACTTGTGAAAAAGTACTGACCTATAAGGATGTCAAAGTCACTGACGTCACTATTGAGTGTGAAACCCCTGAATTCGATGAAGCACAGGTAGCAAATGTAAACCTCAAATACACTATGGAGTCAACCGCAAAGTTAGGAGAGATTGCCGCAGTTAAAGATGTTTCACGATTTATCAATGTCTCGATTCGTTAAAGAAACCACAATGCAATAACCCCCCAGAGAAGCATGACTGTCAAAAGAGGTAACCGTTGACCGACTTCTAAACGTTTCTGCCACAATAAAAAAAAGAATGCACCAATCATGGAAAAAACTAGTACCCACGTCGTTTTCTGAAATCCTAGGAGTAAGGCAAATTGTACAAGTACCAGTATATCGGCAGTTCCAAACAAAGAGGATATTGACCTGTTTTTTTTGGGCCTCTTAAAATAAACAATTAACAAAGAAAGCGCCAAGACGCCTAGCATAAGCAGTGTGTCAGATAGATACATTTTTCTACCACCAATAGACCACCACGACAAAGCATAAAAACATAACCATGAGATGAGCCAGGTAACAGGAACTGAATAGTTTTTGTAATCTTCATACATCAACAGTATCGTGGCACAGTAGAGGAGTAGAGTAGGCGCCAAAATCCAGAAAGAAGTGACGCCAAGGTACCAAAAACCATAAAGAATTCCTGCCCAACCAAGGCTAAAGAGGAGTTCAAACCAAAAGTACTTCAGACTAATCTTTTTATTGCAGTAAACACAACGCCCTCCGTTCAAAAATCTACCGATAAATGGGATTAGGGAAACCCAGGGGATTTCCTTCTGGCATTCATCACATTTAGATCTCCCCCAGAGCGAATTTAAAAAAGAACCACGATCTGAAATCAGCTGTATATACTCTGACAGAATAACACCCGAAAGAAACCAGAGTACTAGCATCTTGATGAGTATAGCTTATCTCTGAGAAATACCCTTACAACGAACTTCTGCATATTCTGTACCAGCACAGTAACAATCTTGCACGCCGGTATCGATGTTCTTCAAGTTCTGCGAAGAAGTTTTATTCTCAAGGCTAATGCACACTGCGAATTTCAGGGCTGAACCGGCAGACGTCCCTGGGCTGTAATAGTAACGTAGGTATTTATCACCTTCTGCAGGATCTGCGTTCGAGTTACCTGTTGGCCACTCACCTTCTAAATAGTCCTTAACACCTGTTGTTCCACCCTGGTTGATGAGGTAACCACCAACAGTTGAGTTACCTGTTCCAGTTCGTGGAAATGCTCCAGGACAATAATACCACTGTGAGGTTACACCTGGAAGTGAGAGGAGTGTTCCATTGCTGTTGTTTTCACACTTTGGATACTTAGCATTATCTGCATAATATGCTTGCATTGCTGTATGGGCAAGATCAACTAATTTCTTTTTTTGCACATCTCGAGATTGCCGAAGCCCGAAACTTAAACCGGCGAACGCACCAACGGAAAGGAAGCTAATAATCGCCATAACGACGAGAAGTTCCACAAGAGTAAATGCCTTTGATTTCATGTATATATCAGAGCAATTTTAGATAATTACAGAATAAATCATTTCGGAGAACGTGTCAATTAACTTAGATAAGTAGTTAGTAGTTTAATGGGTAGTAATAAACAGACATCTTCACTGCTCTGCTAATAGGCTACTCAACTACTCGCTACTTAATTGACTGCGTTAATTGGAACATTGGGTAATAAATAGCAGCAACAATAACTGCAACTACTCCCCCCATGACCACCAACAAGATAGGTTCTAGCAACGACGAAAGCGTTGACGTTGCAGTCTTAATTTCAAGATCGTAATACTTTGCCACTTTACGTAAAACAACATCAAGTTGAC
The DNA here is from genome assembly GCA_020853235.1 of bacterium. GTDB lineage: Bacteria > Patescibacteriota > Dojkabacteria. The sequence continues at coordinate 20,694 of JADYZG010000026.1, read as the reverse complement.
CAGTTTCTTGTCCAACATTAACCATATATCCCACAAGCGAAGGGAAATAGTTACTTTGTAACAACGGCACAGCGATTGAAACTCCTCTCTTAACTTGGTCACGCATTGCAGCGACCTCTTCCTTAAACCAAATATTACTGAGTGTCGATTCAGTCAATTCGAGTGTCTGCAGAATCGGAACGCCACTACTGACCAAGAGGTAAAGCACACGACTAAACGTTGCCACCTGGATTTTTATAAAAATTGGCCCAAAAATTGGGATTGAAATAATAAATTTATCCCAAACCCTAAGCCCTTCAGGAGTCGAAAGAAAATACCGAAATGCAACCGTGCCAGCGACAAGTACCAAAAGTATCAGATACCAAAAGCGATTAATCACCTCACTAATTGCAATCACGATTTTAGTAATTAAGGGGAGTTCAGCCCCAAAAGATTTAAATGCATCCTGAAGCTGAGGTACCACAATTGCCACTAAGAAAATCACAACGCCAATCATGACAACAGTCAAGACTGCAGGATACGCCATTGCCGCAGTTACCTTACTCTTAAGTGCGTTCTTTTGTTCATACTCTTTTGAAAGTTTTTTCAAAATTAATGAGAGGTTACCACTTTGTTCACCCGCCTTAATAAGATTGACTGCAATATTGTCGAAGACATCAGGATACTTCGCCAATGTATCAGACAATTGGACACCACCAGAAACCGATTTCAATACTTCTTGTAGTACCACTTTAAACCGCGGATTAGTTGCCTGTGCAGCCAAAACTTCTAATGCACGAGTAATTGAAAGACCAGCATTTAACATGATTGAAAACTGCTTCAAGAAAATCATCTTGTCTTTAAGCGGAACACCACCGACATTTATTTCTTTAAGTTTTTCTAATGAAAAAATCTTTGATACCTCGTCGAGAGAAACTGGGGTCAGCCATTTTTGGAAAAGTTGTGCAACAACTTCTTCTTTTGTAACCGCACTGCTAGTACCTTTAAGTCGAACACCTTCTTTATTAACCGCAATATATGAAAATAATTTCTTTTCTTCCATTAGACAATTTCTTCAAGTAATCTATTCATCTCTGATGTATCTAACGCATATCGCAATGCGTCTTCCCTAATTATAAGTCCTTCTCGATACAAGCTAAGAAGCGATCGTTCTAAGGTAATCATACCGATATCCATACTAGTCCTAATAATATTATCAATTTGATAGATTTTATTTTCTCGAATCAAGTTCCGAATTGCTGGTGTCATCAGCATAACTTCAAGAGCAGCACGTCGGCCACCACCTTTAATCGGAATTAAGCGTTGTGCGACAACTGCTTCAAGGACGTCCGCCAGTTCCGAACGAATTTCTTCTTGCTGCACATCTGGGTACATATTAACAATACGCTGAATAGTTTGTGCAGCATTATTAGTATGGAGTGTTGCAAATACTAGGTGACCTGTCTCAGCAACAGTAATCGCAGCTGAAATCGTTTCGAGGTCTCGCATTTCTCCAACAAGCACTACATCAGGGTCTTCACGGAGTGCAGAACGGAGTGCACCTTTCCATGAGTGCGTATCGTCTCCAAGTTCTCGCTGTGAAACTAATGCTCTTTGCTGTGGGAAAACATATTCAATTGGATCCTCGATAGTTAGAATGTGTTTTGGATACTTCATATTGATCTCCTGAATGACGGAAGCCAAGGTAGTTGATTTGCCGTGCCCGGTTGGGCCAGTAACCAATACTAATCCCTGCTCCATATCTGAGAACTTATGAAAAAGACTTGGAAGTTTGAGCTCGTCAATGGTTCGAATTCGTGTGGGAATCAAGCGAAATGCAGCAGCAAGGTAGCCTCTTTGCCAAAAAGCATTGATACGAAAACGGCCATGCGTTTCATGTTGGTGGGCAAGGTCGACTTCACGATTAACTTCAAGTTGTTCTTTTTTAGCATCAGGCAAAACAGTATAGATTAATTCCTTAATCGATTTTGGATCAAGTATTGTTTTCCCGACCGTAACCAAATCTCCATCAATACGAATCATTGGTGGATAACCAACTGAAACATGCAAATCAGATGCATCCTTCTGAACAACAAGATCGAGCAGTGCCTTAATCGTATATGAACCTTCCATCGGAATGTTGCCAACCGGTTGATAATCCGTTGTTCCCGATGGAGTAACCACTGGGGGTTCTGATTTTGGCGGCTCAACAACTGGAGTTACTGTAGATTCTCTTGATAATGGAGTCGACGGTATTTGACTACTGGTCATTTGATTTGGTACTTCAATGGGATTATCGGCAAGTTTCTTTAGCTCCGAAAGCGTATTCACAAAAACAGTGTCTTCTACTGTCTGAACAGGTGATGACGATTGAGTTGGCACAGAAGAAACTTGAGGAACAATCGGGGCATTTGCAAGTTGAGGAACGTTTGTTACTGTTGGTGGAACCTGAGTAGGAAGTGTTTGATTAGCAAATACTGGCAGATCAGGACTTTGCTCCGGGAGAGGAGGTAGTTGATCACTTGGATTGTTTATTGGAGTTCCTGTATTTAGGTCCATATTTTACTGTTGTTACATTAGTTCACTATCACTCTTTGCGACACGAGCGACTTCTTCAATTGTTGTAATTCCTTCGATTGCTTTTAAGAACCCATCTTGAACCATGGTTATCATTCCTTCTTCCTCTGCCATTTTTTCTAGTGTATCGACCTCTGCATTCCTTGCGATACCAGATGCCATTTTATCCGTTACTGTGGCAACTTCAAAAATTGCCATTCTCCCTTTGTAACCAGTGTTCCCACATTTAGTGCATCCTGCACCTTTATATAAGTAAATTGTTTTCCTTCCTTCTGGCCCCATCTCAGGAGGTTTTACTGGTGGAGAAAATTTATATTCAGGAGAGTCCTCGGCAGGTGCCGTACGTTTTGAAAGTGCCTCGACATACCTAAAAACATCAAAATTTTGAATTCCTCCAAGAATATGTGTTATTTCTGCAATCATTTCGGGAGTGGCTAATATTGCTTCTCGACAATGTGGACAAATTGTTCTAACAAGTCGCTGTCCAACGACGCACTTAACAGTCGATGCAACGAGGAAAGGCTCAATCCCCATATCGATTAGACGAATCAACGAGGAAACTGCCCCGTTTGTGTGTAAAGTCGAAAGCACCAAATGTCCAGTTAGTGCTGCACGAATTGCCAGACGGGCGGTTTCTTCATCTCTAATCTCTCCAAGGTAAACTATATTCGGATCTTGTCGCAAAACAGAACGAAGAACAGTAGCAAAGTCCAATCCGATATCATGATTCACTTGTACTTGAGTCACGCCACTAATCCTAATCTCAACAGGGTCTTCGATTGAAATAATATTGACTTTTGGATCGTTTAATCTTGCTACCGTACTCGCAAGTGTTCTTGTTTTACCGCTACCCGTTGGACCAGTAACCAAAACGATACCATTCGTCAAACTAACACTTTCAATATACCGCTTATATCCCGAACCTCGGAGTCCAGATTCTTCCAATGGAGGAATACCTGTTGTTCGTTCAAGTAAACGCATAACTACCTTTTCACCCTGGACAGATGGTAACGTAGACACGCGCAAGTCAAATTTTCTTTCTCCAACTGTAATAAAGAGACGATCATCTTGTGGCAAACGAGTTTCGTCAATCTTCATGTTAGACATTATTTTTATACGAGCAATGACAGGTGAAAGTAACTCTCGAGGCAACGTGAGTTTTTCTGTCAATACACCATCAATACGGTAGCGAATACGGACGCTTCTTTCTTGCGGTTCTATGTGAATATCAGATGCACCTGACTGAGCTGCATATACCAAAATTGAATTGACAATCTTTGCGACAGGTGCCCCTTGAAGATTCTGCGACACATCATCGACATCATCAGTCGAAATAACAGTTTCTTTTGTGCCAGACTCTTGTTGATATTTGGAAACGGCTGCTTGGACATCTCCACCAATCATACTCCCAAACCGAGTGTTGATATATTCAAAAACTGCCGATGGAGTAGAGGTATACACCTCTATCTGTCTTGGCAGATATTTAATTTTCCAAAATTGAATTGCATTAATGTTAAAAGGATCAGCCATAACAATTTTTACGCGAGTCTCGTCCATTTCGAAGGGGAAAGATTGTTGTTCTTTTAATGCATCGATATTGATACCAGCCAGAAGTTCTGCAGGCGTTTGAATAACAGAGAGATCTTCAATAAACTGAACATTGTAAACTGCTGCTTTAGTTTTGTATAAATCAAGTTCTGTTACAAGTTTTTTCTCAAGTATAATCTGCAACTCAGACTTATTTTGTTGAGCACATTCGAGTTTTATCTGGTCAGAGATTTCCGGTTTTATCAAGCCTCTTTCAACAAGAGCAGCTAACAAACGCATATCAACACCAGTGTAGGGCAGTGGCATGGCAACAGTATAACAGATTTCGTTGAATTAAAGAATCAATAAATTATCCCAATAATTAATTCTTTAGTTCTCTAATCCTTCAAAGTAGGCTATAATTCCCCATGGCAAAATTCGAACTCTTTAAAGGACCATACAACCCTCAGCAGACCGAGCAGTCGGTTCTCGATTTTTGGGGTGCTAACTCCTTTTTCAAACCTGAATATAATAGTGTTACAAAAGTCACAGAATCTGTCGCAGAACTTAAAGACTACCTCGCAAAAAATCCAGACCAAAAGTACGTTATTATCGATCCGCCTCCAAACGCATATGGACGACCACACTTAGGAAATATTTCTGGGTACGCATATCAAGATCTTATGGGGCGATTTTGGAGAATGAAAGGTAAACGAGTATTACTTTTCCCTGGAAAAGATCACGCAGGTATCCAAGGTGAGATTGTTGTTCTCCGTGAATTCTTCCGTCAGCAAGGGAAATCAAAAGCAAATATGACTCGCGAGCAGTTTTACAAAGAAACATACGACTACTTTACGGACATGATGGCTGCAGCATTGGAAGATGAGAAGCGTATTGGACTTTCAGCAGATTTTGATCGCAATGTATTCACCTTAGACCCAGCAATTGTTGACAATGTACTCACAACGTTCAAAAAACTCTATGAAGACGATAAAGTTTACAAAGGTGTTCGAATCGTGAACTGGTGTCCTTCATGTAAAACAGCGCTCGCAGATATTGATACCGAAAAGAAGGAACGCGAAGCATCAATGTACTATTTGAAATATCCGCTCAAAGAGAAAATTGGGGACATCGAATATATTACTGTTGCAACAACACGACCTGAAACTATGCTTGGCGACACCGCAGTTGTTGTTGACCCAAAAGACGAACGATATAAAAGCTTACACGGAAAGATTGTTGTCTTACCTCTTGTAAATCGAGAAATCCCAATCATAACTGACGGTCAAGTAGATATGACCGTTGGAACTGGTGGACTGAAGTTAACGCCAGCACATGCGCCAGAAGACTATGAAATTATGCTTCGCTGGAATGAGCAAAACCCAAACAACCAAGTCGACTGGATTAATGTCGTTGACCCAGACGGCAAACTTTGTGGACCTGTTGGGAAGTATGCAGGAATGACCACTGAAGAAGCAAAAACCGCAGTTATCGAGGCATTTAAAGAACTTGGCTTATTTGAGAAAGAAGAAACAATCTCGCAACGAATTCCAGTCTGTGAGCGATGCAAAACAATTATTCAACCATTGATGTCGAGCCAGTGGTTTATTAAAGTTGACGACTTGAAGGCAAAAGCCGTTGATGCAGTAAAAACTGGAGAAATTACTATTCACCCAAAATATATGACTAAGAAATATTATCACTGGATGAAAAACCTTCGTGACTGGCCCATTTCTCGCGCACTATGGTGGGGATATCGATTCCCAGGTTGGTACAAAGGGGATCTAGAAACTTCATATAATGCAGATGGAAAAGTCATTGAAAAAATTGGCGGTATTGAAATCGGAGATTTCAGCGACGCAGTAACTAAAGGACTCGCACAAGTAAGTTTAATCTCACCAGGCGATGGTTGGCTGCAAGACGAAAATGTATTCGACACTTGGTTTAGCTCAGGACAATGGCCATACGTGACTCTCGAAAAAGAGGGATTGCTCGATACTATGTATCCAACAAACACCATGGAAACTGGGTACGATATTCTTGAATTCTGGGTTTCTAGAATGATTATGCTTGGCATTTTCCGAACAGGAAAAATTCCATTCAAAGATGTCTATCTTCACGGAACAGTAAAAGCGAGTGACGGTCAGAAAATGAGTAAGTCTAAAGGAAACGTTATCACACTCGACGATCTTGTTGGCGAATTCGGTGCAGATGCAATTAGAATGTTGTACATCGTCGGAAATAAAGCGGGAGCAAGCTACCGAATCGACCGAGACAAACTCGCAGGAAATCGAAACTTTTTGAACAAAGTTTGGAACGCTTCTCGTTATGTGTTCTTCGCAACAAGCGGTTTAGAAAAACCTTGGGAAATGAATAGAGAAGAACTCGCGTTTACTGAAGACGATAAGAAAGTACTTGCAGAAGTAGAAAACCTTGCATTCCAAGTTGAAAAGAAAATCAAGAATTTTAGATTCGGATTGGTTGCAGTCGACCTAATTCAATCATTTTGGCACACATTCTGCGATCTTTACATAGAACAAGTTAAAGGGAGATTGTATACAAAAGACAAAGAAGGTAACCCAATTAACACATCAGAGAAAGAGATTATATCCCGCAAAGCTGGGCAATGGACACTTTGGTACGTGCTTGGCGCTTACCTAAAGATGCTCCACCCATACATTCCATTCATTACAGAATATCTTTGGGAATCGTATCCAAAAGCACCAACAGAGAGCGAAACAATTATGTACGCAACCTGGCCAGAAGGAAAAGAAGCAGCAAAAGCAGAATAATCAGAAAAAAATTTGGTAGAATGGTGTATGACGTTTTTGATTATCAGCAACAGTGAAAATGAAATTCGTGAAGAGATTCATAGATTTATAAGCGAAAAGATTAAGGATATAAATGAAAAAAAACTAGAGGAAATAATACATCCAGACGTGCATTTCTTAAACGGCCTTACCAAACAAGAAAGTATTGGAATTGCGGATATTCGTGCTTTTACTAAAACCCTTCACAAAAAGCCTTTCAAAGCAAAAATACATCTTGGAATTATTCTTGGATTTGAAAAAACAACTGTCGAGGCACAGAACGCACTCCTCAAAGAATTTGAAGACCATCCACCAACTGTTTCGTACATTCTGGGAGTAGTTGACGAAAACTCTTTGCTTCCAACTATTCGATCACGAGCAACAGTAAAATATATAAGCGCTGCGATACAGCCACAAGAACAAAAATCACTCTTGACACTAGTTCAATACTTTATCGATTCTAAAGAAGACCTCCTTTCTGGTTTTTCTGCAGTGCAAAAGAAAGAGTGGACTCGTGCAACAGCTGAATCATTCTTAAGTGAACTATATACAAAATTGTCCAAGACAAAAGGGAATAAAAAACATCTTATGCTTTTGCAAAAGTGTAGTGAATACTTACGAAACAACATCTCCCCTAAACAGGTACTTTCGTACTTATTATTGGGCTTCCGCCACAAAATCTGATTTCAGAAAGCTACTCATTGGCAAGTAACCAATTTCCGTCACAGGCATCGGTTTTGATTCAAATTCCCGATATTCTCCGTCGCCGTACGTACAACCCATTGAAGCGGAGTAAATCACCTCTAGGGTCGGAATTTTACAGAAGGTACGATATCCGTAGTTAGAAACTTGGTAGAGGTCATTTTTTTCTGAAACTGCATCAGGGAGAAATGCAAGAATCAAAGTATTATCGAGAACAACTATTTTCCCATCTCTAAATCCAATCGTTGTGCTTAAAGATGTTTCCTCTACTTTTTTACCTTCGCGAATAATTTCAAATGAAGAGTTAATATATGCTGTATTTGATCCGGCTAAGAATGGTTCATAGTATCCTAAATCCTTACCTGTTGATGGAGTAATTTTTTTCACGACACTAACCCCAGAAGCAAAGCCAGTAATATCGTTTGGTCTCATTTTTGGATCATAAAGAGAACGTGCTAAAGCAAAATTATTTGTCTCTAGCGCTTGAGTAAAGGTTGCATCGATTGCAGTGACCTTTTCAGTCATCGTCGTTATAAATCTTTTATTTATATCTGCTAACTGTCCTGTTGGTAACTCAGTAAGAAGAGAGGCTCCGGCAAAATTAAATCCGAAGATTCTGCTAAATATTGTGTCTTCTCTCTCTGACTTATACGAAGAAACTTCTTGTAATGCGTGAGCTTGAAGAAGTAGTCCTGATTCTTTTTGCCCATCAGCTTCGAGAGTTTTCCCGATATTATACACAAGCGATTCTGACTCAAGTGGTAGCCGTTGCATTTGGCTAATATCAATAGTACCACTAGTAAAATATTTTTGAGACAAACGATTGACAACAAGATTATTCCATGGATAAAGAGAAACCGCCCCGAGCAAACCAAGACCTGTAAAAAGCGCAACAATAATATAATCACTCATAAGGCGTCCCCGAAACAATGCAAACTCAGTTTTGAATGTTTTCACAATAGCAAGAGCCTCATATGCAAGAAGGCCAATACCCACAAATACTGCGCCAAGGATGACATAGTATCGTAATACAGAAGCCCCATATGATTGCATATACAAATTCATACGAATACTGAGGGAGTACAACATAAGTGTCAGCAATGAAACGACACCTGTATTAATGGCGAAAGTAAGAATCTTTGGAAGCTTCCACGTACTCCTTGATTGAGTCATTGACCATGCAAGAATCGGGTAAGTGAGAACTCCTACAACTAGGAGCTCTGCAAAACCACGTCTAGCGTAATCAGAGTAGGTGAATCGCTCTAAAATACTCTCTAGATTACTCCCCGTAAAGTATGGGAATTGTAACCAGACGTATAAGGCAAACAGAAAAAAAAGTGGAGTAGTGATGATTATTGGGAGAATTGCATCGCTTCGTTTAGAAAGAACTACGGAGAATGCTTTGTCCCACAATTCTTTAGCACGAGAGCCTGAGACGCCAAAGAGTGGAAGAATTTTTCCAGTTCCAACAATACTCAATAATCCGGCCGATACAAATGACATCACGACAGCAATAACAGTCCTTTGCGTAATAACAATAAGATCAAGTGATTCTAGAATATGGTCAATCTTGAGTTTGAATGCAGAATCCGCAGCAGAAAGAAGATTTGCAAACAAGATAAACACTAATAACGATGCAGCCGAGTACAAAATAACCTTCAAGAGGAGTTTCACCACATTCGCATTCTCTTTAAACAGTTCAAACACAGACTTAACCGTTTCGACAAGCCACATTACTGCGAATGCAATTGGAGAAATAATTAGCGAAAGGATATCAACAATATGGAGCATACCAGGCAGAGCAAAATAAAGAGCACCAACAGCAAGAAATATTGCATGAACCGCGACTAATGTGCCAATAATTGAGTAATCCAAACGATACAAATAAGGGAACGTCAGGAGTACATAAACTACCGTCAATGTTGTCAGAAGTATTTTGCTCTCTTTTGTCTCTGTAATCTCCCGAGATTCTTTATTTCTTTGCCCGAAATACCATAATGCTATAACTAGCGCGTTGACACCAAGAAAGAGTCCGAGTCCTGGAGTCGTGTTAAGTACTCCAAAAGAAAAGAGAAATCCTAAAAAAAACGCTGCTATCCAAAGACCATCTGTTTTCATCAATATTTTGTGAAAATGTTATTTGTAGATAGTAACACAACTGGGAGAACTAACGACGAATAACCCAAAGATGGTATAATACGTTACGATATGGTCAAAAATATTCTTAAAGATTCGTTTCTTGCCCTGCTCAAACTACTTGCAAAAGTAGAAATGCTTAAACATAAAAAAGCAACGATAATCGGCATTACGGGTTCTTCTGGTAAGACTTCTTGCAAAGATATGGTAGTTGCGTTTTTGAAACCTCATTACAAGAAAAGGCTGAAATTTACAAAAAAGGGGAACTCAGAAACAGGTATTCCTTACGAAATTCTTAATATTCCAGTACGACATTACAAAATATGGGAGTATGGATTTGTACTTTTAGATGGACTGCTTCACGTCTTATTTAATCACCGCAAATACGACATATTCGTTATTGAATACGGTATCGACGGACCAGATAAGCCAAACAACATGGAATATCTCTTAAGTATCGTTAAGCCACATATTGCAATCTTGCTTTCTGTGAGTACTGTTCACGGCGAGAATTTTGAAAAAGTTATTAATGAAAGTGTTCCTGAGTCAAAAAAAATTGAAGCAATCCACATGGCAATTGCACAAGAAAAATTTAAGCTTCTCCAAGCAGTAAAGAATAAAAAGCTCGCATACCTAACAAAGGACGTTACCAAGTTCTTAAAGCCTGAACAATATGAAAATATGACCGTTCTTAATGATAGTGATTCGGAGGTTTTGACGAATTGGGAAAATACTGCGGAAGGGATCAGTTTTACGTTAGCCACCACAAAAGGTGCTTTATCAACAACCATTCCAGGTGTTGTAATGACATACAGTTCTAAACAAAATGTACTTTTTGCCAGTCTCGTTACGATGAACTTAAAGAAAGACCTTAGACCTTCGTTATCGAAAATTGTTAATAATTTTCACATTAATCCCGGACGATCATCGTTACTCCCAGGTGCCGATGGCATTACTATTATTGACTCTTCGTATAATGCTAATCCTTACGCAGCAAAGGAACTGTTTCCACTCGTTAAAGAAGTCGCGAAAAAGGGGAGACGCAAGAAGATTATTGTTCTTGGAGATTTTCGTGAACTAGGTTCTAGAACACCCGAAATTTACAGAACTATTGTTAAGGAAGCAGCAAAAGTTGCTGATATCTTGATCCTGACAAATGAGAAACTGAGGGAATATGGAATTCCTGCAGCAGTCGAAGCGGGGTTTACTGTCAATGAAAACTTATATTGGTTTCAAAATGGACGTCAATTAAGTTTCCATATCCATGAAGTTGTCGAGAAAAATAGCGTTGTACTCTTCGAAGGAAGTCAAAATACAGTTTTTCTCGAATATGCAGTGCAAGAGCTTTGCGAGAACAAAGATCCAAAATTCGCAGAAAAAAATATTCCGAGAATGACAAGAGACTGGTTGGATATCAAGTAGTATACTTACGCATGTCTCTGCAAACCAAAATTTTTGATGGTAAAGCGTTAGCACAAAAAATTCTCACACGACTTGCCGAAACAATCACAACTAAAAAACTCCATCCACAACTTTTAATTATTCAGGCAGGAAATAACCCAGCTTCAACACAATATGTCGGTATGAAAAAGAAGCGCGCAGAAGAAATCGGTGTAACGGTTATTCACGAAATCCTTTCTGAAAATACTGACCTCGAACAACAAGTTGTTCAAACAATAGAGCAGTACAAACACTCTGTTCACGGAATTATGATTCAACTACCAGTGGTTTCTGAAGTCCCCTTAGAGCAAATACTTACCAATATCCCTCGAGAACTCGATGTGGATGGATTATTACTTACTAACTCACCATTTCACACTGCAGTCGCAGATGCTGTTTGCGAAATACTTACAGAACATACCCAAGACAGCAAAAGTGAAAATGTTTTAGTAATCGGAAACGCCCCGTATGCTGGTGGATCTATAATTACCGCATTGAGGAGTCTCGGATATACAAATGTGAACGGTATTAATGAATTCACAAAAAACAACAAAAGTCTGATTGCTCATGCAAGTATTGTTATCAGCTGCGTTGGCAAACCACAGGTATTCTCAGAAAAAGATCTAAAGAAAGGTGCGATTCTAATCGATGTCGGGACCAGCGTGAATAGTGAAGGAAAAATTGTTGGAGATTTTTTGGTAGCACTTGGAAGTAACCATCTTGGAGGATTCACTCCCGTTCCAGGCGGTGTTGGGCCAGTAACCGTCGCCGTATTACTGAAACATTTGGTCAATAACACAATTACCCTGAAAGAATCGTAGAGCCCCTCGTAGTTCTCCCTTCCGTAAAGACTTCTCGAACAGCACGGATATCACGGCCATCAATCACGACAAAACTCGTCTTGGTAGTTTCTGCTAGACTCGCTGCAATTGGATCAATAGGAAAATTTGCTCCAGGTTTATGAATATGAGACTTAATAATTGCTTGATAACTTTCCCAAGTAAGTGTTTTTTTCTTTTTTGCCGTTGGTTCCATTCGTGGATCTGCTGAGTAGATTCCGTCAATATTTTTAAAACTGTAAACTTTTTTATTTCCGAATAATGTAGAAAACATCAATGCATCAACATCATGGCTATGTCCAGGTTTCCACCCCGCGGCAACAACAATTTGATATTTATCAAATTCTGTCGATATACTTTGTAGTCGAGTATAATCGTCATATTTAACGACACTTGGATATACGTTGTCGTAACTTAAGGTTTCTCCTGCTAAAATACGGAAAATAGTTGCGTTTATGTCAGATGCTGCCATCCCAAGTATATGAAAATCTGTGACCGTTTCTGGCTTCTCTAGCCTGTTATCACGCATTTGTTGCAAGTACCAACGATTAAGAAATCCACCACCAATAACAAAAACTATTTTCTGCGCAGAAATCTTTACTTCGTTAAGTAGTTCCCGCGTATAATCCATGTCGAAGGGTAACTGACCTATCCGCAACGAACGTGATGCGGTTTCGTATGGGGACAGTAGCGAACCTCCGAGCTTAATAACTTTCCATTCGCTCATTAGTGTCATTCTGCCGTTTTTTTATAATAATGACAAGTGTTGCCTCTCCTTTATCAAGTTTAAAATCTTTTGATTCTCTTTGCAGAATGCCCTGCGGACTGTCGAAAACGTATGATTCAAAAATCTTTGTCATTTCTTTTCCGAGTCCAACTTTCAAATCGAGATTTTGGTTAACTGACAATTCTTCAGCAATCTTCTGCAAATACCCAAGAGTTTTCTTCAGACGAAACGGAGATTCAAAATAAACAATTGCCACTTTTTCTTTAATGATAAATGAAAGGTTGTCGGTAATCATTCTGCGAAATTCGCCTTCTTTACGCGGAGCAAAACCCCAAAAGAGGAATTTCGCACTCGCGACTGGAAATGCACTTATTGCAGTAGTAACAGCTGATGCACCAGGTATTGGAATTATTTTCACATTCTCTGCATATGCATCAATAAGTAATTTTGCACCTGGATCAGAAACAAGTGGAGTACCTGCTTCTGAAACGACTCCAATCGTTTGATGATGAATTTTAATATCATCGATAATAAACTTACTCATGCTTTTATGGTTACTTTCTCGATACCAACGAATAGTTTTTTTTATTCCGTATTTTACGAGGAGTTTCCCAGTTGTTGCAGGATTTTCCGAAACAATATAATCACAATTTTGAATAATATCCAAAGCTCGTTGGGAAATATCACCTAAATTTCCGATTGGCGTCGCAATAATATAGAGTAACCCTTCGTTCATAGGGTATTTTAACACTTTCTCGGATTTTTTTACTTAATTTCGAGCACTTCAAAAATGTTAGGGAAATAGTGTTCCCCATCAATTGGAGTCTTACAAATCAGAAGTATTCTGTCATTAACACTAACAATTCCTTCAGTTTTAGCTCGATCTATAATACCTTGAATCGCATGGTCACGAGTATCTTCCGTAGGTTCTTGTATGAATACTTTCACTATGCCTTTGCTTAACATTAATGTTCGTGCGAATAAATCGGTACTAACAAATGCATAAACCGGCTGCGCAACATTATGGCGAGTCAAGAGTCGAGCAGTCCGTCCACTTTTAGAGACAACAATAACCTTATCGATATCTTTTATCATTTCAATACATAATGAGGCCGCTGCTTTTGTAATTGCATCAGCTGAAATCGACGCATCCAATGCACGCGACATCATTATCTTTGGCTGAATTGAAGATTCGACTTCAATTGCAGTCTGCGTCATAAATGCAACTGCCTCTGCAGGATATTTTCCAGCAGAACTTTCTCCAGACAACATGACTGCATCAGTTCCAGAAAGTATAGCAGTTGCTACATCGTTTGCCTCTGCTCGTGTAGGACTTGGATTTGTCGTCATCGACTCGAGCATTTGAGTCGCAGTAATCACGGGTTTTCCCGCATTATTAGCTTTCTCTATTAATAATTTTTGTATCATCGGGACCTTAGAAAGACCAAGTTCAACACCCAAGCCACCACGTGCAACCATAATCCCGTCGACTACTTCAAGGATTTGGTCGATATTGTCGATACCTACTTGATTTTCTATCTTCGCAATAATTTTCATATCGGAGCCTTTAACAAATTCGCGAACTTGAAGTGCAGATTCTTTATCTTGAATAAAAGAAGGTGAGACAAAATCCCATCCAGTAACAATTGCATGTCGCAAATTCTCTTTATCTTTTTCTGTAAGAACATCTGTGGTGTAAATACACCCTGGCAAGTTAAGTGCCTTTCCTGGTTTAAGAATTTCACCAAATACAACCTCACAATGCATCGTCATATTGACGACATCTTTCACGACAAGTTCTACATCTCCGTCGCCAACAAGAATGATCTGACCAGGCTTAACGAACTGATACAACATTGGGTAATTTGCAGGATAAATTGGGCTTGAGGGTGAGCTGCCAATAAGTATTGGCATGCCCGGTGCAATTTTAATAGGTTCTGGAAATTTATTCATTCGGACCTCTGGGCCTTTAACATCGAGCATCAAAGAAACCTCTTCAGAAATTGCCCTCACCAAATTTTTAACCTTGTCCATTTCTGCAGGGTCAGCGAATGCGCCATTAACTCTAGCACAATTCATACCATTTTCAATCATTTTTCGCATGATTTCGGGGTCCCATGAAGCAGGGCCAATGGTGCAAACGATCTTTGTTTTCTTGTTCATCACCGCATTTTATAACATTTTGTCAAATACATACAACAATAGCTACCCAACAAACTCAAAAACTGAAAGTATAATGCTATAATCCTCTATATGACAAAAACACCAACCTATACAGCATCCAATATTACCGTTCTTAAGGGGCTAGAGGCAGTAAGACAACGACCAGCCATGTATATCGGATCTACCGATATTAATGGTATGAATCAGATATTCTACGAGGTTCTTGATAACGCAGTCGACGAAGCGCTTGCGGGTTTTGCAACGCACATTACGGTCATCCTTCACAAAGACAATTCAATTACCGTACAGGATAATGGACGTGGCATTCCAACTGATATTCACCCCGAAACTGGAAAGAGTGCACTCGAGACAGTCATGACTGTTCTTCACGCAGGTGGAAAATTTGATAAAGGCGCGTATAAAATCTCCGGTGGGTTACACGGTGTTGGAATGTCTTGTACTAATGCACTTTCAATCAAAATGG
Organism: bacterium; assembly: GCA_020853235.1. Taxonomy (GTDB): domain Bacteria; phylum Patescibacteriota; class Dojkabacteria. The sequence goes on along the minus strand of JADYZG010000026.1, from coordinate 5,310 downwards.
TTACTGCCGTTTTTAGAGATGGAAAAATGTATCAGCAAGAATTTAAGCAGGGTATTCCACAAACGGAACTAACCTCTAAATCATCACCAGAATACAAAGACAGACAGGGAACAAGACAGTTTTTCACTCCAGACCCTGAAATTTTTGGAGACCTACAATACAGCCCAAAAGCGATTGAAACACGAATTCACTATCAAGGATTTTTGACTTCAGGAATTACGTTTACCTTTATCAACGAGTCAAGTACGAAACCAATCGTCAAACGGTATTATTTTGAGAAAGGTATCCTCTCGTTCGTTCATAACCAACAAACCGGAACAGCAATCATGAAGACTCCGTTCTACGTGAACAAAGAGAAAGATAATATTCTGGTTGAGGTTGGGTTTGTCTACACAGATTCTATGAGTGATAAAATTCGAACATTTGCAAATAACATTGAAAACCCAGAAGGAGGAACCCACCTAGCAGGTTTTAAAGCCGCGCTTACTTCTGCAATCAATAAATATGGTCTCGCAAACAAACTACTTGATGAAAAAACAAAACTCGAAGGCGAAGATGTTCGAGAGGGATTAACCGCAATCATTTCCGTCAAACTTGGGCACCCACAATACGAAGGTCAGACAAAGATTAAACTCAATAATCCAGAAGTAAAGAGTGCTGTGCAGAGCGTTGTTTCCGATGCGCTAGCTGAATTCTTTACCGAAAATCCCCAAGATGCAAAACAAGTTATTTCTCGAGCAATTCTTTCATTAAAGGCTAGAAATGCAGCAAAGGCAGCACGAAACGCAATTCTTCGAAAAGGAGCGTTAACTTTTAGTGCGTTACCTGGAAAACTTGCTGACTGTTCAACCAAAGATAAAGATAAATCCGAGTTGTTTGTTGTAGAAGGTGAAAGCGCGGGTGGGTCTGCAAAACAAGCACGTGACCGTGAATTCCAAGCAATCCTTTCTTTGACAGGTAAGCCAATTAATGCAGAAAAACACCGCGTTGATCGTGTTCTTGCGAATGAACGATTAAAAGACCTTGTTACTGCACTTGGCTGCGGAATCGCTGATCAAATGGATATGACAAGACTTCGTTATGGAAAAGTAATTCTTATGACTGATGCTGATGTTGACGGTTCGCACATTGTCACCTTGATTTTGACCTTCTTTTATCGTTTTATGCGCCGACTTATCGATGATGGTAGAGTATTTATTGCGCAACCACCATTATTTAAAGTTGAAGTTGGAAAAGACAAATATTGGTTCGTTAGTGAACCAGAAAAAGACAAGTTCCTTGCCAAACAGGTTGCAGCTGGTCACAAAATTAAAAGTGTTCAGCGATTTAAAGGTCTTGGTGAAATGAACCCAGAACAATTACAAGAAACGACAATGGACGTAAACAAACGAGTCCTCAAAAAAGTCTCGGTACACGATGCAGCTGCAGCAGATCAATTGTTTGATATGCTCATGGGATCAGAGGTTGCGCCACGTAAAAAGTTCATTCAGCAGTACGCAAAGTACGCAATGTTGGACGTGTAAAATAGAGTATACTGACGCTATGAAAGCACAAAGGATTACCTGGAAAGAACATTTCAGGAACGCCTTATGGTTGGCCAAAACCACGCTAAGCGTCACAAGCTGGCATGGAGTTATCTGGGTATTACTTCTCCCGATTATCGGACTATCTTCGATTGTACTTAATTATTTTTCCGCTCAAATTGTACAAGAGCTTATCCACGCAGTTGAGCAACATATCTCTCAGATGCCACTGGCACTTTTCAGATTATTCATCGCTTATATTTGTACGGAACTGCTCATCAAAGTATTCACGATTGCGAGTAGATATTTTGAATTACGAAAAAATTATCTATTCGATGAAAAGATACAAATAAAAAAGCTAGAAAAAATTGCTCAGCTCGATATTCAATATCATGAAGATCCTGAATTTCAGTCGATGATAGAACGAACTTCAAGTACACTCGGATGGCGCGGGCCGAATGCCTTCGTGGCAATTTCAAATTTCTTTGCATCTACTATTACATCGGTGATGCTCGTAAGTATATTACTAACGCTAGAACCAATTATTATCATCTTACTTCTTATACCAATCTACTTGAACTATCTCGTCGACAAGCAGTCGGGAGAAAGAATTTGGAATATTTGGAGCTCAAATGGAGAAGACAGAAAGCATGCCAGTCACGCACTTTACGGATTAAGCAATTTACAGGTACTTCAAGAAGCAAAAATATATGGGTTCGCTAATTATCTTATTGTAAGATTTCGTAAAGCCTTTGCGAACTTTAACAATAGAGTCATTGCACCGTTAACAAAACAGAGTTTCCACTATGTCCTTACCGCACTTATTTCTGTAATACTTTTTACAGGGATACATTATTGGTTACTTACTCAAGTGTTACAGGGTAACCTCACAATTGGAAACTATACGTTTTACCTAGTGAGCCTTGCTACTGTTAGTAGTAGCTTTACATCCCTGCAAAGATACTTATCTATGTTTATCGAGCAATCACCTTTTTTGCAAGACACCAGAATTTTCTTCTCCTTACAAGAAAAAATTAAAAAACCTCTATCACCAAAATCAGTTTTACAAATGGCACCTAAAATTGAATTCAGGAATGTCTCGTTTAAGTATCCAAATAGCAAAAAATTCATTTTGAAAAACGTATCCTTTACAATTTCTCCAACAGAAAAGATTGCGATTGTAGGGGAGAACGGCGCAGGGAAAAGCACGTTAGTCAAACTTCTTGCTCGGTTTTATGACGTTACTTCTGGTGAAATTTTGATTAATGATGTCAACATTCGAGATATCGACCTTACCTCATATTATAAATTATGGGGTGTTCTACTTCAAAGATTTGCACAATACTGGTTTACTGTTCGAGAAAACATAGGACTGAGCAATATAGAAGATATCGAAAATACTTCTTTAGTACAACGAGCCGCAAAACATGTTGGAGCGGATAAAATGATCAATAAACTCACTCATAAATACGAAACTTCATTGAGTACTGACTTTAAGGACGGCGTTGAGCTGTCTGGAGGGCAATGGCAGAGTATTGGTATTGCACGAGGAATCTTTGCGGATCCTACGTTTATTATTTTAGATGAACCTACTTCTGCCCTTGATGCCCTTGCTGAAGAAAAGGTATTTACTGAGATTAATGCTGCAACAAAGCAAGCTACAACAATAATAATTTCACACAGATTTGCTACTATTAGAAATGTCGATAAAGTATTTGTTCTTGACAAAGGTATAATTGTCGAACAAGGAAATCATCAAGAACTTATGATAAGAAAAGGACTGTACTACAAAATGTTTACGGCTCAAGCGAAAGGGTATGAGTAAGGTTAACACCTTCTGATATTTTACTTTGACAACCCCTTTACTCTTTCCCCTGTACTCACTATACTTTACTATCTAAAATTGACTGCCCGTCTATGAAAATTATAAAAATTGTCGCCTACGAAATTCTTGCATCTGGAGGTTACCCAACTGTCGAGGTAAAAGTTACTCTTGATACGGGAGCAGTTGGAATTGCCTCCGTTCCGTATGGAGCTTCTGCAGGAAGTCACGAAGCTACCGTGCTAGTTGATGGAGACACTACACGCTGGAACGGACAAGGAAACTTAAAAGCTGTAGCAAACATTCTTACAGAAATTTATCCAAAAATTGCAGATATTCCTGCGGAAAACCAGATCGATATCGACACTGCAATGATTCAACTTGACGGCACTCCCAACAAAGCTCGTTTGGGAGGTAATGCAATTCTTGCAGTTTCATTGGCAGTAGCTCGTGCTGTCGCAAATTCAAAACAACTGCCACTCTATAAATACTTGATTCAAACATACAATCTCACAACCGACTTAACGAAATTACCTCAACCAATGGTTGTTATCATCGAAGGGGGAAAACATGCAGATGAAACAACAGATTTTCAGGAGTTTTGTGTGAGTGCAAAAGAGCAGGGGAGTGTAACCGAAAATGTCAGAAAAGCACTCGAAACCTATCATCAGTTAAAAAAGATACTGAAAGAACACAAACTCTCTACTAACGGGGGAAATGAAGGTGCCTTTGCACCAAACGGAATACCAAACAATACAGATCCGCTAGAATTCGTGACAGAAGCAATTAAACGAGCTGGGTACACCCCTGGAAAAGAACTTGGCATCTCAATTGACGCTGCTGCAAGTGAGTTTTTTAACGGCAATTACGAACTGAAATTAGAAAACCGACAATTTACGGGCGAAGAATTGATTCATTACTACGAAGAATGGCTTGATAAATACAGCTTCGTTTCTCTTGAAGACCTACTTTCAGAAGATGATTGGGATAACTGGGTTACGTTAAATCAAATTTTGAAGGCTAAGGGAATAAAACATATAGGCGACGACCTCACCGTAACCAACATCAACCGACTTCGCAAAGCGATTGAACTTGACGCTATCTCTGGAATCATCATCAAGCCAAACCAAATCGGAACACTATCAGAAACAATTGCCTGTTGTAAAATCGCCAACGAACACAACATTATGACGATTACCTCACATCGTGGTGGAGGAGAGACAAACGACGACTTCATTGCCGATCTCGCGGTCGCAGTAGGAAGTGCTTACGTCAAAGTTGGACCAACACGAGGGGAACGAGTCAGCAAATATAATAGGCTCATGGAAATTGAGAGAGAGTTACGTGGGGCAGTATAATTGCTTATGACGGAGATCAAACCTATTATTGCGTTTAATTACCTAGAAAAAGTTGATATTCGAGTAGGAACGATTATAACCGTTACAGATATAGTAGGTTCAGACAAATTGGTAAAACTCCACGTCGATTTTGGAGAGTTTCAAAGGCAAATTCTCGTCGGACTCAAAAAAGAACGTGAAAACCCTAAAGAGATAGAAGGGAAGCAAGCGTTGTTTGTTGTAAACCTAGAACCAAAGCAAATGGCAGGTGAGATATCCGAAGGCATGATTTTTGATATCGGATTTGCAGACGGTATTGTCCCTGTATTAGCATGTCCAGAAAAGCCAGTTCCGAATGGCAGTAGAGCTGGGTAAAAAATTTAGTGCACTATCTGCGTATAAATAACTATTTTGCTGGAAATTTTTAATTTTTGGATCGTAAATGAAATGGTTGGAAAACATTTCAACCAAGTGAGCGAGAAAAAACTGAAAAAATCCAGAGGAAGGGACTTGAACCCCTAACCAAGAGATTTACAGTCTCCTGCTCTACCATTGAGCTACCTCTGGATTACTTCGTATTATAGTAGATTAGGTACTTATTGTGCAAGTAAAACAGACCCCTATTTTT
>JADYZG010000025.1 GCA_020853235.1 bacterium | reverse complement strand
TTCACACTTGGATTGAACCCAGGCAAAACTCGTTGTGCGTGGGGGTCGTAAAGAAATTTGCCACCAATTTCGAGATACAGAGTGCCTCCTTTAAACTTCTCTAAACGTTTAGTTAAAGCCTCTTGCTGTAGCGTTAGGTATTTCTGGTTATCAAAACCAAGTTCCTTGTGTTCGATTATTTCCGTTGAGTTCTTCTCACAATCATACTCTACGCTTCGAGTATTTGTGAATAATTCCCAAAAAGCATTACTACTCTATCTATTCCGAGGGCATTGCCGCTGCAGGCAGGTAGTCCGTGCTTTAGTGCATCAACAAACTCCCAATCATAGGGATAATTAGTCTTGTTCTTTGCTTCTTCGATTTTTGCAATTTCTCTCTCGAATGCTGCCTTTTGCAGATTTGGGTCTGTGTTCTCTGTATAGGTATCGCAAATTTCAAGCCCTGCAATCATTACCTCAAAACGCTCTGCCCATACATTTCCTTTCACTTTTTCCCCGTTTTTTGGCTTTGCCAAAGGAGAAAGCTCGTGTGGGTAATCGTAAAGAATAACTGGTTTAGTTGGGTCAAGTTTTGGTTCTATATAGGTAAGAAGGATTTGATTAAACAATTCTTCCCATGTCGTGTTAGCCGTTACCGTAATGCCGAGTTCTGGCCTATTTGCCAGTATTTCTTCGAATTGTTTCACAGAAAAAGCACCAGTAGACTCATCCCACGTTTGCTCTAAATCTATGGATACAAACTGCTTGAAGGCTTCATTGATGCTCAGGCGAAGCCAGGGAGTTGAGAGAGTTACGGTATGTTCTCCAAATTGGATTGTTCCATTTGGAGCAAACTCAGCTGCCAAGGCGGTAAATAACTCTTCTGTTGTTTGCATCACAGTCTCGTAGTTGCTACCCTGTTCATACCACTCAAGCATAGAAAACTCACTTAAGTGTTTGCCAGAGAGCGGTTCACCATTTCGAAAGCTTCTGGTAATGGCAAAATTGCTTCCAAAACCCGCTGCGAGTAATTTCTTTTGAAATGCTTCAGGTGATGTCATCAGGTACTTCTTTTGCTCGAATTTACCTTCTAGCCCAATACGTTTTTCAGTGGTTTCAAAAATATCGAGATATGACTCGGGGATTAAGGCATTGTTCAGAATTGGAGGTTCAACTTCGAGTAAGCCTTTTTCAGCAAAAAAACGTCGAATTGTCGATATCACATTAAGCTTTAACAGGTACTGTGCCTTAAACTCCGGTGAGTTTACGATTGAGGAAAAAAACGTTTGCATTATTGATGTTGCAAACTTATTCTGTTGCTCTACCTTGATAAGTTCCGTAATACGGATCTACCTTAATTTTTTCACCAATGTCGACAAATAATGGAACTTGAACCGTTGCTCCGGTTTCGAGTACTGCTTCTTTGGTTGCGTTTGTAGCGGTATTGCCACGAACAGCTGGAGAAGTTTCGGTTACTTCGAGAGTTACCTGTGCGGGGAACTTAATTGAGATTGGTTGTTCGTTATAGATAATAAGAATGTAGTCGCTACCAGCCTTCATGTATGTCAAGTAGGTGTCAATCAAGCTGTTTGCCAAAGTAAATTGCTCGTAGGTGTCAGGGTCCATGAAGGTAGAGTTGTTTGTGTCGCTAAAAAGGAATTGCATTGTTTTAAAGTTGACATCCAACTCCTCTACTCTTTCGCCTGATTTGAAGGTAAAGGGGATGACTCGGTTTGTGTTAAGGTTCTTCATTTTTACGCGGGTAAAAGCTGAACCTTTTCCTGGTGAGTAAAACTCTGCATCGGTAATATAGTATGGCTCATTATTAAACATGATAAACATGTTCTTTTTAATGTTGTCTGTTTGTGCCATGAAAGTATGTGTTAATTTGGTTTTCTTTGCGAATTATAGCACAGAATTGGGCTGATTGGTTACCTTCGTTTTGATGATTTTGCAGCAGTTTGTTGTGGGAGTTTTTGGGGAAGCTGAATAAAGAAGGTTGTTCCCTCTCCTACTTTACTTGTAAACCATACTTTCCCACCATGTGCGTCTACTACCTTTTTGGCGATAAATAATCCGATTCCGGTACCATCTGGTCGGACAAGCTTTGCATTATCAAGTCGAGAAAAACGCTTAAAAATATGATCAGCTTTTTCAGGTGGAATGCCAATTCCAGTATCGGCAACAGAGATAAGTACCCTTTGGTCATCGCTTGAGAGTGAAACGGTTACACTACCTTTGGGGGTATAGGCAATGGCGTTATCGATGAGGTTGAGTACGGCCTCAAATACTTTGGTTTGGTCAATGGAGAGGAGTACTTTTCGTTTTGGAAGGTTTGTTTCTAATAGTAATCCTTTATCTGATGCCTTTTTGTGAAGTTCTATCGCAGCATTCTTTACAAGTTGTAACACGTCTGTGTCTGTTCTGTTAATTACCAAACGTGCTTGCTCGATTCGAGAGGCATTAAGAATATCTTCTACGATGTTATTGAGTTGGTCAGTATTTCTAAGTACACGTTCAAGGGAACTTAACAACTCGGAAGGAACTTGACCAAGATCTCCACTCATAATCATTGAAAGGTAGCCACGAATAACAGATATAGGCGTTCTAAGTTGATGACTAGCCATAGAAATGAAATCGCTTTTTGCTTTATCGAGCTCGCGAAGTTTTGCGTTTGCGTTAACTAGCTTTTTGGTTTGTTGCGTTACTTTTTTCTGCAAAATAGAATTGAAGTTGTTGGTTTGTTCAAGCAGTGTTCGTTCAGCAAGAGTAACTTTTAATTTTTCGACAATGAAGGAAACTGCGTCAATTTCTTGCTTGGTATAAGCTATTTGCCCGCTCTTTTCGTACATGATAAGCGGAATGTCGTCTGATATTCTGACTAATATTCCATATCCTGCCTGATTCATATAGGTATGTTGTTTGGTTGTTGGTTGCAATTCTTGAAGTAGATAGAGCTTGCCTACCAAAAATGAATTTTTCTGCAAAACTTCGCTGAGTTCTGAGTCATTTACCATAAAAGCACGAAGTTTTGGAACCTCGTTAGTAATAATTTCGACTGCACGTTTGAGAAATTCTTGTAAGGGCAAATCTTGAGTTCGCAATAAGTCTATTTGCCGCGAAATTTCCTCTACCTTAATTTTTTCTGCTGCCAAAATGCTTCCTACAAACGTTCCAATTGTCTTTTGAATTCCTTTGATATTAACGGCAACAATAAGTGCAAAGACTAAATCGATAAAGATGTTGAGTGGGTCGTAAAACGAAAGGTTGAGAATTCTGATTTCAAACGAACGTATTAAAAAGATAACTAAGTAAAAGAAGGCAGAAAGCACAACGACTTCCATTATCTTTGATACAAAAGTGCCAATGTCAAAGAGTCGGTGGTATAAAATCGCCTGTGTAGTAAAGTAAAAGAGAAACAGCGTGCTTACCGGCCCAAAAGTCGCGAATATATCAAGCCCGAGCATCGGGAGCACCATATTGGTCAGTAGCGCACCTGCGGCAGATAAACCAAAGCCAGTAAGTAGATACTTTAATCGAAGTTGATCGAGCCCTTGCGACTTTCTGAAACGTTTATACATTGAGCCAAGTAGGTAGAAAATTCCACCAGCAAGGTAGATAAAGTAAATGGTGTATTGGTACCCATATGAGTAAACGTACTGTCCTCCACTTGTTCGTGTGACGCCAGTAATAAAAGCGTTTCCAAGTAATGCAACATTTAGGAAAATGAACCCTGCAAGCGCAAAGAACATGAAAATTGATTGTTTGTAATTCTTTGATGTGCTGGGAAAGTTTGAGATAAAGCCATACAGTGAGAGAGGGAGAAATGTGGGCCCTATAAAGGCAAATCGCGCGAGCATAACTCTATGCGCATCTGTAGGCGAAAATTCAAGAAAAGAGAGTGGAACAATCCACAGTACCGTAATGAGCGAAATAAGAAAATAGAAAAAGGAAGCGGGTTCTTTACGAGCACGTAGCAATGTAGTTAACCCCAAAAAAAGGTTTAAAATTCCTACAACACTAATAACTGCAACAGCAATCATGAGGTCTTTTGCTTCGATTTATTGAAGTAAACGTGCTTAATCTTCCGTCTGTTTTCTGCAAATAATTCGTCGCCATTTTCGTGGAGCATCAATTTTGGAGAAAGTGATGCGGGATTATTCTCGTAACTCTCGCGATAATCTCTATTTACCGAAGAAAGATGTGTGGCAAGATGTTTCTCTGTTGCGTCGAGTGTTTGAGCAGAAATCGTATTCGATTTTTTATGCGAGGTTAATTCTATATGCACGGTGAAACGCATTGCTTGATTTTGGTCATAGGTCGTATCGAGGTAGTAGGAATGCACAAAGGAAGCGAGTGGAGAGCTAAATAATCCGTGCTGTACATCTGCAGGGTAAATATTCGCTCCGTCGAGTGAAACCGTTCCGTCGCTTCGACCATAAACTATGACGAGTGGAAGTTTCATGGCTCTAGTAAGGTACTTCTTTTTCTCCTGTTCGGTCAAAAGTGCAGCAGCTTGATGGAAAGTA
>JADYZG010000024.1 GCA_020853235.1 bacterium | reverse complement strand
GATGTTTTTCCGGCACCACTTCCTCCCCACATACCGATATGAAGTGTGGGTAGATTAAGATAACTAAGATCGGTGCTACGGATTAACTCACCCCGGGATGGAAAAATATCTTCTTCTTTCTCCGCCAAAAGCTCTCTTTCATTGGGGATGAGTTTGGACTCTGATATCTCTGTATCTTCAAGAATAGATGCGTTATCAGTGTAATACCTCTGAGATAATTCGTCCTCAGTAACTACTTTGTTTCCTGGCAGAGCAACAGGTATTGGGAAAAATGTATTTACAAGATTCTCGAATCTCTCTAAGGAAGGATCGTTAGATTTATCAAAATGAGAATCTCTATTATCAAAGAAAAACCAAAAATCCTCAACAAGGCCATTCTCATTAGCAAATTTATTGGTTGAACATGTCTCGTAAAAGAACCTCATGGTTTCGAGCTTCTTTACATTAGAAATTGATTGGCTAAGGTCTGTTCTGGCTTGGTCTAGTTTGGTTGGTATTCCAATATCACCATTGGTAATATTAATAATACCTCCAGTAATCAATTCTGCTATGATATTGGGGTCTACATTTGGGATGCAATAATTCTGAAAGTGCTTATATTTTTCAAGGGACAATTCCGGTACCACGGCAAAGCATGCAGCAAGGTGTTGTGCTTGAGTAGGTGCAGTTGCAAGAAAATTTTCAATTATCCTTTGGCTATCTTGTACTACATCAACATCCATAAGATCTTTTGTTGGAATGAAAGCTGCCAGAACAGTTGTATCTACTTTGCCTCCAATCAAGCGGGCCCACGCCATGATAGTTTCAGGTTCAAATGTAAGAACTGGAACAGGCATATCTGGATCGTTAGGAAGAAGTGGAACACTCTCTAAATGCTTGTTCGGAGATGCCATCTTTGTTGCGGTAACTTCACCAAACTCGCAAAAGGAAAGACCTGTTCGCAACCATAAATCATCAGGGAGTGTCTGTAGTATAGCAACCGGGTGATTATTACCTAACTCGCGCATCAGTTGTCCAATTCCCTTTTTCTCCAGCCACGTATCCCAAAGTGGAGACATACAATCACTAATAAAAACAATTACTCTGGATGAATTGTCACTGATCAATGTTTTAGAAGTAACCGGCATTTTCTTTCTCAAACCTTCACCAAAATATAATGCTGGGTTACTGTTTTCGCTCACACAATCAAGCTCATATTTATAAATGCGTCGGAATATGCCGCTTTGTTCAACGGCGTTACAGAAAAGTTGTACCTTATTATCGAATACCTTCATTGTCGACCATTGATCTATGACCAAGACAAGGTCAAGCCAACGCTCTAAAGCCGGCCGCATTATTGGCAATGCAACACGTAACTCCGGGAGAGATGGCGAATCTTGCTGGAATGACCGCAGGCGATCCTCAGCAAATCGGTACAAAGTTGCTTTTACATCAATTTCTGGCGGGATTGAATAATTTGGGACTTTCAGTTTGAGCGGTCTTAAAGCTCGCTGAATACTTAAAAACGATACTTGTGATCTTTTACTTGTCTTAGCCGTTGTCCCGGAATAAACATTCAAAGGCGCTGTAGTATCTACATTTTTTTTTGATTTATTTGAGATGTCAGTTTTTTCGTTAACATGTAAGAATGCGCGATCAGAAGGTGGCGGTTGTATAACAGATCCCGGTGTGTCTGGTCGAGTAGATGGAGTGTGTTTTATTATGTTTTCAGCAAATTGTTCTGGATCCATGCCATTTGCTTCTGCAATGCAAGCAGCAAGCCATAATGCATCTTCAATATTTTCAATTCGCTCGGATGAAAGAGAGTACTGAGTCTTCATAAAAGGACCCTTACGATTTATTACATTTCAATCAATTTTCCAGCGTTATTCTTGTTCTTGAGATTCGGTTCTGTTCAACACAATTTCTTGGAGAGTATGTTCATCGATATTGGGGAAACACAAATATATGTAAACAGCATTCAATAAGGCATCAGTAGACAACTGATGAGGCTCTCGGTTCTCAAGGAAATTTTGAATTAGATCATATATTCGATGATCACTTCTTATCGACACTTTACTTTTGTAGGATAGTTCATCAAAATGTCTCTCAAGAATCTCAAAAAGCTTATTATCATCTGGAGGTTGAAAGTCTAGTTGAATACAGCGTCTAAGGAAGGGGGGCGGAAATTCTCTCTCTCCATTACTGGTCATAATCACAATTGGAAAAAGCTCGGGTTTACACGTAATTTTACCATCTTCAACCTGTACAACCCGATTTTGCCTGATTAAATTTTTTTGTTGTACCGATCTGTCATCTCCATCGTCACCATGATCTCTTGAAAATGAAGTCGAGACCTTTACTGTCTTGTTCCCTTCCCTAACCAGTTCCGGAATATCAAAATATCCTTCCTCCAATACATGAAGCAGGCTATTGGGAAAATCCATATCACCCTTGTCAATTTCGTCGATAAGCAGCACAATCGGTCGAGTGCTCTGATTGGCGAGAGCAGTGCCGAGCTCCCTCAGATTTAGGAAATCTTCTATAGGCTTCGACTTGGCAGATCGAGTACTTGATTTTGCACTTTTGTTTACTGGATTGGTTTGCATCTTATCAGCCACATAACCTACAATGTCGTAATCGTACAAACCTTCTTTCAATGTGGAATGGCTTGTTATGGGCCAGCAAAGTAAGGGTAGATCTAATTGGTAAGCAATGGCATCAGCTAATGAAGATTTTCCAATGCCAGTTAACCCCCTAACTAACAGAGGTCGTTTGAGGTAAAGCGCAGCATTAATTAGATCAATAGCATGTGCATCACCTTTATATTTGGGATTCAAGACAAAATTCTTCCCCCTGGTTCTTGAAAGGGCGCGAAATGGCGGAACATTATTCATGATCCTGGCATATGCTATTGGAGATTCGTCTCCTTGGGTATTAAAAACCCACCAATTTGCGTTCTTAGCCATCATAAATCTCCTGCGTCTCTTATTTAAATTCTAGCCCTTGACCTTACTTTAGCAATATTTTGATCTGCTGTTCTTATATAAAATTCAGAATTAATGAAAGATACAATTTTATCTTCATATAGATCTTCATAAGACAATAATTCGATTGTTACCCAATCAGAATTATCCATCTGACCATCATACCTCATCCTAATAACCGCTTTTAGAAAATCAATCTTTCCATCAGGGCAGCAGGCAAGCAAATAATTGAAGAACGTTTCCAATGATCTGTTAATTTTGTTCGCTTCTCTAACAAGTAAAATAACAGGTATTTTACAATTTACGGTTAAGAATTCCAAAAAATCGACTAAATCGTCTAGTTTTTCCTTCCCAGAACTAAACGGGATATATACCAAGCTTTTATAATTAAGCTCATTTCGAATCTCTGGCACACGGTTTCTAAAATCAGTAACAGAATCTACATGATAAAAACCGTCGATCCCATAAGAATTCTCCTTGATTTGAGAGAACCGCTCCTTTACTTCTCTTGAAATTGGACCTCTAAGTGTAACGCTTAAACTTCGATACACCTTCTGTGCAATAAAGTTTGCATAATTGCTTCCATATAAAGTTGTATTTAGAAACATGTCCTTTGGTATTACAACCAATTCTATTCGTACTGGATCTTCCTTGAATTTTCTATGAAACTCCTCTATTGAAGAGTCCAACTTACTTTGAAGCTGATTCTTTGCCACTCCTCTTGTATTAAACGGAAGCAAAATCTCTTTCTTATTACCACGAAACCCTAGTGCTCCAAAAGTATAAGGCGCGGAGGTGTTTCTCATCTTGGGGCTATACACTTGAGTGAAAACAACCATCAAAACACCTGGACCATTTGTTTCCACTAAACTTTCTTTCTTAAATTCGTCAAAGGCGATCTGCAATTTCGTTTCCCTCGTTGGTGCACTATTATTCTTTTTCTTGAAAAACTCATCAACACAATCCCTGTTTATCTTTGTAAAAACTTCCTTGACAAACTCTTCTGTCAAAAGAGCATATTTGAAACAGGTATCGATAAAATCGAAATACTCATCAGTTGGACAAGCACCACCACCAACCCCAGTCTCATATTGCGTTACAATTTCTACAAACTTCTCAAAACTCTTATGATCTACACTCCAATCAATAAGTTCCTTCAACAAAACGATCTTAT
>JADYZG010000023.1 GCA_020853235.1 bacterium | reverse complement strand
TGGATTTACTTTAAAAAATAATTGTTGTTGAGATCCTCGTAATCTGTCATACGCATTATCTTGCTTTTTATCCCACTGTGATGGCTTAGTCGAAAATGAGGAAAATGTAGAGGTCATTTGTGGTTTGTACGCAATTTGCTGACCTGGTTGTGCAAGATTTGTTTGCAATGATGCCTTAACCGCGTGTGTCACAGCTGCATAAACACGAAATGGATTAATAAGTTTTACCTCGGTTTTTCTTGGATGAACATTAACATCAACTTGTTCTGAAGAGAGCGAAACAGAAACAATTCCTGTTGGTTTAAAGAAGTCTGGAACAAAATCACTAATGCCCTGCTGCATTGCTTTGAAAATACCTTTATCTTCAACTGGTCTATTATTTATAAACGAAACCAAAAACTTCGAGTTGCTGGTGAGTAGTTTTGGGTGAACTAGATAACCCTGTACTTTTATTCCGTATTCCTCGTGTTGAATTGGAAGCAATTCTGAAGGGTTCAATGAATAAATCTTTGCTACTCGTTCCTTTGGTAGTAATTCGATTTCTGACGAAGGTAAGTTATAAACCTCTTTGCCATTATTTGTTAATGTGAAATGGATTTTGCCGTTGAGTAACGCAAATTGAGTAAAGGTCTTTAGAATATATTTGTATTCCGTGTCGGCTGATTTCATAAACTTTTGTCGTGCAGGAACACTCTCAAACAGATTTTCAATTACTATTGTCGTTCCTTGAGAACGTGAACCCGGAGTAATCTTCGAAAGATTCCCATTATTCGAAGTAATCGAATTCGTAGACCCATTACGTGTTGTGAGGATAGTTGTCTTACTAATTGCTGAAATTGCTGCGAGTGCTTCGCCACGGAATCCGTATGTATTTATTGATTCCAGATCTTCTGAAGTTGTAAGTTTACTAGTTGCATATCGTTCCAAAGCGGTAGATAAATCTTCGGTAAGGATGCCTTTTCCATTATCTTTTATTTCAATTTTGGTTAAGCCACCATCAGTAATTATGACATCAATTTGAGTTGCTCCCGCATCAATAGCGTTTTCCATTAATTCTTTAACGACAGAGGCTGGCCGTTCGACGACCTCGCCTGCAGCAATTTGGTTGATGGTCTGTTGATTTAGACGCTTAATCTCCGACATATTCTAATTTTATCATGCTAGAATAGTGCTGTGAGACCATACTTTTTGCAACCATACAAACTATTGCCCTACATAGGCAAAACAAAACAAATTTGGCCAAAAGAGATTACACGCGAATATTATGTATCATTTGAGGATGCTCTGTGGGATCTACTCCCCCGACTTGGTTACAGAAAAGGCATGAAATTCCTTGTTCCTTCATTTTACTGTGTCGATGTTATAAAGAATATAAAAAACCACGGCTACGAGGTCGCCATCTACAATCTTGATAAGAAATTAGAAGTTGATAGAGAATATCTTCTGAAGAGGATTGAAGAAGAAAACCCGGACATCTTCATCAATTTTGATGCCGTCGGTGTTCCTACAGGACTTTCTGAGTGGTTACAGAAAAAATTGCCTTTCCAAAAATTAATTATCGAAGATAAGGTCCATACATTGGTTGGTTCATCAATAACCAATTACCCGATTTCCGATAGACACCTTATTCTGACGAGTTCTCGTAAAGTATCACCTTTCCAGGGTTCACTTGCTCTATACACAAGAAATGCTCGTCGGTCTCAAAATAAAGTTCCAATTCGATACACTTTACAAGTTTTTGCTATCTGGATATATTACCTGGCGCTACTTCACGTTTCAGCATTAGTACATTCACGAAAAATTGCTCGTTGCGCGGCTAAAATGTTAGCAAAACATAATGATTTAATTGGAGACGAGAAAGTATCGGCACCGTTACCAAATTTCTTTCTGCATATAATTGACACAATCCCCGTAGCTTGGATTGAAAAAATTAAAACTGAAGAGTATAGAATCTATGAAGAATTACTGTCACCACTCTTCGGCGATACGATTTGGACAATGCCGGCTGCAGCTAAGCATTCCAATACATTAAGAGGTTATCCAGTAATTATGGAGTCGAGATACGCACAAAAATTTATCTCAGAATGCCAAAAGCAAGGATTTTTTACTATTTCCGAATTAGATGACTGTCAATGGGCAGAAAAACAAAAAATTTTCTATTTACCGCTTGGGCCACACTTATCGTTCCGAGACATTCAAAATATTGCGCAAATTACCCAAAAAGCGTTGACCACTGCCATACATTATGATATCATTACCGCATGAACAGTGAAGTTATGAATAAAATCGCGGCGCAGTTTGCAAAGGAACTTCCAGATATGGGACTCCGAAAGACTGTTAGTGTCGGTGATACTGTCGTTGCACACACAAAAATTATCGTTATTAAGAAAGTTCAAAAAACCTTAACAACCGCTGAAAAGCAGGCAATGAAGAAAGCTCAAGATGCTGGTAAAGTGTTCAATGAAATGGACAATCTTAAGTCTCAGCCATTCCGTGGCGTCGTTGTTGCAATGAAAGGTTATGGATTAAACAAGAAGTTTGTTGTGCGAAAAATTGGTGCAGATAATATTGGTGTCGAAAAGATTATTCCTCTCTTCTCACCTGTTTTAGAAAGATTAGAAATTGTTGCAAAAGGAAGCCCAAGACGTGCAAAACTTTATTACTTGAGAGATCGAGTTGGTAAAAGCGCACTCAAAGTCAAAGAAAAGAAAGCAGTTGCAGTTCCACAAGATGCATCAGCTGAAGTCGCTGCATAATGCAGTACCCTACATTCTCCCTTGAATACGAATTATTACAAAGACATTCAATTATTGCTGGTGTTGATGAAGTTGGCCGTGGTTGTCTAGCTGGGCCTGTTGTTGCTGGAATAGCCATAATTACCGATGATTCATCATATATTTCAGGTATTAGAGATTCCAAAACATTGTCAGAAAAACAGCGCGAGAAATTGGCTCAAAAACTAACAGAAGTCCTTCCGGCATACTCAATAGGTGTCGCATCTGCCAAAGAGATTGACCAAATTGGTATTAGAAAGGCAACACACTTAGCAATGCTGAGAGCTTACTGGAAATTAGAATTAATTCCCCAGGCGCTACTTATGGATGGCGAGAAAGCAACTATTCCTATTTTTTCAAAAACATACCAGTACGATAAAGGTGATTTACGATTCTACTCTATTGCGGCAGCTTCTATTCTGGCGAAAGTTTACCGTGATTCTTATATGAGACAGCTTGAAGAGCAGATGCCCGGATACAGTTTTGACAAGCACAAAGGTTATGGCACAAAACTTCATTATGAATCACTCTTCAGGCTTGGATTAAGTGATGTCCACCGTAGGACTTTCATTCATTAATCACATTTCCTCGGCTATCATAAATGGATGCGAGAAAATTTTCAGCTGCAAAAGATTAGCGAGAATGCGGTACGTTTCCGTTTATTAGAATTAGGCCATACCAACGTCTTTATGAATATTAGAATGCCACCTTATGAATTTGATTTAGTGAGTACACGAAAAACTAAACAGTTTGTTCATGAAGTTCGGAGTACACGAAATGCACGTATTTGTGTACTCGACTTATTTCCACGAAAGAAGCTTTTGCATATCATAAAGGGTGTTGCCTTATTTTACCCACAAGCAGAAATTTTTTGCCATTTCGTACTCGTTTATTATGACTCAACTACTAAATCTGAAATTTATCCAATAGGTGATCTACTCTAATTCGTTTGCACAGTTGGCTTTGGTGGTAGCGTTGTGCTTGGGATTGGCGTAGACTTATCTGTTTGCTGTAGCTTCGTAACCTCATTAGCTCTTTGTTCGGCGAGTGCACTTACTGCATTTTTCTCCTCAACGGTTAGTGAAGACTCTCCAACGTCTTTTTTAATTGACTGGAAAGTTTTTATAGCACCAGCATAATCCTTTTCTCTCGCAAGCATAATTCCCTCAATAAACCTAATCTGGTACGGTGACCCAACCAATTTCTTTAAAGTTGCGAGTTTATTCCTGACCTCGACGTTAATTTCATCACTATTTCCGAGTCTAAGCAGTATGTCGACATAAAGGTAATTTGCATCAATGGAATACTGATTGACTGATAATGCGTTTCTGATACTTTGTACTGAGAGTGTATAAAGACTTGATGATTTCTCGTCGCCTGCGATAGTCTGATATGCCTGTGCTATGGTAAACCAATAGTCGTAGCGTATTGTGTTCTTTGCAAGTACATCAGTTATTGCCTGAAGAGTCATATTTTTTATTTGTTGCAACTCTGTTGAAGTCGCTTTTTGTTCAGGTGTTAGACCTGAATATAGTGCACTTGTCCCGATGAGGGTACTTAGCGATAGATATGGTAGTTGCGCACAATCGGTACAATACAGCTTGTACTTTCCTGCAAGTGAGAACGCGTCACTATACGTACTTAAGGCCTTGGTATCTTTTTTTGTAACCTGTACTTTTGCCACAGTATACCTTTGGAGAGCTTTTGTGTATCCAATCATGGTCATGACTGGAGCGTATAACACATAAACGGTCATAACTGCATATGCACACGCAACAATCACCAAAATTACACCACCTTTGTTGGTCGATTTATTTGTATATGTTGACTCTTTTAGATCAATCGCACGCACCGCTGGAAGTGATTCTGGTAATGATTCCAGCTTGTCGTAAAACGACGCCAAAAGAACAAATAAAACAATCAACACAACTAGAGAAGAAGGTGATAGCAGAAGCGTTGCGAAAGTAATAAGCAGTAAGGTAGATTCAATTACGAGTGAATCTTTCGCGCTTGCTCGCCTAAAGGCTAAAATCGTTACAATTAGTAGTGACGAAAATAGAAGAACGCCGACAATTCCATGCTCAACGAATAACTCGAAAATATATGAAGAAGGTTTGAAGAAGAAGGTGTCGTTTCCAAATCGTTGTGCATCATCTATTGTGCGATATTGCATATATAAATAGGGAAACGTCCCGACACCAAACCCAACCAGCTGTCTCCACATTGGGGTTGAGGAATTAAGGAAACCCTGTCTTATAATACTTGTTGAAACAGGTGTAGAAATCATAATCGGAGCTTGTTTCCCCGTGACCCCAGTTTTGTTCCAAACAAAGCCGAGCACACCTACAATTGCTACTGTGCAAATCAAGAAGGTCCCAAACTGCTTAACGAGCTTTGATTTACTCGTTACGATTAATACACCGATACATGTTCCAACAAACAAAAATAGAATGACAGAAATTATTGAGAAAGTATATGAATAAAAGAAGAGATACGAAGTTGCAAGAATAGTGAAAATACCAATTATCAATCGGCGATATAGATCAACTCCCATCTTTTCACCTTTTTTGTAGATTGCCGCTATCTGCCAGACCGCGATGACAATTGCAATTACATGAACGAACAGTGCCTGTTGTATTCCTCCAAATAGCGAAGCGGGAGTGGATGAAAAGAACGTAAAATATTGAGCGTAGTTACCCAGCAGTCGTTCAAAAAATCCAGCCGGTAGCAGGTATGCAACTAGCGAAATACCATCGAGTAAAAACAAGGTGAATGGTAATACTGCAAGTACTCGTGATACTGCAAACTCTAATGACAATCCAGCAAGCTTTAAAGAAAAATACAAAACGATAAGCGCTAATAAGATGAGTAGACTTGATGAAAATGAGAGATCATATCCAAATAAGGAGTCTATCCTTGACGCCGAAATGATGTACGAAAGTATAAACGTAACTCCTAAAGCAGCGATAAGTGTATTAGCAACTGTGGAGGAATAAAATATCATTTTCTTTTCTGAAAAAATTCTGTATGCAATATATGCAAAGAAAAGTCCAGTCCACATTATAAAAAATACACTTCTCAGAAATGTGAACGTGGCAGATGATGGCAGTTGCACTGCAGGAATAAGAACGCCAAACCAAAGTGTCATTGCAAAGACGTCAAATGCATCGAGCTTGGGAATTTGGAGGTTAAATGTTGCTTTTTTTGTTAGCATTTGTTTGGGCAGTAAATTTATTAAATCTTTTTCTCATCAGTATAGCAGATAACAACAATGAGCCTAGTAATACAACAAGTAATGCTATTGGTGTGTACCAAATCTTAATTTCATTTGTTACCGAAAATGGCACGGTTTCATTATTTGTCGTTGTAAATGATGCTGCAATACCAATATAATTATAGAAAGGTCGATAACTTTGTTTGGGTAATATGAAGGAGAGAGAGTAAGATTCTCCTGGAAGGAGCAGTAGATTTGTTCTTTCAAGCTTCCCGTAGGTAGTTAACCCTGGCGGCATTCCTTCGCGGATTGTTGCCATGATATTCGCAACTACTCCTTCGTCAGTAGCATTTGTTACAGTCGTTTGACACGTAATATCCCGACGAGTCCAGAATATAGACGGATTACATATAATACTCGAGACCGAAAGATTTTGAGACAATTCGCCAAGAACTTCTTGAGTCCTTTCCTTGTGCAATAAAGAACCTTGTGAGTAATCAAAGAGTGGAATCAATAAGTCCTGCATCACCGAAACATTTTTACTCTGTGTCCCTTGATGGAATTTAACACGGAGCGCAATCATCTCGCCTTTTGTTACGAGACAATTCCTTAATTTTGCAGATATTTCGCTGTTAGTGCGAAGTGAGATTGTTCGTTGATTGCTGCCAGTGATTTTTATGGATCCAAAATCAGCAAAAGTTATTGTGGAACAGATTCTCTCTGATAATGTACCTGACCCTTTTTTTATCGCTACAACTGATAAACTCTGATTTTCACCTACTGTTCCATCATCATGTATCAGAATATCGATAGTCGTTTGTGATGGCGTAAAAGTTATAATTGATGGTGAATAAGAAATCATGTTACCAGCCTCCTGTTATTGTGAAGGTTAATGTGTCTGTATAGTCTGCTTTTGCAGGAGCAGTAAGTGACGCTCTTACTCCTATGGTAAATAACGCTTTGCCTGCAGTTACCCAGGTAGCAGGATCTGATCCACAGGTATCTAACGACGAAACGAGTGTACAAAATGCCAACGTGTCACCCGAGGAACTAACCGCCCCAACATTACTCCCTGACAGATCGAAGGTTGCAGTTGGAACAACAAAACCTGCGGAAGATACGCTTTGCGTCGTTCCCGATTCCTGTAATCCAAAGCCGTCTCCGCTTGCAGGATTCGATAAATCTTCCGAACTGCTGGCTATTGTGTAACTTGTTGAAGTACTTCGAATGCCTGTATGTGCGTCTTTCACGTACACAGAAATTCCGCTCTGAGCGTTGGTCGAAACATCTACTTTAACCCGTTGTGAGTTTTCAAATTTTGCAGTTTCTGGAACTAATGCTCCAAGGTTAACAGTATAGGGAGCATTTGTATCAGTTAAAAGATCAGGGCTAATATCAAGATCAAAGGTTACCGTTGGTAACGAAGTTGTCGCAGTAACAGGTGGGCTTACCTCGGATTCCGTAAAGTCCCCATGTAGTGCAGTTGCTCTAACTTTATATTCAGTATTTGCCTGTAGTCCAATGACATTATAGCCATCCCAAGGTGTACTGTGCCAACTAGCCGCACTTAAGTAGTCGGAAATTGCCTTGCTAGAAAAAGGTTTCAGCGTATGTGTTGATCCATCAACGACCATGATCGTTGTCCAATTATCCTTTGAGATCTGAATTGAATACACAGCGTCTGTTGGGTTACCTTCTGTATCGATCTGCACCATTGCTCTGTCGTAACATCCGGTTTCACCACATTCCCCGACCATGCCGTTGTTCGCGGGTAAGTCAGTACAATTTGTCGTTCCATTATCTGTTGCGGTTTCGAAACATTTAATTTTTGGAGTATTAGCCATAAACGTATACCCTTGTCCAGAACCAATTTTATACAAAGATGATGAAATTTGACCATATCCAACCCCCCCACTACCATTTAAGAGTGCAGAATAATTAGTTGATGATGTGCTACCAGAAGCTGAGAGTAGTTCTGGGTCAACCAAAACATAATTTGAAGATGAGATATTTTCGGCTAGAACAGCGGAGCCATAGGGTAAAAAAAGGAGTGTAATAACAATAATCAATAAACGCAGTTTCATAGTAATTCTATGGTATCATACTTCATGAATTCAAACACTGATACGGAATTAGTATTAAACACAGATGGTGGCTCACGAAACAATCCTGGCAATGCAGCAATTGGCTTTGTTATCTTAAATACGGACGGAGATGTTATTGAAACTCAAAAAAAGTATATTGGTATTGCAACTAATAACGAAGCAGAATATCAAGCCCTACTCTCGGGTCTTCAATATATTTCGAACTTTTATCTTAACTGCAAGTTTCTAACAATCTACGCTGACAGTGAGTTGATGGTCAAACAACTACGTGGAGAATACAAAATTCGTGAGCAACATTTAAAGGTATTTGCTGAGTCGATTCATACAATGCTTAAAAAATTCTCAGAATACAAAATTATTCATGTTTTACGTGATAAAAACAAACTTGCAGATAAATTGGTAAACGAAGCACTAGACGAACTTGGATAACTTGGTTACCATGTCGTATGAAAAAAAGACATCTTCTAGAAGTGATCACACTTACCATAGATTTTGATTTAAATATTGTCTTTTCGAAATTTTCTGAACTTAAAGGTCGCAATCTTATTGATTTGTGTATGATGAAAGGCCGTGATTTACGCAGACGCCTTCGTCACATGAAAAAGAATACAGTATACCAAGAAGAAGTGTTCATGCTTTTAGATAAAAAACCTAAGAGATACTCGCTAGTCGCACGTAGAGGAACTTTTAAATATATCTGTGTTTTGATTGAACTGGAGATGGTCTACGAACTAATGGATGATGTTTCGCTTTACCGAAAATATGCATTTACAGACAACTTAACTGGTGCATTAACAAGACACGGATATTGGAACGCACTTTTCGAAATGTTACGATATGCTGAATCTTATGAATATAACATCGGTATCCTCTTTATCGATGTCGATAATTTGAAGATGATGAACACAACATTGGGTTACAATGGTGGCGATTTGCAAATACGAGAAGTAAGTCACAGCATAAAAGTAGCGCTAAGGAAGCGTGACCTGTTAGTGAGACTTGGTGGAGACGAATTTCTGGCGATACTCCCAATTCGCGACAACTCAAGTGAAATTTTGAATGCGGTAGCACAACGTGTTTTAAGAAACGTTAGGAACAACAAAAAACTTAAAACTACGGTTTCTATCGGCGTAGATCATCTTGAAACAAAAGAAATAGCAAAAGTTCTTGCGAGTAGAGATGTTAAAAAGGCTTGGGAAAAATACATTGAAAAGGCCGATGTAAAAGTACGGTTGGCCAAGAAAACCGGAAAAAACCAGGCAATATGAGTTCCATGTGTGCCACTTTCACGTTATAATACAGTGATGAATAATTTCTGGGGCAAGTTTCGGACAAAATCAATTACTAGCGGTCGTGCATTTACTGTTTTAGCACCAATGGAAGACGTTACAGACACTGTTTTTCGACAATTGATGGTTGAACAAGGCCGCCCTGATATTCTAATGACCGAATTCACTAATTGCGATGGACTTGCCTCGCGCGGACGTGAGCATGTTATTCATCGTCTCGCATTTACACCAAATCAGCACATTATCGTTGCGCAAATTTGGGGTAAGAATCTAGAAACCTATGTAAAAGCAGTTCCTCTTCTAATTGAAATGGGATTTGATGGAATTGATATCAATATGGGTTGTCCTGTGTCAAAAGTAGTTGCAAATGGCGCAGGTTCTGGGCTGATAAAAAATCCAACTCTCGCGAGCGAGATTATTCATGCAGTCAGAGAAGGAATTCAGTCATCTCATAGACGAAATGTCGGTTTAAGCGTAAAAACTCGTATTGGTTTTAATACGGTACAACCAGAATGGGTAGAACATTTACTCTCTCAACCAATCGATGCGCTAACGCTCCATCTTCGCACTAGAAAGGAGATGTCAAAAGTACCTGCGCACTGGGAGCATATGAATGAATATGTTGCAATGCGTGATCAAATTAATTCTACAATCTCGCTGATTGGTAACGGTGATATAACGACAAAAGAGCAGCTCGCAACTTATCGTGAAGCTTATGGTATTGATGGATTAATGGTCGGACGAGGTATTTTTGATAATATGTGGCTCTTTAATCCAGATAAAGACGGTTCAACTGCTTCTAAAAAAGAGCGAATTGCTTTAATTATGCAGCATATTGAATTGTTCATAAAGACCTGGGGAAAGAGTAAGAATTTCGAGATGATTAAAAAATACTTCAAGATATATCTTAAGAACTTTGATGGTGCGGCGCAACTACGAAACGATCTTATTACGCTTAGATCTCCAGAAGAAATGCTTGAGGTTCTAAAGACTGTAGGTTAGGAATTACTCTTTTCGTGTTTTAGCAACCACTCCTTTCTCCACAATCCTCCACCATATCCTGTGAGTGTTCCGTTTTTTCCTATGACTCTGTGACAAGGAATAATGATCGATATGAAGTTTCTCCCATTTGCATTTGCAACAGCACGCACAGCCTTACTATTACCAACGCCATCTGCCTCTTCTTGATAAGAAACCGTTTTTCCGTAAGGAATTGTTTGGAGATATTTCCAAGATTTTTCTTGAAGTTCTGTGCCAGAGAATTTGAGTGGCAAATTAAACTCTTTCCGTTTACCCTCGAAATATTCGCTCAGTTGTTTTTTACAGAGCAAAATATGTCTATTCTCTGAGCTCTTCTCACCAACTAGTTTTCGTTTAGAGTCCATAAATTCGACTAATGTAATGTGTGATCCCTCCGCACAGATAAGTAGATGTCCTAAAGGAGAGCTCATAATATCGTATTCTGCTTTTTGATTCATAATTTGTCGACCAATTCTGACATTACATCTGTATTTCTAAGGAAAAAGATACACAAAGTGAAGAACATTGTCAACTGTTCTTGACAATGTTCTAAAATACGTGCTACAACTGTTCTATGAAAAAATTGCACACTAATCAAAAGAGACTACTTGATCTTTTACTGAAAAATCAAGCTAATCCACTCTCGATACGAGAGATTCAAGATATTTTGTCACTATCTTCGACCAGTGTTGTTGCGCACCACCTTAAGCAATTAGAACGCAAAGGATACATGCAAAGAAATCCTGCCAACCCAAGAGATTATAAAATCATTACAGATCCCGATAATACTGATGTAGGTTACGTGAACGTTTATGGCATGGCACAATGTGGACCTAATGGCACTTTACTAGATGGGAATCCGATAGAAAGAATTCCTTTTGCAAAAAAATTAATAACATTTCCGTTGGAGCAAGTATTTATTGTCGCTGCGAAAGGCGATTCAATGCAGCCAAAAATTAAAGAACGAGACCTAGTCGTGGCAAAAATGCAATCTGGTGCGGATTCAGGGTCTGTTATCGTCGGTGTTCACAATTCAAAGGTTCTAATTAAGCAATACCACATTACGAAAGAAGGAATTATCTTGACTTCATACAATCCTAATTATCCCCCTATTCGTGTTGTCCGTGATGAAGATCTAATTATAGAGGGCGTCGTTAAAAGTGTAATTTCATATGGATAGAAGGTTCCTTTTGTGAATATTTGTGAAAGAATTTTGATAGGTGTATAGTGACGAATGGAAACAAATACAATACAACAAATACCAGTGACGGAACCCGTTATTCAGTCGGATTCCCCAAAAAAAATGGATTTTCTCGACTTAGTGAAGAAGAATAAGCTGGCAACTATCTTGGCTGTTATTCTTGTTGTACTAGTAATCGTGAAGGTAACCACTAATGGAACATCTTCAGATAAAAACCGTATGAGAGATGTCGGCCCAGGACCAATTAATACCGAAGAACAAAGCCGAGGCAACGAAAATGACAATGGTCAACCTCAAAACGGTCAACAACCTCTCAACAGAGATGAACCTGGTTCACAAGAAGCAAATGCACAAGGTCAGTTTCCAATCGAATGTAAACCACAGGATCAAAATCAATGGTATAGGACAGATGACACTTTTTTGGTGGACCACAAAAATCCGAATATCATGTATGTGAACGTTGAATGGAAAGGGTTCTACAAGACCACAGACGGAGGAAAAACATGGAGCAGAAAGGTAGCAGGTATATTTACCGACCACATCGATATTACGACTCGAGAGAACTGTTATTCCGAGTTCCCAACTGCAATTATGGATCCAAATAACTCAAACAGAATTTTACTAGCAACTGCAGGATCCCCAGGTACATTAAAAGACATGAACTCGAGAGGTGGTGGAATTTATGAGACGACGGATGGTGGAGAACATTGGACTCAAAAGATTAATGACACGATGAACGTCTACACTACCGAAGGTGCATTGGCATTTAAGCCAGGCGATCCGAACACGTACTATTATGGAACGAGTGCTGCTCCAGCCTCTTATCAAGAAGCTGATCAAAACAAATTATTCGTTACAAAGGGTATCATTTATAAAACGACCGACAATGGAAAAGCCTGGTCTGAACTTCCAACCGGATTCACTAAAAATGCCCGATTAAGCGGAATCATTATCGATACTAAAAACACGAATAAAATTACAGCAACGACAGTAGTTCTAGCCAGAAACTCAGGTGGTCCAAATGCTGTGGTCCCAGAGCAGATGGGAGTCATCCAATCACTTGATGGTGGCGAAAGCTGGAAGAGGATTGGAAACTTGCCAAAAGGATATCAAGGAACTTATGGCACAGAGTATTCCCATAAGAACCCTGACCACATTTTTACTATAGCTGCAACACAGGGTGGTACTCCATCAAAAAGTTTCTATTCCACCGATGGTGGGTTAACTTGGAAAGAATCGGAAATGGCAATGGATTTGGTCGCCTACGATCCATTTGATACTCAGGGAAACAAACTACTTGGTTATAAATGGCAAGGTTGTTCGGGGCCATGCGTGTACGCATTATATGAAAGCACGGATGCAGGTAAATCATGGAAAACAACAAAAGGAACTTTACCAAAAGAAATCAAAAATATTATGGATGTCAAAACAAGGATATACAATATTGTTTGGCACCCAACAGATCAAAATACCCTCTATGTTACTGGTTCTTACGGCTACGTATGGAAATCGGTGGACCATGGAAAGACATGGGTAACGCTCTTGAGTGTCGATTCACTAGAATAGAATGTGGTGCGCACCCTATTTGGAACTGTTTATTGTTGTGGAATAATATGTTCTAAACCGAGTTACACGCTCGTTTGTAAGGGACCGTGCCTATCGCTGCACTCCTAACCTTAATCCTAAAATATAAGGATGAGAAACCATTGCCTAAGTATTTTATGAGAACAAAAGAGGATATCGAGTTTGTTGTTAGAAGTGCAATGTTGATATAACACCGGAGTATGTTACAAAAATAGTGCGTGGTTATTCGCCGTATTACGATAAAGGGATTGCAAAGCTCGATATCTGTTCAGATGAAGATGCTGTGCCATATATGGATTTGAAAGATTCACTTGATATCCTTATTACTGCAAAGCAAGAGCTAACATTACACGTAGGAGAAACAACGCCAAGGGATCTCAATTTCATTCTTGTTAACTACCCTACTGTTAAGCAATTTAACCACAGGATTCAAGGCGCCCTTGACCCGATCATCCTAGAAAAGATGAAGAAAATAATGTGCATTTAACGCTTTGTCCTTTAAGTAATATCTATACAGGTGTTCTATCAGAAAAAAAGTACTTGCCACAATTCGAATTTTCAAAGCACAAGGCATTCTCTACACAATTAACAGTGATGATGCCTAATAATAAACGGTAATGTCTTTGCACCATATGAGTATCTTGAGAAGGTCGCACTCGATTTATTGCCTCTATAAGTCAGTGTATCACGAGGCTAGCTGTGTATGATTTGATTAAAACTCCGCAAATACTTATAATATTGTATGGATTGGTTTACGCTCACACTGGTTTATGTATTTTTTCTTACGGCTGCTTCGGTAATCAACAAGAAATCACTCAATACTGAAAAACTAGATGCGATTGTTTTTGTGCTTCTGTTCAAATTTCTACAAGTATCTTAAGTTTATTACTTTCGCTTGCAACTGGTTGGGCATTCACTTTTAATAGTGAGTCGCTGCCACTACTCGTTGGCATGGGTATTGTCTATTTCATTGCTGTGAGTATGTATTATACTGGTCTGAGTAAAATAGAGCTTTCAACAGTTACTATACTCGAAGCGACAGGTGCTATTCATTCTTTTTTGCTCGGAATAGTTCTTTTAGGTGAATCTTTTACGATGATGAAAACGCTTGGTATCACGCTTGTTATTTCGGCTGTTCTTATAATTTCTCTAAGTGAAAAGAAACAATCCTTTTCGAACTATTCCTTGGTAATCCTAGCTTCAATATTTTTTTATGCACTCGGTGCTGTGTTTGATAAGCAATTAAACACTTTTGGTAACCCACTCAGTTATATTACTCTATCGTTTGCAATTGCAGGTATTTCGATATTACTTGTTTACTATAAGCGAACAAAAATAGCAGTCAATGAAACTTTTAGATTCAAGGTCTTTTGGTAAGGAATTATTATGAACGGGATACTGTATTCTCTTGGCTTTTGGGCACTTTTCACAGCATATACTAGAGGCGGAGAAGTTTCTAGTATGTTCCCGATTACCCTTTCTATGTCTGTTCTCATCCCCATTATGGGCATTATATTTTTGAAAGAAAGGGATAATCTCCCCAGAAAAATTATTTCAATTCTTGTAATGATTACAGGACTTTGGATTATTAGCAACTAACAGAGTTGGCCATTATCACTCAGGCTGTAGACAGTCCTCCAACATTTGTTCGATGGGTGACCCTAGATGAGTTATATCAAACTTTGTAGCATCTGTTTTCTTTTCTTGTAACTTTCCCAGAGCTTCTAAAAAACCAAAAGGTCTCGTAATCGCTGTTGCATGGTCTCCATGCAACAGCGTGATACACTTCACTGGTGGTGAACCAGGTTTTTCTCCT
The DNA here is from genome assembly GCA_020853235.1 of bacterium. Classification (GTDB taxonomy): domain Bacteria; phylum Patescibacteriota; class Dojkabacteria. Next base: position 5,244 of record JADYZG010000023.1, on the reverse strand, counting down.
GCTTGTGCCACCATATATTTAATTGGTTCTTCTCCGACCAAAGGACTATTACTACTCGTGAAAATATGACAGTTCGCTGCTTTAATCTTTTCTAACCTGTCAGGCGTGAACACTTTTTGACACGAAATACGAGCAATACTTATCCAATCTAATACCGTTGGTTGGTGAGTTCGTAAGCCCTCCATAAGCATTTTGATTCTGTCTTCCACCTGTACTGCAGTTTTTATTCCTTGTAAAACCCCGAATTGGATTATTCTCGTTATCAATGGAACATATTCAAATCCAATTGGTTCAATTGCTGTTAGATTTCGAATCTTAATTGGTGGATTATTTTGAGATGCAATGGCCAATACTAATGCACCGCCTACGGAATGTCCCATTAAGTCAACTTCCTCAAGGTTCATATCTTTAGCCAGTTGCATAATTGCTTTCGAAAAGAGATTTTCGTGGAGCTTGATAGTCCCACCACCAAACTTCAGAACTCTCCCTCTCCAATCTGGGGGTTTCTGACTAGTCTTTTCAGGATAAGTTGGTATAATAACTTTGTGTCCTTTCAGTGCTAATGCTAGGGAAAGCGAGACATTCTGTTCCGGATCAGAAGGTCCACCGCCAATGAAAATAACTGGCGTTCGTGTATCTTGGTTTTCTGGGATACTCGATAAATCTAACACTCGGAAATCAACTGAATGTTTACCTAACTCGCCATCCTCTACTTCTATTGTGACGTGATTTTCTGTGCTATGCAACTGCTTATTAAGAATATCTAGTTGTTCACCGGTTTCGTGGATAAATTTTTTAATTTTCGGCGAAGTTACTTTCTCATCAGAAGATATATACCCCGAGTTAGCATCAAGAATTCGAAGAACTCCCATTACACGTTCTGTAAGAGCGCGCCAAAGACGAATTGTTGGCGTTCTATTAGTAGTGTTGAGAGGTTCCATAACGCTTTCAGCAGATACCAATCCCTTTGGACGTTTCCCTAGCTCATTCTTGAGTAAAAGTGCAAGAGTATTTAGTTGAGATGGGTCTGTTTCCATATGTGTTTATGTGGCTTATCTGTTTAAATGTACAATCGAACAGCAAGAATTATACTCTATCCGATTATATCAAATCTCATAAGGATATGCTACGAGCGAACTTCTATTTCATTTACTCCAAATGGGTAAAACGAGTTTGGCTTTTCCTTCTGAATCCCGCAGCGCACTTCCCTGAAACAAGGGTTGTCCCGTTTCAAGGTCATTCAGAAAAAGCCAATTAACAAAAACAAACTTCCTTTTTGTTGCTTCATTTTTCATCCACTCTGCGTAGACTGACTGTTCTTGCTCGGTCGTATTGTATTTTGCGTTACCCCCCGTAAAAATTTTGACACCACTTGGCCACGAAGTCTCGGTTATAGCGATCGGCAAAGTCGTTGTTGAAGTTATTGCAGTAAAATATTCTTGAGGAATTTCCTCGGGGTTATCATACTGAAAATGCGGGTAAACCGTCAACCCAATCATATCAACCAGTGTACTCCATTCCTGCAGCAAAAAACGCTGATCTGGATTCTTTTTACCCGTTAGATACGCACGCCCAACTAGCTCATCATATTGGAATACTGTAAAAATTGTTACCTGCGGAAAATCTTCTTTTATCTTAGGGATATATTGCTTTGCTAAGGCAAGAAACTCTTTGTACTCGCTGTTTGAATCGTTGTACAAAATATTTATCTCGTTACCAATCCCAAGATATTTGATTTTCGGATTTTTCTTGATGACTCCTCGGATTTTTTCGTAGTCGCGTAACGCAGTATGTGGTATTACAAGAACCAAGTTCCCAGAAAATTCTTTATTTGCTTGAGTAATAATACCGATATTCTCTAATGAGGTCGTCACGCCATAAAGCTCTGCAACCGCATTTGTTTCTCTCCAAAATGTCTTTATCGCAGACAAGGATTGCTTTGGAAACCCAACGGGACTATAGCCAACAATGCCAAAACAGGTGGACGATGAACAGGGAGTTGTTGTCTGATAGTCGTCTTTACTAGGTGGCGATTTTCCTGGTAATGCTGAGTTGAAATTTCGTACAACAACAATAATCGCAAATATTCCAATACAGGCGGCAATGAATTTTACAAATTTTTGCATTGACATGACTCAGTCTATGCCTGATTGAGGGGAATGGCAAGAAGGGGAAATGCTTACTTATCACTTAAGGTATAATCATAGATGGCAACGTTGCTTCTGCGTCGGTTAAGAAAATTTAGAAGAGACAGAGACTGGGAACAATTTCATACCCCACGCAACCTTGCAACTGCTCTTGGTAGCGAAATCGGAGAGCTACTCGAAATATTTCGATGGAAAATGGATTCAAATCTGACTGACGAAGAAAGAGAGAAAATTAAAATGGAAATTGCTGATATTAATATTTTTCTTAATTATCTCTGTGATTCGTTATGCATCGACCTCGAACAAATTACTCATATTAAAATGGATAAGAATGAAACTCGGTATACAATTGAGAAAGCAAAAGGAAATTCCCAAAAAATTAGCGAATAACAGTTATGTACGAAATTAAAGAATTTCAATACAAAAAATCAGCATTAGATCATTTAAGAACATATAAACACGGATTGAATTGGCCAATTGTCTATATACTTAATGGAGGAAAAGAAGTATATATTGGCGAATCTACCAGTGCTTACAAACGTGCAAATCAACATTTAGAGAAACCACAAAAAGCAAAGCTGGACAAAATGTTTATTCTTGCTGATGACGAATACAACAAATCCGCAACCCTTGATATAGAATCACTTCTCATTAAATATATGGCGGGTGATGGAAAATTTCTTTTGCAAAATTCTAATCATGGCATTCAAGATTCAGAGTATTACGATAAGGAACGGTACAGAGCGAAGTTCGAATTGATATGGCAAGACCTACGGCACCTAAAGCTCGCAGACAAAACATTGGAGCAAATCGAAAACACAGATTTGTTCAAATATTCACCTTATAAATCACTAACTGAAGATTAACACGAGTTAGCTAAAGAGATAATCGATGCAATCAAGCTCGGAAATCATGAATCATGGTTAATTTCAGGTGAACCAGGAACTGGCAAAACGATTGTGGCCACATATCTCATGAAAGCAATCATTTCAAAATCGTGGGGAAAGCATCTGAAAATTGGCCTTGTCATTCCAATGACCTCGTTAAGACAGACCATGAAAAAAGTTTTTAAACAAGTTAAAGAACTTTCTCCGAATATGATTCTTGGTCCAAACGATGTTGTGAAAGATTCGTACGATATATTACTCGTTGACGAGGCTCATAGATTGCAACGTCGAGTAAATCTTACAAACTTTGTACCATTTGACAAAGCAAATAAGGATCTTGGATTAGGAAAAGACGGTACACAGCTAGACTGGATTATGAAGTCCGCTAAATCACAAATTTTGTTTTATGACGCAAAACAATCAATTCGTCCTGCAGATATTCGTGAAGATAATTTTACTCGATACCAATTTAACAAGAGGACACTTCATTCACAGATGCGCGTGCAAGGTGGACAAGACTACATTGAATTTATACATGCCCTCTTGAATTCAACCGCTACGGAAAAAAAGGCTTTCACATCTTACGATCTGCGACTATTTGATCATTTTTCAGATTTTTTGAATGCAGTTAAAGATAGAGACAAATCTTATGGCTTGGCGCGTGTCGTTGCTGGGTATGCTTGGGAGTGGGAATCAAACAAAAAGAATGGTATTGACTACGACATTGAAATTGACGGGATTAGATTACGATGGAACAGCGTAACTCAAGATTGGGTTAACTCTGCCAATGCTGTCAACGAGGTTGGATGTATTCACACAATTCAGGGTTATGATTTGAACTATGCTGGGGTTATTCTTGGCCCAGAGATTTCGTATGATTTTGAGAAGAAAAAAATTGTTATTGATAAAGACAAGTATGTTGATTTTAACGGAAAAAGGGCAATTACAGACCCGAGAGAGCTCGAATTATATATCACTAATATTTACAAAACTCTCTTGACCAGAGGAATCAAAGGCACCTATGTTTATGTGGTTGATAAAAAATTGCGAGAATATCTGGGTAAATTTTTGCCTATATGCTGATCCTTTCCGATTTGTGCTACCTGTTTTTTAGGAAAAGATGGACACTTCCAGATAGGACAGACGAGCCTAAAAGCAACCATTCTAAAAATAAGGAGATTCTGGGACGAAGTGGTAATTGATATTGCTCCCACCTACTGACATTTCTACCAGTAATCTTCTCCATTCCCATAGAAGACGTGCCCGAGGTTATATGGCAAATCACGGTGGAAGCATGATATTATAGCAATTTTTAAGAAAATGACTACTGGGCTGACGGGATTGTCTTTTATAACATTCATTAAGACTGCAAAGACGTACGCAACGCGGTCGAAGTGTACAGTTGAAATTTAAACGGAAGTTTACTTACTTACCCCCAACAACAACTTTTGAAAAAATTGAGAAAACTCAATTTTCTCAAAACGGGGCACGTGAGTCTAGAACCAAAATGAGACAAAAGAGACAGTATAAAAAGACAACTTAGATTGTCTCAATTTGTCGCTCTGGAACAAACATTTCAGCGAATACTGGGCCACTTCTCATTTTCATGAGTTTTTGAAGCAAATAAGGATGCAAATATTCTGAGGGTACTATCTGGCAGAAAGCTTTGATCATTTGCGGGTCTATCAACTTTGCGTACTCGAAGATTGCTAATACCTCCATCTTCTTTTCTATCTGTTTTTGATCTCCAAAGTAGAAGAGCTTTGGAATAAAATTCACTGAGTATGGAGAGCGGAAGTAAATCAAATTCTCAACGGATCTGCTGGAAATTTGTGTGCATTTAGAGACTATTTCATGATCGATATGGTTATCTTGAGGGTAATGAGTATATACGACATTAGGTTGATATTCAGTAACTAATCTTTCAAGTTCGCTTTTAATATCAGTCACATACTTTTCAAGTTCTGAGTCGGGAAATTCTGAAAAAGAATAATCTACCACTCCCATTGCTTTTGCAGCATCTAAGGCCTCTTGTGTACGGACTTCTTCAAATTCTTTTGCCTTAATGCCGCCACGTGTTACACAGTGAATTTTGACTTGATTACCCTTCTTAATTAGGTCTTCAATCTTCATGGACATGCTTATTTCAGCATCATCTGGGTGGGCTACTATAACTAGTATTTTATTTCTCATTACTTCCATGTGTAACC
>JADYZG010000022.1 GCA_020853235.1 bacterium | reverse complement strand
TACAGGACTACGTTGACACTTTTCGTAATATAGGTCAATTTTTACAAAGGAGTTTTGGGGATTTTATGCCCATACTTTCGGGTCTTGAAGCAACCAAAGGAGTTTGGCGGGGCTGACGGGATTCGAACCCGCAACCACCCGCGTGACAGGCGGGTGCTCTAACCAAGTTGAGCTACAGCCCCAAAGACAGGTAATTATAGCGAAGGTAACCTACGATGTCAAAACATGATGCAAATAAGGTATACTCAGATATGCGAACTTTTGAACCAGAACACGATGCTTTAGCAGGGACGTGGAAAAACGTACAAGAAAAACTCAAAACCATTATAATAAACGATCCAAAAGCACTCAATCGAATTCTCTACATGATAGACAGCTCACTTACTAACTCGCCTGTCATTTTTGATGAGAACGATGATTCTCAATTACTCGAATTTCTCGACAGATTTACCAGGTCTATGACAACTGTTCATGAAAAAATTCTTACTGAAAATAGCGACCTTGAAAAGGACAGACTGATGCAATTTTATAGGCGAACAATCTTTGGCGAGGAGCGTAGACAGATTGCAAAATCATACAATATCTCGACAGATGAACTCATGAATAATGTTCACGCAATTCAGGCAAGAGTTAGGGGTGAGTACACTAAAGCAAGGAAGAAACGTTAACGTCCTACTCTATATTTCTCCAATAACTCCTCTGTTATTTGCTCCACCGTTTCTTCGTCATCCCACCTAAAATAGGCAAGGACATTTTTTACATCACGTCGTAATAATTCTGGTACACGCTTTGATTCCCGTACGTCAATTGCCTGTGGGAAGTCAATAACCATTGGCTTTTCTTTCCACCAAAGTATATTAAAGGCAGATAAATCACCGTGGACAATTCCATTCGCCAAAAACAGCTCAATCAATTCGATAAGGATATCTGCAGTTTCCTGCCACAGTTTTTGAGGAATTTTGACATCCGACATCCTTGGTGCAGGTCCATGTTCATCCCCAATATATTCCATCAAAGTCCCGTTTTTAATTGGTTTAATCATTTTTGGAATGTATTCACTTTGCCCGGCAAGTGTCTTTAGAAAATATTGCTCACGCATTACCCAGGTGTCTTGGATAAACTGTTTTCCCACATCATTACCTTTTCTGATTGCTCGGCGAATGTTTGCTTCTGCTCCGCCAATATAACGATCTTGTAGGTATCCTGCTTGCGTTTGAAATGCACGGGACTTAAAGTCGTGATAGATCTTCAACGCATATAATGAGTCACCATTTTCAGACTTCACTACCCACACTTTCGCTTCTTTCCCCGATTTTAACTCACGGATCGGAGTAACCGGAAATTTCTTTTGCGTTAATTCTTGTAACGCTTGTTCTAATTCAGTCACTATAAACAAAACTAATTAAAATACACACAATATTTGTCGCAGTTTTAATTAGTGAGGAACGCTTCTATGCTAATCGCAATCCCAAGCCTACTGACTGCAACAAATTTGTGGAAACATTGGTTACCATTTATCACAGCAATAAACTTAGTTAGAATTGGTGAAAAACCAATTAATAAGGAATTATAGCAGTTATTCTAAATATGGAGAAGGTTGCGGTCGCCACCTGGCGACCGCAACCCAATAAACAAACTTACTTTGCCTCGATTTTAATCGTTTTTGGCAAAGCTTTCTCGCTTTTTGGAAGCGTTAGCTTGAGTACTCCATTTGCAAAGTCTGCCTTTGCCTCCTCACTGACTACTTCGTAAGGTAACGTAAATGTTCGAGTAAAGGATTTCTCTGAAATCTCACTCACATAGTAACGTCGACCTTGCTTTTCCTCGACCTGATCTTTCGTTTTACCAGTAACTTTGAGAACATCACCAGTAATTGAGATATCAAGATCATCAGAGTTGTAACCAGGAACTTCCAGCTCGACGTGAACTGTATCGTCTTTTTCATACATGTTTGCTTTTGGTACGACGCTGAATGCGCCACCCATAAAGTCGGATGTATCTTCCCAGACGGATGGAAGCATGGTCCATGGATTGAAAACACGAATGTTTGCCATAAATATGAGAAAATAAATTTATTTATTAGCAGACTACAGCGTAGACTGCTAATTTATTCTAACAGATGAGAAAATTTTTTGTCAAGCGATTTAAAAGAAAGATTCCAAAAGCATTTTATAAAATCGATTATCATTCAGATATTGATCAATAATCACAAAATCTATTCCTGCATTTTTCGCAAAATCTCTATCGGTTTTTGAATCACCAAAGTAAATATATGATTCCCTTGGTTCATTATACTTCGCAATTAACTGGTTCAAGCAGAATGGATCTGGCTTTTCATGGCCTTCATCCGCACAAGAAATGACATTCTCGAAGTAGTGGTTAAGATCGTTTGCTTCGAAAATTTTCCTTTGTGAACCGTATTGCCTGTTTGTACAAACCGAAATTAATTTTCCATTTATTTTCAAGGAATCTAGCAGTTCTTTTGCTGCGTCAAATGTGTGCATTTTTGCGAACATGGTTGCATTATGTATATTCATTTCCTCATTCTTTCTGACTAGTTCTTTTGGGTTCACATCAAGCTTCATGTGTTTCACGGCGTTCTCAAAAATTAAATGCATTGATTGCCCACGTGTTGCATAGTGTAAGTCTCGAAGGTACTGCTCGTATTCTGCTGCATTTTCAAAATCAAAAAAAGTGTCGACAAAGCTCTGTTGATTTATCTCGTACGAATTGGTTAATGTATCATCGAGATCAAAGATAAAATGTTTTTTCATAGGACAAGGATTATATCACTTTCCGATAATTGCAGGTAATTCTAGCATCGACTTTATTCTATGAATCAATGAGCCAGAGAAATCATATTGTCTATTCCAAGGAGTTTCTAGCACGACCACTCTAATACCACGTTCAGTTAGTGCTGCAACATGCATTGGCGCGTCCTCAATATGAAGTTGGATACCATACTTAAGGCACATATCGGATTTAGATACCTGTTTATTAAATCCATCACGAGCAAATTGACCCGTAAACAAAACCTCTTGAAACATCCCGGGGAAATATTTTTCTAGCCAACGGTCTGATTCTTCCTTTACTTCTTGCGACCTTGAAGTCAGAACGTACAATTCATGCTCTCGGGCAAGTTGCTTTACAACTTCAATTGAATTCGTAACTGGTCTAAGGTTTTTAAAGTAATCTGTTTCATAAAATTCGTACACTCTTCGATATATCTCATCAACAGGGATTTTCATGATTGCCGAATAATCGAACTCCGTGAAATCTTCATACTTTAGTTTTAGTCCATAGTTAGTTCTATTGTAATCGATCCACCCATCTTGGAATGCTGCAAGCACATCGTCATAATCAAAAGATATAATCATAGCGAAGTGTACACTAATTTGCTACAATATAATAGGAACAAGACAACGGTTTTCGGAGCCAATCCTCCCGATTCATTTCATTCAAAGAAAGTATTTATGAGACTCGAGTTGAAAAATATTCATCAGGCAAGAATGTTTATCAGAAAGCAATTATGACAGTAATTTTACTCGCTACTATCCATCCGATAACCGGCTGTTATTCATCGGTTCCATTGGTGTAGCAAGTTTCCAGTAGTGTTCATAGACTTGACGTTGCAAGTCTGCAAACTGCTTATTGACGATCTCGATACCAAAAATCTCTCCTTTATTCCAGTTGTACAGAGAAATGGTATCGTTATATATATCAACTGCGAGCTGAATATTAATGATTTTATTTGGGAGATACCGTAACTGATCACCTGCGAAATTTCTATATTGTGCATGTGTTTCTTCCTCGCTACTTACATACTCGTCGGACCGAATTTCTCTGTTAATAAGACCACGCCTTTCAAATTCTGCCGCCCAATTATCGAAAAACCTATATCCAACAATTTCGATAAAATTTCTGTATGAATATGAATTGATAACCCGTTCTGCACTCAAACAATTCCACAATTGCTGCTTAATTCCGTCAACACCGCGATAAAATTTAACCCCAGTTGGACTCACAGAACCACCGAGCAAGTTAATCTTAGAGATAAAGTTAGTAAAATTTGCCGCCAACGATTGCAAAGTATCAATTTTATCCTTAAGTATCAGTTCAATCTTTGTTACATCACACACTCGTATATACTTCTTTTTGTAATCGAGTTGCTCATCGAAAAGACCATCTCGAATGAGTTTCTCGGCCAGAGAGTATATCTTTGTACGTTCAATCCCGGTTTCGCGCGAAAGCTGCAATATTGTCATTGCTCCCTTTTTTAACAGAGTCACGAAGAGTAACGATTCTTCTTTCGTGTAACCTACCAGTTGCATGTATTTAGAAATATATTGATCTGATTCTTCCATACACAAGTATAACACGGTTTGTGGAAATATTGCACAGCTTGGAAACAACCAAGCGTAAACATATAATATTGCAACTATGGACAACTTGGGCGGAAACCACATAGAATTGGCTCGAATAATCTCTGCAAATCTTTACATGTGTGTTGCAACAGCAACAAAAACAGGTACTCCGTGGATTTCACAGGTATATTTTGTTACAGATCAACAGAATAATTTTTACTGGTACTCAGGAATCAACACGCGACACTCAAATTTGATATCGAATAACCCACGGGTTGCGCTGTCTATTTACGACTCCCATGCAGTTGGCGACACAGTATATGCATTATATGTGAAAGCAATCTGCAACGCAGTAACTGAAAAGAAAACGCTAATACAGATTTTGGGTCTCTATGCTAGTAAAATGTTTCGCACCGGATTTATCGGTAGCAAAAGCGAAATACATTCATTTACTTCCGGTATTAGTGACTTCCTTGGAAATTCTCAATTAAGATTTTACAAAGCAACCCCTTACGAGATATCGTTGCTCGGACAGTCAACCATGATAAATAACAAATTTCTTGATCACCGAAATCCTCTGATGGTAACGGCCGCGTAATTGCTGGAAACTACACTGGAAAGTGCTATAATTAGATTGAAACAAGGCCATATTCACAGGAGGAATCCTCCCAATAGATTATTTTGCGCGTTAAATCGTGTTACTTGAACTCACCAACATAACTAAATTTTACGGCGCCGATCTCTTATTTGATAATGTTAACGGGTACATCGATGACAATCAAATTATTGGATTAATTGGAAATAACGGTGTCGGTAAAAGTACTCTCTGTAATATTATTACTGGGCACGATCATGAATTAGATGGTCAGATAAAGCGCTATCCTGGTGTGAAAATTGCATATTTTAGGCAGATACTTGAATCGTCAATGAAAAGCGAACAGTCTGTTTTTGAGTATGTTTTAAGTACACAAGACCATGTGCTGGCGATAGAGCGAGAATATCAGGCCATGCTCAATCGATTGCAAACAGAAGAAGTTACCCCAACACTCCTTGATGAGTTTGGTAATATTCAAGAAACCTACGATATTCACAGTGCTGTTGACCTACTCGATCGTATCGAAGCCGTTCTAAACGGACTCGGAATTTACGAAGTTCTCGATACTACGATAGAAGGTCGCCGTAACATAACGTATCATTCAAAACTCAAAGAGCTTTCAGGTGGAGAACGAAAAATTGTTGAGCTTGCTGTCATTCTTTTGGATAAGTCTGCAAACGTACTTATTCTCGATGAACCTACCAACCACTTGGACATGAAAGGTCGCGCTTGGCTAGAATCATTTATTAAAGGTTTTACTGGGAGTGTTATTATTGTTTCTCACGATAGACATGTTCTTAATAATATTGTTGATCAAATTTGGGAGATTTCCAACTTTACACTCGATAATTACAAAGGGAACTACGATAGATTTGTTCATAATAAGAAAGAACGATTAACCGCACTTCGACACGAATTCGAAACACAGAAGAAAGAAATGGTGCGATTAGAAGCGATTCTTTCCGCATTTCAAAGAAACGAAAAGAATGGTGGAAGTTATGTAACCGTTAAACTCTACAACGCAACACGTAGCCGCCTCGAACGATTTAAAAAGAACATGATGGAAGAACCTCCAAAAGATCGACCAGAGTTACGATTAACACTTCAAAATGCTCAACCAAAAGGATATACGATTGCAAAACTTGATCACTTTTCATTTGGCTATGATGAAAGCCTAAAGCTATTTGACGATCAATCTCTTGTCATGACAAAAGAAGATAAGGTCGCACTACTCGGTGCAAATGGAGCGGGAAAAAGTACTTTTATGAAGCTTTTGTTAACAAAGTACGTGACGATGCATGACTTAAATCCAGTAGATTTTGGAATCTCAGATTTCGTAAAAAAATATAAGACACAACTGATGCAAGATACCTCCCTGTATGTTGGTCCAGGTATAAAAATTGGTTACTATTCACAGCATCACAATCAATTCAATACTGATCTAACAATTCGGGAATTACTTTGGAACAACGATATTAAGGACGAATCACAATTTCAGAGCATTATTCGCCGCTACCATTTTACGAAAGATACAGTAGATGAAAAGAAGATTTTTTCTCTAAGTGGTGGAGAAAAAAGTAAACTACAATTCATTATGCTCATGCTTTCGGGTGCTAACACGCTCTTGCTTGACGAACCAATTAACCACCTTGATATTGATTCGATGAAAATTGTAGAACAAGTGTTACACGATTTTACAGGATCATTGATGGTAATCTCACACGACCGATACTTCTTATCACGAGTTATTAACAAAATTGTCTATCTTAAAAACAAGGGTTTACATGAGTTTCTTGGAACAGTTGATGAATATGTTGAAAATGTGCAATAACAATAACAACAAGTTTTAATTAGTATGTTGGCACACAGTTCATAAGAAAATACCGATTGCGAATTATAAGACTGCTTCTAGCTCTTTCTCAAAGTGGAGTGAGGTTCACAGTATAGCTAACGCCTATGCCTATTACACATTTTCTTTGTGGATACTCATCCCGCATGGTAAGTATCTAAAATTTAGGAACACTTCGTGATCCCAAATTCTAGAAAGCTGGGGGTGGGATTCGAACCCACGACCCCCTCTTTACGAAAGAGGTGCTCTAGCCAACTGAGCTACGCCAGCCCAAAAGATGGTGAAATTGTATCACGTTTCGCCTCGTATCGATACAGAGATAGGATGATTCCAATAATAACTGCATTGGCCACGAGCGACGAACCACCATAGCTCATAAAGGGGAGTGCTACCCCTTTTGTTGGCAACACACCCATATTCATACCGATATTTACAAATGTTTCGAACCAAAGTTTTACGGTAAGTCCAATGATAACCAAACGAGAGTATTCGTCTTTTACCTTCAACGCAAGAACAATAAGTCTACCGAATAAAAGAAGATATAATGCGCAGAGTAGCAACATTCCCATAAATCCTCGCTCCTCTACAAAGGCAGAAAATATAAAATCTGTTGTATATTCAGGCAAGAATTTCAATCGAGTTTGTGTCCCTTGAGAAACTCCTTTTCCCCACAAACCACCAGATCCAACTGCAATTTTTGACTGTCTAATTTGAAATGATTCTTCCTGCGTACCAGCAAATGATTCTACACGAAATTTCACGTAATCAGGGATCGCTCCAGTATTCCACAATATTCGAATTCCAAGCGTAGATACAGCAACTATTCCAAATAGTACAACCGCGGCTAGACCGATTTTCCAATTACTTCTAAGCAACAATACAAAAGGGATACCCAATAATAAGAGTAACCATGGACTTGAGAAAAATGACAAAAGGACAATGCCAATCGATGAAACCGCCCACAGGATAAGACCCCTACCAACTTCATACTTAATCAACCAAAGGATAAAAATTGTCGAAACAATCAACCCTGAAATAATCGTTGCGCCAAAGTCAGGTTGTAAGAGAATGAGTACTAGAACTACCAATAATCCACCACCACCAAGAAATACTTTTGCCTTTACCTTTATATTGTCGCTGGTTATCCAATAGGCGCTCCATAATGCGAGTATAATTTTTGCAAACTCAGATGGTTGCAACAAGAAGGATCCAAATTTATACCAACGATGAGTCTCATTCACCAACGGTCCGAGTAAAAACAGCCCAACTAACAAGCCGATTGTTACCAAGATGCTAGCAAGTTGCACTAAAAATGTTTTTGTAATTTGTAAGTCAACGAATTGAAAGCAAACAATAACAAATACGCCTCCGAGCCCAAAAAGCAATTGGCGCGCTAGTAAAGAATCCACCCAATTAGAGAATGAAGATCCAATTGGACTTGTTGTATAAAGGACAAAAATACCAATAAGAAAAATCACTAGTATAGTAACGAGAACTAGCGGGTCACCAATTCGGTGAGATTTCATAATCTACTTTCTTCTCAAAAAGGCGGGAATATCCAATTCATCTGTATCTTGCTCTGGTGCGAGTTGAGTTTGTACTGAATGTTTTTCTGTTGAAAAAACCGAGGGTTCATGACTAACAGATGATTGAGGTTGTAAATCGAACGAATCCTTCGAAACAATCATATTTTGCTCCGGTTTATGGACTACATCCGGAAATCCAGCTGCAAGAACTGTTACGTGTAATTCATCATCTTTGGATTCATCAATGGTAGCACCAATTTTTACAACTGCCGTTGTATCTACCATATTAGTAATCATTTCCGCTGCCTCTGCAACTTCAGACATGGTTAAGCTTGCGCCACCACGTATATTAAACAACAACCCTTTCGCACCTTGTATAGACATTTCAAGAAGAGGACTTGTAATCGCTTGTCTTGCTGCTGCCTCAGCCCTATTTTCTCCAGAAGCTTTACCGATACCCATCATTGCGGTGCCAGAGTTTTTAAGAATACTTCTGACATCAGCGAAATCAAGATTAATGAACCCTGTTTGTGTCACCAAGTTTGCGATACTCAGTACCGCATTTGCAAGTACTTCATCAACCTTCCTCATGGCATCATGGAACGTTAAATTCTTGTCTATAATATCCAAAATTCTTTGATTTGGAATAATTATCATCGCATCAACATTTTCTTTTAATCGAGAGATCCCATCTTGGGCAACTTCCATACGCTTTTTATTTTCGAATGCGAACGGTTTCGTCACAACTGCAACCGTTAACGCGCCAAGATTCTTTGCAATACCCGAAATAACAGGAATTGCACCAGTACCAGTTCCACCACCCATACCACCAGTCACGAAAATCATATCAGCACCTTCAAGCGCTTGATTAATCTCTTCGACACTTTCTTCTGCTGCTTTTCGTCCAATTTCTGGATCGCCACCTGCACCAAGACCAGAGGTTAGGTTTTGTCCGAGCTGCAATTTAACGCTCGCTCGTGAGTTTTTTAAAACTTGTGCGTCAGTGTTAACAGCAATAAATTCGACACCTTCGATATTGTAATCTGCAATCATCGTGTTGACTGCATTACAGCCACCTCCACCGACTCCGACTACTTTAATATTTGCTGCGACATTTGTTGTTGGTTGTACTAACATGACTTATGGGAATAACGATTTAAAGATAGATTTAACTCTCGTGGAGATATTGCCTAAAAAGCCTTCACCCTCACTACCAGAAGCTGCGACCTCTTCTGGATTTCCTGCTGCGTACAGGACTAAACCTTGAATAGTTGCATACTCAGGTCCAGTGATTTCCTCTGTCATACCCTCAAGACCGTGTGGCATTCCAACACGTGCCGTAGAGCCAATATATTCTTTAACCATGGTTGCTACTTTTGGAAGTTTTGCAGTACCGCCAAGGAGTACAATACCTGCTGGCATTTTAACATCATATCCCGATCTTCCAACATCTTGTCTTGCAAGCTCCAAAATTTCTTCAACTCGTGCTCTGATAATCTTTTCGACAAAACTTTTCGATACTTTCTCTAATCCAGAAATATTTAAATGTTTAACATCGACTTCATCGTTCTTTGATTCATCTTTTGACTTCTCTTTCTCTTCTTTCGTCGACTTCTTTGTTTTCGAATCTTTCTCCTCGACCACTGGCAAATCCATGATCTCTTTGAAATTCATCTTTACCTTCTCTGCATCTTCCAATGATGAAAGGCTAAGACCTGCTGCTAGGTCAATGGTAATATTTGCACCGCCTACAGGGATCGAACCGCTGTAAACAACACCGCCTTCTTGGAAAACAATAACATCTGTTGTTCCAGAACCAATATCGACCAAAGTAACACCAAGTTCTTTTTCAGTGTCGGTGACTACGGAATAAACATCAGCCCATCCAGCAAAGACAAACGACTCAACGGAGATACCAAGTTTCTGAACACACTTTGCAAGATTTTTTGTAATACTGGAAGGAGCAAAAACAATATGGCAATCAACCTCTAAGCGTGAACCACTCATTCCAATTGGGTATTTAATACCACCTTGTGCATCAACGGTACATTCCCGCAAAATAACATGCAAAATGTCATAACCTTGAGGAACAGGGACAGTACGCGCAACTTCTGTGGCACGAAGTACATCGTCGGGAGTCACTTCTTCGTGTGTTATTGCAATTGCAGCCTTGTTGTTCTTACTCGTAATTGCCTTCCCGCTAACAGAAATAACAACGCTACCAATAGTAACATCTGCCATTCTTTCGGCACCGCTAAGTGCTTGTGCGATGCTATTTACCGCTTCATCGATATTAATGACTAATCCTTTCTTAATCCCTTTAGCAGGGACACTTGCGACTCCAATTACTTTTGGATCCATACCTTCTTCTGTGGTTGCGACTACCGCAGTAATTTTTGACGATCCAATATCAATTGCTCCTAATACTCTTTTTCCCATGTGTTTCACAGTTCAATTAATCAATACTCAAACTACTTTCACTCTATCATTTGTATACTACCCTGTCAAACCGTAAGTCGATAACTGAGTACCGTTCTTGGGCATCGTTTAACCCCTTAATTGACGCGGATAGTATTGCAACTTTTTGCTGTATTATTGCTGATGCAGGTAAATATACTAGTGTCCCTGAGTTTATTGTAACTGCATACCATGGAGCGACCTGCTCACCTTTGTATTCTATCTTTGAGATCGAAATATCTTCTTTGCTTGCACTCTCAACAAACGCAACGGCGTAGTCGTAAACGAAACTATTTAGTTCTTGCTTTGTACTCGTCAATAGTGGCACCTGATATGCTAAGCATCTCTCTGCCGAAACTTCAAGTAAATGTGCAGAACTTTGAATTAATCTGCACCTCTCTTCGCCAATGTCGACTTTAACTACTGGTTGCAATTGGGTAATACTAACGACAAGTTTCCCAGGAAGCCTATGAGTGACATTTGTTGAAAGAGCCATATCATCGCACATCTTCACTGTAGTATCGATATTTTTTTCTGAAAGGAACCAAAATGACTTCCCTTTAAATTGCTCCAGACACGTCTCGAGCTCTGACTGCACCCTAGGTTCTTTAGAGAAATCTCCAAGTACAGAGATAGTTCGAATTATCCCAATCCAACTAACGAGATATGCCATGGACACAACAGTAAAAGTCAATAAACCAATTTTACGAAGGCGTTGTTTCACTAATTCAAGTATATCGTAGAATTCACTAAAAGCACATCTAGTCGTAAAAAATGCCAAGGGTCAGAATCGAACTGACGACCACGCGCTCTTCAGGCGCATGCTCTACCGACTGAGCTACCTTGGCATTGCGTAATTATATCCTATGGAAGTACCACCTTCAACTACGGTGATACGGAAGGTGTAGTTGTTGCTGTTGGCGTCGGAGTCGCTGAAACTGTCGGGACAGAGACGGTTTCATCAAAGCGAATAGGTTTTAACGCATCTTTTTGAATTTCTAACAGAGGTCGATCTGCTTCTACTTTGACAACAGGCTGCAAGTAGTAATACGAGGTAAAGAAACTCACCGCCCAATTTTTTTCACCATCACCTGCGTTAATTGTTACTTGATCAAAATTTGTTGCAAAACCACCAGTAACTAAAAAATCAAGGAACTTGTAAATATCTTCACGAGATCCCCTAAATCCAAATGGCCCCTCTACCCTGCCTAAAAAGACTTTATTGGCAGCGGAATTATTACCTAAGAGTTTATCCTTTTCTTCGTCTCCCGCAGTCTGCTTAACCTCAGTCTTATCTTCATTAATCCCTAATCGAGAAACTTCTAAATTAAACTGCTTAGAATTGACATTAATAAATGTCGCGAGTTGAGCAACGCGTATGTCGTCAGGAATATAAACTCGGGCAGTTTTTAACCCTTCTTCTAATTCACTCACATTATACATTGAAATAACAGTGTATTTTTTTTGTAGTTCGTCTACTTCTTGCTGAACTGTCTGTCGTTTTTTTGACAATTCTTGTGTACTCCGAATGTTAGGAACATACACAAAAATAACAACTAAAATTGTGACGAGAAAGACTCCTAAAGAAATTAAACCTTGAATATATGCACCTACACCTGACTTTTTTTTCTGTACATATTCAAGTACCCTTACTGCATTATTTGGTGATTCCATGGAGTGCATAAAGTTCATCTAAGTTAAGAATACCTTTGAGTTGGAACTGCACCTTCCCCTGATTACTCTGGCTAAAAGCAGTTAGATTCAACTCTCTCATTATGGACTTATCCTTCAATAAATCATGCCAAATTTTTACCGCTGAGTAGTATGAGTCGGTTTCAATCTGCAACCGTACCTCGCCTTTTGCATCAAAATAGTATTGAGAGACCTTTCCCTTCTTTTCGACTTTTTCCTTGATATAATCGCCAATTGTGCTTGGAATATACTGCTCTGTCTTAATTCGAGAAAGCACCAACGATTTATACGCCAAAGTGTAGTAATCATCGTGTGTCTGTCCAAGTTGTTGAATTTTATTTAATAACAGAGCTCTTTCCGATTCCGCATCACGAAGCCTGCCATTTTCCAAACTTTTGTTAAAGAATAACCCTACAAAAATAACTATAAGCACACCTATCCAGACAACGAGCATCACCAACCCACGTAAAGAACTGTCCGCCTTTTTTAAATCTTTACTGCTTGCTTGAGGAAGAAGGTTAACTGCCATAATGATTTACTCTTCTTTTAAACACAGCCCAATTGCAACGGTAAACGCAGGACTGCTTTTGCGGACAATCTCTGCAATATTATTTGGTACGACAATTGATTTCCAAGGATCTGCCAATTGGACATCATAACTTAAAATTGTTTCTAAGTATTCAGATAAAGCAGGCAGCAACGCAGCCTCACCTGATAAGATAGCAAGTGTGGGAGGAACAGCGCCGACTTCATTTTTATAGAATTCTATTCCACGAAGCACCTCGGTTACGATCATGTCCAATACAGGCTTCATTGCATTTCGTATTTTTCCATCAACTGCGTCCGACCGCATGCCATATATCCTCTTATATTCCTCTGCTTGAGCATATGAAAGCTGAAACTCATTAACTAAGGCCTTCGTGAGTAAATCTGCTCCTGTTGCAATACTCTGTGAAAAAAAGAGCTCGCCTCCACGCATTATTGCCATATCAGTTGTATTTGAACCAAAATCCAGAATAACTGCATCTTTCGTGTCTTGTGCATACTTCACTGATCTAAGAATTGCGAGCGATTCTGATTCGATAGCAACTGGAGTTAACCCAGCACGTTCCAATATTTCAACATATAATTCAACTAGTTTTTTGGGTGCTGCAACTGCAAGCATCTTACGCTGGCCATTTTGATCTACTGTTAGCTCTGTAAAATCACTTTGCACATCTTCGATTGGGTAGGGAAGAAATTGTTTCAGTTGCCAATACACCGCATCGGTGACTTCAGCATCTGCTACCTTTGGGACAGTCAAAACACGGCTGAATACAGCGCTTTCGGGGAGCGCTACTGCAACTTCTTTGTAAGGAACCTTTGCCTCTGCAACAAGAGATTTAATCGCATCAACCATCTGGGTTTTATGCTCCTCTTTGTAACTATTTAACACTTCAGAGGGTGTTTGTATTGAACCAATATTCTTCAATTCCCAGGAATTACCTTTTTTTGCAAGGTTGACCAGCTTAAGAGAATGCGCGCCGAAATCGATGGCGAAATGCTGAGGCAGTGCCATATAGAGCAGTTAATCTATGTTAGTTAGATTCAGTATACGGGAATTAATTTGAATCTTCAATACCATAGTTCTTCTATACTGTTGTTTTTTCAAAAGTTCATATGCTAGGCTACACAGTATGATGAAGTCACATAGTAAGAAATTTCTTATTCAATACTTACCTCTTCTCATATTTATTGGGGTAGACTTACTTTTCGTACTGCTAGATTTATTCACGTATGCAAAACATAAAAGTTTTAATTTAGATGGAGAACTTAATTTTCCTACCTACTACCAAACAGTAAAATTGTATACCGTTAGCCTGTTATCTTTTGCATATACCTTCGGCTACTTATGGAGACGATATTCCTCAGCAGTGATACGGTTCTTTTGGCTTGTACTCTCGACTACGACGCTGTACTTAAGTATTGATGAAGTAAATCAGTTACATGAGAAATCGGTCCGAGTTGCTCGAGATATTTATGGATATGACAGATTTGAAAAATTTTCTGATATTTTCGCGAACCTTGGATTCGAGTCGTCGAAATGGTTACTGATTTATGCTCCAATCCTTGTACTAGTATTATTAGTGTTTTTCGTTTGCTATAAACAACTTTACATGGTCTACAAAAAAGATATGTACTTGTTAATTGCTGTAATCTTTTTCTTTGTACTTGTTTTCTTCTTTGAAATGATTGGAACTTCAAATGCACTGAATAAAGCGGAATATCATCGTTGGGTCGTTTTAGAAGAATCAACTGAAATGGTTTCGATCAGTATACTTCTCGGTTTTGTCATTCGACAAATCAAGAAAATTACATTCTTCATCAAAGATTAGCACCGATATTCAAGTGCTTTAGAAAAAATGGTACAATTCGCTTGTATTCGATATACTAGCCCAATTGCGGGATCGTCTAATGGTAGGACAGCGGACTTTGAATCCGTCAATCATGGTTCGAATCCATGTCCCGCAAGTTTGGTTACCGCGACGGTGGTATGCAAATTTGTGCGGCGAAGAAGTGAACACGAGTTTCTGTTAACAAATAACAATAAAAAAAACCAGTCATTCACCTTCAGGCGAAGTTAGGATTAGCCTTACAAGATGTACAAACAATAGGACGATACATTCCCCCAAGTGTCGCATTCACTGATTCTCGGTGACTACCTCTCCAGTCCTAAACACATTGTCCAGTTCCAAAATATAGTACCACCAGTCATTTGCTCGTGAATCAGAGCCAACGCCCTTAAATTTTGGTATTTTTGAGAACCACCAGGTTAAATAGCCTTGTTCAGTACACCCCCACGTTGAACATCCAATCTGATTTGTTATCTGACCATATGTAGATAGATTTGGATACGTTAGAAATGAATCACAAGAAGATGCAACGCTGGCGGAATTCCCATATTCATAATCATTGAATGCATTCGGAGGATAGTGAGTAGACCCACAACCGCTATAAAAATAGTCGGGGGATTGCGCTTTCACTAGCCCAAACTTGTCCCAATTATGTGACGTTCTATTTTGTTCCCACGAATTATATGTTCTTCCCATAGTCGCCTCGATTCTATGGCCAAAATTATGCAAGCTCGTGCCAAGATCTCGTTCATAGGACATCGGCATAACTGCAATTGTTCTATCGTATGCATAATCTACTAAAGGTGGGGAATTAATACTGATAGCTCGTGGCCCTACTGCCTGGCTTTCCCACATACTCATCCAAGGCGCAGCATACAACCAAACCTCATCAATTTGATTGTTATTTACCTTATCTGGGATTCCGTACTCTTTAAGTAGTGACTTCATATCCGTTTCACCTTGTAAACACTTGTCGTTGTTTTCTGTGCAGGCGAACCATTCGGCAGGAGTATACACGAAATTATTAGTACAGCGAGTTGGCCGCGAACAGGTTCCTGCATTTGAACAAGTAGCCCAATATTCATCTGTAAAGCAGCCTTGTTTCCATTTCGTAAAAGAATTATGTGTGAATCTTTCTACAATCTGAAAGTTAACATGGTTTCCGGTCGCTTGTTTAAACGAATTTACAACACCATCAGCAAGCGTATCTGGATCATTCCAACCGACGCAAGAGACCAGCGACATCGTGGCATTGTTTTTATAAGGGCAAGATACCTGAGGATTAACACGAATCAACGTTACCTTCTTAGTAAAATGTTTAGAATTTAAGATTGAGGATTGAGTAACGGTTGGTGTTGAAGTAGTGATTGGTGTAGTCGTCGGAGCTGGAGTCTTACTTATTACAGTGGTTGGAATACTTGAAAGGGTAGTTGTTGGCAGTACTGTACTTGTGGTTGTTGGTTTCATACTAACCTGGGGAGTAATCGTTACGATACCATCAGAAAATGGTAGACTCGTGTCAACCCATGGATCAACGTAGACTTGCGGGGCGCTAATCAAATTTCCCAAATCAGAAATCTGAGTTGGAGACTCCTCACCCACAAATAATTCTGAAATAAATAACCGACCACCCGGCGACGAAATATACACTCCTGTCATCAACCCAACAATAATACCAAGGATGCTCCACCCAACTGTTACCAATCTTGATTTCACAATCATACTAAGAACATTCTAACACTTTCTTTTTGGCTTGTTTAAAGAAGCTACCCTACAACACTAGAAGATGCTTATATTAACGCAAAAATGGTTACATCTATAACTCCAAATCCTATCTTAAGATATCGGATCTATGATAAAATAATGGTAAAGTATGCTCGACAAAATCACTATTACACTACAAGCAGGAAACGGTGGACGTGGTTCAACGGCCTTATGGCGTGGAAAACGACCTTATGGTGGAGATGGCGGCAAAGGCGGTGATGTTTATTTCGAAGGTTCAACCAATGTTGCAGGCTTTGGTAGATACATGAGCAAAGATGTCTACAAAGCCGACAACGGGCAAGATGGTTTACCCCTCAATAAGTTTGGAGGAAAAGCGGAAGATCTCATTCTGCAGGTTCCTATTAAGACGGAAGTTGTTATCGACGGCGAAGTAAAACACATCATTGAAAAAGAAGGACAACGCGAAATGATCCTTTCTGGTGGACGTGGTTCAAAAGGAAATTTATCAATCAAGAAACATCCTTCCTGGAGAATGCTAACAGATGAAGAACGTGCAGGTGAAACTGCAGAAGTGACGCTTATTTGGAAACTCACTACGGATATTATTTTTATTGGCTACCCTAATGCTGGAAAATCAAGTCTACTCAACAAATTAACGAATGCTCATGCAAAAATTGGTACTTACGAGTTTACAACCCTTGAACCACAAACTGGGCATATGGGTGACATAAAACTTATGGATCTTCCTGGGCTGATCGACGGTACTCATTCTGGTAAAGGATTAGGTACTGATTTTGTTCAACATACAGAGAATTGCAAGCTGATTGCGCACTTAGTAAGCTTGGAAAACGAAAATCCTTTAGATAAGTATCAGCAACTTCGTAAAGAAATCAAGCTTATCAGCCAAGAACTATTCAGTAAACCAGAAGTTGTTGTTTTGACGAAAGCGGATGAATGTAACCCTCGTAAAATTGGAGAAGTTGAAAAATCTTTCGAGAAACTAAAGATTAAAACGGCAACTGTTTCGATCCTCGATGACGATTCAATGTCCGAAGTACGGAAGTTTTTAAAGACGCAACTTCAATAATAGCTTGACTCAACGATTACTAAGGAATAGCCAATACTTTATCCAATTTCGAAATATCTGACGTTTTTATTGTCGCCACTTTTAAAGCTTCTCCAATCTCATCAAGCGATATTTTATCTCCTACGTTTGTCTGTAGCACAGCTGTAATACCTTTTGTTCCAAATACAATATAAATATCTTTGAGATGTTGCTCACGATCAACTATATTTTTCGCAGAGTCAGAAACAGATGAATCGCTCGATCCCCCTGAACTTCTACCGATTTCTTCAGGGATGTTTTGATAAATTGCTGCGATAGTCTCTTGACCGTCCACTTTTATTGTAGTCGACCCTATATTCTTCACGGAAGCTCTATCAGCTCCTGCGACCTCAACTGCATCACTGCCTTTGAAGGTTATAGGCATGAGGGAGAGTACAATCCACGGCATAAATCTTGTCCCTTCACCTTCATAAACAAGCTGAGCTACAGGGTATATTTTTCCAATCTCTCGATCTGCCTTATACATATCCTTGTTCTGATCATAAAGTATTTGGCCGTACGGTTTTACTGAGTAGAAATCTCTATCAACCAAATGCTTTTCGTAATCAGGTATTTCAGTTACATAAGGTGATGAAACTGATTGCAGGGTTGCTTTGCTTGTTAAGTAGGCGACTTCCCCAATGTTATCGCTCAGGTACGCAAGCGCAGCTTTTTTTTGCTCTTTGTGGTAGTGATACGATTCTAGGTCTACAGTTCTAATCGTCACATTACTAGGTAAGGTAAATTCGTTTTTAATATCCGAGAAGTTTGTAACATTTCTTTTTTCTTGACTCATTCCATGAGCGTACAAAAGATTACGATTACTTACTGCACCAAAATAGTATGACTCGTCAACGATCTCAAAGTTTTCGGCATCTGCCAGGGCAACAACCACAATTTGTTGATCTGATTCTGCTGGACTTGAACTGACCCTAGTATCTGAACTTGACGACATATCACTACAATTCGTTTTAAATATCCATTGTGCCTTATAAACTTTTTTTCCATTTATAGTGTCAACCCCAATAATTTTTGCGTCTTCCCCGAAGTAGTTTCTCACAATCTCGCTTGGATTTTGTCTTACAGCTTCAGTTTGCTCAGGTATCCCTGTCGCAGTCACTTCAGAGTCAACAATTTGAGGTAATTCTTCAAGAGATACCTCTGAGTCAGAAGATTTTGTATTTTCAGGAACTGCGCCAAACTCCATTGATGAGGCTAACGGCATTATTTGTTGAACATTCTTTTGATGTACCGCGTAACTTCCACCACGATATTGCCATCTATCGGTATCAACCGTCAAATTAAAATCGTATATATCCTTGCCACCAGTATACGCAACTGATTTCATATATTTTGGAAATCCCTCTTCTTTTGTAGAGAAATATTCATATAACTCATCCTTTACTACCGAACCCTGATACGGAACCATTGCTGTACATTTAGCCGCAGCCGCTCCAATTTCATAAGTATTTGTGTACTTACGATAGTTATACTCTCTATCTTCAGGAAGTCTAATATAGAGAGCACTAATCTTTTGATCAGCTTCACCTGACATTGCAGTTGCATTACTTGCATCTCGCTTTACCCCTTCATTTGCTTGTGCAATTTTTGCAAGGATCTCGTTTTGCCTTGCAAATTCTTTTGGATACATATATGTATATCCAGCTGCACCAGCACCGATAACGACAACAGCTGCAAAAGCTGCCATCTTTACTGTTGGTTTTGACAGTTTCATAAATAATTGTGAGATAAAATTACTTTGAGGCGAAGTCACCTGCGCCTGAGAAACAACTTGAGTCTCCAAGTTTTCTACAAATTCTTTTCTTGGAGCTGCAGACTCCTCGAATAAATTGTAAAGCTCTCGTTCTAGCACTTGGCTTGATTTCGTTTGCTTTGTGTTTTTCTTCCGCATAGTTATTACCTTACTATAGTAGTCGTCCCGTCTGTACACTCAAGAAATTTTTTAATACTTTGAAATGCGCGTTTTTGAGTTGTACTTACATAATTAACGTCTTTGCCGAGCTTTAATGCGATTTCAGAGAGCGATAGCTTATCAAGAAATCTCATACGCAAAACTACCGCCTGTTTTTCTGGAATATTCGGTAAAACGTGTTCTAAGTGATCTAAGATGTGAACTTCGGGTTCATCATTTTCGACGTCAGGCAAATCATCTTCTTCAGGCAAAGGTTGTTCAAGTTTTTTATATTTACTGCGAAGATAATCAAGTAATATATGTTTTGCAATTCCGTAAACAAAGTTTTTTGGATCATTAACAGCATCTCCAGTATTCTTTTT
This sequence comes from bacterium, assembly GCA_020853235.1. GTDB lineage: Bacteria > Patescibacteriota > Dojkabacteria. The sequence goes on along the minus strand of JADYZG010000022.1, from coordinate 4,789 downwards.
TGTGAACTTCAAAAACGTTTGGCTTGTTAGATCTTCTGCTATTTCTCGATTCAAAACTTTATAAAAAAAATATCGATAAATCTTCTCGACATGAACTTCATAGAATTGCTCCAACTCGGAAACTAACATGTTGGTAGTGTACTAGAAAGTTAAATACGGTGCTACAATAGAGTATGAAACTTCAAAAAATCATTACTTTTGCGCTTATCATCTCCGCATACCTAGTTTGCTGGAAAGTTTACGGAACACTTCCAGAAACGATACCAAGCCATTGGAATGCAACTGGAGAAGTCGACGGCTATGTTTCTCGCAATATGCATTTTTCCCTCTTTCTAGGACTGATTACCGTATTACCATTACTGATGCAATTTATCCCTAAACTTGATCCAAAGTACAAAAATATTAAAACATTCGAAGAAGATTTTGGATGGTTCATGGTCGTGTTAACAGGATTTATTCTTGGGCTATTTCTTTATATCAACGCTTACGCACTCGGTTATACTCTTCCAATCCAAAACTTTATGATTCCAGCACTTGCTCTTCTATTTTTTACGATTGGATACATGTTACGTAGAGCAAAAATGAACTACTCAATTGGCATGCTCTTACCTTGGACATTAAACAGTGAAAAGAATTGGGATCTAACACATAGATTCGCATCAAAGACGTTTATGTACGGAGCGACTATATTGTTACTAACACTTCTACTAAGAAAATACGCTTTTACTGCTTTCCTACTTGTATTAGCGATTATTGTTATTGCACCAATCGTTTACTCATACAAGCTACACAAAAAAGGAATTTAACGTTTCTCTAAGTGCTTTTTATACTCTTTATCTGTGAACATTGAGGCAGATAAAGTAGTCAAATACATCGATTATTTGGACTCTAACACAGCAGGTGTATAGCAAATCTCGTCAGCTTCTGTTATAATACGGTTACAAAGCGATTATATTGGTCACTTTATGAATTATTGGGACTCTATTACTCACTAAAGAAATTTATTGAGAAGGGTTCGTAATAAAGCTTCGGTTGTTAAGAACATCTCGGGGCTTGTGCCTCTCGGGTGTAAAAAATCTCCCACAAATTTAGGCATTATCAAAAACATAATGATTTTTCGTTTTGTGCGAATTAAATTTTAACAACCATTGCTATGGCATTTCGCAACAATAACGCACCACGGGGAAATAGTTTCCGAGGTCGTAATAATAATTCACGGTTTCAAGGACGAGGCGGTGGCGGTAGAAGCCGAGGTCGCGGACGACGAAACGAATCCTTTATTGACGAACGAAAGTTTATCAATAAAGCACAGCCAATTGAGGCAGAGGCACCTTACGTTCATTCTTTTGAATTTTCGGAACTACTCATTAACGATATCTTGAAAAAGAATATTGCTTCGAAAGGTTTCAACAAACCAACACCAATTCAAGACCAATCAATTCCCCATATTCTTGCTGGAAAAGATATTCTTGGTATTGCAAACACCGGTACAGGTAAAACTGCAGCATTCTTAATCCCCTTAATTGAGAAAGTCGCAAAGAATCCAAACGAAAAAGTTTTGATTATTACTCCAACTCGTGAACTTGCAGAGCAAATCGGTGATGAATTGTATTTGTTAACCTGGGATCTTCGCATGTCAGGTGCAATGTGTATCGGTGGAGCAAGCATCGGAAATCAAATTTCTCAACTTCGACGTAACCCACAATTTATTGTTGGTACACCAGGACGTTTGAAAGACTTACTCGACAGAAAGGTTTTAAATCTTTCTAACTTTAAGTCAATAGTACTTGATGAAGTCGATCGAATGCTCGATATGGGATTCATCAACGATATTAAGTACCTAATCGGATTCCTTGCACAAGAAAGACAGTCATTGTTCTTCTCTGCAACCATGGATCACAAAATTGAAGAAATCGTTAATATGATTTTGAAAAAAGATCGTGTTCGAGTCTCAGTTAAAAAAGGTGAAACAGCGTCACACGTTGATCAAGATGTTATTCGAGTAGGTAGCAAAGAAGAAAAGCTCGCAAAATTAGAAGAGCTTCTTCGGAAAGATACCTTCGAAAAAGTGCTTGTTTTTATAAACATGAAATGGCACGTTGATAAACTTGAGAAAGAGTTGAGAACCAAAGGATTCAAAGTCGAATCAATTCACGGTGATAAACGGCAAAGTCAAAGAAGTCGAGCAATCGAAAACTTCAAATCCGGAAGAGCTAATATTCTTCTTGCAACCGATGTTGCAGCTCGTGGACTTGATATTTCAAACATCACTCATGTTATCAACTTCGATGTTCCAAACAGCTACGAAGATTATGTTCACCGAATTGGTCGAACTGGACGTGCAAACAAAACTGGAACCGCTTTGACCTTTGTTCCTCATCGAGGACAATCGTACTAAGGGATTAGTTTCTGATTAAACTTTGCATACATCTGAGCAAGCTTTGATTGTTTTGCACCGGTAATTGGCAGACCTACTTGGAAGTAATGAAATTGCAACTCAAATACGAGTTTGTAGATCAGCAAGCCAAGTAGCCATTGCCAATGGGTTACATTCCACCCAAAACCAAAGGTTTCTGAAGCAAAATAGAGAAGAGCTAAATACTCTGCCATATTTGGGAAGATGACAAACAATTTTGAATTCATTTCGGCGAAGAAATAGAGAATCATACCCATGGTTCTCCATGCCAGGAACAATAAGTATAATTCAGCGATAGGTGTTCCGATAACAAGAGGAATAATTACCAGATATTCGAGGTAATCAACGACTTTGTCTATGCGGTGATACCACTTACTGCTGACTTTATATTTCTGTAAATAATCCCAATCCCACGTATCCAAGTAAATAGCTAATACCATTCCCCAAAACGGCGAAAGATATATTAGAAAATAGGCAAGAAAACGTACCCAGAACATGGTTCTCACGGCTTTAACGTGCCAATACATTGAAAATTCTTTGAATAATTCTTGAATCATATTTATTTATATTGCGGTGAGTTCTCTGTAATTCCAAGTTGAAAGTTTGCAAAACGAGCAATCGCAAATAAAACACTGGACAATCTATTCAAAAATGCCAATAATTCAGATGACAATTCAGCACTACGAGAAACAATAACTGCATAGCGTTCTGCTTTTCTAGCTACCGTTCTTGCAACATCACATTGTGCAGCAACTTCACTTCCGCCAGGGAGAATAAATTTTTTGAGGGGAGGAAAATCTGCATCAATATCTTTAATGACTCCTTCGCAATATTCGATATGCTTTTGTTTTATGTATGGAAATTTTCGAGGTTCGTCGCTGTAATTGCCAAAACCAAAATAAACTGACGCTACTTCAGCCTGTGCAACAAACAACATTTCTTGTAATTCTTCAAGCCAAGGAAAAAATGATTTTAATTTCTTTTCTTTCAATACATTTGTTTTAATAAGACCAAGCCAGCTATTACATTCATCGAGACTTCCTAAAAGCATAAAGACGGGATCTTCTTTTGATATGGATTTCTTTCCTGTATTCGAAACTCCTTTATCCCCGACACCAGTGAAAAATGTTGTCTTCATTTTTTATTGTACCAAAAAAAAGGGGCAGTAGCTTTCGCCATCACCCCTTTCGTTGAATCTAACTTCAGACTTATCGTCGTCCGCCAAATCCACCGCCGAATCCACCGCGGTTACCGCCACCAAAGCCACCTCGGCTTGGTCTGCGATCTCCACCTCCGAATCCGCCACCGCCGAATCCTCGGCTTGGTCGTTCTTCGCGTGGTCGAGCGACGTTGACGACGAGTTCACGTCCTTCAACTTCCTTTCCGTTCATTGCCTCTATGGCTGCTTGAACTGCTGATTCATCCTTGAAAGTGATGAATGCAAATCCCTTACCCATAGGCTTGTATGAGTCGGTAATCTCACCATATTGTGAGAAAATTTCGACTAATGTTTCGATCTTTGTTTCGAACGCAACATTGCCGATAAAAATTTTATTCTCCATGGAAACCCATGATAGATTAACTAAGACAGTTGGAAATACCGACGCTGACCGGAATTTGTCTCTCGGGGCGTAACAATACTCTTACCTGACATACAATTATAGCACAAATCTAGATTCTATGAATGGTGCTCAGCAGCTTCTGCAGCATCGGCATCTGCTTTTGTCGCATGAATTGTGCCCTCAGGATGATTTGGAGGAGCATAAATTGTGTAAAGTTTTACAACCTCTGTACCTGTATTGATGATATTATGCTCTGCACCAGCTGGAACAATAACAACGTCATCATCAACAATAATCTGCTCTTCACCATTTATAATTACCGTTGCCAATCCCTCTTCAACTCTAAAGAACTGGTCAACATTTGGGTGAACCTCTACTCCAATCTCTTCTCCCGGTTGCAAAGACATAACGACAAGTTGCATATATGTACCTGTATAAAGAACTTTTCGAAAATTCTTATTTTGTAGTGTGTCGTTGACAATATTACTAACAAAACCTGTTTTCATTATAAAAAGTATAATCTTAACTATTTCAACTATACTCCACCAACACTCGGTTGTGAAGTATAATTAGAAAATGCAAACACTGAAAAAACGCGTATTCACGTTCAAAGATGCCTCACAGCAAACTGCAAATGGGGTGATTGTATATTGGATGTCGAGAGACCAGCGTGTAAATGACAACTGGGCACTCCTCCACGCACAGCAACTGGCAATCTCTTATAAAACACACCTTCATGTCGTATTTGTTCAGCAAAATCAGTTCCTACAGGCTCAAGAGAGGGTCTTTGAATATATGAGAAATGGATTAG
>JADYZG010000021.1 GCA_020853235.1 bacterium | reverse complement strand
CTTATCCAACAACTGACCCAGTTGAGCTATCTTTGTTGTCGATAAACAAAACAATATCCAATACGAGAGAAAAAACAAAGCCCCGATCTGTCAAATCACACGTGAAGAAGAAAGAGGTACGAAACAAAACACGCAGTACAAAGGCCGAGAGACGGGCCTACTTTCAAAGATTGTACGTAAAGAACAAATCAAGACTCATAGATGAACTAGCTGGTGACATAGGTGAAAATATCGATCCACCACCCATCCACATAGCAATAAAACATTACGAACAAATCTGGTCAACTACTCAGAAAAAGATAAATGATGTTTGCCACTCATTCAAGATCCAAAACCTAAACAATAACCAAATCCTTTCACCAATCTCTAGAGATGAAATCAATGCTGCAATACGACAAACGAAAAACGATACAGCTAAAGGGCTTGATGGAATAACCATACAAGAAGCAAGAAGACTCGCTGAACACGAACTCTTCATCGCATTCAACATATGGCTTAGTTGCAATCGTATCCCAAGAGATCTCAAGAGAAATAAAACTACCCTGTTACCCAAAGGTAACACAGATCTTGATAAAATTTCAAACTGGCGACCGATAACAATTTCATCCATCCTCTTACGTCTCTATAACAAAATTCTACGACGGCGTCTCGAAAGAATAACAAAGACAGACGACCGCCAGCTAGGATTTAAACCGTTGAACGGATGCAGCATGAATATTCACTGGTTACATAACATTATTAAACATGCACGTTTACACAGGCGCGATATGTATGTATGTCTCATCGATGTGGCAAAGGCTTTTGACTCGGTCCCTCACACTGTAATCTTAGAGGCTCTGGAAAAGAAAAATGTCCCTCAGACGCTCATTACAATAATACAAGACCAGTACGAACAGAGTTCCACTTCTCTGTCTTATAAAGAATTGAGCTCCAAAGCCATCATGATTAAAAAAGGAGTAAAACAGGGCGATCCCCTTTCCCCCCTGTTATTCAACTTAGTTATGGATGAACTCCTTGAACGTATAGGAGACCAGTTTGGATACTCAATCGAAGATATCGGTTCAACTAACATAAAATGCTTTGCCGATGATATCTGTCTGATCTCTGGTTCACGTATGGGGCTGCAACAACTCATTGATTATACGGACAAGTTCCTAGACGAGAAAGGGTTAACAATTAATGCTCGGAAATGTATTACGATTGGTCTTGCTAAGGGATATAAGGGGAAAAAGAGCAAGATTATAACAGAAAACATTTTCTCAGTCAAACAAACACCTATCCCTATGCTCGGACACATAGAAAATGAAACCAAGTATCTCGGTATAAACTTTACATCTATGGGTACCGAACATATTAAAACAATACGTATACAATTCGAGAAGATAACTCAGAAGTTGATAGTAACACCTCTCAAACCACATCAAAAAATCAACTTAATTCGTTCATTCATCATTCCGAGGTTCATTTATAAACTTACAAATATCGAAATCTATCCCGAGTCCTTGAAGAAGCTTGACATATACATTAGAAAAATTGTCCGAACGATTTTACACCTACCACAAAGTCTTAGTACTGAATTTTATGGTTTACCGATCCGAGAAGGAGGCCTGCAAATCCCAATACTGAGTGAAACCATTGGAACAGCCAAAATCAAAATTTATAAATCCATAATGCGCTCTAAAGATAATATCCTCAAATACCTTATGGAAATACAAGGTTTCAAATTAATTCGTCGGTTTATGACTAACCTGGGAATCAGCGAATCATTCGAAGCAAACGAAATTGAACAACGTCGTTTACAAATTCTTAAAGAACACCGTCTGTCGCTGTTGAATAAGGTCCATGGCCACGGTAATGAGGTCTTTGGTAGCTGTGCACTAACTAACACATGGTTAAAGGGCGAATTTGAAACCATGAAAGGAAGAACGTTCATAAATAGTATCAAACTCCGAACAAATACAATTGAAACGAGAGTCACACAAAGTCGAGGCCAAACAGTAGAAAAAATGTGCAGACGTTGTCATACTGACCCGGAAAGTATTATGCACATATTACAATTCTGCAACAGCACCCGTGGATTGCGCTGTGAGCGCCACGACCGCATTTGCACGCGGGTAGCTCAAAAGTTGAAAGAAAGGGGGTTCAATATCATACAAGAAAAACGCTTCGTTGTCCCAAACGACAACCTGAAAATCTTAAAACCCGATCTGATAGTTATCAAAAACAACAAGGTTAACATTCTTGATGTACAAGTGGTGTACGAAACTTCAGGAGCTGCGTTCTCAAACGCATATCAAAGGAAGGTCGAAAAATACACACAACTAATTCCACTTGTTCGACAAGAATTCAAATGCGAATCGGTAGAAATCCACGGACTGATTATTGGCGCCCGAGGTTCCTTTCTCCATAACCACATTAACATATGGCGTGCCTTGGAATTTACCAATACAGATTTACAATTCCTTGCTATTCATGCTTTGGAGAACTCGTTGAGGATAATATATTCCTTCTGGAAAAGTTTAGGAGCTGGAGGTAATGGTGAAACAATGCCACACAAATGACAGCCGATGCAATGACAGAACTGACATTGTTTCTTTTCGCCGTACCTTTCTTTCCCCTCCCCAACTGATGTATCTTCTTTAAAGATCCTACCATACTCCTACTGTCTTTCTCACTACAATCTGTCAACCCGGTGGGTTACAGTCATCGTTCCTACCAAAAGGTAAAGTAGCTAAATGAAGCTTGAAGCGCGGACTAATCTACCTAACCGATTGATTAGCAACGATGCTGCAAACGCATCGGGATCCCACTGCACGATATTGCTGTTAATGTTAACTTTGCTCTTTCTGATTTAAGTGTTTTTTTTTTTTTATCAGTTTTTTACGTACAAAAAATTGAAATAAATTTAGGAATAGCTGGTTCCGTCCGAAGTTTCCCTCAGGATAGCTGGCGCTCAATTTTCACAGTTATATCCGGTAAAGCGAATGTTTAGAGGCATTGGG
>JADYZG010000020.1 GCA_020853235.1 bacterium | reverse complement strand
GTTCTTCTTTCGTTAATTTAGTTTTCATTTTTCTCCTCCAAAATAAATATCTGTTGCCTTTCTGCTGGGGATAATAGTTTTCAGAAATATTTCTTCTGCATCCTCAACATAAGGAACAAGGTACGCAGAATTATTTATTCCCATTACCATTATCCGTTGTTCCGGATATTGTTTTTGATTGGGGTGTAGAGAGTCATCTAAAATGTCTCCCTTTTCAACATAAAAAACAATATCCTCAAAACAGATGCCTCTCGATTCTTTCAGTTTCAGATTCTTTTCTGTATTCCAGTTGATATATTTCATTTATTGGTAGCTTAACACATTGTGTGCATTATGGCAACAAAAAAGAAGGTGCGACATGTTAGAAAACTTCATCCGGTTTTATTTCAATCTATTTCTTTTGTTTGAGCAAGTAGAGTTGTAATTCTTTTTCAGTCGTTTTTCTGATAAAACCACTGCTTTTGCATGATGATGTTTAGTGTTGTGGTTGAGTTGAACGAAAGTAAAACCCAACGATAACCGTTTGCGGTGCTCAAAAAAGGTTGGGTTTCGTTTCGCTCAACCCAACCTACCTGGCTATTGAATGGCCATGCAGTTGTTTTAGAAGTTGTTCAATAAGGTAAGTATTGTACATTGGTGTAGCGAAGAGCAAGTAACAACCAACTAACGCAAGAACAACAAAGTACGGGCGATTGTCAGGTGTCTTTTCTAAGACATGAGCTAGATAGCAGGTAAGAATCCTGGAGGATTTATTTATGACATATCAGAAACGGCAATTATCATGCAATATAATCAAATAAATGCAGAACTGATACGAAACAAAAAACTGGGTGATAAGATAACAAACTTAAAGAAACAATTGCTTGTTATTTAAGATGCGAGCCTTCGCTTTCCTCTGAACATGTCTGCATTTAATACGATGTTAGACGAGGATTTATTCCGACGTATTTACCGTCTTCAGAGCGTAAGAATATAAGAGAGTATCTACTTGATCACGGTACAGATACATCGTTCATCCCAGTAGTCAAGAGTCGAGCGCCAAGAGATCTTTTGAGAAATCGGCAAAACTCTGCCAACCTAAGACAGAGACGATCTCATATGCAAGACTGCGTGAAGCATACTGGTCGTATGGGGAGCAGAAATCTTTGGCAAGCTGCTTGAGGGTCGCCTCGGTTGCAGAGTGAAATTGACCCTCCTCCCAATGAATAGCTTGATTGCGGCCTTGCCAGATTACATCGGTAATCGATTGGGAGCCGATAAGTCGTCCTTTTGGGCAAGCGGACAAACTCTTGCCATATCTAATTGACAATCCTTGCTTGGCAAACTGAAGAAGAGCTCCAGACATCGCATTCCTGGCAAAGTCGTGAGCAGCGAGTCGAAGCATGGCTTCACGGAGGTCATTGTCTGTCCGGTGGCGCTCTTTACCCACTCCAAAGAAAGTATGCCAGTAAATCGCAGTGCTCAGTAGTGGATCATCGTCCTGGTATCCAGGAATACTGGATAGGTACTCATCCATCTTATTGATTTGTTCTACCTTTGCGTAACCTTCCGCCGTAGCTTTCGTGAGGTGAGCTAAGGTGCGGGAAAGGTCAGCAACGTGCCGTTCTTCTCGGTGGATCTCTTCAATTACTGTGGCGGCTGCAGGCTCTATTTCGGTGAGGTAGTCTTTAATTTTCATGAAGTCTCATTGACGCTGGTAGATGGGGATTCAATCATACGGTTTCCCGGTAAAATACTGTTTTTGCTGCTTGTGTTGTTGATATTTGTCAATAATGCCTTCGAAAACATCCTATTTTTCCGAACATATTTTGAAAATTCAGGTATTCTTTCAAGTATTTGCTCAAAAAGGGTGTACTTCTCCCCTTTGTATGGTAAAAATATACTTCCCTACGGAATAAATCGAGACTGAAATTATCCCTTCCCGGGAGGTGAATGCGTGAGGGGGGGGAGTAAGGTGTCTCTCCTCACCATCGTGTCTTTTCCACAACACGGGCATATCCGGGGATTGATCCCGGTAAGCCTGGTAAATAATTCTTCCCATTTCAAAGAACAAACTATCGAATCCCTACTCTCTGAAATGCTACCGCGAAGCGGTTTCGTTCAACGGTTTAAATCAACGACAGCGTTTTTTGCCATCCGTTGGATTTGGTTGTTATACGGTTTTTTTTAATTTAAGTATTTTAGCTTGTGATGATTCCAATATAGAATCGCGAAGAAAAGAACTTGCCTCTAATATCTCTATCCCAATTAATTCACCACTTTCATTCAACTCGGCGGTAATATTTGGGCTTAACTCGATGCTATCTGCTTCTTTTTTCTCAGAGATAACTATATGTAGAATATCTTCTTCTTTAAAATATGCCATCTTTGTTTTATCCATATATAAATCTCCCTGTTTTAAGTCGGAAATTAATTTGTTGACGTGTAGTAGCATGAATTGAGACTGGTGTTATTTCACTTCCATGTTTTTCATGTGGAATTATGACCAGCCTATCATCATGTTTACCTACTGCAATTAAACGTTGGGTTGTTGTATCGAAGTATCTCTCTTCTGAATACCGTAATATATTTTCAATATTCGGAAGGCCAAATCCTCTTAATTCTGATCTATACTTCGTAATACTATATAGTGTTTGAACGAAAACACACCAAAGGCAAATAAAATAAGGCAAAGCCGGAGAAAGTTGTTCATGAAAGGCATTGAATATTT
>JADYZG010000019.1 GCA_020853235.1 bacterium | reverse complement strand
CGTGCAAATACCCCGCATGAGTTTGCCGACCGTGTTCCGGATGTAATAGCGTTGGTGGAACGAGGAAAACGGGAGCTTAAAACTGGACGTGTTCCATTGGAAGAGTTGATCGTCCGCCAAAAATTGAGTCGCACACTGGATGGATATAAATCCCCATCACCTGCCGCACGCGCCGCGCAACAGTTGCAGGCAATAGGGCGGAAGATTGCTCCGGGGCAGTTGGTGGAGTTCCTCTTCACAAAAAATGGTTCTGCGGTCCATGCTTGGGATTTGGAGGAACGTCCACATCCTGACTGGCTGGATATCAGACAATACAATTTTTTGCTGGATCGGGCAATGAGGACGATTCTAGTCCTAGAAAATACACATTTTCAGACAGGAAATGTTTTGCAGACTCAAATGAACATTTGATGTATTGAGTTTCCTTGAAACTCGTTCGCAACCCTTGTGTTTACCAGAGCACTATCTAATTTCAATTCCATAAGGCTTTGCATTTGTAGGAATATCTCTTGTGTCTGTTGCGACAATTATCTGTACTTTTGCCTTGTTTTCCTCAGCCAATTGAATAAATTGATTTAAAACCTGTAAATACCTTTCCTTACCCATCTTTTGCTGTTGAGGCTCATCAATAATAAGTAACTTCGGATGACCTGATCTTACTTTGGGTTCATTTACTCCCATCGCCAAAATAGCATAATGAAAAGCCATCACAGTGATTACTAAATCAAATCCTATCATCTTCTTATACGATTGCCCGTTAATGAGCGGCAAAAACGTCTTGGCATCCCATTCCACTACTTCGACAGGTTGATCCAAATCGACTCGGTTTAGAAATGTTCTGAAGTGTGTAATAAATGCGTTGTAATACTCGCTTGGATTCCCTAACTTGTTTTTCAAGTCGGTTAATTCGCGCTTAACTTCGTCGAGTTCTTTCTGAATTTTTGGCAAATCGTATTCTTGATAGTGAATAGCCAGTTCACGTTGTTGTTTTTCGTATTCCAATTTACTGAGCTCACGCTCAGCGGAGACTCTTGCTGAAACTATAAGACCTAAATGCTCCACAATTGGAGAGACATATTGACTCGTTTCTCGCTCCAACTTCTTTTCAAGATCTTCAATTTCAGTAGCAAGAGGTTTTATATCTTTTTGAAGTTGTTCTATGCGCTTTTCGTGGTCTACAAGCAAAATGTCAACTTCCTTAATTGACTGTTTTGTATCTCGTATAGATTTTTCCCAAGATTCCGAGTCATTGTGCTCAGCCAAACTCCTACCGCATAATGAGCATAGTCCATCGGATTCTCGCTGGTGCATTTCAGATGTTACTTCTTGTGAACATCTCGGACAAATAGTGAAAGTGAAAGTAGAGATTACATAATGAGACGAAATATGACGTTCTAGCCTCTTTACCTCTTCTGACAAAAGGCTTTTTATCTCCTGTTTTTCCCTTTTTTGATCGAAAAGATTAAGAAGTTCCCTTTGTTTTTCCTCTAGTTCTTTTCGCTTATTAAGTAATTCGTTTTTGGCAGGCTCATAGGTAGAAACCTCTCCCTCAATCGATGTACGAACATTCTGTCTCAATTCTTGTTCTTCCTGGGTTAAACGAGCAAGCCCTTCCAGTATTCCATTTCTTCTACTTTCTATTTCAATCAATGTAGGTACATCTAATCTTTTTAAAAATGTCTGAATAGAGACGATACTTTGCCGCAACTCAAGGATTTCAGCTTCTTTCCTTCGAATAGAATTTTCTGTATCGGCAATTTCTTGGGTTGTAAGCCCAAACATGATTTTTACGATTTCAATAAATGGTCGTTCATAAACTTGGGCCAAAATCGCAGAATAGCTAATGTCGCGATCAATTACAAATGCGCGAGCTAAATCATTAAAACTTAATGGATTATCTCGTCTGTTACCTTCCCGGTCAGTTGTCCTTGTAATAACCTGCGGTAACCCAAGCTTTTCAAGTAAATACGGAGATGTTTCTTGAATGGACAAGGATCGTCTGCCATCTTTGTCTTCAATTTCTAACTTAGCATTTGGTTGTTGGCAACTTCTTGTAAAAGTTACAATTTCTCCATTCGCAGAGATTTTCAAAGTCACTTTTATTGAAGCATCCAAAATTTTCGAGTCGATTCTTTCGAAGCTTCCGCCTAATGCATATCTTATCAAGCGCAACAAGATGGTTCTATCTGCTTGTGTTTTTCCGTGTAAAATATTTAAACCCGAATTGAACTCAAATTCTTCTTTGGTGTTGAGTTTTTCCCATACAAACATTTCCAAAAACAATCTCGGATAATCAATCGTATCGTTCATGTGCTGATCTCCTCACCTAAACTTCTTGAAGTAACCTCTGGGAAATATTCATAAATGAAGTCTTTTATCGCAGAACCTGTTTTGTTGCGAAACAAATTGCTTACGATTTTGCAGCGCTCTATTATGTTGTCAAACTCAACAGTTTCCAGTTCGTTCACGGCATACCTTCCCCTATCGGTCAGTTCAAAAACATCACCATTTTTGCTGGGTAAAATTGTAATGAGACCTTTCGCTACGAGCAGGGCAAAGATATTGTAGTATTTCGAATCCCAAGGACCATATTTATACCGAATCATCGGTGATTCTGGTCTTATATCTACCTCATTCTCTATTGAAACGTTGTGAATGGCAGCAGCTTTTTTGAGATACACAGGATATCTTACAAAGAAATCCATTTTCGCGATTTTGGTGCGGCTAACAATTTTCCCTTTTACACCTGCATAGTTTAATAGCAACAACAACCTTGCAGCATGTAATTCTATGCTTTCTTCTGCAAGCAGAGTCTTGGCAGGACGGCGAATATTGATTTTCAGGTCTTTTGGTATGTTACTGGAATTTGCTGACTCAGTATTACTCATTCGAGCCTCTCTTAAAGTCAACTGTACATATGCCTGCCAT
>JADYZG010000018.1 GCA_020853235.1 bacterium | reverse complement strand
GATTACGCTGATTTCATTAAAGAGCAAGCCTCGATGGTTACTGAGGTATATAAAATCATAGTAAAACCATACAACCCAGAAGAATATAACTTGCCGATAACGCATTTCCATCAAAAATGGGTAAGAAAAGGCAGAAATTTTACGGTAATTTTCCTTAAGAAGCACTTTTAATCACAATTTCGATACTACTATGTTCTTGTGAGTAGTCAATTTCTCGACAGTAACGATTTAAAATTGTGTACAGAAAGATTTTTGTCCCAAAAGTATGATTCAGTTGCAAGATTTTTTGGTTTGTATCAGTGCTGTGTTTGCAACCACTATCTGTCCACCTTTTGTGACACATGTCTTGCTAAAACTATCTTTGCTACCCCGGAATGTTCAATTTGCAGAAAATTCTCGCAATATGGAAAAGCTCATCACATTTGTTTAACAAATGCTTTGGTGTATAATGACACTCTTTCGCTATTTTCCTACACAAAAGAAATAAAATCCCTCTTTCGAATATATAAATATGACCTTGCGTATCAATATCAACGATCTTTAGAGAAATTAACTGCAGAGTATTTTAGAATTGATCCTTTTTGCTTGTTGAAACACAAAGAGGCACAGTTTTCCGGTAAGCATATTGTATTAATACCTGTCCCTATGACTAGAAAGAAACGAGATGATCGAGGATTCTCTCCTGCTTATGAGTTTGCGCTCATAGTAGGAAGATTGTTAAGAGACATGTTCGAATGTCGTGTGTCGGTATGTCCAGAACTGTTAGTAAAAGTAACAGATTCAGAAGCTCAAGCAAAAAAGAATAGAAAGCAGCGTTTACTAGCTTTGTCTAAAAGTTACGTCTTGAAGGAAGTATTGGTCTCAGAGTTTATCGAGGGAAAACCACAAATCGTTTGTATTGTTGATGATGTTCTTACAACAGGAGCAACAACGACTACTATTTTAGATCAATTTTCAATAAACACACGGTTAAAAGCTTACCTTAAGACAATTCTACTTGTTCGGATCACTTTTGCGAGCGCCTAAACTATTTTGATAGTTAGAATTTTCTTCTCAGCCCCGACTGTCGCTTCTGAAACTTTGTTACCTTCTGGTTTTACCGATACATTGATTACTGAGTTGAGAAGTGTTGCCTGGCTTAGTTCGCCCTTATATTTCTCGATTAAAGTGTTAAGTGCCTCGTCTTCGGAGTAAAACTGAATGTTTGCTTTTTGACCAATCTCGAGAGTCGCTGTTTTTCTTGCCGCTTGAACAGCTCGGGTAACTTCACGAAGAAGCCCTTTCTCTGCAAGTTCTGAAGTGATTTCTGTATCAAGTCCGACGGCAATCTTTTGATCTTCTTTGCTTGCGACAAATTTTGATGTTGGCATCTCAGTAACAGCTTCAACCTCTTGAACATTTAATTCTTCTGCAACGATATCGAGATGTTCCTGCGTAAGAACGTGCTCACCTTTGTAAAAGAGTTTGCTTAGTGGTTGTTTTAACGCAATTGCTTTTTCAACGCGAATACTTTGTCCAAGAGATGCTGCTTTCCGGGTCATTTCCATGTCTGCAAGTAACCTTTCTTCATCTTCGGTAAGTGATTCAACTTCTGGGAATAGTTCAAGGTGAACCGACTCCAACTGCTGTTCTGTTGGCAATGCCAATTTCAAACTTTGATAGAGATGTTCGGTAATAAATGGCGCAACCGGCGCGAATATTTTGGATATATTCAAAAGAACTCGAAATAGCGTCTGCAAGGAGTCATTGTCTCCAGCAACAAATCGGTCTCGTGATCGCCTGATGTACCAAGTGGAAATGTCATCAATTAATGGTTTCAATTCTGCGATTGCTTTTGGAAGTAAGTAGTTTGAGAAGTTTTCGTCAACAGATTTCAGTGCCTTTTTAACGCGTGCAAGTACCCATTTATCTAATAAATTTGTTGTAACAAACTCTGAGTTATATTCAAATTCGTGCTGATTTGCATACAATGTAAAGTATTTGTAGGTATTCATTAATGGCAAAAGTACTTCTTTTGCTGGCGCAGCAATCGCTTCTTCTGAAACGTCTAAGTCCTCACCAAGTGGTAAGACACTTCCTGCAATGTAAATACGGAATGAATCTCCGCCGTATTTCTCGATTGTTCCGCGTGGATCTGGATAGTTTCCAAGACTCTTACTCATTTTTCGTCCATCGGTCCCGTTGATAGTTCCCGTGCAAATAACATTCTTAAATGCATTTGTTTGGAAAAGGAGGGTTGAAACCGTGTGCATAACGTTAAACCATGCTCGAGTCTGTCCAACATATTCGATAATGAAATCGCCAGGGAAATTTTTTTCGAACTTCTCTTTGTTCTCGAACGGATAATGGAACTGTGCAAATGGCATTGATGCTGATTCTAGCCAACAGTCAACGACTTCCTCTACGCGTTTCATCGTTCCCTTCCCACATTCTTTACATGTATACGTATGCTCATCGATATAAGGACGGTGCAAATCGGTTACTTTTTTACCTGACCGCTCCTCTATTTCTGCTATTGATCCAAGAACTTCTCGGTGATTACAAGAATCACATTCCCAAATTGGTAATGGAGTTGCCCAGTAGCGAGTTCGTGAGATTCCCCAGTCTGGGAAAGTTTTGATGGCATCTTCGAATCGTCCATGTTTAATATGTTCTGGAACCCAGTTGATCTTTTCATTATTTGCAAACAATTGATCTTTTACCTGTTGAATATTTACATACCAGGAATCCTGAGCCTTATAAACCAATGGTGTCGAGCACCTCCAGCAAACCGGATAACTATGGGTAATCCTTTCTGCTTTCAGCATCAGTCCTCGTTTTGTTAAGTCTTCTGTGATAAATGGGTCTGCATCTTTGAAATATTTACCTGCATAATCTCGAACTTCAGGTATTAATTTTCCTTCCTCATCGATTGTCTCGTGCATCGAGAGGCCGATTTCTTTCCCGAGTGCAGTGTCATCTTCACCAAATCCTGGTGCCATGTGGATAATTCCAGTTCCATCGGTCATGCTGACAAAATCTGCGTGATAAACCTTATTGTCTTTCTCGTTTGGAGCGAAGTAATCAAACAATGGTGTGTAAGAAAGTCCAAGAAGTTTTTCGCCTGTAAATGTGTCTACGACTTTGTATTCCATTCCTGCGAATACTTTTTCGGCAAGTTCTTTTGCGACGATCAATTTTTCGCCGTTAACTTCGCAAGTGACATATTCAGCTTCTTTATTCACGACCAATGCGCTGTTTGCAGGTAATGTCCAAGGGGTTGTAGTCCACGCAACAATATATGTTTTGTCCTGACCAGTAATTGGGAATTTTGCAAAAACTGAAGGATCTTCTAAATCACGGTAGGAATTGTCCATGGCGATTTCAAAGTTTGACATTGGTGTCCCACATCTGGTGCAATACATGGAAACGCGCTTGCCTTTATAGACCAATCCTTTTTCGTAGAATTGTTTGAAGACCCACATCACAGTCTCCATGTAATTTAAATCCATTGTTCGATATGGTTTTTTCATATCAACCCATCGTGCGATACGATCGATATACCACTCCCATTCTCCTGAAGTGTCTTTGACGAAATCTGCACAAGCTTCGATAAACTGTTTAACTCCTATATTTTCTTCAATCTCACGTCGATTTTTTGTCTTGAATTTTCGCTCAACCATTTCTTCAACTGCGATTCCATGACAATCCCAACCCCAAAGTCGTTCAACACGCTTTCCTTTCATAGTTTGGTATCGAGGAACCATATCTTTTAAAACACTCGCTAGTAGGTGGCCGTAGTGAGGCATGCCGGTAACAAATGGTGGGCCATCATAGAACACAAAGTGGTTAGATTCAGGTCGTTGTTCGACTGACTTTTCGAAGATCTTATTTTCTTGCCAAAATTTCAAAATTGGTTGTTCCACATCATCATAAAAGGATCGAACATTTGGGACGGGAAAAGATGTTTTTTTCATATTTCTCTATAGTAATAGTTTAATTCCTATAGAGGGGTGATTTTTAATCACGGTACCACCCTCGTTCAGATATCCTAAAAAGATATCCCTTAACCACATGCATGGTTTAGCCTTTGGTCACGGAGGCCTCCGACGAGTTCTACATCATTATGATTTCTTCTCGCGACTTACCAGTGATAGCTGGGTCAATGTCTTTACCGTAATTATAGCCTATTTTACTAATAAATAGCTAGTACTACCGAGTTTTCAACTCTAAGAACCACCTAATTATTCAACTACATAGCTACCGTACTGCTCGGTTACTTAACTAATAGGCTATAATTACAAATGTTGTTATCCACCGTTGCGCAACTTTTTTCGGCAATAGAATCGACTCCGAAACGTCTTGAAATGCAGGAGTTGCTTACGGAATTCTACTCAACCGCAACGCCTGAACAGTCTGCCATAGTTTCGTATTTATTAATTGGTAGAATTGTTCCAGAATTTATTGCAATTGAATTTCAACTTTCGGATAAGACCTTATGTGCGGTTGTCGAAAAATTACTTGGTCGTGATGTTAATGAAGACTTGGTGAAATATGGCGATATTGGCTCTGTTTGGGAGAAAAATGCGGTTACTACTGATGCTACTCTCTCCATCGAAGATTACTACGAAAACTTGTGGGAAATTGCAAAAACACGAGGGACAGGTTCACAACTTAAAAAACAGGAATTAATCATTGCATTACTGGAAAAGCAGTCACCTCTAGCGGGCAAGTATACCTTGCGAATTATGAATAGCAAACTTCGTTTAGGTGCTAGTGATCGTACGATACTTGAGGCGGTTGGCAAACTACAGGATGGAGAAAGTGAAAAACTCAAGCAACTGTATGCTAACTGTAGCGACATTGGTCACACAGTCTACCTCTTCAAAAAATATGGAATCAACGCGTACGAGAAATCGACTTTTTCGCCAGGAATCCCTGTCTCTGCGAAACTTGTTGAACGTGAAGATTCAATAGAAGCAATTTATAAACGAATTCCAGAACCAATAGAAGAACCAAAATATGATGGACTTCGCATTCAAATTCACGTCTTTAAGGAAAAAGCTTTAGAAGATGCCTATACAGAACGAGTGTGGAAAGAAAATTACCTCTCAACCCTTGATGCACCATCCGAAGAAATGACATTATTCGCAACTACAGAAAAAAAAGAAGAGTTCAATGTTATGCTCTTTTCTCGGAACCTGGAAAATATGACCGATATGTTCCCAGAAGTCAGCGAAGCTGCTCGAAAACTTCCAGAACAATACAAACTCAGGCATGGCATCGGTATTGAAACGCTTGTTCTTGACGGAGAAGTAATTGGTTACAACGATTTAATTCAAGAATACCTACCATTCCAGCGAACCATGACTCGTAAGCGGAAACATAATGTTGGTGATGCGGCAACAGAAGTTCCGGTAAAAGTTTTTTCTTTCGATATTCTTTTGGTTAATGAAGAAAATCTTATGCAACTTCCACTTGCCGAACGTAAAAAAAGACTCTCCTTCTTAGATGAAAACCAAAACCTTCAGAAGGCAATAGTGAAAACTCCAATTCATTATCCTAAAACGGTTGAAGAATCCGAAAAGATCTTCTTAGAATACGTTACCGAAGGACTGGAAGGCGTCATTTATAAAGACACGAATTCCATTTACACACCAGGAACTCGAAACTTTGATTGGCTCAAATATAAGAAATCAATGAAGAAAGATCTCGCAGATACCGTCGATATCGTTCTTCTTGGTTACTATCGTGGCGAAGGAAAACTCGCACAATTTGGGATTGGCGCACTTCTTGCTGGAGTATACGACAGTAAAAATGATCAATATCTAACCGTCACAAAAATAGGAACGGGAATTACTCACGAGCAATGGCAATCCATCAAAATCGCTTGTGATGCCGTTAAAACGGATAGAAAACTTGATAACAGCGTAATTCCAAAAGCACTTATCCCTGACGTTTATCTTCTTCCAGAATTAGTTGTCGAAGTCGAAGCTGATGAAATCACTAAAAGTCCATTGCACTCGTCTGGTTACGCACTTCGATTTCCACGATTCAAAAAATTTCGTGAAAAAAAACCTGAGCAAGCAACTTCACTGGATGAACTAAACTCACTGGTAAAATAACTATGCATGAACTAAGACACCTTGTTGTTATTCCCGATGGCGACCGTCGTTGGGCGAAAGAACACAATTTACCTCCATGGGAAGGACATCGTCGTGGTGCGGAAAACATTCGTACACTTATTGAAGTTTGCAAAGAGAAGAAGATTCACTACTTAACGATGTGGGGGTTTTCCACTGAAAATTGGAGTCGTAGTGTAGAGGAGGTTGAGCAACTCATGAATCTTTTTCGTAATCAAATTAAAACGCAACAAGGTGAATTTATAAAAAATGAAGTCCGCTTTCGTCACCTTGGAAGAAAAGACCGCTTAGCTCCAGATCTCTTAGAAATGTTGACCAAATTCGAAGAAGACACTGCGCATTTTACCGAATGGAACTATCAGGCTGCCCTTGATTATGGCGGACAGGATGAAATTATTCGTGCGGTGAAGAAGCTCTCTGAAGATGTAAAAGCAGGAAAGGTAATGTCGGAACAAATAGATGTCTCGCTTTTCGAGAGTTATTTGGATACGAAAGGTATCCCGAACCCAGACTTGATTATTAGGACTTCTGGCGAACGACGGATATCTGGGTTGCTCCCGTTTCAGTCGACTTACGCAGAGTTAGAATTTATTCATGGTAATTTCCCTGATCTTACAAAAGAAAAAATTCTGGAGATTATAGATGGATACTACGAACGTCACCGCACCTTTGGTAAGTGAGTGGTAACACGTAGATGTTTTCCGCTATACTATTATGTGTATTATCTGTTGGCATTTGTTTTACTAGTAGTTGCTTTCCTTGTTGCGAGTATACTCCCCAAGAGTTTAGATAAAGAAGGTAAATTTCTTGTAACAGCAGTGCAAGGTCTGATCGATGATTATTTTATAATTCATACGGAGCAGAATTTGGAGAGAAAGCGCTTAAAGCTACATAAATTAACGGTGTCGGCAGACAAAGTGCTTGGTAAAATTTTGGCGCATTTTTATATTCGCGATCACAGCCTTAAGCAACAGTTGCGACTGTCTCTTGAAAAAAACATCGTTACTTACGATCAGTTCAAAGTCTTAAGACAATTTCATCATATGAGAAACGAAGTTGTTCATGAAGGATTACAGGTATACGGCGATAATGAGCAGGTGGTCTATTCAGCGCTTCTTGTTATGAAGGCGCTACTTGGAACTTAGTATTGTTGTGAGTAATTCCCACTCCCCGATGGAAAGCTCGTGTGCCCTCATGTGAAGGATCTGCAAAAGTGTTGGCGTTAGTTTCTCTTTTGGTATCAAAGCTTTAAACACAGAGTTAATCACTTTTCTCTTTGCTTGAAATCCAGATCTAATCACTTTTGCTAACTTTTTCTTTTGGTCTATTTCTCTTTGATTTAATTTTCTCCACCCTATCTCGAGGATCGCGCTGGTTACTTTTGGTGGTGGATAAAATGAACCAGGAGGCAAAGTTTTTGTGATTTTTCGGTAGTTTGTATAAATAGAGAGATCCACGCCAAGGAACGCTGCGCTTGGAGGATTGGAAGTATAGTCGTCAGCAACTTCTTTTTGGATAACAAATCGAGACGGCAAAAGAATTGTTGAGGGAGTGGTTATAGTAGAAACTTGTTTAGTTGCGTTTACAATCTTCTTGGAAACATTGTAAGGTAGGGAACCAAAAATGTATACAAAATCGTATTCATTTATACGAGAGAAATCGTGAGTAAGTACGTTTTTATGGGTAAAAACTGTTTTTATTCGTTTCGGGAGATTCATTTCTGATACGACTTGTTTTGTTTCTTGGATAGCTTCCAAGTCAATATCGACTACCTCATAAGTAATAATAAGATGGGAAAAAGGGAGAAGTTGAGCTAGTGCCGCCTTTGTTACGACACCGCTTCCTGGTCCAATTTCAATAATATAAATTTTCGCAGTTTTTTGTAATGATTGAATTTTCTCTAAAGCATCGAGAGGAAAGAGTAGTTCCTTTGGTACTTGGCGGAGAAAATGCTGTCCGAATTGTTTTTTCATGCGAAATGACATGATCAAATGTAGCATGTCTCCCAAGGTCATGCTACTATAAAGGGTTATGAATCGATACTTACGTTTACTTGCATTGAGCATGGTGGTGGTATATAGCACATCACTCGCGATACTCCCGGTATATGCACAAAGCGTTACCGCGACCTTCGCTTTGTCTCCAAGAACAAAAACAGTCTTGGTAAATACAAATTTTGATGTAACTATTAATATTAAGGCGACAGCGACAAAAAAAGTTAGCTATGCACGAGCTGTTGTTTTCTTCGATCCAACGATGCTTGAAATTCCGCAGGCATTAGAAGCGGGTAGTATGTTTTGTAACTATCCGACCGACGAAGCGAATTATGTTGCCGATAATGAACAGGGGCAGGTGTTAATAACGGGTATTTCGACTGGAGATTCAGGTTGTGCATTTCCTGATGTAACAACAGCAAACTCGTTATTTGCGAAAATCACTTTCAAGGCGAAAAAGGCCGGAACTGCGAACCTTTCGTTCGCATATAATGGTGAATTGGAAGACGAGATGTCTGCAATTACTGATTCTAACAGCCCTTCACAATTTATTATGACCTCTCCTCAAGACGGTAAATACACAATTGTTTCGAGTCTTTCAACACCAACGCCACAACCACCTAGCAACCTTGGTGTCGATCCGAGAGTTGTAATCGGAGCGGCAGCCGTAGTAATGGGAATAGGGTGGTATATGTATCCAAAAGGTAAATCGCAAACTTCGCGAGTCGTTGCTTCTACTGAAGGGTGGTAAGCGTTACTGAAATTCCACTAGTTACTGCATTTTGAACTGTTGTCGTTCCTGAATAATACAGAACATCTCCATTACTTTTAATGCAGAAGGCGTTTGTCAATACGGTATCTGTTGCAATAGGGGTAAGATAAGCATCAAGCATAGTTGTTCTTACAGGTTTAATATTAACTGACCATGCGTTGCTTGCATTTGGTAATGTTGTGATGATTGACGAAAATACTGAATTTCTCTTGATTTGAGTACGCACGAGACATTCACCTTCGCCGTTTGTCATAGTACCTGTGATTACCGTAGAACCTGATGGTGTTGCAATTTTTGCTGGAGTCGTGAAGGTTCTAGTTGTTGATTCAGAGGTGGGCTTCATAAAGTATTGAGTATTTGAACTTAAACTGGGCAGTGTATAGTGATGAATATGTCGGCTAGTTGCTTGTAATTGATCTCGATCGTCGAGTCGATTCGAAGTGAGTGAACCAGCAGAAGTACCCCAATTAAGCGTACTTATAACTGCTGAAGACGTAACATAGAGCATACTTATAGAGGAGTCGGTCACGTTTGAAACAGAGGGGGTCGAAAATGATGCAAGAAGTTGTTCTCGAGTAATTTCAGTATCACCTGTAGAAACCGTAGTCGTTGGGGTGGGGGTTGTGGTTGTTCCAACCGGATTAAGCGGGACGTCTTGTCTTCTGCTCGAGGTAACGGTTGGTGTCGCAGTTATGGAAGGTGTAACAGTAACCGCAGAGAGGAGAACACCGTCAATCATGCCTTGTGAAAGTTGAGCACCAAGCTCTAGGGTAATTGGAGTTTCAGATGCCTTGGTCGATTTTGCGACTCCTTTACTGTCGGGACCAATACCGATAAGTGCAATAGGAGTAGAGGTAGTCACAGAAAGGAATTCGCCGGTACTCTTGCGAGCCGAGGCAAGGTTGATAGCCCATGTTCCATCGGTATGAAGAACTGTTGTTTGTGGGATGACCCCTGAATACCCAAGTTCTCCTGGTACATAGACCGTGACAAGAACGTCTGTGTCTTGAGTTTCGATGTCACCGTAAAGTGCAACTGAGGTCGGTTGCACTTCGGATACTTTTGGAAGTGTTTTGAATGTTGCAGCCGGCTGATCAGCTGTGGGGTACGTTGTGTCGCCTGCAACGATTCGATAGTGGTATGTTGTGCTTGGTTGTAATCCAGTCAATTCAACGTAGTGAGTTTTACGGGCTTTTGTAACGTTATCGCGTGTGTCACGGAAATCACCTGCGGTTTTACTGAGGGTTGTCGTATCACCCCATTGTAAATGGGTAATGGTTGCCTGAGTCCCAGTACTCCAAGCGACTGCTGCTGAAGTGTCTGTGATATTGGATATGGTTACTAGTTGTGGGACGGCACCGGAAGCATTGGGAGAGAATATCGTAGTTTTCTGAACTGCATAAACCAAAAGAGTTATTGAAACTACGGCAATTATTGCGAAAAGTATTGTTTTTATACGGGACTGTTTCATAGTTCATTGTAATGCATAAATTGAATGTTGCAAAGTACGGCCAAATCAAAAAATTTTCTCAAAGCATCGGGAAACTTGGCAGCAAACTTCTTGCAAAATCTGTAAACAGTCGATACACTGTTGCTATGAAAGGATATATTAAACGATTCGTAGAGGAACGATTGGAAAATTCATTTTCTTCTCGCCTTATTACGATGGTTATTGGACCGCGACAAGTAGGTAAAACTACATTATTGCAGCAAGTTCAGTCTCGGGTAGAGAAAAAGGGTACCGTTTCGAAAGATTCGGGAGGATTTGTCCTTTCTCGAAATGTATTCACCTACGTACTTGATGATATTCAACTTCGTGGTTCTTTAAAAAAGGACAGTCGATATATTCAAAAAGATATTGAATTATCACTTGGAGAGACACTCGAAAAAACCGAACAACAAGTTTTTATTTTCATCGACGAGGTTCAGAAAATGCCCTCATTGTTTGATTGGATTAAGCAGGTCTTTGATGCGAACAATGAGCATATAAAGTTTGTATTATCAGGTTCTTCGGCACTTTCTATCACCTCGGTTGCGAGTGAAACTTTGGCAGGAAGGGTTGAATATATCAATGTTTATCCATTTGTTTACAGCGAATTATTGGAGTCAAAAGTAGATATTGCACAACATTTCTTTATAGATTTAATAACGAAAATGGACGAACTTTCTGGAGGTGAGGCAGTCGACGGCTCTACTGATTCAATTCTTTCGCAATTATCAATAAAAAAAGATGATGTCGATACGTTCGCAGAATTAAAAAAGTATTTTGAACAAAAACTCCCACACTATCATAGTCAATTAAGTACAGTTGTTCGTGAAGCGACCGCAAGTGTAGTAGAAACGTTATTTTATGGGGGGTTGCCACGAGTCATTACGAGTCCGATAGATGAGAGAGTTCGGATGATTAAAGGCTATATTGAAGTATATATGGAGAAGGAAATCGGTACGTTAGCGCGGAATCTCGACCTAGAACTATTCGGGCTTAGCTTACAATCCTTTGCACAACAAAATGGTTCGACTTTAAATATCAACCAAGTGAGCAAGGATGTAGGCATTTCACGTCCAAGTTTGTATAAATATCTTGATTTACTTGAAAATACGTACTTAATCAAGAAAGTTTATCCATACGCGTTGGGTGGTGTTTCTGAAGAAGCGACGAAAAGTGTTGTGATGTATTACTTAGATTCTGGGATTCTAAACAATTTATCGTATGTAACTTCTATGCAGGAGATGTTGCGACCTGATACGTATTTAAGAATTGTCGGGACTTGGCTTTTAAGTACCATACTCTCTGGGTTCAGTATGTTGGCACATGTTCCTCAGATATTGTATTGGCAGAACTACTCAGGACATAAAATAGACTTAGTATTCGAACGAGGTGACGTAACCTTTGGGATATTATTCGTGAAACCAAAAGATCCACGTCGATATGCAGCAACAATCGAGAAATTTGCAGAAGCATCTTCAAAGAATACCGTTGTAATATTTCTGCCGCATTTTGATCCAGTTTCTATGTCAATGGCATATCAAGCAGATGAAGTTTCAGTCGAGTCGGGAAAACAGGTACTTACAGTAGAGTTACCTTTGCAATTTTTAGGATAAAGAGCCATCCTAATCCAGCTAGAAGTCCAAGGAATGTTCCTGCAACAACATCTGCTATGTAGTGGACACCAACTGCGGGACGATTAAGAATATTTATTATTGCGAGCGCAATAATAAGTGGAGTCCAGGGTATTGAGAAAAATAAGCAGACAATAATAAGTAACCCTGATGAAAACGAGTGAGATGAAGGGAATGAAAATCCACTTTGCTTACCTGCGGTTACAGGACGGTGACGCTGAAAATACGTTTTTATAATGAATTCATGATATAGAACCCAAAACATAACGTACGCTACGAATGTGAGTGGAGACGGGTTTTTCCCAAAAAAGTAAAGTAAAAAGAAAATCGGAAGTGCTGGGCCGTCTGACAATTTCTTGATAACTTTACTCAATGTCTTGAGAACGGTATACTTTTGTACTGTTGTGTATATGGCAGTAGTATATTTTACGTCTAACGTATGAATTTTCTCGTAAAAGTCGGATATATATTTCGCGAATTGCGGTGGAATCAGTGGTATAAAGGTTTTTTTACGTTTTTTGCCTTGCTCTGGGTCCCTCATCTTTGGCAGCAACAGTTTAGTTTAGTCTTTGCTGGCGCGATAACGTTCAATATTGCCAGTAGCATAGTTTACCTTATTAACGATTTGAGAGATATAGAGCAAGACAGAATACATCCGGAAAAAAAGAATCGCCCTCTAGCTTCTGGAAAGTTGTCTCCATGGGAAATTTATGCACTACTCGTACTCCTTTGTGGAGCACTTATGATGTTGACCGTGATAATTCCGAGTAGTGACCTCGCTCTATTGCTACTTGTGTACCTTGTTGCGAATTTCGCATATTCTTATTGGCTGAAGCAATTGCCCTATGTTGATATTATGCTTGTCGCTACATTTGCATGTTTTAGGGTAGTTGGTGGCTTTGTCCTTTTGGAAATCCCCATTGTATGGTATTTTGTCTCAGTAGTTTTTACGCTTGGTATATTTGTTACGTCAATGCAACGTTTGGCGGAAATTAGCTTGGGAATAGTCAACACTCGTTCGACTCTCCGTTATTATTCATCTAGTGTACTCAAACTTATTATGACGGTGTTTATGATTATGACGGTATTTTTGTATTATGTTGCATCATCCTTAGTCGCGCCACCGCTTATCTATACGGATGTTTTGTACTTTTTGGTGCTACTTTCGATGCAACAATATATGATGGTGAGTAAAACTCGGAAGAGTGTTGCATGGTCAGGTTTTGTATTTTTGAGTAATCACAAACTGACGCTAGTGTTACTGGTCCTGTTACTCGCAAGTATCGCAGCTATAGGAATACTTTATTTCTAGAAATTCGTCGTTACTCAATGAGTTCATATTGATTGAGGATGTTATCTGGATTTTTTACTTGAACGTGACTAGCAAGATTTTGTCCAACTAACACGAGAATTCGATTAGCCTCATTCCATAAATGTTTTGGGAGTTTCGCCCGCAATGCTATCTCGGTTTGTTCGGGTGTATTGGTAGAAACATATCCGAGGTGATTCATAATTCGATGAACGTGAGTATCAACACAAATTGCGGGTTTGCCACAAACAACTGAGAGTTGAAGATTGGCCGTTTTTCTTCCAACACCGGGTAGCTTCACGAGTTCATTAATTTCTTCTGGGACAATATCATTGTATTCTTTGTGTATAATTTCACCAAGTTTAATTAGATGTCGCGCCTTTATTTTATAAAATCCGATTGGTCGAAGGAGTAGTTCCAATTCTTCTGAAGTTAGAATCATGAAGTTTTTTGGTGTTTTTGCTCTTGCCCAAATTGCAGGAAGTTTCGTAATAGTTAGGCTATCTTTTGTTCGTGCAGAAAGTATAGTGGAAACAAGGGTAAAGAAGGGAGAATTTGTCCAATGAAATACGTGTTGCGCTAGTGGTTCTGGGAAAATAGAGGTTGCTTTATCTAATATTTCGAAGAGTTGTTCGATGGTTACTTTCTTTCTCATGTAAATGTATTATAACTTGAGTATAGATTAAATTACTAAAATTTGACATGTGGCGGTATCTATTTCCTGTCTTAAAACCTGAAAGAATGGTAATCGCGCATATTGCATTTTTTGTTGCCGTTATTGGTTATTCTGAAAATATAGATAATTGGGGGAAATTGGTGATGGGAATACTCGGTTTCCTTTTGTTTTATGGCGCTCTTTATGTGGTGAACGATATTTTCGGTTTCGATACAGATCGACAGGATAAACATAATAAACGAAGAATTATTGCATCAGGTAAATTAAGCAGAAAGACGGCAGGGTATTTTGCGATTATTCTGTGGCTGATAGCTTTAGGAATATTTTGGTGGAGTGCCCCAGTTGTTATCTGGATCACGATTGTATTATGGGGAATGAATGTTCTGTATTCGGGGTGGTTAAAAGCATTTCCATATGTTGATTTGTTGTTTATTTCTTGGACACATCCATTGAAATTTATACTTGGTGCATTACTTTGTGGAATCTCACTTCAAGAAATTTCAGTTCTTTGGCCCCTACTTCTCGCTGTTTATTTTGGTGCGTTATTAATGCATGCAGAAAAACAACTTGGAAAATTACAGGAAAATAGGCAAAGAACTTTCTTCTACGGTAGGTACACAAAAGCTGGATTAAACATCCTGCGTTGGATAGGATTACTTGGTGGATATGGATTTGCATTTTCACTTACAGAAAATGGATTCTTCTGGCCGACACTCGCAATGCTTTTGGGTGTTAGTTTCCTACGATTCTTTATGCCAGGCAAAAAGAGTCTGTCTCTTGTCGAAAAATTTGAGGAAATTTGGCAGCCAAGATAATTAGGATATTTTCGCTGATATTTTGGGGGAATCAACTGAAAAAGTTTTTAGCAAAGTGGTTAATTTTGTAATTGTGCTTCAATAAATTTTGCTAATCCATCATTTTCAACAGAATCAATTGTAATATCCGCTAATGCTTTAAGCCGATCTGTTCCATTCCCCATCGCGACTTTATATCCTACTGCGTTAAATAGGTGTATATCGTTGTCTGAATCTCCTACACCAGCCACTTCTGATTTTTCTAAGCCCAGTATTTCGAGCAGTTTCCTGATCCCGTATTCTTTAGTAGCTTTCTTGTGTGTTATGTGTATATCGATGTGATTTTTTGTCCAAGATCGAACCTCAGAAGAAGCAATAGACCTAATTTTGTTTAGTTCGGTGAGTATGGACTTAGCATCTTTTTTCGTACATTTCATAATGTACACGACGTTAACAGGATAGTTAATAGTTGGATAAGGGGGGAGGATCCCTGATTCTTTTATATTAGGTTCGTTTATGAATATTTGGTAAGGATATTTGGAACAGATTTTGAGAATTTTCGAAACATCATCTTGTTCGAAAGGATACTGCCAAAGACACTCATTGGTAACGGGACTAATAATTTTTGTGCCTGCTGAGACAACACATGGGTAAGTTAGGCACAATTTTGTGAATAATTCCTTCGTATATGTTGGTGGTCGCCCGGTTGCTGCACATAAAATCAAATTGTCTTTAACTTGTGCAATCGCCGACACTAGCCTTTTTGAAGGGGTTCCTTCGATTGTATTTGGTATTGCTGTACCGTCTAGGTCAAAGATGATCGCCTTGAATGATTTGTTTGCTTTCGATAACATGGTTGAATTATATAACAAATGAGCGCTCTTTAATGTTATAATTTCACATGGAACGAATAATTTCTACTGATTTAGCTTCCCAAGTGGGTAAGCAAGTCCGAGTTGAAGGTTGGCTACACAACTTTCGCGAGTTAGGGAAACTCGGCTTTTTAATTCTCCGCGATCGCGGCGGTTTAACACAAGTCGTTGTAAATAATTCAGATACGTTAAAAAAATTGGCCACACTGCAACCAGGTAGCGTTATTCGTGCAATTGGTACGGTAAAAACAACTGAATCGACAGAAGCTGGCGCAGAAGTTGTCGATCCAACTGTCGAAATTCTAGTGCCAATTACGGAAGTTCCTCCAGTTTCATATAACAAAAAATCTTTGGACGTTAACATTGATACTGAGCTCGATTATCGTCCTTTGGTATTGAGGAATCTTAAGAAGCAAGCAATTTTTAAGGTTCAGGCATTGATCTTGCAAAAGTTCGCAGAATCACTTCGTGGTCAAGGATTTACTGAGTTTAAATCGCCAGTTATTATGAGTGCTCCGTCAGAAAGCGGAGCCAGTGTTTTTGAGGTTGATTATTTTGAAGGCAAAGCATATCTTGCGCAATCACCTCAGGTTTATAAACAAATTATGGTGACAGCTTTTGAGCGGGCTTTTTGTGTTGGTCCAGTATTCCGTGCCGAAAAGCACAATACAACTCGCCACATTATGG
>JADYZG010000017.1 GCA_020853235.1 bacterium | reverse complement strand
TAGTTCTTACGTGCGATGAATAAATGCCATATACTCATAAGATCTTCGGTGGTGTAGCCTTTCTTTAAAATCTTAGGGTCAATTTGCTTTTCCATCGCAGGATCAACATGTGCAACTTGATTTGAAATCAATCGAACATTTGGAACATTATTACAGGCTTCGACATACTCATAAGAACTTCTTCTATTAAATTCCTTAGAGTTAAGCATATGATCAATACGCTCTGCATTAGTATTAAGATTATTCTGCTCACAAAATTCGACCAATTCTTTCTCAGAGTATCGAAGGTGGATCCAAGGGTGTCCCATATAGATGTTATCGTAGTGATGCCCGTATGGAGAGTTCCAAAGCGGTGAAGCAAAAATATAAATTATTCCTCCTGGTTTAGTAACTCGAGCAGCCTCTTTATAGGCATTTTCAATATCTTGCACGTGCTCAAATGTTGCAAACGAGTACACAAGATCATAGGTATTATCTTCAAATAAGTACATATTCTCCGCATATCCAGAATAATATTTTACACCTTTGTTATGAAACTTGATACCAAGTTCGTCGATTAGGTCAATTCCACTAACGTCACGGACGCCTTTGTTATACATGATTTCACATTCCTCTCCGCGATTACAACCGATAACCAAAGCTTTAATCTCATTTCGAGGTATCTGTAAATGCGAGAGCGCAGTATCGATATGTTGATTATGCCAAAGCTCCATCATATCAACAGTTCTTTTTTGGGGAAATAAAATCTGCCGCACGTTTTGAGCTAATCCAATAAAGATCTTGATACATCTACGAGTAACTCTGACGATTGGATGTTTCGTGACGGTTCCAATCAGTGCCTCATTCTTCTCAAGTTGTTCGTAGAGTAACCGGGTGTAACGTAAAAAGTTAAAGTAGGGCTTATACTTCCGAAGTTTCTCTGCGAGCCTAGATGGAATTTTTGTAATATCAGTTGCATAAATTTTCTGGCATTCAGACATTGATATTTCAATAAGCGGAGAAAAATTTTTAAATAGAGCACGGCAAGCTTCCTCTGAACTTTCAGCAGCATTTTGGTCAGTTTTCCCATTTTTACGATACGTAACGAATTTTTCGTTAATCAAAATACCCTGGTACCCCCCAAGACATAACCTTAATGTTAGATCATAATCACCTGCGTACTTGAAATCAGTGTCGTACATATTTTCTCTCAATAAAATCGATCGTTTAAAAAACATTGATTGATGGCTAAATGGCATATGAACAAACATGTCCGATACCACTGGATTCTCATGGTAGTGCGTCTTGCTTGGTTTCGTTCCATCAAAATTGACAACATTAACTGGCCCGTAAGAGAAATCGGCATGTGTTTCAGTAAGTTGTTTCACAACTACATCAAGCGCGTTTGAAGAACTATAAAGATCATCAGAATTTAGAAACGTAATATATTCACCTTTGGACAACGTAACCCCTTTGTTCATTGCCTCATATATCCCTGTGTCTGACTCAGAATAATACGTAATCCAACCTTTCCCTGCATATTCGTCGAGTAATTCTTTTGTTCCATCGACAGAAGCCCCATCAATAACAATATGTTCTAAATTACTATACTTCTGGGTATGTACTGATTTTAAGCACTGCAAAAAATGTTCTTTCCTTCCAGATGCGATAATATCTTTTGTAACCGTAACGACAGAAACTAGTGGTTGTTTTTTCATAATCTCTCCAATAAATAATATTCTATGAGGCACCTGCTGCTCATTAATTAATTGGGTTTCTAGTATAAATTTTCCTAACAATTTATATCTTTGAGTAAATTTAGAAGCGAACCAATCAACTGAGTACCATTCAGGAGGTTTCTGCTCTCGTACCTGATCTTTACTCCATAATCCAAGTGGCATAAATTCAATAAACACATACTTGTTTGAAAACTTCTCAATGTTTTCAAAAATACCATCAATCTTAAAACCTTGAGTTAAAAGTAGATGATGAGTAATAGCAAATGCAAACGCGATGTCTGATTTAAGAGCAGACACACTATGTTCTTGCATTGGAAGCATAAAGTTTTGGACATATAACTCGACTTTGTTGTGGGGATTCTCCTGCAGGAATTTATACCCAGTATCAATCGCCTGAGTATCGTAATCTACACTAAAAAGTTTTTGTAGTTTAGTACTTCTACTAACTATCAACGACAACAATCCGCTGTTTCCAGCTAAGTCAACGCTTGATCTTGCATCAGGGGCATATTTATTAATAAGCCCAGCTAGTTGAAAAAATCGTTTGAATTTATTCTTTGGGCGAACAATGAGATTACTCGATAAACTATCCGAAGTTCCCTGATATTTACCCCAGAATGATTTCGCAGGGATTTTGGATGAAATATACTGATCAATCCATTCCGTATCAACCAAATCTTCACTAAAATCTTCTGAGTATTCACGTACCAGTTTTTCAAAATCTCTAAATACTACGCTCTCTCTGAATGATTTGGTATACAGCTTAAAGGTTCTGCCTGCCTGCAGCATCGAATAGGCCAGTAACAGTTCATTATTAGCCATGAAAACAAGAGGCAATAATGTAGCTTCCGTGAACTCCTTTCTCGCTCTCCACTTTTCTCCAACTTTCGTACGAATTGAACCTAAATCTATCCACTTGGGCGTATTTGAACTGAAACAAACATTGTATGGATGTGCGTCACTTAACTCATAGCCATACTTATTACAAAGTGTATTAACCTCCAGAATTAGCTTTGCTACGTCCTTAAGTTGGAGTAGTGACCAATCAGTAGGCAGTGCTGCTGTAACTGACTCGTGTGCAATAATCATAGGATAAGAATCGCTCACTAAATTTGTCATTTTAGTGTCGACAAATAGTTTCTGACGTATAAGATCCTGCAAAAGGCCTGAATCAAACAATTTCTGAACTCGTTCCACCTGCGCTGGATATATCCCTCGAAAAATTTTACCTTTATACTTAAAAACCCTGCCCATATCGTCTAATGTCGCAAATCCTAAGTAGGTAAAGTGTTTTTCACGCAAAATTCGTTTCATATGGTATTTATTTCATTTTCAGAACAATTTTTATTACTTTTTTTACAACAGTTTCGATTTTACTGTTTGGCGGAAGAAGTTTACGCAGCATCCTATGGATTCGTTTAAAGAGTTTCTGTTCTATAATAGAATAGTCTGAATTTTCTAATGCAGCACTATTTCTCGATACCATTTTGACTCTATCTATCAACTGTTGGACTAACCTAAAAGTCATATTTTCTGCTATCTTAGGAATTGGAACAGGGTCATAAACAAATCCATACTTACCGTCTTCAAATGTTTTCATAAGCGGTATGATCCCAAAATCACTAGCTTTTCTTACTGTTGTAGTATCTGTCACCCATTGGCAGTATTCTCTAAAATATACAGGAAACTTTTCAACCTTCTGAAGTAATTCCCACTGCTTTGTTGCATCCTTATAGCCATAATAAAATTCTTTGAAGTGAAGTTGCTTAGCAATACCGTATGCAAAATGTTGGAAAATTAACCCAGCTGCGGCGGTTTCTACATGAGTAAACGTTCGATCCTTTTCAAAATCTGGAGATTCTTGATCTTCACCTGGTCGAATTAATTTTGGTGGTTCATGCGCTATCCATTTTGTCCCAGGAAATACTCTCCAGACTCGATACCATTCTTGTTCTGGATTATTCCCATACTTACCAATGTTATCTGCGAGTACGATATCTTTACCAACAAAGATATATGCAAGAAAATGAGCAGCCAGTTTTTCTGGATATAGTTTGAACATGTTCCGCATTGTAATAATCTGCTCATACGTCCAAAATTCGTCACAGTCGACTTCCCAAAGTAACGTTTCTTCTTGTATATTTACCAGCGGTGCATTCACCATTTCTACCTTACCATTCCATACCTGACCAAGAGGTTTTCTATATACGGTAATATTGTCTGGATATTTCTCTAACAACTCATCGATGTACTCAGAGGTACCATCTTTACTCCTACCATCTTTGTGAATTTTCTCGGGTATAGTAGCGCCTGTTGTTAAACTCCATGCGGTATCACCTGTGAGATCCGCCACACCCTCTATAATGTGCCAATGCCAAGGGAAGGGTAACTTTTTAAAGACATTGATATGATACTTTAGATATGGCAGCCCATTGAGCACGATTGTAAAAAAATGGACTGGAGGATAGCCTAAATTCGTGTCAAACATCTCTCCTTTCTCCTCTCTAATAATCCGTTCATATTTTGGATTACTGCTAATTCCACCAATATTATAGATGGCTACGGCAACAGGTATGTGTTTAAAAGAAATATTATTTTTAAATAGTCTTAGGTTAAAATCTTGATCCCCGGTAACCATGTAACTTTCGTCATAAGCTCCATACATTTGGAAAACATTACGATGATAAAACATTGCTTGATGGGGAAGTGCATATTTTTGAAAAAATTCCATATTTAGCACTTGTTTACCGAAATCTACAACCCATAAGGCATTGTCAGCTCCCTTAACAATGAGATTGCCAAAGTACACTAATTCTGTAAGCACATGATTGGAAACTTCTAGAAGAACATAATCGGAGCAAAAAATATCACCACTGTTAAGAAAAATCAGATACTCTCCTGAGGACATTTTTATCCCTTTGTTCATCCCGTTGTATCGTCCGGAATCCTTTTCGGTGACCCATTTCGTAATTGCAGAGGCATTTTCTTTAATGGTTTCAACACTTCCATCACTAGATTTTGCATCAACTACAATGAATTCATAATCCTGATATTTCTGTGCTATAACCGATGCAATAGTTTTCTCTAAACCCTCATTATTATTAAAATTTATCGTTATAATAGAAAATTTTGGCACTTTTTCCAAACAAAATTTAACGGTGGCAGTATATTCTTATAGGACTCACAGTATTATACATCTTCCCTGTAACTTTTCTTTATAAACTCAATAATCCTCTGACGATCTTTCATCCAAGCTCCATAGCCTTTAAGCATATACTCGTATGTCTGCTCATGAATTTTTTTTAAATTTTGAAGTTCTATTGGTTGTACATCTTCCAAATTGAATAAGAACCCAGTTTCTTTATGCACAATATATTCATTCATTGTCGGGTTATCGGTGGCGATTACAACCTTTCCTCGTGCCATTGCCTCCAAAAAAGATAAGCCAATACCTTCCATCTCTCTCGGAGCGACATAAATTCCCGCTTGTTCGGCAATCTCCCACATCATTGCACGAGCACTTAACCACTCGGAGAAGGTTATATTGTACTTTTTTATCTCCGTTTCTGATGGTTCAATAAAAGTATGTCCAGGGTCAACCACTCGATGTATATGTATTTGTGCTATTTTTTTGCCTAACAACGTAATAACAGTCTGAATGTTAATCGAGGTAAGCCTCTGCCAAAAGAATAGTTTTGAATCGTCGCCAGGATTATATGGTTTTGGTTCTGGAAAATACTGAATATACAATGCCTTCATACCAAATGAGGAAAAAAGATCATACGTTATTTTTGAGAAACACAGTACTCTTATATCTTTATATTGTCGCCAAAATGAGGCTTCCTTATTAGTTAAACCATCGTACATGGGAACATAAATTTTATGTTCATTCTTTATCCCGTTGACTATTTCCGATGGAGGGATGGTCTGAAAAAAAATTACAGCACCGTAACTTTCATCAATAAACGAAAGATCAGGATGCGGTAATCCTTTCCAGCTGTAGTCCAGAACCACATCGACATCGAAATATTCTTTTAAATACTCTGAAAGAAAATTATTAGATTTTGTTCTGCTATGAAACGAGTGATCCACGTAGATTAGTTTATTGCCATTGAGAACTTTCTTGCGATCTCTAAATATTTTACTGATTTTATTTTTTATTCTCCAGACCAATTCATCTATTTTACGGCTGCCACGAATAATTATTTGCACTACTCTTTTGATTCCTACAAGGAACTTCATCAATAGAAACCTTCTGTAACTGCCAAGGGGGAAGAATCTTGCTGAAATTCTTCTAAATAACTGGAGTAGTTTCCATCCATTAGAGTTATTAACAAACTCCAATTCCTGCAACGCACTATCATATGAATGGCGCAAGTTGTCGAGTTCTTCATTTCGGGTATCTATATTTAAGTGAGATTGAGTCAGAACAACTTGAGGTGGTATTATTGACTCTGCACTCTTACTTATTTCTTCATAATGGTACATTATCGAAAAAAGTTCAGAATCGATAACCTCTCTGTATTTTGAATCATTTCCCTCTTTCCATGCTAAAACGTCATAATAATAAATTGTGTTTCTATCAATTTTTTCAATCAATTCTAGGATTCTTTTTTCATCAGTAATTGTAATAATGATTCTGGGTTTCCCAAAATTATCATAAAAAAGGGCATTTTTGTAACCGTGACTTGCAAGGATCCTAAATACCTCTAACGGATTATTTTTATTTGCGATATATGCGCTTGGAGTAAATTCGAAAAAAACTAATGCACTACACTCATGCAGAAAAGTTGTGGCACCACGTAAAACTTCCGTTTCGAAGCCGTCAGTATCAATTTTAAGTAAATTAGCATTTTTAAAGGTAGGTTGTTGAGCAAGGATTGAATCAAGTTTCTTTAAATTAACACCTTCTCGTTCTAAAGCATTCTCTTTTTTCTTAAGCAATTTTGCAGTTCCGTCACTTCTGTCAACTTCTACAGAGTTCTCCATACCATCTGTTTCCGCACAGTAAGACTCTTCAATAATAATTTTACTTTCAGACAACTGCAGAACGTTTTCTTTAAGGAATGGTAAATAATCCTTATCGCCTTCGACACAAAGAATATTTGCGACCAACTCTTCCGTAATCAAAGAAGCAGTATCACCAATATTTGCTCCTATATCTATTACGGTCACATGGCCATCGATGTCTCGCAGTTTTTTTGCAATTCTTGGTAACGCCCTGTCGTAAAGTTCGAAAGATTCGTAGTATTCAGGCAATTTGTGAGACTCACGCATTTTCAACGCTCGTTTACCTACTTTTTTGAAAACAATTGGATCTTTACTCATAATGCTGCATTTAAGTTTTTATACATAGTAATCGCTTCTTTAGTATCACCAATAAATAAAATTTCGCCTTTATGTAGTACTGCCGTTCGGGTACAAAATGACTCAATTTGTGTTAAGGAATGTGATACAAAAATAATAGTTTTGCCTTGCTTTTGCAAATCCCTAAAGAGAGTAAGACTTTTTTGTTGGAAATTAACATCTCCAACTGCAAGTACCTCG
This sequence comes from bacterium, assembly GCA_020853235.1. Taxonomy (GTDB): domain Bacteria; phylum Patescibacteriota; class Dojkabacteria. The sequence goes on along the minus strand of JADYZG010000017.1, from coordinate 12,326 downwards.
TCTACAATATATATGTTTGCATCTGCCATCATGGCAACAGAAAACGCTAATCGTACGTACATACCAGAAGAAAAATTTTTAACTGGTAGGTCAACAAACCTTCCAAGATCAGCAAATGTAATTATTTCATCGATTTTTTTTGTCAAGAAATCACGACTCATCCCCAGAATAGTGCCATTAAGATAAATATTTTCTTTCGCAGTTAATTCCGGATTAAATCCAACTCCAAGTTCCAAGAATGGTACAAGGGCACCATTAACTACCACATCACCTCGGTCAGCCTCGTAAACACCCGCAATTATTTTTAATAATGTTGATTTGCCCGAACCGTTATTCCCAATAATTCCAAAGGTTTCGCCCTCCTTAATTGACAATGTAATATTATTAAGAGCAGGGTAAGTTTCGTTCTTACGAGAAGAAAAGGGGTCAGAAAGAAACTCAATAAGTGTATCCTGTTTCTCATGAGGAATAATAAAATTTTTACTTACTCCAGAAATTATAATTGCGTCATGATTCATATGGTTAAAAGTATTCAGCTATTTTTCTTACTCGGGCAGAAAAGTAATAGTATCCCGTTATATTAAGAAGCATTGCAAGTACAAACACCCAAAGTAACCCTTGCCAGTATGTGTATGTTATATGTGAGCTGTCTAAAATCCCCGCGCGAGCTGCAAGAAACACGTGGGTTAACGGATTAAGCAAAACAATCTTTTGAAACTGTAGTGGTAGTTGTTCGATATGATAGAGAATAGGTGTCACCCAAAAGAGTACCTGTAGAACTAATTCAACAATATGACGAATATCTCTAAAAATAATGTTAAATATACTCAAAAAATAACTTGAACCAACTATCAATAAATACAAAGTCACAATGGAACAAACAAAAAGCAATAGCCCCGTAAGAGAAATATCCGTTGGGTTAAGCAATGCGAAAATGGCAACGACACCAAGATTAATTATAAAGTTAATAAGTGCCACCAATGTAGAACTGACAAGCACAATCTCTCTTGGAAAATTTATCTTCAGTATAATATTCGCCTTATTCGTAAGTGCTAACAACCCCATATTGATTCCATCATTAAAAAACGTATTAAGAATAATCCCAAGAAACAAAAAAAGTTTTCCTCCTTCAACTGTTTTAAAAACCGATGACCAAACAATATAAAGTATCGAATAAAGGGCAAAGGGTTTGATGATAATCCAGATGAAGCCGAGAATAGATCCTTTATATCGAAGCCTAAAGTCAGTCTTAACAAACTCTGTGAGTAAATCGATGAAATAAAATTTTCTCGGTGCGAGTTCTTTGTACATAGGTACTTGATTATACAATGAAATTGTTACTTATCTACTCAAAAGAATGTCGTATTGAATTCGCTGGTTTTTATATCTAAACTACTTATCAACATGCAATTCAAACTCATAAAATATCTAGCCACCATTCGGCACTGTATTTTTTTTCTTATTTTTCGTTACACTATCGAAAGACAACTATACTTTCTACACATAAAAAAGACTGGGGGGACTTCGATAAGAAAATTTTTAGAGCGTCAGTTCCATTATAACGACATATTACCACCAATGAATTTACCGGTATTAAAAAACATTCCCACAGAAGAAATTAGACGTTTGCGATTCGTTAGTGGGCATTTCAATTCGACATATAGAAAACAATACGAGATAAACCCCATTCTCCTTACCATCCTTCGTGACCCAGTAGAACGGGTAGTTTCTGAATTCTATTACTGGAAACATCCTTTCAACATCGATGATGATCCTAGGAAACCAAAAGATATAGATACATTAACACTAAATTCTTTTATCTCTGATCCCGCGTTTACAAACACACAAGCAAAAGCATTGGCAGATAATCAAAATAGCAATCCAAATCAACTATTGAACCAAGCATTCAATACATTACTGCAAACTGCATGGTTCGGGATAACTGAATTTTCAGAACAGTCAATAGACATGCTCACCTATCTCTTTGGATGGAGGCCAACGAATTTTGATCAAAAAATTAATAGTAACCCAAGTAAGCCAAGAATTGAAGAAGTCGATAGTAGGACCATTGATAAAATAAAAGAAGTAAATTATATTGATATGTCATTATATGCAAAAGCGATTGAGCAATTCACTGATAGATATTTTGCATTTCTTACTCTCATATTTGGAATTCATACGGCAAAAAAACTCATAAAATTACCTTATGATGTGGTTCGAGTTCGAGTTAAACCGCACCTATGGAAGCAGTACCACAGAAAGACAAGCAAACAAGCGCGTAAGTCATCTCTCATTTATACTTTCGACCAGGCACTTTCTGGTGAGTATTGGATGAGAAGTGAGGGTAAACAATCTTCTACAGAACATATGTGGAGATGGACAGCAGGTGAAAATGCAACAATCGATTTTCCATTAAAAAGAGATATACCGTTGATACTACGGTTTCATGTTAAAGCGATAGTCAGTAAAAATCTAAAAATATTTGTCGACGATTTGGAAGTCCAACACGTACAAGAAGTAGCAATCGAGGATGGAAAAAGTGGTATTTACTCATGTCTCTTGCCAACTAGTAGTACGTGGCAAAAAGAGCTCACAACCATCACCTTCCATTCTGAAAACCTTCAAGCAATAAAACGACCAGGTGTTCAAATTACCGACAGTCGAAAGGTCGGGATTGCCATCGAAAAGATTGAGTTTTTTCCTTCTATTGAACTCCTACAGGCTACTGCAAGTTCCCAAGTGCAACACTAATCCTCGATTGCATCTCTTCTTCTGTATATTTCCTTGCTTGTTGGAATCCTTTCTTGATTAATTGTTTTCTAAGTTCGTTATCAACAGTAATTCTGCCAATGGCAGCACTAATTTCTGAAACAGAGTAAGGGTCATGAATCGGTCAGATCGCATCTCCTGACACTTCTGCTAAAGCGCCTGCAGTGCTGGCGACAACAGGACAGCCAGAGACAAAAGCTTCTAGAACTGGTAATCCAAATCCTTCATACAAAGTTGGGTTGATAAGGGCAAGAGCATTGCGCAAAAGTGTGTATTTATCGAATTCGGTTATATACCCCGTGAAAATGATCCGTTCAAATATCTCAGCTGGAACGCCTTCAATTTCTTTATAAATCTCGTCGAATACATTCGATTTACTTCCTGCTATGACGAGTACCGTATCACTGCTCTTTGCAGCAGCGACAAATGCCTGAAGAAGTCTGTGTACGTTTTTTCGTTTTTCGACCGAAGATATAAACAAGAGATATGACCTATTCTTTAAGTTGAACTTATTTAGAATACCTGAATCTTGAGCATAACGACCTACTTCTTCCTGATATGCGGAGATTGCAGCACCAATGTGACTTACCCTTGCCTCTGGAACGACCTCTTCTATACTTCGCTTTGAGTCTTCTGAGACTGTGAATACTCTGTCAGCATTTCTGGCAACGAAATCAATGTTGTATGCTAACTTCGTTAACCAACCAAATTCAATTGGCTCTTCGGCAATTTCAAAAGGAATAAGATCGTGAATCATCTGCACAATTTTTGCAGATTTTAGCTTAGGAATAACCAGAGGAAAACTAACAAAAACCAGGTCAACGTCTAGTTGTTTTACAATTTTATCGAGCGCCTGCTTACGAAATACCCTTGGCATGGCATTAATTAATCTATAATAAAAAGGAAAATTCACTGATTTGTCCACATATTTAATCATCTGATTCCCAGATATTCTCGTCTTGTCGACAGAGAAAACAGTCAATTTACCAAAAAAAGATAAGAGAAAAGTACCTACAGTTTGAGTAATTGTTTCGATTACTCCTTTACTCGAGTACGTAAACGTGTTTGTGGCATAATTAATTTTTCTCCGTGCAGTCATTCTTGCATTAAGTAACGACCCATTTGCCAGGTACTGTCTAAAATATGTGTTGAGTACCCGTTCTCTTAATCGATTCGATTTCACATGAATTTTGACCGGTGGATGACTCGTTAATAGAATGACTTCATGGCCAAGCATCGACAAGGCTTTCGTAACGTGCTTTGTGACAAATTGCACTCCTCTATAATTTGTATCCTCCAATTCTGGAGAAACAATAAGGATTCTCATACGGGTATTCTATCAACTATCGGACAGAACGCAATCACTTGCGCCGTAAATATAATCCTGTACACTTGAAACAGTGTTATTTAACTCTTTACAAAAAAAATTAGCTCGTTTCGAGAAAAAGTTCCCTATTCTCCATACTTTATTACTATTACTTGCAGTCGTCTTGTTTTGGCGTGGAGCATGGGGATTAATGGATCGTTATTTTTTTCCTGATAATGAATTGCTTAGCTACTTACTTAGCGCTATTTTTGGACTATTTATCTTACTTATCACCGATTACGAAGCATAATGAAGCAACGGAAAAAAATTTTTAATGCACTCGGAATACTTGCAATAGGTGCAATACTTACTGTAGGAGGACTTTTTCTTTGGCCAAATCAATTCAACATAATTTTTGCACCACAAGCATCCTCCAAAAAAGTCCAAGCGATCGTAGAGATAGGTGAGAAAACAAGCGAGAAAACAACATATGCGCAAACTGTCAAGAGAGAAATCGACAAATCAATTACCTTACCAATCGAAGTCGTCAGTTTCTCTGAAACTACTCGTACAACATCTTTGCGAGATCAGGCAGTACTTGGCTACAATTCTCTAACAAAACCTATTAAAGATCATATATATTTCTTTGTAACACTTGGGCAGAGTGAACTTGTTGCTGCATTACAGCACAATGAGTCAAAACAAACGGTAACGAACAAAGTGACTTCCAATTTAACTGAACTCGTAGAACTCCTTGCCTCTCGGCCTGGGGTCTTTCCTTCTGGATTTACAGTCTTCCTAGCAACTTTTCCAAAACCAATAAAAGGCGACAGCGACATTGCCCGTTGCGGACAGAGCTTCACCAACGCAACAACTGCAAAATACTTAGAGGCATACGATGCACTCAAACAGGCAGAAGAGAACGTGAGAACCTTATACCCACAATATGTAAAGATTGTTACTACAAGCAGCTTTTCTGCACATACACTCGAAAACTCAAACCGTTGGTTTGTAGACTGCCTGCACATTAACCCAGCAGGCGAAAATGGACTTGCGAAAGCTTTTATAGATTCCGCAAAAAACTGATACATAGATGCGAGGAACATTGAATATTGACATTTTTGCCTATATACTGTAATATTCAACTATGACGCTTTATAATCCAACGACGAAAATTAAAACACTTATAGAAGCACTAATGGCTCTAAAAGATCAAAAAGAATATATTGCTTTTTTACGCGATCTATTAACTGAACCTGAAATCGAAGAATTAGCAGGTCGACTAGCAGTCGCTCGAGCATTATCCGAAGGTAAAAGTCAGCGTGTTGTTGCAAAAGAAACAGGAATCAGTATAGCAACCGTCACTCGAGTTAATCAATGGCTCAAGAGGGGAATGGGCGGGTACAACATTGTGATCAAAAGATTACAGAATAAAAATTCCCAAAAAAACGTTACCGATAAGCATCGAAGTTAGATAGTTTGACAACATAAATCGTTGTCTCTTTTACGAAATTATCTAATACTATTATAATAAAGAAATGAATCAAAACTTACTCTCATCACAGCCTTATAAAGGTGCACGGGATTTTTATCCCGAAGACATGCGTATTCGCAACTATATCTTTTCAACATGGCGTAAAGTCTGCGAACTATATGGATTCGATGAATATGACTTTCCAATTTTAGAAAACCTTGAGGTTTTCGCATCGAAATCTGGAGAAGAGATTGTAGGAACACAACTTTTCTCATTTGTAGATAAGGGTGACCGAAAGGTCGCTATTAGACCTGAATTAACGCCAAGCACAGTTCGTATGATTGCAGGTCGCTATGACCAGCTTCCAAAGCCAATTAAGTGGTTTATGATTGGGAATAATTGGCGTTTTGAAAAACCTCAAAAAGGTAGAGGTCGTGAATTTTATCAACTCGAAGCAAATATTTTTGGAGTCCCAGAAATCGAAGCGGACTTTGAAATTTTCTCTATGATTATCGATATAATGTCAGCATTCGGTGCAAATGAGTCAATGTACAGAATCTATTTCAGCGATCGACGATTAATCTCTGCACTGTTAAACGATTATTTACAGCTTGACGACAATAAACAATTCGTAGCGAGACGACTTATGGATAAACGTAAAAAAGTCACAGAGCAAGAGTTTGCGCTTATGCTAACTGCAGCTGGCCTAACCAAAACTCAAGCTGAGTCAATCGAAGGATTTATGCAATGCAAATTCGAATCACTTTCGAAGATTATACCTTCAGATATTCTTGCTACAAACAATGGCTATTCAAACGTACAAAAACTCGAAAAACTGCTGAAAAAGTTTGATCTTATGAAATATTGCGAGTTTGATCCAGCTATTATTCGTGGTTTTGATTATAGCGATGGACTTGTCTACGAAGTATTTGATAAAAATCCAGAAAATCGACGCTCAATGTTTGGTGGTGAAAGATTCGATCGACTAATCAATATCTATGGAAAATATGATTTAGCAGCAACAGGCTTTGCAATGGGAGATATCACTCTTCAGGAATTCTTAATAGGATGGAATTTACTTCCTGAATTAGCAACCAAAACTCAAGTAGTAGTAACGCGTTTTCCAAACAGTACTGCGCAACTCGAGGAGTATACGCAAAAAATTGCTCGAGATCTTAGAAAAGCAGAAATTACCGTAGATTTGTACACGACAGGTGACAAGCTCGAAAAACAATTGAAGTATGCAGACAAAAAAGGTATTCCTTTTGTTATTATTGCAGGAGATGATGAAATGCAACGAAATGTTGTGAAACTCAAAAACCTCAAGACAAAGGAACAAAAAGAAGTTACGGTTACCGATATTGAAAAAGAGTTAAGGAACTAAAAAACTTAATCCTAAAACTCCTAGTACTGTCAGACAAATACCTATCTTGTCTTTTAGAACAACTTTTTCTTTAAGAAATATACTTGCGAAAAGCAAGGTAAAGACGATAGCTGTTCCAGTTACTGGAGATGCAATTGATGCTGTAGTGTATGTAAAAGCCAACCAAAAGAAAATCAGTGAAACGACTAGTAAGAAAGAGCCAAGAAAGGAATATTTTGCATCTCGATAGTTCTTGAACATGTCAATAATATCAGTAGTTCTTTGCTTTTCAACGAGTAAGTATCCTAAAGCTACAGGTATTTGTGCAAATGCTAAGGCAAATAAAAATGTTCCGGTTGATGTTTGATCTAAGATGTTTTTGGAGAGACTATCAGAAACACCCACTGCAATTGCACCTGCGAGTGGCCAAAGTAAAATTATTCGTTTTTTAAGTTCAGATTTATCAAATGTTTGTGGTAATCCGAGTGTAACGATACCAACAATAATTACGACTATTGCTAACAAAGAAGGAATCGTGAGCGTATCTCCGTTAATAAACCTGGAGAATAATAATGTGAATAAAGGGTATGTTGAAAAGACAGATTGTGTTAAAGAAATATCTCCTTTCCCGAGTACAAAAAATACGAAGGCTTCTGCCAATAATGCACTTAAAAGTGCATAGCCAAAGACAACCCAAATTTGGTCCCATTGAATGCCAAATACGAAAGCTACAGGGACCCAAATGAGCAAGCCAAATATCATGTCTACAAAGAAAGCTAAGGATGCGCTTCTTTTATCGTAACTCTTTTTAAGTAGCGTGTGCCCAAGACCTTGGGCAAATGCAGCAATAAGTCCGAATATAATTCCTAACATTGTCTGATTTTCGCACCCTTTCTAGTAAACAGCAACAACTGCAAATTCTTTTGCATCAATAGCTTTTACTTCTTCAGGAATTTCTGTCTTATACTGAAGTCTTAACTCTTTAGCAACAAACTTTGCAGTCTCTTCATAAGTTTTACCACCTGTTGCATACACAAAGCCCTTAGAGCTAATTCCTGGCGCGCCTTTCGAAGTTATCTGAATATTTCCAAAATAGTATTGCTTCTGAAAGGAGGTGGCAGCTTGAGTTTTTTCTTGAGTTCCATCCGTGTAAATAATGATTTTCTTCGTCATCGTTGCGATCATTGGCTCTATCGCATAAAGTTTCGTAAACTTTTGAATATCTGACCATTTATTTGCACCTGAAACTGGCCCAACAAGGTATGGATTTGTGTCAATAACAGTAATTAGTTTTCCTAAATCTCCACCCGCATACAGATCGAGTACATACGAATACGACGTTGGTTTACCACTATCTTTCATAATAGAAATTCCTGCCTGCATATCTTCGAGACTAATTTTGCTGGTTTTTAAATTTTTTGATGTAACAGACATTAGTTCCAAAACTTTTCTTGCATCGAGCAAGGTCTCTGATTTTGAAACTTTATCAATAACCGCTTGAATGACCTTTTGCTGCCGTTTCGCACGTGCAAAATCGGAACTTTCACTTGCAGGAACAACACCTTTACGCATTCGACTATACTGCAAGGCAGATTTTCCATTCATATGATTCCATCCACGCTTAAACGAGATTTTTGTATAGGAAAGATTCTCAAGAGGGTAGAGTCCACTCAAATCTGTGTCGAGGTAAATGTCGATACCACCAACAACGTCAATAGCGTCAATAAATCCCTTAAGATCCACCATCGCATAATATTGGATATCTTTGCCTGATATTGTTTGAACAACTTCACGAAGTTTCTCTAATCCTGCACCTTTCTTTGCTCTTTCTCCAATCGCATAGATTGAGTTAATTCGAACCAAGTCTGTTCTTCCAGGATAGCTGACCGCAAGGTCACGAGGGTACGAAATCATCGCCAAGCGGTTTGTATCGTGATCGTATGAACCGAGGATGATTGTGTCTGTATTTAACTCTGTCTGAGTTCCAGCACCACCGCCTTCACGAGTATCAATTCCAACAAGAAGAATATTGGTTTTTCCTTCGGAATCTTTTTGTAATTCTGGTTTTAGTGCCGGAATAAAGGTAGAAATACCCGCAGTTTCTGGTGAAATTCTAGTAAGTAAGTTTTTGCCAATGACAAAAAATGTCCCAAGTACAAGAATAAGTGCGATAGCAACAAAAATTTTCTTATTCGATTTCTTTCGAGGACGAATTAAAGCGGTCGTTGGCGTAACGGTACGAATAGGAATCGCTCTTGTTTCTGTTGTTTTTTTCGATTTTGTCTCTGAAAAATGCGAGTTATCTAGAGACATCCGTATGACTGCCATAAGTGTATTATGGCATACCCCAGAAAAAGTCTACCTGCCAATCCTAATGAGTCCCGATAATTAGCCAAAAACCCCAATCGATTTAAGAACTCTAATTATTCTCTCCTGAAACTTCCTTGCTGCTTCAATTTGTCGAGTATTCCTTTCTTCTATTTTCTCGATGCGCTCCATACGCCTTTTGTTTCGAGCTTGAACCTCACGCTCTTCTCTACGTCCAATAGCCATTTGATGTGGAGGTAAACTTTTCCTCCAATCTTCAAACCTTTGAACGGCTTCTCGTGTTGAAAACATATTTTTATTACTCAAATTTATTAATATCCCCCTACTTAATAGGAGAACGCAAGACAGCTTGGCATGGGAATTAGATAGAGTATGCACAAGCACTCCAGGCGTTTTCTTATGAAATTCGGGAAACTTTTATAAAAGAGCTATGTTGAATTATAGACAATCCTATAGTAATTGTCAACATTTCAATTATAACTGAGTCGAAACAATTAATCAACAATTTCGGGTCATTAAAGGACAATCATTTAACTCACTAAATCACGTAATTTCGTAGCTCGGCTACTTTTTCTTAAGCTCTCTCTTATTTCTTCCGGTGTCTTTGTTCGGACCTCTCGCGGATTTATCACTTGCAACATGGTCGATTTCACGATGCCTTCTAATGCTTTTTTCAATCTTTGTGCGTAAATCCTTCTACCAATTGGGCTTTGTACATTTATATCATCAATTCTAACTCCTTCCATATACACTTGTAACTAACAACTCGAAGTATGTCAAGTTTGCAAAAACACAAAAAAATGCGGTATCATACCGTATGTTGGACTTACATTATGTTTTAGCTAACCCCGAGGTTGTTAAGGCAGCCATTACCAATAAAGGGGTACGCGGTATCACTCCTGAGGATGTTGATACAATCATTTCATTAGCAACTATGGTAAAGTCCTCATCTTCCGAAGCTCAAGTATTACGAACTAAAAGAAACGAGAACGCAGAGAAAATTCAAAATGCATCGAATGAAGAACGAGCAACAATTATCGAAGAAGGAAAAAAGATTAAAGAACAATTAACTGGTATCGAAACCACGTTATCTGAGCAAGAAGCACAGCTTTTCAAACTCATGTCTTTTTTACCAGGTATTCCTTCGGCAGATACACCAATTGGACCAGATTCAAGCGGAAATGTTGAGCATCATCAATGGGGCAACAAACCAAAATTTGATTTTGAACCAAAAAACCACGTGGATTTACTCACTAACCTCGGACTTCTTGATCTCGAAAGAGGAAATAAAGTTTCAGGCTTTCGTGGCTATTTCTTAAAAGGTGACGGTGCAATGCTGCAATGGGCAATGTTGCTGTATGCAATGGAGTTCATGCAGAAAAAAGGGTACGAACTCGTTAATCCTCCAATTATTGTGAAAGAATTTTCACTATTTGGAACTGGGCACTTCCCATGGGGAGAGCAAGATATTTACGCGGTTGGTAAGCCAGGCGTTGACGAAACTGGGAAAGCGATTGAAGATAAAATGTATCTCGCTGGAACCTCAGAAGTTCCCCTCATGGGTATGTATGCAAATGAAACGATCGATATCAGCAAAGGTCCAGTCAAAATGGTTGGTATGTCACCCTGCTATCGAAATGAAGTCGGGAGTTACAGTAAAGATTTACGCGGAATCTATCGAGTTCACGAATTTTTGAAAGTCGAGCAAGTCGTTTTAATGGAAGCAGATGATGACAAAGCAGAGGCAATGCATCAAGAAATGCTCCGTAACACCGAGGAAATTCAACAAGGACTTGGACTCCATTACCGAGTACTCTCGATGTGTACCGGTGATATGGGCGAACCACAATACAAAAAATTCGACGTTGAAACCTGGATGCCAGGTAAAAATGACTATGGAGAAACTTGCTCTGCCTCAAATATGCGAGACTTCCAATGCCGCAGAAACAATATTCGCGTCGTTGATGCAGAAGGAAATAAAAAATTCGCCTATGCACTCAACAGTACCGCAGTTCCATTACCACGATTACTGATTGCTCTAGTTGAAAATTACCAGACAAAAGAAGGAAAAATTCGAATCCCAGAAGTACTCCAGAAGTATATGGGCAAAGAAGTGATAGGATAGAGTAATGGCAATATCGATTTCGGTTGTTCGATCTCCAAAGCGTTTATTTTCGACAACTATGCGAATTATCAATAGAGGCGAGATTGAACTTCGTGCTCCCCAACGAATAAACATAGAAACTTTGTTTGATTTTGTTGCGAAAAATACGAAATTCTTGGCAAAATCGCTATCAATTCCGCAACAGGCGATTTTGCCTAAGACCTTAGCAACAGGTACTGACCTTTTTCTATTCGGAAAACGATATCTCCTCGAAATTATTCCTGCACAAAAGCAAAACATCGTTGTCAATCACAACGATAAAGTCGTCGCTATGGCAAAGCGAGGAAAATCTATTTCAAGACATTCAATATACGACCTACTAACTAACGAGCTAAGTAGCTACATAATTACTCGAACTACTCAACTAGCTCCTCAAATGTCCTTAATTCCTTTTGGAAAGATACGATTCAAGTTAGTACGATCACTGTGGGGGAGTTGTACGAAAACAGGAAGTTTAACCTTTAATAAGCGACTAATTCACTATCCAAAAGGAGTTATCGATTACGTCATTATTCACGAGCTTGCTCACTTACAACAACATAACCACTCAAAAGCTTTCTGGGACATTGTTGAAAAGCATTGCCCAGAACATAAACAGGCTCGGTTAGCATTGAAGAAGAGGATTTACGGATAAATCAGTGTATAATTATTAATGCTGAAAGTATCAATCGTCATCGCCGCGTATAATGAGTCCAACCGTTTACCACAGTCTTTAGAAAAAATCTCGGCTTTCAAATCAGCTCATCCAGAACTTGATCTCGAATTAATCTTAGTCGATGACGGTTCAAAAGACTCAACCTGGGAAATTATTCAGAACTCACCAATTGTTACCTTAAAAGAAAGACTCCTAAAAAACCGTGGAAAAGGGTTTGCACTCCGTACAGGTGCCAAACTAGCAACAACTGATTTGATCTACCTTTGT
>JADYZG010000016.1 GCA_020853235.1 bacterium | reverse complement strand
TTGGCAAATTCAATACCAACGATATCGGGAAATAGCGTTGTAACTTTTAATTTCATTTCCTGCTTTGATAGAGGTCCATCAAACTTTTCTTCAATCCAGAACGTTCGGTAAACAACTTTTTGATAGACGGAAGAAGTGCTGAGGTAGTACTTTCGTAGATGTCTCGTTAAAAATGAGTTTGTTTTAGTAATAAGGAGGAATTGGTCATCGACAATAACCCCATCAGGAGTTACAGAGATCGGTAATCTTGAGAGTTCGTAGTTATTCATGTGAAGTGTACGTCTTAATTATCTCTGTGACTGCATAAGAGATAATTGACAAAATGAAGAGTGCGAGAAGTGTTCGCAATTCTATTGTGAGACCAAGAAAGGAAATTATATTACCAACGATTCCAGAAAATGGTGATAAAACCTTCTCGGTTGTTGAGTATAGCCAGTTAACGACGCCCGAGCTGTTGCTTATGTTGAAAAGTTTCAAAAAGAATCTTATGGTGAGAAGTGTTTCTAGGATGATGAGCGCAGTATTCAGTAATTGTGCAAACAATCGGATATACATTATGTTATTTTACACCATTTGCTGATTTATTACCAGCTAGTCAATGTCTTTTCTCCCAAGTTATGGATTATATTTTTGTGAGGAGATTATTTTTCTACTGTCGTATCGTGGTAGACACGATTCATAGTAAACTTGTTATACTTCTTACCCAATCCGACAGAATCTTTATTTCCCTCATCGAGTTCTTTTTGGAAAATTCTTACCTTACTTGAAGTATCGTCAGCCATAGCTACAATAATTGCTTCAAGTGTGGCCGGACGAATTGCTGCGCCAAACTCGATTTCTCGATGATGAGAGAGGATGATGTGTTCGATTTCCATGCGTTTTTGTTCTGGAAAATCTTTTGGAATGAATTGATTAAGAATCCTCATACCGATATTGATATGACCTATCAGGTACCCTTGGAGGGTGCGAATAAAATTCGTTTGTTCAATTCCGAGTTCATATATTTTCCCAATATCATGGAGCAAAATTCCAGCAATAATGATACTACGATTCGCTTTTGGATATAAGGAGATGACTGTTTCTGCAATAGCCATTACTTCTAATGTGTGTTCAAGTAACCCACCAACGTAATCATGATGAATAATTTCACCGGCGATTGCATATTTCAATTTTTCTCGAATTGTGGCGTCTTTTGCTATGGAAAGGGTGAGTCGTTTGATGTCTTCGTCTTTTATGGACTCTAATTTCTCCACGAGTTGGTTATACATTCCATCTAAATCTTTTGTTGACATTTTCATCAAGTCAGTCGTAGCATAGTCGGTCGTTTTTATTGCTTTTTTTATGGAGAGTTGTAGTTCACCATTATATTCAGAGGCTTCGACATCTGCACTGATAACGTCACCTGCTGCTAAAGTTTCAGCACTGGTTGCTCCAATTGCATCACGCCAAATTTTCGCTTGAACAGTTCCGGTTCTATCTTGCAAGATAACTCGAAAGTATGGATCTCCGTTTTTTGCTTTGTGTTGTTGAATTTCTTTAATTGAGAAAATCTCATCAAAAGCAGTCGTTCCTGGTTTAATATCTTCAATAAAAAGTGTTTTTGTCATGTCGCATTATACTTGAGTGATAAACAAATTGCTAATAATAGATGGTTCTATGCTTAAAATTTGTATGCGATACGACATTTTGTTAGAATAGCCGTATGATTCAAGTAATAACCTTTGATTTAGATGGAGTTTATTTTCCAAATGGAAAAACAAATTTTAAAAACGCAATAATGAAAATGGGTGTACTTGAGAATGAATTTAAGCGAGTTTTTGCACAATCTTCAGAAATGAACGAACAATACAAGCTTGGCAAAATGTCAGACGAAGAATTTTGGACTTGGGCAGTTAGAGCATGGAAGCTCGATTTGAATTGGCAAGAAGTAATAAAACTCATGATCGATAGTTATGATGTTGATGGAAATATAGTCGAAATAATTATGAAGCTACGGGCAAATGGCTATAAAACGGCGATTTGTACGAGCAACTTCCCAGCAAGGATTAATGGGCTACAGGAAAGATTTGGTTTTCTTGATAATTTCGATGTCAAAGTGATTTCTTATGAAGTAGGTGCAAATAAGCCAAATAAGCGAATTTACGAGAAACTTGTCGAATTCTCTAGTGTACCAGCAAACGAAATTGTTTTTGCTGATGATCACCCTGAATCAGTTGCGGGTTCGCAATCAGCTGGAATCACAACCTTTCTTTATGAAGGTTTCGGGAAGTATATTGAGCAGCTAAAGAGTGTCGGGGTTATACTCTAGATTAACCAATCATATCGATTGTGATAATTTGCGACAACCTCTTAGCCATAGGCGACTTACGTAGCGGTTGTATAATCATTAAGTTAGCCAGACGTGGTTCACCGTAATTCCCCGTCGCAAGTAGAATTCGGTTGAAGGGCAAAACTCCTCTTTTATGGATGAGTACAAGTCCGTCCGAACCTTCTCGAATATAACTGTTATCTGGGTTTATGAAATTAAGATCGTCGTACCCCACAGCAGATTGATTATTTGCCTGAATTTCTACGGGTATCTGTGCTTTCATCCTCCCAGATCGAATGATTCCCGCGCCACACGCTATAAGTAATCTTCCTTGCACTCTTTGCAGTATTGGCTCTAGTGTTACCCAAAGATAAGAATCATTGTTTCTCGGTAAAGTCCATTCGACATTAATTACCTCAGTTTCCCGCATTGGTCATTATACAGGATTTTGAAATTAGAGTAATTGTGCTACGATACTCATATGTCCATGCCTATCATTTGGCTCATTATTTCTTTCGTTCTTTTGTGGGTTGGTTCTGGAACTGCCGTAAAATCCGTTACGAAATTAGCTGCAAGGTTCAAAACATCTTCATTTCTCATTTCTTTTTTGCTCCTTGGTGTTTTAACGTCATTAACAGAGATATTCGTTGGCTCCTCTGCTTTAGCAACGGGAAAGCCAGAAATATTTGTGGGAAATCTTATCGGGAGCTCGATGTTATTATTTCTTTTTATCATTCCAATTTTCGCGTTGATTGGAAATGGAATCGCACTAAATCACACTTTTTCATTTCGTGACCTGTGTTTGGCAGTAGTTGCTGTTGCGATTCCTGCTATTTTTACCTTAGATAATGGTATTTCTACACTCGAAGCGTCAATTTTTATTTTCTCGTATATTGCGCTTCTTCTATTAATAAGGCGAGAAAGTACAAACCATGCACAAACAACGACAACTCCAACTGTCACTGGGAAAACGAGATGGGAAATTGTTAAAATCCTTATTTCCGTTGCAGTTATTGTTTTGGCAGGACAGATTCTAATCAAATATACGGTTTTATTGGGTGAACAATTAGGTATTCCAACCTTCGTCATTGGTCTCTTGGTTGTATCATTTGGGACAAATATTCCGGAATTCTCGATAGGTATTAGATCGTTGCTTGCTCGCCGTAAAGGTGTTGCATTTGGCAATTATCTTGGATCCGCATCGTTTAACACTTTTTTAATGGGAATTTTAGGGTATATAAATGGTAAGAGAATTCCTGCGGAAGGTTCCAATTTTGCAATTGTTATTTTTTTAATCGGACTCCTGCTGTTTTTAAAATTTGCCCGAAGCAGAAATACGCTTTCTCGACGCGAAGGGGCGATACTCTTCGTCCTCTATGTAATTATCATTTCACTTGAATTGTGGACAGGACCGGGATGGAAATTACTATGATAAAGTATGCTTATGAAAACAATTTTAGTTGATGCGCTGAGTACATTCTTTATCCAAGGAGAAGGTATCTTTAAAGAAATGCATGAACTTCTGGAACAATATCCTAACCAGAAAATTATCCTGACTAACGCAACGGACGAAGAAATGAAAAACATCGGATTTGTAAATATGCCCTATCCAATTTTTTCTTTGCAGCATCACCCTGATAAAACAAATCCAGAATACTTTCAGAAAATGTTGTCTCATTACAATTTAACTGTTTATGATGTTGTGTACTTCGAACATACGCCTGAGTCTGTAGAGAGTGCAAAATCAGTTGGGATTGTAACGTATTGGTATGACGATGCAAAAAAGGATCTAATTGCACTAAAAAAGTTCTTGGATGAGAGTCTTTAAGCCTTTGCTAGAATCTCGTCAATTTTGATCAATTCTTTTTTAAATTGCTCGTAATTCTCAATGTCGTTCTTAACCACTTTTACGTAGTCTGGGTTATTGAACATTGCTGTCATTCTCCATTCTATTTTGTGAAGGTAGTTGTATTCTAATTCCTGTTGTATGAGCTCCTTCTCGTTGTTGGAGAGCATGTGAAACTTTGCATATCCCTCAAAGAATTCTTGAACGAGTTTCGTATCGAATTGGTTGCTCGTATATGTGTGAGTGAGCAAGAATGGACCAAAATCTAAAATAAGTGGTGCATATTTAATTCCTTCGAAATCAATAATTCCAAAAGTTCCTTTGTATGGCAAAACATGGCTTGGGTTGAGTTCACCATGGATAAGTGCACATGGGAGTTCTTTATCAGTTGTTCGCTTTCGTTCCCTAATCTTTTCGTATCCATTAAGTAATTGCATAATTACATCTTTGCTGATTCCAAGGAGAGCCTCAATTTGTGTTATATTTTCTTCTACTTTGCTACGATAGCTGGTTCGTTGTTCAATTTCGCCTTTGTATGAATATTGTTCCGATTTCAAGTGTATACGCCCTAAAAGCTCGCCAAACATAACCATGTTATCCCAAACTGATAGCGATGAATCTTTCTCAATATAGGTAGTGAGTGTTGTTAGTATATTTTGAAACAAAAATGGTTCGAGGGAAAGGTGCTTTGGCACGTTGAAGCTATGTTCTGAGAGAGAGTTAGTGAAATCAATCTCTCTTTTGATTGTCTGCGTTGTTTTATTTTTTGTGTAACTCTTGAGATGAAATTTTCCTGTATCGGTTTGGAAAATAATTGATCTGTTACTCCCCTGTATCTCGTATTGACTCCGAATCTCACCAAGATTAAACGCTTGACTTACTTGCTCTATTGTTTCAAAATTTTGTGGAGTCATCAATGATTATACCATCGTTCCTTCGCGTGAATGACCATTTCCTGTTCCTCTGGCTCTGATAGGTGTAATACAGCTTCCTTTGGAGTTAACCAGATAACAATATCGGAAATCTCATCGATTTCAGGTTGCCTGTTTGAGAAATAAAATCAACAATAATCTCATTCACTTCCTTTAACTTCTCCTCTTGGTGCTGAAACCTATGCTCTGCTCCTTCGATTACATGCCATTCTTTTGGTTCTGTTGCTTTGTCATGAAGTTTCTTTACTGTTGTCCATGGAACGTTAGTATCTTTTTCACCTGCAATAAAAAGTATCGGACATTTGATATCTGCAATATGATCGAGTGCGTTATATTGCCGTGCATCTTCAATAAACGAAAATGGAATCTTCAATGTCCCATATCGTGATGAAGTAAATTCTCGAAAACCAGACTCTTTCCAATCTTTGTATTTACCTGCAAGATCGTCATCAGTACCAGCTTGATACGGTGTAACGGTAAGAGATAATTTCAGTGGTGAAAATTCCTTTGCCAAAAGAATTGCAAGGATTCCGCCCATTGAATTTCCGTGAAGAATAAGTTGTTTGCCTTGTGCTTGAAGCTCTTTAATTTGTTCTCGTAGCGAGTGAAGGGTCTCGGTCATAGAATATTTGTCGAGATCGTCTGGATAATGTGGCCATGCTGGGATAATAACACTGTACCCCTGTCCTTCAAGTTCGACTTTAAGATCTTTGAATGTTGGTGTTTCGACATACTCGCCAAAGCCAGGGATAAGAATGATTGTTGTTTGGCTTGGATTCATGAAGAATTATAACAAAGGTACTCTGTTTGCAAAAAACTGCTTAGTGCAACGGCATTATTGTGAGTTTCATCCTTCGCGCCGTAAACCAAGGTCACTACTGTGTTGGTATTGATAATCTCCACTAATTCTTTTAACTGAGTCTCGTTGGATTCTAATTCTTTTATATACCTTTCCTGGAACTCCTTCCATTTACTAGGATCATGAGAAAACCATCGACGTAATTCTGTTGATGGTGCTATGTCCTTCATCCAAATGCTTATCGTCGCTTTTTCTTTCGAAATTCCTCGTGGCCATAATCTATCGATTAATACCCTCGTACCGTCACTATCGGCAGCTTGTTCATATACTCTCTTTACTTTAATCATGATATTTAAGAATTACTTTTTAAATATTTTAGCAACATCCAATTTCACTAGATTTTTACTCGTATCAGAAATTTGATTAATTTCTAGGTATTTCACATTTTTATTTTTTTCATCAGAATATTCGACGCTCATTTCGAGTGCGCCACCAAAAGGCTGTGGATCCCTCACTTTCGCCTGCATACCATCGGACCTAACAACATACATGCCGACATTACTCGTAAGTTCTTTCAAATCTAAGTTTAGTTTATTTTCACATTCATCTGAATCAACGCCGCAACCACCGTATATTGCTGGGTAATAAAGTATATAGGTGAGATTCTCTGAAGTGTCATGATAAAGAATATTGCTCCAGTGGGCACCCGCATCCTTTGGTAATATGTTTGGGAGTTTCGGTTGATATAGCTCACGATGATTCACAGAATAGAGATACGAAATGTCGTTCTCCTTTGTTGAAAGTAGCAAGGTATTAGAAGCAGAATAATACTCTATTGGGAACCAGGAAGTATGATCAAACTCTTCGTTAGGTGGAAGTATTTCCTTTTTACATAAACTGAAATTATCTCCAACTGTTTCATAATTCAGGTAGTATATACTCCCATCTTCTTGTGTGACCAAATCAGTTTTATCGACAAGATCCTTATCTGTGGCGGACTTGGTGAAAACATCGCAAATCACAATATCATCGAATTTCATTATCCCTGTGTTCTTGTATGAAGTCCCACTCTCATCTTCAATCTTATCCTGCTTTTCTGTTGGGATTGCAGTCGTTGTAGTTTTACCGAGTGAATTTGAATTTTTTTTAATGTATTTGAGTCGGATGGATTCTCTGGAAATATAGATCTTGGTAGGAATCACTAATAGTATAAGTACGATAACTATAACGAAAGGTAACAGCTTTCTCTTCTTTTTCGGAATGATGTCTTTTGTTTGTTCAATGTTGCTGCGTAGCATAGTAAATAATGCTACACGTATGTGAATAGCAATGCAAGAACCGCGGTTATAACAAATATGTTTTTGGGACGATCCATTATTTACTAGGATGATATCTTAATCGAAGTCCAAAGCGGTAGTCCTTCCCTGAATATAATCCATAGTCGTGGAATAATACTTGTCTATTAATTTCTCGGATTTTTCATCTTCGTATAGGTCAAATTCCGGGTTATCCTTCGTCTGTACCTCAACATAATCAACAATTGCTTTATCCAAGAGAAGAAAACCATTAATAAAACGTTCAATATCAACTGCATATTCATATTCCTCTGATTGATTTTTAAACCCTACCGACTTAGAGTTATCATTCTTCAGAAAAAAATATCCACCACTTCCGTCTCTTGCAAATGCAATATTTCCTTCTCCTAGAAGATCTTGATATCCTTTGCCATTTTGTAGAAGCGCATTGGGATGTTTGTCCGCCCCTAAACCAAAAAATTCAAAGCCATATAGTGAAAAGTTACGGCCTGCAGCTGTAATAAGTAATTCCTCGTGTTTTTCACAGATGTAAATTTTTAATTCGGCTTTTACTTGGGCCAAGTTGTTCTTGAGTGTTGACATAGTGGTAAAAAATAAATACAAATCATTTTTTAATTATATAGGGTCTTGATTCTACTTCCAAGTAAGCTGGAAACGGGACTCGCCCACCTCATAACAACATTATTGGCGCTACGCGTATTTCGGGGTGATTTCCTCGGACCCGTTCACTTCGTCGAATGTAGGTTTCTACATTCTCCTTGGGCTTCTCGTCCCGACATACTAAAAATGGGTTGCTATCCACCTTATCAGGTGAACACCAACCCACAAGCTGGAAACGGGACTCGAACCCGTGACCTCTCCCTTACCAAGGGAGTGCTCTAGCCACCTGAGCTATTCCAGCGAAGCGGTGGAATATAAAATATTCCAATGATACAACGAAACAATTGGATTATAACAAAGGTAATTGAGGATTACGAGCGTTTTATTTAGCCTCGCCGATGAACTTCCTACCCTACTTTTGTAATAGCACCTTTTCGTGCAACTGGTACCCAACTACATCGCTCTAATCTATCGGCGTAGATAACGTCCTTCCAGCGTGTCAGGCATTTTATTAAGCCAGAATATTCGACGACACTGATGGCAATAAACATAAAATATGCAAATGGTGAAAGGAGTAAAAGGAGAATTCTTTGTTGCGCACTCGACTCTCTATCGAGTGCAATTGCTAGCACTGTGAAAAACATGACGAATACAAGAATGCTCAAGTAAGTTGATAAGGTACCACTTTGTAGTGTTAGATAAATGACGTATCCAATAAATAATGGATCAAGTAAGAACGCAAATTCACTGAATAATTGAAATGGTAGATACATGAAGGTTAAGAATGCAGTGTATTTTTTACTTGGGTTAAAGAATAATTCTTTATTCTTCCAAAAAGTTTGAAATCTACCAAGTTTCCACCTAAAGCGTTGTATAAATAATGCGTATCCTGACATTACACCTTCTGTATACGCAACGACGTCTTCGGCATAAATAACTCTATTCTTTTTGTTACCCAGCCTTACAATTTTCATCGTAAGATCGATATCTTCCGTAATTGTATTGGTATCGTAATATCCAACTTTTTTTAATATTGATGCACGAAACACTGAGCCTACACCACCAACAATATATTCAATGTTTCCAACGGTTAATGCTTTCTTGTAATGGTGTCCCATGACGTATTCAATTTGTTGAGTTAATCCCCAAAATGATATGTCTGGAATGATTTTTACATTTGCAGCAAGTGCTTTTACCTGTCTGTTTCTAAAGTATCTAACAGCGTTCTCAATAGCATCTTTGGTCATCATTGAACCTGCATCTAAAGTCATAAACAATTTACTTGATGTATAATTCTTCATGCCATTGTTTTATGAAAGCAACATGAGGATTAACACCGCGTTGTAGGCAATTTCTCGCAACTCTACCAATTCCTTTCCGCCAACGGTGAATCTGATCATTCTGGTCAGTTCTCCCAGTTGGTGCAATCCAAACAAGATTTCCCAGAAATAAGCACTCGACTATTTCATTTGCTAGGTCTTTGCCCTCTGAAACTGGGACAAATGTTTAGTAAATCTTACTGTTCGCATACACAAGTTTAGACCAAGTATACTTTTCTAGCTTTGCTTTTTCTGGAACACTGTTGACCGGTATTGGATGAAATCCCAAAAGCTGTAACGGCAATGCAAATCCCGCATTACACACGACATAAATGTCTCTCCTCACTCTACGCAATTCTCTTAACGAGTGCAGTTGATGGCGTGAAAATATGTGATTGGAAACAACAAGGGTCAGCGTGCCTATTGGCGGTAGTTCTTTTATGTGTGTTTGTTCAATATCCATCAGTGTTGCTAGTAGAGACGGGACAAGAAGTTTTATGAGTATAGCGTAGGAACTCTATTCAAAGTTTTTGGGCAAGGAGTTCAATTGTTGTATTGAATTGTGGTTGTCCTTGATCATCTTTTGCTAACGCTTGACTTCGTATCTCTCGACATTGAATGATCTTCCAATCCGTATAAATTTCCGCCAGTTGGGCCTTATTATCTAAATAAAAGCGTGTCGTATTTGGCTTTGACTTATAAAAATCTCCATCTTTGCTAAAGGCAGTAATAATATTGTAACCACCAATCTTTGTTTGTTGTTGCATCTTTCTCATGAGACTCAATGCCTCTGTTTCTCGTAGTTCATGAAGAACAAATGTGGCAAGTAATATGTTGTACTTTTTCTTAGTGTCGAGGTCGATCGCGTCTTGCACGATTGTTTCAATACTCATACCAAGTTTTTTAGCATTCTCCGATAAGTTTTGTAGTCCGAACTCAGAAATATCAGTTGCAGTTACTGTAAAACCTTTGGTCGCTAAGTATAGTGAGTTTCTTCCTGCTCCTGCACCAATATCAAGTACTGTTCCTGAGTTAGTGTAGTTGAACAATTTTTTAACTAAAGGAATAGGCTCTCCAGCAAAAGCAGTCTTATTTGTTGCGTAGAGTGAATTCCAATAATCTTGAGCTACTTGGTGTTTCATTGTGGATATTATACAACTTACTTATTTAGACTAGATTCTGTCACCTCGTGACATTTTTGTTCACTACATTTCAAAAACGTGATGACTGATCACCTTTTCATTGTGTTTCGAACCCCTCTTAACGAAAAAGCGAGAGCTGACCATTCTTCGAAGAGTCAATTCCCGTTTAGCCGAAGGTGGGATTTGCTCGAAACTGAATTTGTACAATTGACGAGCATTCGCTAATGCGGCCGAACCCGGGTTCTCACCCAACTTTGTAAAAATGGGTTGCTATCCACCCTTCAGGTGAACACCAACCCATTAGCCGAAGGTGGGATTCGAACCCACGACATACAGTTTACAAAACTGCCACTCTACCACTGAGTTACTCCGGCATATCTATATAGTAAGCCCTGGGAGTCCAAATATGGTTGCTACCAAGCCAACTACAGTCGACAGCAGATTATACCAAACATTGCTAAATATGGCGAACAGTGGGGAAAATGGAAGAAAGATAAGGAGCAATAAGTACGGTGCATATTGCGATAAATCAGACCACGTTGCTCGCCATTGTTTAGGCAATATCATCTCGACGATATTGCTTCCGTCAAGTGGTGGGATTGGGAGTAAATTGAAGAGCATTAAGCTAATATTGACAAAGATCATAACAGTAAGAAACGTGAGTGCTAGTTGATAGAAAAAACCCGAAATCGGCAAGACAAAGAGGATTTTCATGAGTCCTGCAGAAAGAATCGTTAGGAATAGGTTCGAGGTCGGTCCGGCAATTGAGACGAGCGCATTTCCAAGTGCAGGATTTTCGAAATTATAATGATTGACTGGAACAGGTTTAGCCCAGCCGATTCGTAAAAAAATCATGCTTAAAAAACCGAGCCAATCTATATGCGCTAATGGGTTTAAGGTCATTCTTCCTTCTGATTTTGCTGTATCATCGCCAAGTTTGTGCGCAACATATGCGTGTGAGAATTCATGAACAGTAGCCGAAATCAGCATCACAGGAACAGTGAAGAAAATTGTTAAATAATTAAATCCCATACGAAACTATAGCATATTATCGTCTTCGCCAACCTTCATCGTTACGGGTTCTATGTATCTTCTGAACGTTATTACTCTGCTCCTTGATGAAGTTGTCGTATCCGACGGTTTTCTCGAGAATACTTTTATCACATAGTGAGAAGAGATACGTAACGTCTTCGAGGCTTAATTCTGACGGTTTTTTATGAATAATCGGAATACGGCCTAAATCAATTTTTCGTGCGAGGTATCTTCCTAAGCCTGGTGATCTACGAACAGAAGGTACTGATTTGTTATAAATATAGGCAACAAAGTCTGCAAATTCAGTTCTACGTTGAAAATTTGCTCCTTCTGGTTTTCTTTTGATATGTAAAAGAACAGACGTTACGCTTGGTGAAGGCGTGAAATCTTCATTTCTGAACGTATGTAGTACTTCAAGGGAGAAATCTACTTCGAGTAATGTTGATTGTATGCTCGATGGTTGGTTCATTTGGTTTCCTCCGAAACGATAAGCAGCTTCTTTTTGCAGGACGATATATGCCTCCTCGAACTTGAGGTCATCGGTAATTTGTTTGATTATTGCGGCTGTGGACATAAACGGAATATTTGCAACGACCATATACTTCGTGGTTACGGGAGGTTCTTGTAAGAAATTCTTTGGCTGAATAACAACTTTGTTAGTATTTGCAAATTTCGAAATTAACTGTCTGGAGAGGTTCTCGTCCAGTTCGTAGGCAAGGATTTGGTTTTGAGTTGATTTTGCCAACCAAGAGGTGATATTTCCTGTACCTGCACCGATATCAATAACAGCTATATTTTCAGGAATTTTTACGAATTTTGTGAATACTTCATCAATGACTTCTGGTTTAAGAAAGTTTTGTGTTACTGAGATTGGAATGACGGCCATAGATAGTTGTACCATAAAATAGCTACACTAGGAATCACAGCTACTTGATATATCGTTGAGGGAGTATTTGTTTAAACAAAAATCAAAGGACATGCACAAAGTGCTTCCCAGACAGTTTTTGGCTCTTTAATTGCTACATTCTTAGAGACTTTTTGTGAAACTAATGGTGCGACACTTTTTCTTTCCATTAATGCTTCAAATACGTCTGCGATTTTTTCAAATTCACTTCTATTTTGCCGAGGGCCGTCAATAATAAGGTTTTGAAGGTCTTTTATAAATCGTGCATGAGGTTTAGGTGGCTCTTGTGTAGGTAGGGACTCGATCCAAGCTACAACATTTTCTCCGGTTGCAGGAAGCTTGAGCATTCCAAGCTCTCTATCTGCTGCGATGATTTCTTGAGCGATTTGTAATGCTTTTTCCCTATATAACGCGATTGTTTCTTTGTCTTCTGCGATGTTTAGTAAACCTTCATATAATTGTATGGCCGCAATACCACCTGGTGTAGGTGCTTGATTAAATGTTTGAATGTTATTCATTGTCCTATATTATATAATATTTCCGAGTTTATTACAAAAAATCCTGTAGAGACACTCGGTAGGAATACTTACCACATTGGATTCTAGTCGTGTGCGTATTGGCAAGCCAATCGATTATTTCAATTCTTCTTGCAGATTTTAATGTATTGAAATCGCATCCAGGAATACATACTTGCTCGCCGATTCTGTGAATCACCGAACAAGTATGCACTCGGTAGGAATACTGCGTGTACTTTGATTCATAAATGTCTACGTATTGCTCCGCAAGCGAACTTTCAAATCGCTATTACCTAAATTTTGCTTTGAAATTCGTTTCTTTCGGTGCATTTCCCACACTATTCCTGTGGACTAGTCTGTGAAATGCACTCGGTAGGAATCGAACCTACAACCCCCAGTTCCGCAAACTGGTGCTCTATCCGTTGAGCTACGAATGCAAAAAATTCCGATCTCCCGCAGTGGAAAATCCAAAGCGTTCAATCGGAATTGTTAACTTCTCTGTAATTAGAAGTTTGGAACTTCGAACTCGCCAGTTACTGCTGGTGATGTTTCTGTTGGCATTGCTGCAACAGCATCATCAGTTTGTGTTGGCTGAGTTGATTGTGATGGAGCTGAACTTCCGCCCATTCCGCCATTTCCGTTGTCTCGGTCTGATGGAACTTTGACGTCAACGAATTTTCCTTCTTTGATTGCTTTGATTTTGACCAATGATCGGATTGCGTTGATGGTTTTTCCCATTTTTCCAATAACTAAACCAACATCTGTTGGTGCAGTGTGGATCGTTAAGATGATCTTACCGTCTGCGAGTACAGATTCTTCTATGTTTACTGCCTCTGAATTCTCGACAATTGCTTTAACAATGTATGTTACTAAATCTTTCATTGTTACTTGTATTAACTTATATCAACATTATATACCACTTACTCCTCTTTTGCTGGAGCTTCTTTCTTTGCGATTGATGGCCATCGCTTTTCCTTTTCCTCTTTTGTGAGTGTCAATCGGAGAACAGAGTCAGATGCTTGTGCACCTTTCTTTACCCATTCTGCGTACTTTTCCATATCCAATGAGAGGCCGTCTGCTTTCAAACCTGGATTGTACCATCCTAGTGTGTCAACGACGCTTCCTTGGCGTGATGTACGTGCTTCCATGACTACGATTCGGTATGTCGCTTGACCTCTTTTTCCGGTTCGTGCAAGTCTAATTTTGAGCATGCGAATCTTCGGTTAACTTATCTAGTAGCCCAAGTGCTTTCTCGGCTGCCGCGTCTTCTGCTTTTTGTTTAGAAGATCCGCTACCTTCCGAAAGTTGCTTGTCACCTATGTGTACTGCTGCAACATAAATGCGTTCATGAGCTGGACCGCTTTCCTGTATTATAGTATATGTCGGCGTTACTTTGTAGTGTTGTTGGGCAATTTCTTGTAATCTTGTCTTGGAATCTGTGTAATTTTTGCCCGTAACAGTCATTTTAATCTTCTCAAACAGTGTATTTTCAATAAATTCTGATGCTTTTTTCATGCCACCGTCGAGGTAGATTGCACCAACTAAGGATTCATACAGGTTTGCCAAGAGGTATTCTTTTGTTCGTCCACCAGTCTTTTCTTCACCGTGTCCAAGAATCAAAAATTCTCCAAGTTTCATCTTGGCGACTTCTTCTGCAAGTGATGTTGTTTTAACCACTGCTGCACGAACTAACGTCATAATCCCTTCTGGTAATTCTTCATAAGTTCTATAAAGATAATCAGAAACAACTATTTCGAGCACTGCGTCTCCGAGGAATTCTAATCGCTCGTTGTTATACTGAAATCCCTGTTTTCGGAGTTCGTTTGCATACGACCTGTGTGTTAATGCTGTAATTAGTGTTTGCTTCTTTTTGAATGAATAGCCGATTATCTTTTCGACTGCATCTGTTGGTCGTGCGTTATTCTTTTGTTTTGTATTCATCGTAAATTGCGCCTAAGACGCCGTTAACAAATTTAGCACTCATTTCGGTTCCGAAGAGTTTTGCGAGTTCAATTCCTTCGTTAATTGCTACTTTTGGCGGGGTTAGTGTTGTTAAAATTCCCTCTGCAAGAACAACTTTTAGAATACTATAATCGACAGGATTGATTTCATCTAACGGTCGTTCTGTCGCATATTTGAGAATTAACTCGTCAATTTTTTCAAGGTTCGTTTCTACAGCTTCTTTGATTGCTTTGTATTTCTCTAAATCAATTGGATAACTTTTGGTCAAAAGAGATTCGATATGTGCTTCATCAACTTGCGAGTTTGCGTAATACGATTGAATCAACAGTATTCTTGCGTTTCGTCGCTTGTCACCTGAATTATACAAATCCATGACTGATTACCTCGCGTTACAGTGAATGCATCGTGCGTGGTTCTTCTTAAGATGTCCGCATTTTGCGCAAGTAGTTACCCCTACGAGCTCTACCCTACTGTTTACTTTGTTTCTCCGTGCACTTCGTGCGTGTGAGTGTCTTTTCTTTGGTACTTGTGGCATATGCGTATTGTACTATGAGCATGGTTGCTCGTCAATTATGCGAACTAGAATTTCAATGTTTTGAGTATTTCAAGAGCAATATTTATTTCTTCGGTAGTCGTCTTATATTTATATAGTGGTCTTTTGTAACAGTCGGCTTGTTCTTTCGCCGAGTCGAATAGACCAACATTATCGCAAGAATCATGCTCAGAATAATCATAAATCGAATTGATGCCGATTGTCCAGGTACTATTTATTGCGCTAAAATATGTTATGAAATTAATGTAATAGCCTGGTTTAGCCTCGTTGGTAATTTCTTTCAAGAAGGAATACTTCTTTTCTGCAATCACCACAGTACTTGGGTCATTAGCTACTAAAGGTGAAAGTTTATTCGAAGAAACCACGTAGTTTTTACGTATAAACATGAGATTTGTATATTTTGTATCATTACCTAGATGGTTTTTTTGCATTGTTTGGACGGTGATTGAGCCTGGATTTACTGATACTATCATTTCCTTAGGATACTTAAATGAAATATCATCTTGAACCGAGACAAAAGTTTTCCAATCTTCTTTTGAGATTGGCGTAGACGTAGGTGTTTGGATAACAATTGGGTTGGTCGTCGGTGTTTTGACAACAGTTGGGTTAGTCGTGGGCAAAGCGGTCGCTTCAGAAGTTGTTGTAACGGAAGTCGCTACAGTTTGTGGTGGTAATATACCTGAAGTTCTATCTTCAGATTCATTTTTTCCGAATTGCAATAAAAATGCTGTTGTCAAAAGAGATCCAGCAATAAAAGCGAGTAATACATACAAGAATAAAGTTTTCTTTGAAATTTTATTAAAAATAGGTTCTGGCGTAAGACCTTTTGTATCAGTTGAGTTATTTGTGTGATTTTTAGCTGTCATAATTCATTATATTCTTAATAATGATATTAGCAAGAATATAATGAATTATTTTGTTATGAAGACGCTACTTAATCATATTCAGGAAATCTCTCATGGCAAATGATGCCACAGAACTGGTCCCACTCCCCTCGATTAATACTGCAAATGCGTATTTAGGCGCTTCGTACGGGTAGAAACCAATTACCCATCCATGTGCTGTGGAATAACCATTTTTGTCTTTAACACCAAATTCTGCAGTCCCTGTTTTTGCTGCAACTTTATAGGGAACGTACCGGAGTGACGAAATGACACCACGTTGCTCGACAACACTCATCCTCATTCCTTCTCTAATGATTTTGAGTGCATTTTCGTCTACTATGTTCTTTGCTAGGATTGAGCTATTTTTTTCTACAGTTTTCCCAGAAGCATCAGTACTTTTCATCAAAACGTATGGCTTGTAAATCGTCCCACCATTTGCGATTGTTGCAGCAACATTCGCCATTTGTAGCGGTGTTGCTAGGGCGATACCTTGTCCGATTGCTGAGTTACACGAATCACCTTCTGGATACCATATTGGATCGAGCCACGTAGCTCCGTTATTTGCCAGCCAAATCTTATTTTCTGGGGAAGGAACACGTCCACGCATTTCCCCAGGTAAGTCGATTCCGGTATTTTTACCTATTCCAAATGTTTCGATGTATGGGACAAGTTTATCAATACCCATTTTGATGACAGTGCGACAAAAGAAAATATTGCTTGAAACCATGAGCGCTTCTCGAACGTTGATGTTGCCGTTATACCGTTTTCTATAATCTTGAAAGGGTGTCCCACCTGAAAGCCGAATCACTCCAGATGCTAGAAACCGTGTATTTTCATCAATTGTCCCAGAATCAAGTGCTGCCGCAGCGACGATGGTTTTAAATGTTGATCCAGGAGGTTCTTGCGCAGCAATTGGTCGATTAAGCAATGGAGTTTGAGGGTTTTTGAGTAGTTGGTCATATGCTTTAAAAGAAATACCAGAAACAAATGCATTATTATCGTAAGAAGGATAACTGACAAGTGCGAGAACTTCACCGTTAGTGATATCCAAAATGACTCCCGACCCACCTTTCGCCTTGTTCGTGTCGACTGCCTTTTTAATAACAGAGTAAAGGTTCTCTTGATATTTTTTGTATATTGTAAGTGTCAGCGCGCTTCCTTGTTCTGGAGAACTTTTTGACGTAGAAGATACTTGAGTTCCACGCACGTCTTTTTCGTAGGTGTCATATCTGAGTTCACCGCGTAAGATGTTTTCATATTGATATTCAAGTCCTGATTTTCCGACGATTTGGTTGCGAATAAGCGACGAATCATTTTTCAAATCAGAATCACTTGCAACACCCGTGTACCCGAGCAAATGGGCAAAAGGTTTAGGATAAAGGTATTTGCGAACATAACTGTGCCGTAGTTCAACACCTTTTGGTTGCTTCTCTTTTATTTTTACTACAAGTTCCTTGGAAGCATCGTGAATCAAGATTGTTGTGGCTCCTGAAGTTGTGGAGAATATTTTCTCGAGTTCGTTTTTTTTGTCGGGGAAGTACCGTTTTAATTCTGTTTCTGTACCAGAAAGCGGATCAATAAATATGTCGTATGACTTTTCATTCTGTACTAAGGCGACACCATTTCTATCAACAATCATGCCACGCTCACCAAATACAGGTTCCTTTGCAATCGAGTTGGATTCTGCTAACTGTGCATATGTCTTCCCGTTGGCAATACTGAGCGTAAATCCAGAGTGAACTAAATAGAAAAACGATAGAAGAAAAAGAGTAAAAACAATGGATATACCGACATACTGTGAGGAGACAGATTCAGGAACTTTCTTCGCAGTGCTTATAATCTCGATTATTGGTGTTTTCTTCATATTCTCTGCTTAAACGAGGCAGCAAAAGTAGTAAGTAAGAGTGCAACGCACGTCCAAACTATAAGCAACATGGTTTGTGGGAGAATAATTAATCCTCCGGTTGTGAGGATACTTTTGGTCAAAGTCTCGACAATGATGACTGTTGCTATAAATGCAACTCCTACAACAACTGGATGAATGCCTGAATCTAGCAATTTTTTGAATAATATTATAAAAAGGAATAATGACACAGACAGGATAAGGGGGAATAATCCGATCGGGGTATCACCGATAAAAGACGCAATAATGGAAATTCCTAGTGCTATAAATGACGTCTGGAGCATTTGTTCTCGTTTTGTTAAGAGTAAAAATGTTAGTGTTACCATAAAGATATCAATAACCGGTACTGCATTTCTAAAGAGTATTGCGATAACGAGTGCCACTAAGACGGTTTGATTTTTCATTGTTTAATTATTGTGATATAAGTTAGGTCATTCACAGAAACTTTCCCAGTTATAGTTGCTTTTCTTTCGGCACTACCATTGTTTAAAGGCACTTTACTAATGAGTCCGAGAGTGAAGAAATACGGAAAGTTTTCTTGTCTTATTGAAACTATATCATGGAGGGCAACTTGTTCTGTAGCAAGAAGATCACCCAACTCAATGTCGTTAACACCTACTGTAACAATGCCGGTAATTTTTTTTGTTTGAACATAACCGGCAAACTCTTGTCCTGGAACCATGTACCCAGTAATAATTGAGTCATTTGAAGTAACGCTACTGACATACCCGATATAAAAATTTCCAAAAACAGCTGGCATACCGACGGTTATTCCATTTTGTGTTCCCTTGTTAATCTGAAGCATTCCTTTGATTCGCCCATGTTGAACATCGAGTATTTGTGCCTGCTCAACTGATTTATAATTATTTCTCCCGATAATCGAAGATAGCTCATTGAGTCTCGGTACTTTATCGAGTTCGGTTTTATAAGATTCAGCAAGCGACTCAAGTTCAATAACACGTTGTCGAAGTTCAATATTCTGTTTTTTGAGAGTATCGCTTTTTACAATAGAGATAAGCGTGTAAGCAGAATTTTTTTGAATCGTATCGATAAAAACTGTGACTGGAAGGAGAATATACGAGCGAATGTTTTTATACCATTGCATGAATCCAACAAGATCAGCCAGTAGAACAATGGTCATAATTAGGGTAACTAGAAGCAATCCTGTTCTGCCTTGAGATTCAGCGGGAGCCATTGTTCATTATAACAGGCTTTTCTCTGCCTCCTTGAGTCGTTTGAGAACATCAAAGTGATTCAGTGCTTCGAGTGTTCCTAATACGACACTATATGACGGATTTGACGGACGTTTCACTTTAATATGTAACGCCTCTTCCCAATATTTATCGAGTCCTTCAAGTTTGCCACCACCGCCGGTCAAAAGAATTCCTTGGGTGTAAATGTCTGAAACTAATTCTGGTGGTGCATCTTCAATTGCTTGTTTAATTGCTTCGGTCATTGCACGAAGAGATGACGCAACTGCTTCCATAACATCGTTGCTGCCGACTTCGAGTGAACGAGGTAAACCTTTCACAATATCTCGACCTTGTATTGCAACAAATTTTTCCTTTTTAAGCGGAACTGCGGAACCAACAGTCATCTTAATTTTTTCTGCGGAACGCTTTCCGATGAGAATGCCGTATCGTTCTTTCAAGAAATCAACAATTTGTTCATCCATTTCGTCACCTGCAATTGGAATTGTTTTATCGACGACAATGCCACCGAGAGAAATGATTGCAATATCAGTTGTACCACCCCCGATATCAACGACGAGGTTTCCAATAGGTTCGTTAACGGGAATGCCAACGCCGATTGCTGCTGCCATAGGTTCTTCGATAACGTACGCTTCTCGTGCTCCTGCCGATTCAGCTGCATCGATAACTGCCTGTTTCTCTACTTCTGTAATTGAAGATGGGACACCTATAACAACGCGTGGTCTTGGAACAGTTGAATAAGTTGAATGCTCTTGGTGGACTTTAGTAATAAAATATTTCAGCATAGCGAGAGTCGTATCGAAATCAACGATAATACCATCTTTCAATGGTCGTAATGCGATAACTGATGCAGGGGTTCTTCCTAACATTTCCTTTGCTGCGATGCCGACTGCGAGAACTTCTTTGGTAGCTTTATTGATTGCGACAACGGATGGTTCGAACAAAACAACACCTTTACCTTTAATGCCAACACGTGTATTCGCCGTACCTAAATCGATACCGATATCAAAGGTGAAGAGTTGAAAGATGGATTCGAACATAGACTGATTATAGCTGAGTAGTTATTAGTTGAATAGCGGCAGCTACTAGTTAAAAAATTATTAGCAATATATTTGTTGATTATAAGTATCGTACTTACCAAGTTAATATAGTTCAAATGTATAATAATTACGTAGAAATAGGGAAAATGCTTACTTCCTCGATTAATAGCGTTGTAAAAAAAAAGCCGATAAATCGAAGTTTAGCTTAGCTAGAAATTACTTATCTGGTAGCTATTTAACAAGTTCCGAACCCTTCAACGCCTTCACTTTCTTCCCTTTACTGGTAAGGAATGAAGCACCGTCTTTGGTATATCGCTTGTAACAAGACATACACATCTTGACTTCTTTGATTGCGCCGACAACTGAGACCTTTACTGGTCGAATGTTTGGAACCCAAGTTCTTTTGGTTCTTGGTGCCTTATATCTCCATGCTGAGTGTCGGTGAATGTGTGAGTCACCGTGCGCTGTTTTTTTATCACATACATCACATCGTAATGCCATATTCTTAATCCATCAACTTAATATCAAATGCGACTGAAGGACCCATTGTTGGAGCAAGAAATGCCTTCTTAATAACGTATTCTTTACTCTTTCCAAGAAGAGAGACGATTGCGTTAATCATTTCCTTCACGTTTGCTTCAATCTTGTCGCCTCCGTAGGAGACCTTCCCAACAGCAACATGAATGCCACCTGCGGAGTCTGCTTTGAAGACTAATTTTCCTCGTTTAAATTCACCAACGACATCTGCGAGTTTGTCTGCGGTAATAACTGTACCGTTCTTTGGGTTTGGCATAAGACCTTTAGGACCTAATGCTTTACCGTGAACTGCGAGCTGTACCATCATATCTGGAGTTGAAAGCAAGATATCGAAGTCGAGTTTGCCTGCTTTAATTCCTGCCATAAGGTCATCAAATTTTTAGATGTCTGCACCTGCTTCTTGTGCTGCCTTCTCTAAGTGAGCTGGAACTGCAACTGCGATCTTTGATGCTTTGCTTTCCATGTGTGGAAGGCTGACGCTACCTTTAATTGACTTTGGATCTTTATCTTTCGATAAAATTGTAACAACATGAAGTTCTATAGTTCCGTCGAATTTGCTGTATGAGAGTTTCTTAACATTCTCAACTGCGTCTTTCAATGAAAGTACCTTATCAAGCTGCTTTTCTGAAATTTTTTGATATTTTTTTCCTCTTTTCATAATGCTTAATCAACAATCTTAACACCCATTTGACGTGCGGTACCTGCAACAGTATTCATTGCACTCTCAACCTTTGTTGTGTTGAGGTCTTTCATCTTTTCTTCAGCGATTTCTCGTACTTGTGCTTTTGTAAGCGTACCAACCTGCTGAAGGTTTGGTTTTGCAGATCCTGCAGAAATCTTAATCTTTTTCTTAATGAGATCTGACACTGGCGGTGTTCGAAGCTCAATTGAGAATGTTCTGTCGTCGTAAGTCGTTACGATTGCAGGAACTTTAATGTCACCCATTTGTCGAGTTGCTTCGTTGAATTTGTCGCAGAACTCTTTAATGTTGACTTGCTTGGCTGACAATGCAGGTCCAAGTGGTGGTGCTGGTACTGCTTTTCCGGCAGTAATGATCACCTTGAATTGGCTTTTAATTTTTTTTGCCATATATTTTTTTCTCCTCCCTCAAAACTAAAGCTTTTGTATCTGTGTTAGGTCGAGGTCATACGGAGTCTCACGACCGAACATGGTAATGAGAACTTTGACTTTACCTTTTGATTCATCAACCTCGGAAACTTTGCCGATGAAGTCTTTGAAAGGTCCATCAACAATCTTGACTGCATCGTTAATTCGAACAGACATCGCATATGATTTAGTCTTCTTGGTTTCTTCAGGTTTTTGATCCATCATTCTAGTAACTTCCTCTTCGGTTAATGGGTAAACTTCGGTTCCGATTCGGACAAATCCGCGGACTTCTTCAATGTTTGTTAACAACGATGCTGTTTGCTGGCTGTAGTTCATTTTAACAAGGATATAACCAGGAAGAAGTCGTTTTTTCTTAATTTCTTTTTTACCGTCTTTAACGACGATTTTTGATTGCTTCGGAATGCTGATCTCGGAAATAACATCTTGAGCATTCTGAGCCTCGATCATGGTTTTTATTTTCTCGGCGACAAAGTCCTCTTTTCCGGAGTGAACATTGAGCACGTACCATTTATGTTCTGTCATTTTGTCACTAATTAAATAAAATCAAATTTCGGAGGTATTCGAATCCTGAGTCCAATACCCACAAATATGCGCCAATTATAGCAGAAATAATCAAAACAGCAAGTAAACTCTTGCCCAAATCTTTGAGTGTTGGCCACTGAACAGCTTTGAATGCATTGATGATGTCATTCACAAATTGAATCTTGATTTTTGTTTTGATTGTAAATTTTTTCATAGAATTGTGTTGGAAAGCAGTTTAGTTTGGGTTTTCCAAATCCAGGGGTACTCCGATTCGAACGGAGAACAGTGGTTTTGGAGACCGCCATTTTACCATTAAACTATACCCCCACTCTCCTATTTAATCTTAGTTTCGTTATGGTCCGTATGCATTTTACAGGTACGGCAGAACTTGCTGAGTGCCAATTTCTCGGCTCCTGCTTTTGTTCCTCGAACGGTTGTGTAGTTGATGTGGCTACACACGCTGCATTTTAGTCGGACATATTGTGTCTTTCCTTTTTTCATCGGTATCTAACTGATATTATACGCTTCTTTACTCTTAAGCTCCGATATTATAGACTAAGATGGTATGAAACTCAATATAACCCCACGCGTCGGAATTACTGTGCTCCTTATCTCTTGGGGTATTTTGGCAACATATTTCTATGCACCACTCACAAATTTTGTTACTTCGAGTCTTTTGCAAGGCTTCCGTCCGAGTGCTTCGGTTGGAAAAATTTATGACTTAGAAATTATAGATAAATCAAAATTCGAGGCACGAAGTGGGTCGTTCCAAAGTGGTGGTTCGGTTGAGTTTGGTATCGGGTCAGACATTTCAACTTTAGACGGTCGTGCAGCTGCATTGCGAAAGTATCTCCGGGATCAGGGTTCACCGTTAACGCCATACGCAGAGCTTATTGTCCGAGAAGCAGATATCTATAAACTTGATTGGCGTCTTGTTCCTGCAATTTCGGGAATTGAATCTCGTTTTTGTCGTATTACTCCAGTAGAAACAAATAATTGTTGGGGTTGGAAAGGAGGGCCGGGAGGTAGTTGGCAAAAATTCGAAGATTATGGTGTTGGTGTGAAAGTACTCACGTCGCGACTCGCGCTAGGTTATGGTACTTCGCTAACACCTTACGACATTGAGCCAGCCTATTGTCCACCATGCGCTGCCAGCGGCCATAATTGGGCTCGAGCTGTTACACAGAATATGAACATGATGACGCAGTACCTTGAAAAAAGCCGAATAAGTCAGTAAAATTATGCATTGCGGGAATAGCTCAATTGGTTAGAGCATCAGTTTTCCAAACTGAGGGTTGCGGGTTCGAGTCCCGTTTCCCGCTAATGGATTAAAACTTTTATTATGATATATATAGCAGGCGACAAGCATGGTTTTTCCGTTATAGAGAATGTAATTGAATATTTAACGGAAAAGGGCTTTTCTTTTAAGAATTTAGGCGTAAAAGATAGTAAGTCTGATACAAAATTAGAAACTTTATTACCTAAAGTAGCTGCCGAGATGATAGTAGATCCAGAAAATATTGGTATTGTCTCATGTGGGACAGGTGTCGGAGTTGAAGTTGGTATTAATAAATTCAAAGGGATACGTGCCTGTCTAGCAAATGAACCGAAAATTGCTAAGTGGGGCAAGATATATGACAAATGTAATGTTTTATGTGTACCAGGTTGGGATATTACTAAAGATGTATTATATTCAATATTAGATGCGTGGTTTGCAAATACTTATGATGGGAATGTTGATAGATTAAAAATGTTTGAGGTTTTCGATACATGGGGTACGACGCCTTAATCATAAGTTACCATTATTTTTTAATACGAGAGTGTTTAGAGTAGGATCGATTCAGGTGGTTCAAATATAAGTAACTTCTCGATTTTCTTTTCTTCATGTTTACATGTGAATCCCTCATTGTACTAAGGTATAGGCTACGTCTTGATAAGTGTATGTGGTATAACTAAGGATGATAGACGTAGAAAAAACGATTCGGGAATACCTCCCAAATATTATCCATATGTCATTGGCGACGGTGATGAATAATAGACCATGGGTATGTGAACTTCATTATGTCTACGATGATGAGTTAAATATATATTTTCGATCAACTTCAGCACGGAGACATAGTCAAGAGATTGCGCAAAACAATTTTGTAGCTGGGAGTATTGTTGCTCAACATGGATTGCAAGACAAAGCAAGAGGAATATATTTTGAAGGTATAGCAGAACAACTCTTGAATGTTTATGAGGATAATATTGCATATAAAAAATACTGTGAGCGTTTCGGTACAAACAGAGCAATTTTAGACGATGCAAACAAGCTTGATGGTCATAAATTTTATAAAATCACTGTAAATAAGTTTTATATTTTTGATGGCAGAGAATCTACGCCAGCACGAAAATACGAGCTCGATTGGAAAGAAAATTAGTATGAAACTCTACCTCTCCTCATATAAATTCGGAGGTAATCCTCAACAATTTCCTGCGCTATTCGGCGACAACAAGAAGATCGGGCTAATCTGCAATGCGCGTGATTTTAGTCCAGAAGAAGAACAGCTATTGAAATCTCAAGAAGAGTTAGCAGGACTTCTCGAACTTGACCTTCAACCAGAAGTGATTGATCTCAGAGAGTATTTCGGAAAAGAAAAAGATCTAAAAATTCGTATAGAGAAACTTGGCGGTCTTTGGGTTCGTGGCGGTAATGTCTTCGTTTTAGCACTTGCATTCAAGAAAAGTGGCTTAGACAATATTCTTCGCAATGCATTGCGGTTAAAGAAAGATTTTGTGTATGGAGGTTTTAGTGCTGGAATCTGCGTATTGCAAAAAAGCCTGAAAGGAATTGAAATCGTCGATGATGTGACGCAAACACAGGTAGCCTACGGTGAGGACGCTATTTGGGAAGGTGTGGGATTCTTTGACTATACCCTAGTCCCTCATTTTGAGTCTGATCACCCAGAATCTGCTGCAACTAATATCGAGGTTGAGTTTTACAAGAAGAACGGTATTACGTATCAGACACTCAGGGATGGAGAGGTAATTATTACAGAGATTAACTAATGCAATGTTGCCCACCGATATTTTACTGAATAGTCAATCCTAAAAATCGCTCATTCCTCTTCTATTGACAAAAATCGCTCTTGCTTCCACTCGACTGATCGGCTGCAGGTAATTTTCTAATAATACTTTCATTATTTGAATTTAGGAGGTCAAACCAGCAGACTCCATGTTGTGCCAATTCATCGTGACTACTTGCCCAGCGTTCATCATGTGCTGCTCTGTTTTTTTCTCTTAAGTCGTATACACCAAAATCTAGAGAAGTGTTGTTATTAGAGAGAAAGCCTACTTTTACTGCGAGAAGCTCACCGGATTTAACAGAAATTGCTGGACTAAAGTCTGTTGTGCGAGAGTCGTCCTGTTTAGCAGCAGGTAGCTTTTCTGCGAGTACTTGAAGTTTTGGAGACAACTCACGTAAATGGTCAAACCTATACATTATTCCACAGTCATTTAAGAAGGTAAACAGATACTGAACTTCGCCATTTTCAATGTATCGAGAACCAGAGATAATTTTTGCTTCAAGTGGCGCACTTACTTCAACCTCATTTGTCTTGCTAGTATCGAATCTAAATCCACCGTGTGCCTTATAATCATTTCCCCGTATCTGGCCAGGATACAAAATACTTGTAACTTTAGATAAATCCACAGGCGATTCTAGCTGTAATGGACTTTTACATTCAGGTGGATTTCCGTGTATTGCTTTCCAGCCATTTTCACCCAATTCCCAGGTAATGTCTATGCTTTGAGTAGTAACGGAAGATGTAACTGAATTTACTACGAGGAAGATTCCACCGATAATCAACGCCGAAATGAGAAAAATTTTAATTAGTTTTGATTGGTTCATATAAAAACTATACAGAGAGTCCAGTGGCAAATCAATTCGAGAAGTCTACTCTACTTAGAAAGGAATGATGTTATGAGAAAGTCGTATATAATTATGTGTATCGCGAGTAAGAATACATATATTTTTCTTAATAGAAAGGATTAGTGTCTATCCTAAAACGCATCAGTGTATAATGATCAGATAAGTTCTTTTGGTGATTATGGCCTGGCAACTCCTCTTGGCAATTAGTGTTTTATTTACCTCTGTTTCTGTTTTAATGCAGAGGATGATTTTGAAGCATGAGAAAGTCGAATCAATATCGTTCTCAATTTATTTCCAATTATGCGTTGCGTTTGTAGCTTCTCTTATCATTCTTATTACGAAAGGCAAGATTGAAATTCCGAATTTTTCGCAAATATTTCCGAGCGTTCTTGTAATGGCTGTGCTATATGCTTTAGGGAATGTCGCGATTTTTAGTGCTCTTGCACGAATTGAAGCCTCAAAATTTACTGTATTATTTTCATTGAAAACATTGTTTGCGGTGGTCATAGCAACAGTGTTATTTCTCAGGGATTGAACTGGATACAATGGGTTGGGGCAATCTTACTCATTGGAGGTGTGATAATTGTTTCATCGAAGAATACAAAATTCGCTTTTGACCGAGGGGAGATTTACGCAATCTTAGCGGCGTTGTTATTTGCATTTGCAAACATTAATGATGTTTTCTTACTCAAACACTTTGATCCCTATAGTTATGTTGTGTTTGGCTTTCTATTCCCAGGTCTCTTACTCTGCGTCATTTATCCGAAGAAAATTTCATTAATAAGGCCGTACTTTTCGAAAGAATTGTTTTACAAAATTATTTTTCTCTCGATAATTTATGGTATTAACGCAATCGCTTTTTTTGCTGCACTTCAGATTGTTCCGAATGTATCGCAACTATTCACAATGAATTCTATCTCGGTGGTGGTAACTGTAATACTAGCGATTATTTTTCTTAAGGAAAATAATTCTCTTATAAGAAAATTGTTTGGAAGTTGTTTGAGTGTTATTGGATTAATTTTGGTAAAATAACATATGAAAATCTTTCTTTTCCACGGCACTTATACGGGGATTACCGAAAACTGGTATCAATCGTTCGCTAGAACCTTTAAAAATCTTGGTCATGAAGTCGTACTACCCCAGTATCCTATTGATAGCTATCAAGAAATTACAGAATTAGGCGAAGAAACTGCAAGAGCAAAAGTGGATAGAGTTCAAATTGGACTAATTATTTTGAGAAAGAAGTTTTACCACAATGTACAGGTGGTATGATTTGGATTGGTCACTCACTTGGACCAGTGTTTATGCTCCATCTACTCAAGAAGTATAATTTTCGTTTGAAAGCAACAATCTTTCTGAGTCCATTTTTAGAACGATTGCCAGAAGCTGCATGGCAAATTGATGTAGGTAATAGTACTTTTTATTCGACAGATTTTGTGCGGGAGCAGTTACAAAGAAAACTTGGATTTACTTATGTACTCTACTCAACAAATGATCCATATGTCCCCACACCGTATGCACTGAGGTTTGCGCAACTAGTCGATGCAACAGTTATTCCAGTTAAAGACGGTCACCATCTCGGTGGTAAGTTCAATAAACTCCCATTACTTGAAGAACTCACAAAAACATTAATTGGGTATGAAAAATCAACCAATCCAGAGTTTCTTACAAAATAGGTAGAAGATGTTTTATAATTTTTGATTAAATGAATTTTATAGTACATGTATAACACATCATTTGATGTAAATGAGGCACGAGATCAACAATACAAATTCAAAAGTACTGCTACTTTACTTGGGACTACTAATACATTGAAACTAGACGGTAAAATGTACGAGGAGCTTGCAAAAATGGCATGGATGTTTAGAGAAAAACCCGCTATTAAAGACATGCAGAATGAGTTCAGCAGAAATGTAAGTGGTGGCTTCGTTGCAAAAGGACTACTCACAGGTTTGAACCCAACAGGGATTAATGAAATGTATGTAACACTTTCCGAAGAAACTGAACGTATGGAACAGCTCACTCTCGAAAAAATTCCGGGTAATGGGGGCTTTGTGATTTTTGCTCCTGTAGAAACGGGTGTAATGCAGCTTAAAGATGCAATAAATGAGTTAATTGCAAAAACAGATCAGGGTCCAGAGAAAAGACAGGCACAAGGTGAAGGTCGGGACGAGGAGCCTTACCATGGATACTCAATGTAATCTGCCCGTTTTCTTAGTTGATAGTTGTCAATCATTTAAACCCCAAATTTTGTTAGACGATTTGTTATTTTGATTTCTTTTCTAATAACACGTAGCGTTAGGATCGTTGCTAGTCTTGCATTTTTTTATCGGCTGTGTCGATCCGTTGTAGAGAACATAGTCACCAACCTCTGGGACTGACTTATTCAAAAGAATTAATCGTGTACTTTGTTGAAATACCTGATGATCATTTCCTGTCGTGCCCGAGTAGACGCCAGCAGTAATCATCGCCATTTGTGGGATTGGGAGTTGATATGAGTGAGCACTGTCTCCAGTGACGCTAACATCAATATAAGGGACGTCTTGTTCGTTACTTTTGGTTAGGATTGGTTTAATTCGGTAGGTCGAGACGTTTGTTCCAGTATTACTTGCAATGCTAAAACAGATATCACCGAGTGTCGTTGCA
Organism: bacterium; assembly: GCA_020853235.1. Taxonomy (GTDB): domain Bacteria; phylum Patescibacteriota; class Dojkabacteria. The sequence goes on along the minus strand of JADYZG010000016.1, from coordinate 4 downwards.
GTTC
>JADYZG010000015.1 GCA_020853235.1 bacterium | reverse complement strand
TTCGAAGTGTGATGGATTTCTATAAAATCCCGCTTTCAGAACTTATTGTCGTTCATGATGATCTTGACATCGATTTTGGAAAATTTAAAATCCAAACAGGCATTGGCCCAAAGGTTCATAATGGAGTTAATAGCATTGAGGATCATATGGGTAGCAAAGAGTTCGTCCGTGTACGTATCGGTATAAATGATCCTCAAGCTCGTGAAGTAGGATTCTCGGGAGAAGAATTTGTGCTTCAGAATTTTACGGAGGCTCAACTCACGTGTCTCACAGAAGATATCTTTCCTGAAATTAATAATGAACTAATAAAATAAAGCCGTGCATAAATACCATATCATTACAACTGCTTTTGATACAAGTCTTCCGCTTTTCTTTACACAGAATATAACGAAAAAATTAATTCCATCAGTGAGTTTATATGAAGACTTCCCACTAAACGGAATATTCCCAGATTTTGACTACATTTATTTCAGAGATCCATTTCATGGAAATTATTCTCAGGAACGTATTAAGAAGGTAATTTCATATATCAATCAGAATGCTCAAAATGCTTATATCATTGATGCTATTACCTCGTATGAAGAAATTCTCATGGAAGACAAGTGGCTTCAATACAAAAAATATGAGAAATTCATGCCACAAACTCAGCTTTTTGATTTAAATGAAGAGTATAAACAGCCAAAGGTTTTTAAGAAAAGACTTTCCTCTAGATCAAAAGGGATCCACTTTTCGGCTTCAGAAATATCACATTTGGAATGTAGAAACTACATTGCTCAAGAAAGGATTAATTTTGAAAAAGAATATCGTGTGTATGCAACGAAAAATGAAATTTTCCAAGTTGTTATCGTGAGACAGTCTAAAACAGAGGGGAGTAAAACAAAAAACCTCTACTCTGAAATCATTCAGCCAGATCTTTATAAGTTTGTTCAGCTTCTCGCACAAGAAGTTGACTATGATATATATGGACTTGATATAGGCTATTTACGCGGAAACTATTTTCTTCTGGAGGTCAATCGAAGCCCACAGTGGCTGACATATTATTCACTTGTTGGAGTGAATTTGTCAGAAATTCTTGTAGATAGTATCCTGGTTGAGAATACTTAGATTGACTTATTTTTTGCTTGGATCAATAAGCAGGCCTTCAAGTGCTCGTTTCCCTAGGATCATGGGGAATTGCAATTCGGTTCGATCACTAATATTTGCTTCAATCATAAAAATACGGTCGTCAATTTTACACTTCAACTCAAGAGCAATACGTACGGACGTGCCAATTGCGTTTGTAATGACATGGCGGCGCACGATATCTGTTTCTTCCAATTCCTTCATTGCTTTTCGAAGTTGTTGGCGAGCCTCATTTGCTTCTTTCTTTGTTTTAAAAGTTTCAGGAATTTTGAGTTTTTTATAAAACTGCACGGCCTCTGTATACCCGAGTGCTTTGGCAATATCTGTATCGATTGAGGAAAAACCGGCGCCGGTGTCAACTTTAGCCTTCAGTACAAAACTATCCTTCCCATTTTTGTGATAAACCTTCACGGGCTGAATAAGTGAAATAATTTTCTTTCCAGCGAGAGCTTCAATCTCTTCTTCAATTTCACCTCCAAATAAATCTTTCCCAAGTCGAATGCCATGTGCTTCAGATTTCACTGGAATTCTTTTAACCTGTTCCAATCTCCATTTAAGGCCATCCTGATTTGCTACTTGTATACGAAGTCCCGGACGTGCGTTTAGCTCTACAACTAATGGACCAAGCTCACGGTCAATCAAAAAATCGACAGCACAAAACCCGAGTCCGGACGCTTTCGTTGCTTGAACTGCATATTGTAAGATTTTATCCCAGCTTGGCACTCTAAAACCCGAATATCTCACGTTCGTACGTGCAACAAATTCGATAATGTGGATATTTCCGCGGGCATCTTCTTGTAACGAATGGGTAGTGATCCCTGTTGCAATATCAATACCGCTTGCAACAGCACCTTTGGATGCATTTGCTTTTCCTTCAGACTCACGAGTAGGCCAGCGCACCATTGCCATCACCGGAATACGGCGAAAGAGAAGCACGCGGATGTCGGGCGTGCCTTTATAGGTATATTGCCGAAATGTATGATGCGGACGTACGCGTTCTTCAATCAACACGTGGTCTGGTAGGTAATTATGCGAAAATCGACCTTCCAAAATGTTTGTGATATGAGTTCGCAATCCTTCTTCGGACAGCTTTTTGTTGTTTGTACAAATAAACTGGCCAGTCTTATCCTTGTTAAAAATGATTTCAATCCCGCCGCCTTCAACACCGTTAACGGGTTTTACGACGAAACTTTTAGGCAAACGAGCCTCAAAATCAAATTTCTGCAACTGACGTGTATTTTTGATAATGGCGAGAATTTTTGTTGTAGGTACGTGTGCTTCTTCTAAAACCTGCTTTGTGAGTACTTTGTCGTCAGCAATCTCTTGCGCAGCACGAGAATTGTATACAGTAACGTAAGAAAGATTGCGCTCATTGATGCCCAGAATCCTATGCCGATGTCGAATCGTGTTGAGTATCATGGGTGTCTTTTATATTAATGCTTTTAAATCGAAAATATTCCGTCAGACGTAACAATTGCCATCTCCCAATAATAAAGTTCAAGACAAGAGTTGCTAGAATAATCTCTGGATACGTCAGGATGCTTTGTTGAACTGTTTTGAATGAAATTAACACAAAAACTACGTACGCGACTCCAATCGTTTGTGCAAAGTAGATAAGTGTTTTGGTACTTGGTTTTCGAATGTAGTTTTTGATAAAAACGTCCATGGTCATGACTAAAATAACCAAAGAAAGGGGAGCATTCGGGTTAAATAATGTCACGCCCGTTTGAATTATGAGTATTGCAGCTGTCAGGATAGCCATTGTCGAAAGTGTAATAATGATGCTGATGCGAGAAACATAATGGAGACGAATATCTTTCGAAAATGAATGCAAGGGGAAACCAACAGCAAAAATACTCGACATAAAAATAAGCCCTTGAATCGTGCCACTGAAAATATCTGTGCCTTGAGGAGTTTGTGCGAGCTGAAACAATGCAAAAACCATCAAGATAGTTGTATAGATGCTCAAGCTTCTCCAACCGACCACATATCGAAATAAAGAAACAAGCGTGGTGACAACAGGAACGAGGAGAATCACCAAAAGTGAATACTCGGGAAAACCTTGTTGCACCAATCTGGCAATGAGATGTGTGAACATACCATATTATACAAGTAAATGAGTAAATTAGTGAACTGGTAAACTAGTTAACTAGGATCCGCAGTATAATTTTTGAATT
>JADYZG010000014.1 GCA_020853235.1 bacterium | reverse complement strand
CGGTTCAAAAGAAATTGAAGTTGCTATCAAAGATATCTTCTTGTCTTTCTTTACGGAACGCTCTTACGAATACCTCAAGCGAAATGGTATCTCTTACAATGAGGTTAGTACTGCCATTGTTGTTCAAAAAATGGTACAAGCTGAAGTATCAGGGATTATGTATACCTACGATCCAATTACGACCGATCAGAATAACGTATCCATCGAAGCCGTCTTTGGACTTGGCGACGTCTTGACCGATGGGAATATAAATCCAGACATTTATACCGTTTCAAAACAGACTCTTGAAATTATCGAAAAGAAGATAGTTCCCCAGGAGTGGATGAAAGTTCGCAAAATGGGCGAAACAGAATCACTTGAACACTTGCAAAAAATTACAATCTCACAGATGTGGCAATATTCACAAAAACTTGATGATTCCTTAGTTCGAGAACTAACCAAACTTGCTGATACGATTGAGAAAGCGCTCGGTGAACCACAGGTGATCGAATGGGCAATGGAACGAGGAAGTATTTATATTCTTCAGGCAAAATCAATTGGGCTTACGACCGACAGCACCTTAAAGACACTACACGAGACTGCGCGAAAAATTACGTCTATGAAAGATATTGATACCTTTGCAACGATGGTTGATAAAACACCAATTACGATTTCGCATCAGGCACCCAGAACCGAAACTCCTGTTGTTTTACCGCCAGAAACGCTTCTCTTTACCGGAAATCCAGCGAGTTCAGGAGTTGTTTATGGCGAAGCATTGTTAATTCCTAGTGCAAGTGCGCTTACCCAAGAAAGTATCGAAACACTGAAACTCCAAATTACAAAAAAACATATCTTGGTGACCGATGAGTTTTCTGCGATGCTTGAACCACTCTTCTTTATTGCAGGTGGCGTTATCACGAACTTTGGGGGGGCAAATAGTGATGTTGGCCTACTCACCCGTGAGGCGAAAATTCCTGCCATAGTTGGTACTCGAATTGCCACTAGTTACCTCCAATCTAGGGCACTGTTAAAAATCGATGGTGCTTCTGGTGCAATCTATCGCGTTGATTTTATTCCAGAGAAACTCCCTGAACAAGAAGAAAAACTTGTTACTCCATCTAAAAAAAAGAAAAAACTAAAGAAAAAAAAAGTAAGAGTAACCGAGATTGAACCAAAAGTTGAAGTTATTACAGAAGATATTCCTTTTGTACCCGTTAAAGATAGGAAAAAAATTCGTCACGACTCTCCAATTAAGATTTTCTTGCAAGAATCAGAAAATTCTCCTTATGTTTACCTTCCACTCGGAGCACAAGTTCTAGAAAATGATTATGAAGCTGTTATGATTCCAATTACTGATGCTAATAAATCAGAAGTTTCGTTTAGCAAGAAAGTGAAAAGTGGTACCGACTCAGCATTGTATGTTACCTTATCGGATAATCCTTCGTTTGATGCGTTGCTTCAAGCAAAACGAACACTTGCAGCACAAGGGTTTCGACGATCAAAGAGAACAAAGTTTATCGTAGCAATCGGTACCATGTATGGGCTCCTCAATACAAAGAACCTCGCAGACTTAGGAGTTGATGGCGTATTATTTGACATGACACAACTAACCACCGCTTATAGACCAGGAGCCAAAAGTGTTGATACTGAATTGTGGAAACTAATGACCGAAACGCTTACCTCAGTAAAGAAACAAAAACTCTCGTATATTGGTGTTGTACTTCCAAAAGAATACTTTACCGTTCCACTTCGAAAAGAATTGCATCCATTGTTTAAACAAGGTATAACTTCGATTGTATTCACGGAACACTTACCACATGCACTGGAAAAAGATGTTCAAGATATAGAAAACGAAGTTATGAAAATCCAGCTAGGCTAGGTATAGCTCGAGGTGGATTGAAAACAGCACTCAGGAACGGGACACAATTCACCATGGAAACTTTGCGTTACCAGCTGCTTGCTTAATCATTGCTATAACTTCCTCCTTACTATGCCCAACTGTTGTACCGAGATCACGAGATTCCTGAATAATAAGCACTGAATTTGTCAAAACACCTTCGACCAGTCCTCTAGGTCTCTCATGTTTTTCTCTTTGATACTTATGGATAGAATAGTGATTACCAGCTCCTTTTACAATTGTAGCCACATACCCGTCTAAAATTATAACAACTTTCTCGATATCAGGTTCTTTATCGCTGTTGCTTGATTGCGCTAAAGTTAAAAATAACCTCACCCCCTCTGTTCCATATTCTATAGGTGCTTTGGATAAATATCCAATTATTCTGTTATCTTCATAGATTTTGAAATATCCTGAAGGAAAGATTATTTGCGGGATATCATTCTCCACTAGTAGCTCACACTTTCCTGTTTGTTCAGATAAACCGGCAATCTCTAATAAGGCACACCCTAGATTTATTGCAGATTCTGCATGACGAAGTGGCATTTGATACTTCCTTTTCAACTCATTCTTTATTTCTAACAATCGTTTGGGGATAGTAGGATTACCTTTTTTTGTTTCTTTCTGTTTGTTCACGACAGCATTATTGTATGACTATGCCCAGATTATCCCATAGCACAAAACCTCCCGTCAAGTTGCAGTAATACAGCAACCGACTATCTCCCAAAATCGTGTTACAATTAGACTATGACCGAAACGAAGCCACTTATGACGCAATACGCTGCCATCAAGGCTGAATACAAAGACGCAATTCTTCTTTTTCAAATGGGAGACTTCTTTGAATGTTTCTACGACGATGCCGAAAAGGTTTCTGAAATCCTTGGAATCGTTCTGACGAGTCGATCAAAAGGCGAAAATGCCCCACCAATGGCAGGATTTCCACAAAAAGCGCTCGACGACTATTTGCCAAAACTTATCGCTGCAGGTTTCAAAGTTGCTGTTGCTCGGCAAACAGAAAATCCTAAGAACACAAAGGGTATTGTTAAGCGCGCGGTAACTGAAGTTATTACGCAAGGAACAATTGCAACGCAAGAAGATTTGCTTTCGAAAGATAAAAACTACATTGGATGCATTGCCGTGGACGGGAAACAATTTGGTATCGCTTTTGCAGACATTTCTACCGGGGAGTTTAAGGTTTACGAAGGAAACGTGACCGAAGCAAAAGAATTACTTGAGCAGTTACGACTCAAAGAATTGTTGAAATCGACAAAAGATCAGAATAATTACACCGAAGGATTATCCGTTGTTGTACAACCCGTCGAAGACAAAGAATTTTCTTTGGACAAAACTAGCCAAACGTTGCTGTCTCATTTTGGTATACCGAACCTTGACCCGATTGGACTCAGCGATTTTCAGCTTGCTACTATCTCGGCTGGAATCCTTATAACCTATTTTGCAGAAACTAAAAAAACTGAGCCAAAGCACATTACGACGCTAGAATATTTTAATCCACGACACGCACTCCATATTGACCCGACAACACAAAGAAATTTAGAACTTTTTTACAATCTCAAGACACACCGACTAGAAGGATCATTACTCGGAACAATTGACGAAACAAAAACTGCGATGGGGCATCGACTCCTCTACGAATGGTTATCATTTCCACAAATGGATCAAACAGAACTCAACAGAAGATACGATGATGTCGAATATTACATGAGGCATATCGAAGTGTATCAGGAATTACTTGCTCTCTTCGCAAAATTCCCTGATCTACAAAGACTTACCAGCGCACTCGGACTTGGAAGAATTCACCCGAAGCATTTGCTCGTTATGGCGGAAGCTGTACAAAAAGGAATTCGCATAAATGAGCTTAACGAGAAAGTAGACCAATTAGTACTTTTAGACGAAACACAAAAATTGAAATTATCCAATTTCTTAAAAATCATTTCTCAGACGATTTCAACCGATTCTGGTCGACCGACCTTCATTGCCGAAGGCTATAATAAAGAACTGGACCGCCTTGTAGAACTTTCGACAAACGGAGAACAGTATATTAGGGATCTCTATAATAAAGAGAAAGTCACAAACAATTTGCCTGGATTGAAGTTGAGTTTCAACAATGTTTTCGGCTACTCTTTTGAACTTTCACGTATACAAAGTGCCAATGCACCAGAGTATTTTATTAAGAAACAAACACTGGTAAATACTGAACGTTACATTACCGAGGAATTAAAGAAGCTCGAATCGCAGGTTTTGTCGGCACGAGATGAATTGCAACTACTCGAAAAGACTTTATACGATACATTATTAGCAAAATTACAGGAATACGTTCCCGTTTTGGCAGTTCTCGGGCAACTTCTTGCGCAAATTGATGTCTTACTTAGCTTTGCGACCTCTGCCCTTACCCGTCGTTACATTCGCCCAACCTTAACTACCACAGAACGAACTTTGATTTTGGAAAATATGCGACACCCTGTTGTCGAAAAAACTGTTAATGAATTTGTTCCTAATGATTTAACCGTCGAAAAAGAAAGTAATTTCTTGATTCTTACTGGACCGAACATGGGTGGTAAATCGACCTTTGTGAGACAGATTGCCTTGTTACAAATTATGGCGCAGATTGGCTCGTTTGTACCAGCAAAAAAAGCGGTTATTCCCTTAGTTGATAAAGTATTTGCACGAATTGGTGCCTCTGACGACATCTCAACAGGCAAGAGTACGTTTATGGTTGAACTTTCTGAAGTCGCGTATATCGTGTCGCAGGCTACTAAGCAATCGCTCGTGATCCTTGATGAAGTTGGGCGAGGAACCAGCACCTACGAAGGCATTTCACTCGCGTGGGGCATTGCGCAATACATGGCCAACCAAATCGGATGTACGACGATCTTTACGACACACTTCCGTGAATTGACTGATCTTGAAGAGCTTTCACCAAAATTCATCAATTACAAAGTAAACTTGAAGGAAGAAAACGAAACCATCTATTTTTTACACACGGTTACCAAAGGAAGAAGCGATAAGAGTTACGGTATTCAAGTTGCGAAATTAGTGAACCTACCAGAAGAAATAATCAGTACTGCATTTGAGGTACTGAATTCGTTTGAGGCGAAGGCGTTGCCGGTTAGTGTTAACGATAAAGAATTAAAGAATTATCGAAATAAGGGGCAAGAAGAGATAAGGAGTAAAGCAATAAGTAACACGGAACAATTGGATTTCTTTGCCGTTGCAGAAACAGAGAGCGAACAAAGCAAGAAGATCAAGGAATTATTGAAAGATGTTGATCCGAATACGCTGACACCTATTGAGGCTTTGGTGCTGGTGGAGAGGTTGAAGAGGGAAATCGATGGATAGAATACTCAACAGAAATTCACTCAAAAATGTACTTGTTTTTTTATCCTGGGTGTATATTCTTTCCATATCAATATTCGTAATTTATCATGCAGCGGATAGGAATCTTTCGAACAGCCGAGAGATAGCTGTAACAACTGCAATCTTATGCTGTGCCTTGTTAAGCATACTAAGAACCAGAAAAATTGTTCCCTCCTTAATAAGCATCCTTACTTTTACCAACTACTTACTGCTTATTATGTGGGGGAATCTAATCCCTTTCGTTCACTTACTCCCATTTATCGGTAGTTATCTCCTACTCATAGAAAAAAGGATCCATATGATTGCACCATATCTAATCGGTATATCCATATTAACAATATTAGAACTATTTAGAATTCTGCCAATAGTTAACAATCAAAATTTCGAAGTAGGTTCTGTAAATCTTTTACTCATTCTAACACTACAAATAATTACATTTACAATATGGACATTTATTCTCAAATTTTACTCATGGATTGATGACGTTAACCTTCTTGGATTAGAACACCTAGATACAAAAACTTCACGAAACTTCCTGATAAGCGCATTGACAAAAGGTCTCTACATTTCAATACTCTTTCATTTTTTTAATAACTTCCTTCATAACCTCAGTTGGAATGTTGTCAATGAGCAAAAAAAACTCGAAATTCTTCAGCTATTTGCCGACTCAACTAGAATAGATAATCATAGAACTATCTCACTAAAGAACTTATCTAAGTTACTGGAACTGCCTATGAGCCAGACAGTTAATAACAGTTTGACAATGCCGCAGGCCCAAACGCTATTTTTATTTTTATACAACATTCAGCACAATTACGTAAAGAACAACTCTTCTTATTCAGTTCAAATCAGTATCAACCAAAATATCCTAACTATCACTTTTACCTCACCAACGGTAACAAAACAGAAACAGAATACCTGGGACAGGAATTTAGGAACAATGAAACAATTTTTGCAATTAACGAACCAAGGAACAGTCTCAATCAAGCATTCAAAAAATTTTTCTACAACACTTACCTTTAATTGCAATTAGCTTTTCGTATAATAATGACTCTCGATTTATTCATAAACAATTTTTTGAAGAAGTTACAGAAAAAATCATTGTCACTAAAGCTGGTAGGAGATAGTACCCAATACTATTGCTAAACTCACAGAATTAATATCATCAAGCAAATTAGTCAAACCTGGTTGCATTTCAAAAAGACTCGTTGGTCCTTGTTCACAAAAAGTACCCACAAACAACAACATGTTTTCAGGCAACATATACTCATCTCCTTGGATAGCGATTTCATACAGAAGTTTCAGCTCTTTTTTTAACTCTGGTAAGTCGAAATTATCTTGATTTATGAGTTCAAGTATCTTTGCTTTCTGCTCATCCAAAGTTACGTCAAATTTCTTCTGCCGTGCGTTAAGTACGTTCTGAGCGTGGATCTCGAGGTATTTTTGCATATTTCTAAAACGATTTTCTTCCATGAAATTTCTGATTATCTTAGTAGTGCTATAATCACATACTGTTCCCGCTATTTATTGACTATTTTGGACAACTTTGGACAGTAATTATTTACAAGAATATACAAAAGGGCTTCTTTACTTTCAGAACGACTTGGATCTCGTCGTTTCGACACTTGAAAAAAGAAAGTGCGTTGTGCTTTGCTCTGCGTACAAAATGGGTGATAGACGATTTGTCGATTACCTTAACTTCACTATCGAACATGACGATCGATTCGATGTGTATTACGACAAAGAGAACACATATACTCAAGAACTGTTAGAACTAATTCAGCAACGAGTGACTTCCCGAATCAAAGTATTGTTGCTTCCTTGGTACTTCCGCATGAGCGATGCGTTCAAAGAGTTATTCACCAGTCTTATGAAAGACAGAAAAAATACATTTATTTCTGTGATTATTCTCGAACCAGAATTCTTTGAGCGACCGGAACGAGTATTTGCTACCACCAATATCCCTATGGAAGTTATTCTTACCCGAAAACCACTCGATAAAGATGCAGCCGGGCAATTACTCGAAACACGCTGTGGATTAGAAAAAGTTACGTTGACGGACCAGCAAAAGGAAAAGATTATTTCACTCTCAGGTGGGCATATTGGTTTACTCAAACGAGTTTTCAACTTGGCAATCCAAGGCAAAACACTCACGCCAACTGAAGTGTTAAGCGACCCTGCGATTAAAGCTGATTTACTCAATCTTGAATTGCAGTATCGAACCTTGTCTCAGGCGACGTGCAAGAAAATTGGGTTATTGCGAGATGATAATTCAGTCGCCGTTCCACTGCTCAGGTACTTCTTAAACTCAATTCAACAGAATCTCAGCGATACACTATCGCCACTGTACCAAAAACTTCTCACGTTATTCCTAGAAAAAGAAGGCGAGATTGTGACGAAAGAAGAAATCCACGCACTCATGAACGAAGAACAAGAGTATTCGCTTTGGGCAGTGTATAAAAACATTTCTCGATTTGCGAAGGCGATTCAAAAGAAATATGCGATCAAAAACGTGAGTGGCAAAGGATATATGTTACTTGATAAAGAGAAAGATGGCCGTGTATTCTAGACCACCTGACACTTCGGCAGATATTGTTTCAGCTGTCGCTCCGAAAGTTTTCAATCCAACGGAAATTGCAGGTTGGTTACGCAAAGAGCTCGACATCAACGACAAACAACCACCTTGGATTCCAACTAATGGCATACTTATTTGCGGAACTGCTGCTGCTGGAAAGTCTACATTAGCCAGAGAACTCGCAAGCTCAGAACATTTGCACTACATGCAACATATTCCGACAGAAGAAGTTTTTAACAAAGAGTATACCGTACGACTCACACCAGAATCGGCCAGAAGTGACGCCAAAGCATATGGGGTATTTTTAGAAGAATATGCCTTCTCAAGATTGTGGCAGGCAGTAAAATTCCTCAAACAGTTATCAAACGAGAGAGAAAAGCACAAACTCAGCGAAGGAAGTATTGTTATCGGCGGATTACTGCAATCGCTCGTAACCTTATGTGCGTACACAAAAACGTTTGTTGTTGATCAACAGTCAGGGCAGTTTATGTTACCCGAGCCGTTACTCGATGTGTTAGTTCAGTCAATGCAGAAGTGGGCACCGAGAGTCGCAGTATTTGTTGATGCTCCACTAGAAGAACGAATTTCTCGGGCAAAGAAACAAGCCGAGAGTAACCCAGTTGAATGGGAAAAAAGAGTTCTCCCATTTAGGCATGATGCCATTCTGAAAGAATTGACGATTAGTACATTACGCTCTTTATTTGCAGCAGCCAAACAAAAAAATATGCCTTTCTCCGTCTGCCAGTACAACGGAGACATTGAGAAACTCCAAAAGCAAATTTACCACGTACAAAACCACGACGCACAATTAGACTACAGACAAAGACTAGCAAATATCTTTGGTTAATTTTCTCGGGTATAATGTTTTGTGAATTGGAAGAAAGCAGTATACACATTAAAAATATTCGGAATAACTGTAGGAATTCTACTAATTCTTGCCACACTTGAATGGCAGTTCTCGCCACTACAGAAAACCTTCGCTTGGTATCAGTTACGCACCGACGGGTATACTTCCCTCGCAGAATCTCAACGATATGTCAGCCAGTTATTCGGTGAACCTCCGTACCACCCATCAACAAAATTTGGACTAATCCTCGAAGATACCATTACCGAAACCAGTGAAACTGCACAACCGCATACTTCCTCGACGCAAGAGGATGCCAATTTTCTCACTGATCAAACTTACTTGTTTCCTGTCGGGCAGGACGGTATTTATGACCTCGAATATCACTCCTTATACCTACAGGACAAAGAAGTTGCAAAGTATACTCACGCAGGAAAGCAACACGTTTTAATGATTCCGCAGGTAACGTACACCGGTAAAAAAGATAAAACAGAAGTAGAAAAAGAATTGACAACACAATGGAAAACCCTCGTTTCCGCAATAACCAAAAAGGATAAGACGAGTGCCGAAACACTACTTACTCCAAAAGAATTTGAAAATTTTTCGAAAATTACTGGGTTGAAGGATTTGAGTTATCGAGTTGCGCCGACAGGCAAAGTGAAACTAAAGGTCGGCGCAGAGGAGTCTGCAACGATACAGGTTGGGACCGTAGAAATAAAGCAGTCAAACTGCTCAGTTGTTGCAGACGTACCCATTTTGTACCTAAAAGATCAGAAAATTTATCGTTTTTCAGATGTCTATGTTGCGTTAGCATCGTTATGCGAAAAACCTAAACCAACGAGTAGTGTTTTGAGTTGCGCGAATTGCTGGCTTGCACCTGTTAGTAAACAATTCGCGCTGAAATCAACGTACGCCCCCTATACCGTTTCGACAGGATTAAACGGAGGCGGAACCGTTACCCCAGAGACCAAGGGAGCATTAACAAAATTGTTTGCCGATGCCAAAGCAGCAGGTATTACAAAAATCCGAGTGTCTTCTTCGTATCGTTCGTTCACCGTACAAACAAATCTCTTTAACACATATGTCAGAAATGAGAAGAAATCCGGATTATCGGAAGCACAAGCAATCGAAAAAGCAAATACTTACTCAGCAAAACCTGGTCATTCCGAACATCAATTAGGGACAACTCTTGATCTTGTTGCGTGTTCGTATCCTTGCTCGCTGTACGATTCTGCAAATGGCACATTAAACACATTTCTGCACAACAACGCCTACAAATATGGTTTTGTCATTTCATATCCAAACGGATCTCAAGCGTACACGGGATATGTCTATGAACCATGGCATATCAGGTACGTTGGCGTAAATTACGCAACAGAGCTCTATAATCGAGGATACCTCAAAAAGAAGGGATTCTATCTTTATCAATTTCTGCTGGAAAAAGGAAAGTACTAGCCAAAGAATCTCTCCGAAAACTCCAAGCCTTTCTTAATTAACCCAATATCATAATTCTCGTTAACTCCGTGCATATTGCAGTCGTCGTTTGCAAGAGAAATCAAGATTGGATCTACGCCGAACGTTCGCTTGATATCGATAACCACCGGTAACGTTGCACCACAGAAGTCGATTAACACTTTGTCGCCATAGACTTCTTCTAAAAGTTCAATTGCTTTTTTATGCGCAGGCGAGCCAAGATCAACTTTAACTGGCTCGTTATCACTTTGGTAATCAATAATCTCTGCAGTTGCGTACTCAGGTGTATTCTCTTTCAAGAATTGCTCTACCAAATTTCGTACTCCTGCAACTGTTTGATTTGCTGCAATTCGTACATTCAATTTGAGTGTCGCCGTTGCAGGCACAATATTTGAATACCCGTTTCCGGTATATCCTGCACTAATTCCCGATGGTACAATCATGGTTGTAAACCCGACAACTTCGCAGAAAGAATTATTGTCGCCAGTAAACCACTTTTTGATTCCTGTTTGATCGAGCGCTCCTGTTTTGACAGCGTCCATATCTTGACACAGTTGCATTTCTTCTACTGTTGGAACTAGATCATTGTCGTAAAATCCTTTGATTGCGAGTCTATTTTTATCATCGTACATTGCTGCAATAAGTTTCGATGCAACAACCGTTGCACTAGGTGCTGCTCCACCGTACAGTCCTGAGTGCAAATTATTTGCTGCTGTCGTGACTTTAACGGTCATGTTGAAAGTTCCTCGAAATGATGCAGTTACGACTGGTTTGTATGGCATTTCGCCATCAGAAATGACATATTGATCAGCTTTGAACAACTCTGGTCTTGCTTCGAATAATTCTGAAATTCCTCCACCGCCGGTTTCCTCATCACCTTCGACAACAAACACAATATTTTTCTGAAGTTTCCCAGTTTTTATGAGATTAATAATACTCACCAAGTGAATCATAAACTGTCCTTTATTATCAACAATGCCACGACCCAATAACTTGCCATCTTTCTCGGTAAGGGTAAATGGATCTGCATCCCAACCATCCTCTTGATTTGCTGGTTGCACATCGTAGTGACCATACACAAAATATGTTTCTTTGTCATCAGCAACATGATATTTTGCTACAACGATTGGGTTACCGTAACCATCAACACGTTCAACAGTAAATCCGTTCTCGGCAAAATAATCGTTTAACCACGTTACGGTTGCTTCGATTCCAGATTTGAATCCTGGGTCGGTTGAAATACTCTGCTTTGCAAGCAGTTCCGCAACAAGGGATCTGTATGTTTCAAAATTTGTCATATATAGATATACACTAATTTATTTAATTGCCTTTACTTGCCACCAGTTATCTAGCCCATCGGTTTCAAGTGTGATATAAACATCGCAGAAACCTGCCGCGCGAAAACACCCATTAATTTCTTCTTCATTGTTATAAAAATGCTTATTACCCATGACATACTGGATAAATGGGTGCTCTAACACTTTACTTCTCGTTTGTATAAAATGTTTTATAAGTCTGGGATGATGTAAATTGACCAGTAAACATCCTCTCTCTTTAAGTACCCTATTTACCTCGCGAAGTGCAACCATTTTGTCTAATGCAAAATCTAGAGAAAGATTACTGATTGCTATATCAACACTTTCAGTAGCAAACGCCAATGATTGATGCGCATTCCTTATATGCCTAACATTCTCTCTACTTCTAATTTGCCAAGGTAGCTTTCTAGGATTCAAAGTAGCAACATCTGTAGTGAAATATTTTGAGCTATTGAATAATCTTTTTAAATGGTTACGCTCATTTACTGGAGCTGCGTTAATCATATGTATCATATCCAGTTCCAATTGTTGTCTTCCTGCTCCTAAGTTGATAATAATAGAGCCAGTTCCTCTACGGTCCAATTCACACAAAAGAGTATTTGCAAGACTGAATCGAGATTTTCTTGGGCTATCAGATAGAGTATCCTGATAAAGCTTCTCATAGTGGGTTGTTAATTCTCTTTGGAGAACTGATTGTGTAGTCGACATGCTACTCGTACTCGTAAACAAAATCTTTGCAGGCATCAATTGCATTCCCAATAAAGATGTCTACTTTCTTCTTCGTAAATATGGACATATTCGAAAACGGTAATTCAGCATTCTGAAATAGCTTTACCTCAGCTAATTCTTTTTCATTGAAACTAAAATTTTCTGGAATAGTATCCAATGGAATGTAATAACAAAATGCTAAAGAATACTCTACTGGATAGTAGTAAGTACTGTGAAATTTAGGCTCACTTGTTATTAGAATTCCCGTTTCTTCTTGAATTTCTCGCACCAAGGTGTCTCTGAGTGTTTCCCCTTCTTCTACTGAGCCACCAGGAAGCACCCAACTAAAATCACCGTAATTTCTACGGACCATAAGTAATTTTTGTTCGTAAACTAAGAATACGAAAACACCAATATTATTCATGGTTAAGGATTAAAAAATAATTGTTTTAGTGTCCAATTTCTACCTTTTTGGATTAATTCGTCATATAAGCAATTTATTCTTTCTTTCTGCCCATAAATTTCCGGCATTTCTCGACCAAGAATTTCAATATTTTCTCG
>JADYZG010000013.1 GCA_020853235.1 bacterium | reverse complement strand
TTGAACCGCGAATATTTAGTCGGGAGCTAAGTAGTCCGCTGAAGGTTACCTTTGTATGTTCTGGTACAACAATTGAAGATCGAGCCGCAACCCATGCTTTTCCAAAACCCGAGAGTTTGCCGTATTCTTTTTCGATTTGCGTAGTCATTTCTGGGGTAAATTCTGCGGTTTGGATTGCTTTTCGAAATTCATCTAACGAAGCGACTGAGGAATCTTTAAAAATATTTTTTACAATTGAATTGAAGAGTTCTGGTTGTATGATAAAAAATGGCGGTACGGGGATATGTTGCGAAACTAACTGCGCAAGGCTTAACCCTTTCCTTCCTAAGTCTTTTTCGGTATACGATTGCTTGCCATCGAGTAAATCTTTATAGTAGAGGGGCTGCGTCATACTGGTAACAGGGTACGGTATTCTCGATATCTTGTCAATGAGGTATAATACAAAAAACTTTGTAAAAACCGTATGAAACAAGGATATGATTTTAACTCCACCTTCTTTAAAGTGGTTCGGGTCGTTCCTGGACTGGTAACACTTCTTCTTCTTTTAGCGCCCGTATGGGCAACACTGATTGGTAAACCAGAAATTGTGCTTTACTATGTTGCTTTCCTATCAGTTTATTGGTTCTATAAAACTATTGTTACTAACATAGGGAATTTCGTTGCTTTCAGAAGATATAAACGGGCGATAGCATTGGATTGGGAGGGGATGCTTCGTCGTATTGATTGGTCAACATTACCACATCCAGAACAACTTCCTCCCTCCCTCGAGCAATTTAATTTGGTAATTTTGATTCCATTTTATAAAGAACCGTATGCAGTCCTAAAAGAGACTGTCGAATCAATTAAGAACTCAACATATGACATCAAGAGAGTCTCACTTGTTTTTGGCGTTGAAGCAAGTGCAGGTGAATCGGCAGAAAACAATGCAAAGCAGTTGCTCACTGAGTATAGTCACCTATTTCAGGATATGAAATACTATATTCACCCAATGGGAATTGAAGGTGAAGCGGTTGGTATTGCTGGTCCGAACCTCTCTTGGGCTTCCCGCGAATATGTGAAAGAACTTTTAGCAGAGGGAAAAGAGTTAAAGCACTATCAAGTTATTAAATATGATAGTGATATGCAGATTCACCCAAAGTTTCTCTCGAATTATGTTCATACCTACTTAATGACATCAGATCGATATCATTCATTTTTTTCTCCAGCTATCATGCTGTACTCGAATAATTACTGGGAAGTTCCGGTGCTTATGCGTGTTTTTACCGGTGTTTTAACACTTGCGTTGATGAGTGAATGGGTTGTGGCCAAGCAATCGAAACAATCATTTTCCTGTTATGGATTTAATTTGCAGTTACTCCACGATATTGACTACTTCGATCCACAAATTGGCGTTGATGATACGGGATTTTATTGGAGAGCTTTTTTAGCCTTGGATGGAAATTTTCGTGGTGAAGAATTTTATGCACCGTGTTATAACGACGCGGTCCAAGCAGAAACATATACAAAAACACACGTGGTTCAATATAAAGTTCTGCGACGATGGGGATGGGGAGCGATTGTTTATCCTATGACTTTACAAGGTATTAGTAACAACAAGAAAATAAGTGCAAAAAAGAAAGTCCTGAGTTTAGCTGAACTATTCCGTGTCTACAATCTTTATTCGACCATTACTTTTTTGTTGAGTTTCTCAATCCCATTGATTACGTTATTGAATCCAGACTTTGGTCTGTCGAGCTCTGCTCATGTATTACCCAGAATTATTAGTTATCTGCTTACTCTATCGTTAATTGGGTTGTTACCTTCTCGGTGGATTTTAGAGGCGTTATATGGACATCCGCCAAAAGAGAAAGGAATACTTTTCTTTATTTGGCACTATTTTGAGCAAGTAATGCTCGTAGTCTTTTCATTAACACTTGGGTTTTTCCCCTATATGCAAGCCCAATTGGAGCTGATGTTTGGAAAATCTATGACGTTTATTGTGACGCCAAAAGTTCGGAAAGCCGGAGATAACACAAATTAATCTTGTAGTTGTTCCAAAATATACCCGTATCCATAGAGCGTTCGTATTTTATAAGGGAGCGAAAGTTTACTAATTTTGTATCGTAGCTTTTTTACTGCTACTGTAATTGTATTTGGCCGTACATCAAAGTTTTTCCATCCAGCATAAGCAAGTTCTTTGTTACTCGCAAAACCTTTTCGACGAACAAGATATTCAAGAATTCCTTGTTCATTTGTACTTAAATAAGTACTCTTTGTTTTGTTAAGCAGAAATGATCTACCAATATTATCGTAAACGTAGGAAAATGCATCCCCCGTTTGATACTCTACCATGGATTCTCTGAGCATTTTTGGGGCTGTTTTTGATTTTTTCATATTATTTTCAAGAGTTTTGATAATAACCTCTGTCGCAATTGGGATTTCAAGACAGAGATGGAACCCGATTTCGAGGAGTTCTAGCTTTGTTTTATGATTTCGTTCTAACATAAGGGCGATACTCGTGTTTTGTGTTTCGAGGAATGTTGTCAATTGTTGTTTGAATCCAACATCTTGCTTGATAACAGCTGCACCATCAAGTAGTACAAAATTTGATTGTGCGTGCGGAATGTCTCTTACTCTTTCAACAAAATGTAGTGGTAGCTGCCGTAACTTTAACTGTGGAGCTAAAATCATTGTAATGAATGGTGTTGAACGAACACTTACCCCTGTGTATTTTTCTGACATGTGAAAGTGTATCGGGAGATTCTTACAAAATGTTTACAAAGATCTTCTTAGTCGCAGAAGTTGCGGTTACTAAGATGTCTTCAACTGACATGTTCCGCAAGGTTGCGATTCTTTTTGCGGTATAATAAATAGCAAAAGGCTCGTTTGTTTTTGGTGAAGCAAGTTCTTTCCTCTCTAAGTTACTTGGGATGAGAAATGGAGCATCTGTTTCTAAAAGAATATGCTCAAGTGGAATCTTCGTTATGGTTTCTGTGAGGGCTTTTGCATTTGAATAGGTGACGATACCGTTAACTCCCAGGTAATTTCCATTGTCGATAATTCTTTTTGCTAATTCATAATTTCCGCCAAAACTATGAAAATATACAGGCAGAGAAAAATGTTCTTGTTTTAGTATTGCCAAAATATCTTCATAGGCTTGATAATCAGAAATGTCTTTACCTCGTGCGTGGATAGTAAGTGGGAGATTGTGTTTTTTTGCGATGATAATGTGTGCCACGAAGAGTTCCCTTTGCTGTTCAATAACAGGTGAATAATTATTTGGGAATTCTGCTTCGTGACTATAGTCAATCCCCGTTTCGCCAATCCCAACAATATTTTTTAGCTGTGGAATCTCTAAGTCGATTCTTGTAAGGTCGTTCAGTAGTTGCCTGTGTTTGCTTTCATCTCCGGTACTTTTTTCTGGATGAATCCCAATCGTTGCATAAATGATGTTTGGGAATATTTCAATAAACACCTGGGATAGTGCAATCTCATCGTAACTGGTTGTGACATCAATAATATGTTTGCCACCTCGTGTCGCAAATCGCTCAATAATGCCAGGGAGAGTGTTCTTCGTGTAGGTGACGTTTAAGTGGCAGTGTGCATCAATCATATAAGGTATTGTATACCAAGAAGTATTATACCTATGAGTGCAATGACGCCAAGCCAAAAGGATGCGTGCCCTTTGAAACGGCGTTCGGCGTATATTTGAATAACACCTATTTTGAGGAGCAGATTCACAATAACTGCAGCAATTAAAATACTTTCTCCTACTAATGGTGCGACAGTATTCGGAACCGCCCGTGCGGTTACGATTGTTACTGCATCAAGTCCTGAGAGTGAGGCCAAAATCGCTGTGGCCGCAAATCCATTACTCCCGAAAAGCATAATGCCAAGATTCGAAGAAATCGAAACGAGTAAGAAGAGAATTCCAAAGGTGAGTGCAGGCTTAAGTGCAAGTGGTGACGTAAAGATAGTTAGTGGGCTTTCTTTAATTATTGCAGATCGTTTGAGGGAGTACGCAATAATTATGCTTGCAATTGTCATTATAATTAGTGTTGGAGCAATGGCTTTGAACAGCGAGAAATTTAATGCAAATGCAATGAGAGGGATACGAATAAAACTGGTCATGTTTGCCAGTAGCACTGCTGAGACGAGGAGTTTACTGCTCCCCGAGGATTTTGATGACAAACTTTTTTCTGCCAAGAAGTTTGTTACAGAAGTACTAGAGACCAACCCACCTAAAAACGCTGTTACGAGAATACTAGAGGAAGATCGTAATGTTTTGGCCAAAAAATATCCAACAAAGTTTAGTCCACTGACAAACACGACGACTAACCATGCTTGAAATGGATTGATTAGTACGAGATTGTTAAATCGACCTGCGTCAAGAGAAACGACAGAGAGTACCTGGTGAAGTGTTACCGTTACGTTTGGCAGCCAGGGCAGGATTATCACAGAAAGTGCAACAAACTCTATTGACTCGAGAATCTCTTTCTGCGTAAACGATCCAATCAACTTTCTAAATTCGACTTTAAGATTTGAGATCAACGATGCTGCGACGGCGACTCCCAAAATAATTTTGTAATCAAGTAGGTTTGCCCCGAGCGCATACGTGAGTGCGAGGAGTAGCAGCATGCCAAGTTCAGTTGTCAACCCCAACGTGTGTCGATCAAAGTAGTTAAGAAAGTAAGCAATACTAATATAAATGACAACTCCAAGAAATCCTATGATAATCAATGGTAACATTCTGGGATCTGACAGATATAGTAATCCGAGAACTGTTCCGAACAATGCCAAAATAACATAGGTCCTGACACCTCCTAATCCAACAGTAGGTTTTCCAGGTTTGATGAAGGTGAAGCGTGATCTAGTAAGTGTCGCTCTTTGTTGCCAACTGTCGTCTCTATCTATTCCGATAAGAATCCCAATAAAGAGGCCGAGAATAAGGCGAAGCAGGATTGATTGTGCATCTAGTATATAATTACTCATTCTATTTCATCATAGTAACATGATACATACATACTTTCTAGGAATCGAAGCATTTGTAATTCTCGGATATTTGCTTGGTAATACCTTGTTTCCTCGTCGATACTCATTGGTTTTTTACAAGTTTTTTGGAGTTACGATTTTTTCATTGGTAATCTGGTATCTCGCATTGTTCACGGGGACTGGATGGACGAACTTGGTTGCTGTGGTTTTTCTTATCATTGTTTCGCTCTCGGCGCTTCTGACGATTTTTCTTCGAAAACGAATAGCAGTTCCAACAAAAAAAGAGTTTCTAGTCTTTATAGGGATTGAACTCTTAAGTTATTTTTTGTACCTATTCTTGGTTTATATTCGAACTTTCAAGACAGACATTTTAGGGACCGAAAAGCTCATGGATGTCGCACTTATCAACGCAATTATGAAACAAAATCATATTCCGATTGAAAATCCATGGATGTCGGGTTTCTACATGAATTATTATTACTTTGGGCATTTTATTCTTGCCCTGTTTCAGTATCTTTTTAAAATCCCTACAGCAATCGGGTACAACTTGGCTATTTCCTTACTCGGGGTTTGGATTG
This sequence comes from bacterium, assembly GCA_020853235.1. Taxonomy (GTDB): domain Bacteria; phylum Patescibacteriota; class Dojkabacteria. The sequence goes on along the minus strand of JADYZG010000013.1, from coordinate 18,160 downwards.
TTCAAGCAGGCTATCTTGTCTCGAAATCGCTTCGAGTAAAAGATTTACCTGCATATTTAGTCGCGTTACTTATGACTTTCGGAGGTAATCTCTACCTTTTCATCCAGGCGATCCTTGGAAGAAACGAAAACCAGTGGTTTGCCTCGGCACCACGTGTTATTGAATATACCATTAATGAATTTCCTTCATACTCGGTTATACTTGGCGATCTCCACGGTCATTATCTTTCATATTCATTTTTCCTTGTTGGAGTTTTCTTGCTTGTCGACATGTTTTTGCCGATTCGTGGAGAAGGAAAAAGGACAGAATGGATCATCCCAAAAAGTGTTTTTCTCGGCATTCTTCTTGGACATCTCTATCTAACAAATAGTTGGGATGTATTAAGCCTCGCATTGTTCGGTGGTGTAATTGTCCTTGCATACACTTGGTACCTTAGGGTAAGAAAAATGGAGCCCTGGGGAGCAGTATGGAGATGGTATCAGAGGATCCTCGTGACTATTGGTATTCCCCTTCTCGCATTGAGTATTCCCCAGTTTTTGTCATCACGATCTTATTACTTACCACCCGTGGGTGGTGTTGGAATTAATACCTTGTTTAGTGGCCCAGGAGAATTGCTTATGCTCTTTGGGCAGTTCCTGGGAGTATTTCTTATAGCGGGTGGAGCTATTGTTTTCGTTGGGAAAAAACTGAAAGGAAGTGAAAAAGAAAAATGGTACTACAGAGTCGAATTTATGCTGCCGGGGTTATTCATATTTATCGGTGGACTTCTTATTGGAATTGTTGAAATATTCTACGCAAAAGACATCTTTACTGTGCTGAATCCCCCTTATGCGAGAACTAATACCGTTTTTAAAATATATTTTCATGTATGGGCATTTCTGAGTCTTGGGACATCAGCGCTCTTGATTAATTCTTGGAAACCAACATTCGAGAAGGCAAAAAACGCGAGAGGATTATTCGTGATTTATGGGTTGTTTTCGCTCATTGTCGGAATTATGCTCTCATATTCGATCATCGGAATCAATCAGTACCTTGTACCGACTTTCAAGAAGATTTCTATTTCGAGGATTGTTGATCCAATGTGGAGCAATGGGTATTCCTATATGAAGGGCTTACATGGCGCAGATTATGACCTAATCGTTTATTTGCTGGGCAAACCTCATGCGACGGTTCTGGAAATTATGACGTATGATTCGTATTCCTATTTTGGCAGAATTGCCTCCTATACGGGGATGAGTAACGTTACAGGATGGCCACTCCATAATGTGCAGTGGTATAACGGTTACGAGGGGAAGGGCAAACTTATTGCTACAAATAAATTATCTCTAATTGAAATTTCTCAGCGTGTTACCGATATCGAAACTATGTATACTTCTACTGATGTTGCCAAGCTCAATAGTCTCCTGGAGAAATATAACGTTAGGTATGTTATTTTTGGGGATCAGGAATTTTCATGGGCAAAAGATAAGGGTAAGACTTTAAACGTCGAAGTATATAACTCGTTATGCCAAGTCGAGTGGCAGCAAGATGGAACAACACTCTTTGCCTGCAGATAACAGGACGCTGCACGCATTACAATTGTTAGTAGCAGGTATTAATGGTTTAATACTTCTTCCTCCAATTTTGATGGAACTCGGCGCACAAAAACTTGCAAGGTACCTTTATTTCATACTTGGCGTTGTTTGTCATCAGAGAGCCGATAGGAGTTTTTACCTTTTTGGTGAAAACTTTATGTATGCAAAAAGTGTTATTCACCAGAAGGTCCCTTTGGATCAAGTTTTTACATTTAACTTCCAGGACCGTTTTACTTGTGGGGCAGGATTAGGGTGTCGTCTTGGAGTTTGTACTAGGTGTACTGGAATGTATTTGGGGTTATTATTAGGTCTGATTGCCTCTGAATTGCTATTAAAGATGAAAATGCCAAAAATCATTCCAATTTTATTTTTAATCCCTCTTGCCTTAGATGGGACGATACAGACTATCGCGTATATTCTTGCACCAGAACATGGTTTTTATGAAAGTACTAATTCACGACGATTTATTACGGGGTTATTTTTTGGCTTTGGTGTTGGGTATTTTGTTGTTTCAGCAATTAGGCCTGAAATTGCTAAAAAATAATAATCATACTACAATCGATTATGACCGACCGACAAAAACTCATACTAAAGGCGTTAATCGAGTCGTTTATCGAGAGCGGTCGTGATATTAGTTCTTTCGAGTTGTTGAAATCGGGTGATTTTACGGTTAGCTCAGCAACGCTTCGTAATGAATTTCTTGAACTTTCACAAGGCGGTTATTTGACAAAGAGCCACTTCGCATCTGGAAGAATCCCTACCATTAAAGGCTTGTACTTTTATGTGAACAACTTAATGAAAGAGAATGCTATAGATTTTGTTGATGTCGTTAAAGAAGGACAATCGCTTTTCAATTCACGTTTCGAGGTTCAATCGTTACTTCGTGATGCAATGAAAACACTTCATAAATGGACAGGCGAACCATCATTTATTCTGTACAACGATGTTATTCAATTTTATAGAATTTCTCGATTATTGAAAGGTTACGAAAATTTTCCTAAAAAAATCCAAGCTGATTACCTTTCTGGATTGATGAAATTCTGGGATGTTATCGAGGATCCAGAGCTACTGGCATCGTTTTTTAAACAACGATACGATTTTCAAACTGGGGGAATTGGTATCTTTTCTGGGGCAGAACTCGGATGGAAAGATCTAGAAAACTTTATCGCAGTTTTCACTCCGTTTAAACTTTTCGAAGGACAACAAACGGGCTATGTTGGAACTATCGGGTATGTGAATTTGAACTACCGTGCCATTGTTCCTAGCCTTAAATCAATGGCGAATATTCTCAACAATATTCTGCGTGGATGGTAATATGCAGGAGTTTCGTGACTGGGTGAAAGAAAAAGTTGTTATCGAGGGTTTGGTTAGTGTGTATAAACCGTATGGAATCCCGAGTACTTCGTTGACGGAAATGTATAAACGCATAACTGGTGAAAAAGTTGGTCATGGTGGCACATTAGATCCTTTAGCAGAAGGTGCCATGCTTCTTGGAATTAGTAAGGGTACAAAATTGCTAACAAACTACCTCGAGAGTGAAAAACGTTATGTTGCAGGCATTTTGATTGGGGCAAAAAGTGACGCTGGCGACTTGGAATTACCGCTTACACCATCGCTTGAAGCATTGAATTATTCTGATGATAAGATAGTCACCATATTCGAAAAATTCGCCAAGGGTTATACGCAAGAGTTGCCCTTGCTGAATTCAACAAAACAAAAAGGCAAGAAAGCGTATATGTTAGTTCGTGAAGGAAAACCAACTGGGAAAAGATATGTAGAAACACGATTGATTGAGTGGAATATTCTGCAACAAGAAGAAATGACTAGTAGTGCGTTACAAGAAAGAATCAAAACAACAATACAAAATCTTGAAACAGCATACGAGCAATTTTACGCAATTGGTGATCTAGTCGGGTATAGCTCGCGAAAGTACTCATTTCTTCTAGAAAAATGGAAACTATCGCTCGCACAATCAATTCAACGAATCGCCGAATTTCCAAATAAAAAATACCTTTTTTTGTACATTGACGTCAAAGTTCCCAAAGGAACGTATATCCGCGCTTTGGCTCAAGATATTGCTCGCGAACTGAACAGTGACGGCGTTTTACTGAGTTTAGAGCGATCTAATGCAGGGAATCGTTGACACTGTCCGTAGGTCTTGATACAATTCCACCATGACTGACTTCGCAATTATTAGAAAAGGGCTCCACCAGTATTCGTTGAAAAAGGGTGAGTATCTTGATATGCCACGTATCGAAGGAACTGTTGACTCAAAAATCGAATTTACTGACGTTCTCTTGACGCAAGTCGGTGACAAAACAGAAATTGGGCAACCCGTTGTTGAAGGCGCAAAGGTTACTTGCACAATTCTCAAACAATTTCGAGGTGAAAAATTCGAGGCAGGTAAGTTTAAAGCAAAATCGCGATACCGAAAACAATGGGGATATCGAGAGGAATTGACCCGCGTTCGTGTCGATGAAATCGTCATAAAATAGTTTACCCATTTGATTTTCCGACTTTCTTTTTAATCTGTATAATGGTTTATGATTGTATTTTTTCTTGGTTCACATCCCGAAGTATCTTTAGCAGAACTTCGTCTCGTATTTGGTGTTAAAGAAGTGATTCGTTGGTTAGGTATTGCACTGTTCGATCTTGAGGGAGAAACTGTTTCAAAGAATTTCTTTAAACTTGGTGGAACACCGCGATATGGCAGCGTTGTTGGAGAGTTTCCGAAATCTACTGAAAACGTAGAAAATGCCCTCCAGAGTTTACTCGTTAAACAACTAAAAAATGTCCAAAGAAAAGAATACGTTCTTTCTCTTTATGGTGTTAGAGTCGATAAGCGTAGGTTCCACAAAAATTTAAAAGATGAATTGTCAGGAGTTAAATATGATGGAAAGTTCGAAGAACCACAACACACTCCAGCAGCAAGTGCACATGTACTACTACGAGGTGGACACGAGTTTTCTGCAATTTCTCATAATGAAACAATTTATGTTGTTAAAACAGAACGGGTCCAAGATGCAAAGTTTTGGTCAATTGTTGATGCAGAGCGACCAGCGCGAGATATGAAAATTGGAATGCTTCCTTCAAAACTTGCTCGTATGATGGTAAATTTTACAAAAACGGATGATTCAGGAAAGATCTGGGATCCCTTTGTTGGTCAAGGAACAATTGCAATGCAATCAGCAATGCTCGGCATCCCGGTGTATGGCACAGATAAATCCTTGGTTAGTATTGAGAATGCAAAGCAAAATATGTTGTGGTTAGTAAAAAAAGGACTGGTCGCCCAAACAACACACAAGCTTTTTGTTGAGCCGATCGAGCGCGCAAAACTAGAAAAATCAATTACTGCAATCGCAACTGAACCTTTTTTAGGCAAGCCCAGATTCAAGCCTTTTGCGAATGAATTTTTGGCAAAAAGAGAATGGAGAGAGGTTAGTCGTCTGTACGGTGTGCTTCTTCAAACTGCTAGTAGATTTCTTCGAAAAGGACAAAGGCTTATTTTTGTGAAGCCTACCTTTGCGTTTCTTGCGGAGAATGGGGTACGGTGGTATAATCCACCACTATCAACGTCAACTGACGCATGGAAGATTCCGGAACTCGTCAAAGATATCGGAGCACTTCTTTGGGTTCAGCGCGATAATGTCGTCGGTAGAGAAATTGTAATTCTCGAAAAGAATTAATTAAACTATAGCGAAAAAGCATGGCGCACGTAAAAGCCGGGTCATCAAGTGCACACCAGAAAGCAAATGTCTCTGGTAAGCGAAGAGGCCTCAAAGTTAATCAAGGACAATATGTTAATGGTGGACAAATTCTCGTTAAACAAACAGGAATCGTTTATAAAGCCGGAATGAACACAATGATTAGCCGCGATAGTTCAGTTATGTCTCGAGTTGCAGGAATCGTTCAATTTACCTATCTTCGCAGACCAAATGGAGTTCGAACAGTTGTTAATGTTTGGCCAAAGCAAGAAGTAAAAGTTGTAAAAGTAGAGAGGAAAACAGTAGCAAAAAAAGTTGCTAAAGCCGTTTCAAAAAAAACAGCAACAAAAAAGGTTTCAGCTTAATCCTAAGTCTTTTAAATCATCATGACCCTTCGAGTCGCTGATGAAATTTTCAGTAAATTTCCAGAAGTAAGAATTGGTTACTTATTTATCCATGATATTAACAACACGAATCCTAAAAGTGACGCGTTGATGAAGAAGATTAAGGACGAATCAGAAAAAATTAAAAACGAATTTAACCTCGATACGGTTTCTCAAGTTCCATTTATTTCCCGTTGGAGAGAAATTTATCGAAAATTTGGTGCAAAACCATCTGATTACCGAAGTTCAATTGAAAACCTCATTCGTATGACCTTGAAAGGTCGCGATCTCGATCATATCAATACACTCGTCGATTTATACAACTATATTTCGTTGCGATACAAGCTTCCTGTTGGTGGTGAAGATCTAGATAAAATTTCTGGCGATTTAGAACTTGTTGTTTCTAATGGCTCAGAACCAGAGGTGCAATTACTTGGTGATAACAAACCAGAAAAACCTTTTGTTGGTGAGATTCTTTACAAAGATGACAAAGGTGTTATCTGCCGCTGTTGGAACTGGAGGGAGGGCGAACGAACGATGTTAACGAAAGAAACAAAGAACGCAATTTTGGTTATTGAAGCGAATGATCCTGAAGAATATGAAAACCTTGATAAAGCGCTTGATGGTCTATTGACCCTTGTTGGTCACTTTGTTGGAGGTAGAGTATCTCGAGGAATTCTCACAAAAGACAATGCAAGTATTACAATATAGTCTTTTTTATGTATTTAGTGTTAAAATACAAGAGTAGTCACCAACAAGTAATTATATTCCGCCGAGGTGGTGAAATGGCAGACACGTCAGCCTTAGGAGCTGATGCCCGTAAGGGTGTGGAGGTTCGACTCCTCTTCTCGGCATTTTTGGTCATTAGTTAATGTGCACAGAGTGATGCATGGAACAACCCTAACCCAAACGACTACGTCTGATAACTTACAGTTAAGCGCCTTACAATACGGATGTATTCAGGGTGATAATCGGCGTGCAGTTGTTTATGTACATGGATTTACGGGTGATTTTTATTCATGGCCGTTTGGAAGCGAGTTGGGTAATGCAATCGCATCATCTGGTGGAGTTTTCCTGGCTATTCAAACTCGTGGAACAGGCTTATATACAGAGTTTCTTAAGGCCTCACGTCTGGAAACTAAATACATCGGTTCTTGTTATGAGATTTTAGAAGAAGCATATCTTGATATCGATGCGTGGATTGCTTGGCTACAGTCACAAGGCATCGACGAAATCGTACTCGCGGGGCATTCACTCGGAACGCTTAAAGTTATAAGATACCTGTTTGAAGGAGCATACAAGCAACAAGTAAAGAAAATTGTTTTGCTCGGCCCTTTTGATAAAAATGCGTATGTTGAAAAAAAGAGTGGACAAAAATGGCACGAGCATGTTAATAACGCACGAACAATGATTGAAAAAGGCAAGGGGGAGGAGATAATTCCTCCAACATTTGATGATTTCCCGATGACGTATCAGACCTTTTATTCTTGGTATAGACCTAGTGAATGTAACGAGATGTGGGATTTTTATCGAATGGGGTCGTATGATTTTTCTCTATGGAAAAAAGTATCGTTGCCAATACAGGTAATATCGAGCATAGATGATGAATCACTCAACTATCCACAATTTTATACAAGGGAGCAGGTATATGATTGTATGAAAAAGCATATTAAAGGTGTTGAACTTGTGGTTCCACCGTCTGGGGGGCACTACTTTTTAGGTCAAGAAAAATTTGTAGCAGAAAAGTTTTGTCAGTTTGTTAACGCTTAAAACTTCCTTTCAATCATATAATCCGCAATACCGGTAATGAATTTGAACCCGTCGTTCTCAATATACTCTGGAAATTCTTTATACATACTTTCTTTTGCCTCCGTGACGAGTTTATGTGCAACTGTTTTCGAATGTTCGAGCGACCCAGTATCAACAATGATTTGCTGAACTTTCGCAAAATCCTCTGGTGTTAATTCACGATTACCTACTGATTTTGAAAGTACTTCTCTTTGGGTAGGAGTTGCTTGATTGAGTGCGTAGATAGTTAGTAGAGTTGCTTTACCTTCCATAATATCGTCCATATTCGATTTTCCAGTGTCTTTTGTATCGCCAAAGACGCCGAGAATGTCATCTTGAATTTGAAATGCGATTCCTGCTTGCTTTGTGTATGTTTCAAACTTGTTAATTACATCATCAGTTTGTCCTGCTAAGGTTGCTCCGAGTTGAATAGGGTTGAAGTAGGTATAACGGGCGGTTTTGAAATTATGTGCTTCAAGTACATCGTTTTCGACGAGTGTCGGTAATTGTTGATTATAAATATCGCGGATTTGTCCGTATGCTGTGATGTTGATGGTATCGTTCACCCCTTTCATCGCACGAATTAGAATTTCCTGTGGGAAATTGAGGCTAAGTAATAAGTTACTTGCGTGATGATTACCGACAAGTCCTGCAGCTGTAGCGATAGAGTAACCGTAATGGAGAGCATCTCCTGCTTTATGATTTTGGTGATAATAAGTTTCCATTAATCGATGTGCAGTTGGAAGCCCTCGTCTGAGGTCAGATTTATCATTGAAGTCATCGATTAATAGAAGGTAGGCGTGTATAAGTTCAATTGCAACTGCAACTTTCACAATGTCTGTATTTTGTTTATCGGAAAACATGTTAAATGATTCAAGTACGAATGCTCCACGTAATCTTTTTGCTGGTCTACTCACGACATCCTTGTAAGCGAGAATAGCCTGTTTGACTGAATCATGATATTTTTCTCCTTCAAGACCAAAGGATTCATTGAGGTAAGATTTTAACGCATTTTCAATTTCTAGTTGTAATGACCCTAATCGATTTTTTGCATATTCAGCAAATGATTCCATGGTCTTTTGTTTAACTGAGTCTAGCATTATACACTGCTTTATTATTGCTCCACTAATATTAGTAAAAAGAGCTGTATGCGTTGCTAAAAAAAGACTTTTTTTGTATAATTCACCATTGCCGCTATCGTCTATCGGTTAGGACAGAGGATTTTCAATCCTCTAGGCGGGGTTCGACTCCCCGTAGCGGCAGAATGGGCATGCGGTCTATTAGACTGTAAGCCCATTCCTTTTCTTTAATATTGGGAGGAGAAACCCCAGGGAGAATGTAGTAACCTACATTCGACGAAGTGGGAGGGGTCGAGGAGATAACGCTTCGGTACGCGTAGCGAAAAGCAAGAGTTATGAGGTGACCGACTCCCCGTAGCGGGGCATTTTGTAAACTTTTCTCGTAACGGTAGTGAACCGGAATTCACAAGAATGCCGAGCAACGACATGGCTAATTCGGCATGATTTTCTCCAGAATCTGCGGACTCTAACCGAAATGTTTGTCACTGTGGAACATTAGGTAATCACTATGCAGGGGACGTTTTTTATGTTACGATGACTTTATCATGATGGATATATTCAAAAAAATTCTTGATTCTCTAGAATTCTACATATTTGCGGGAGTTTTCTTTATTATTATTTGGTATTTTGTGTTAAGCCCTCGAGCCGTCGATGGTATCTCAATGTATCCATATCTCCATAATAATGACTTCATTTTGGTGTATAAACTGCAGTATATTTCAAAGAATCCACAACGAGGAGAGATCGTGGTCTTTAAGCACTCGGAAACGCAAGACTATATTAAACGAGTCATTGGGTTGCCAAACGAAACGGTTCTCATCCAAGATGGCAAGGTATACATCGATGGAAAAATACTTTCTGAACCATATCTTGATGTGACGGCTCGCACCCAACCCGAAGCGACAATCAGAGAAGGTATCCCGTATAAAATCCCAGATAATCAGTACGTGTTATTCGGCGACAATCGTCAGTACTCTACAGATTCGCGTGAATTTGGAGCGGTTCCAAAGGAGTATATTGAAGGGAGAGCAGTTGTTGTTTGGTTCCCCCCAGAAAATGCGAAGTTTGTTACAAAACCGCATTATTCTTTAGGTAATCTTAGTGCTCAATAAAAGTGAGAATTTCTTTAGTACAAACCTTAGACAAAAGTTTAATACAGACACTTCCTGTGGATTCGATTAAGGTTTATCCAAAAGTTCCAGTTATGAATATGCCGGTAAGCAACATGCTCGCATATGCTGAAGATGTTAGGAAAGATGGACAGCGATTACCTTTGGTCTGTTTTAAAACTCCAAGTGGTCCAGAGGTCGTACTCGGAGAACTATACCTACGAATTTTAAAACTTGCCTCAATCGAACAAGCGGTTATTGTGTATATTGATGATGTTCCGATGGAAATATTGCACCTTATTATTCTTGGATATCTCGAAGGTGGCTTTATGTCGCTTGCGGAACAAGTAATGTTATTGCACTTTTTGAGTAAAGCAAAAAAGGTTTCTCATGCACAATTGGCGCTTCGATTCAAATTGAGTAGAACCGTCGTAACGAACCGTATTCGCTTATTCGTGTTGCCATATGAAGTGATGTCAGGACTGGTAAATAACGAGGTAAGTGAAGGTCATGTTCGTGCCCTGCTTTCATTAAAACGTGATGATCTTATTGTGAATGCTTTCGAAATTGTCAAACGAGATGGACTTTCTGTACGTGAAGCAGAAGAACTAGTTAGACGATTACTTGGGCGTGGAAAGCGCTTTAAGCAATCGGCAACAAAACTTACTGTCGAGTATGACCTTATTGCAAAGCAAGTCGGTGATATGCTTGGAACAAAAGCCTACATTCAACCGTTGCTTCGTGGCGGTCGATTGATACTTTCATTCAAGAGCAAAGAAGATTTAAAAGAAATCCTTGAGAAAGTACGAGTGGTAATATAACTACTTATTGTTTTTCAGAAGTTTCTTAATATCTTTCAGTACTGATAACTCCGTTTCTTTTTTTTTCTCAGCTGTCTTTTCTTCTTTCTTTTGCAGTGAGTTTATTCCTTTAACGAGCGAGAAAACTGCTATTGCAACAACAAGAAAATTGATTGTATTCTGTATCAAGTTACCGTAAGTTACAGCGACTTCTGGTTGGTTTTGAATCACGAGTTTGAGGTCACTAAAGTTCACCTTGCCCATTAGAAGTCCGATGGGTGGCATGATAATGTCTTTTACGAGGGAGTTCACAATACTTGTGAATGCTGATCCAATAATAATACCAACTGCCAAGTCAATAACATTCCCTCGTGAAATGAATGTTTTGAATTCCTGAGTTAAGGATGTTTTTTTGGTTTCTGCCATGATGGAAATTATAAATTTATGCTGATTGTTTGATTTCTTTAAACTCGGCATTGCAGTAGTGTTGCATTGCTCGTGCAAGGTAATCTGCCAATCCCATTTTTACCTTTTCAAAGTATGCAGTGAATCTATCGTCTGTTGTGTATATCTCTGCAAGGCCCATGAAAATATCGGAGGTTACATGATAGTAATTTTCCATATAGGTGTGATACTCACGAACAAGCGTCTGAACTTCTCGGTCGCTAATTGGTCTTTCCATTATTGTTGCAAGTTTTTCTAGAATTCTCTTCGCTTCAGCTTGAATTTGGGCAAACTTTTCTTTGCTCCAGCTGTTGTAACGACGTTGTGACTCTTTAACTATTTTTGGATCGAATCTAATTTTTGCTTCTTCACCATATTCTTCTTGAGAAAAGTACTCGATTTGTTGCTCAGTTTTTTTAGTTTCCATTAGTGAAGTATAGTACAATAATCGATGAATCGAAAGCAATGGCAAATGTGGACCGTTAGAATAGCGTTTTTTATCGTATTTTTCTGGTTTGGTATCACAAAAGTTTTAGGTGCGAGCCCTGCATCACAGCTGGTTTTGGATCTCTTAGCGGTTACCTTACCATTTTTCCCCTCACATGAGTTTTTGATTTTCTTTGGAACGATAGAAGTATTTATTGGAGTTGGTTTCTTGTTCCCGAAGTTCACGAAAATTGCTATTGTTTCTACTTTTATTCATCTTTGTATTACGTTTTTGCCAATTGTGTTACTACCACATCATACGTGGATTTCTTTTGGAGTTCTTTCGACAGAAGGGCAGTATATTGCGAAGAATCTGATTCTTTTCGCTGCATTGTGGGGGTTATGGATCGATTATCAGGATAAAATTCAGTAAGGCTCATGTGTGTTAGTTGTTTTTATGTCATGGTACTATAGATATATTTAACTTTGATTATGAATTTATGGAAGAAACAAAGAGCATGACAAAGAGTCCAACAAAAAAATTAGGAAAAATTCTTTTAATAATTCTTATCGTTATGCTCGTATTTGTTGCCTTATGTGGTTTTGTCGCGACAAAACTTTTGGGTGGTGCTTATAAGAGTTACCTTAATTCGAAAGGCGTCAACTACGATCAAAAAAATGGTGGTGTCACAATTAAAACAGACGATGGCAATATACAGTATGATAATGATGATAAATCAGGATCAATAAAGACAGAAGAAGGAGAATTTACCTACGGTGAGAATCTGACATTACCATCAGACTTTCCGGCTACGGTCCCTGTTATGTCTGGTGCAAATATCACAGCAAAATCATCAAAAACTAATGATGGAACAATTGTTATAGTGTATAGTGTGAATAAGTCAAAATCCGATGTTCACAATTTCTATAAAACAGAAATGCAGAAGAATAGTTGGTCGGAGACAGCTGCTTATACGGACCGAATGCTATTGTTCACACAGGGTCAAACGAATGTTACGCTTGTACTTTCAGATGCAGCAAAAACAGAAAATACCTCGGTGATGATTACAGTAAGCGAGAAAAAATAGGTGGTTACTTATTCAAGTTCTTCGTCAAGGATTTTTATAACACCTACCACGTTGTCCTCGGTAAAGTCATGACTATTTGGGAGTTTAACAAGTCTTTTAACTCCTAATTTTTCTAATTCTGGCAACTTATCTTGGCCCACCGTTGTATCTAACGTTCCCCAGATGATTGTTGTTGGAACAAGCGTTGTTGCCTGAGCATATACTTCTAGTGGATTCATCGATTCAGCTTCGTCCCAATAGTTGGAAGGAATAAAGGTTTTGGTTCCGTCCGACCTTGGATAAATACTGATACCCGTTCTATTGAGTACTGCACCTTCTCTTTTTTTGAATTTTTCTCTAGTTCTGGTGGAGTTTTCAACAGTTGTTGGTGGTGCTAGCATGATGTGGAGCCTTGGTAGTATTTTTTGTTCGACAATATAACGACAAGTTATTCCACAGCCCCTAGAGTGAGATATGATGACAATTTTCTTTTTTCCATATTTCTTCTGTACCCTCTCAATGACTGTGTGAAGTTTTTCAACCTGTTCCGAGTAGTTCGTTGCAAAGGTATCCTGCGTAATATCGTCGGTAATGACGTAGTGAAAGCGTACGGTTAGGTCTCTGGTTTGGAAGTGGGTAACAATTTGATTGAACATTCCTCTGGAGTCACTCTTAACTCCGAAGCCATGAGAAAATATTAGGACTGTATCACTTGCTTCGTTTCCTGTAACTCGGCCGATAACTTGCTTACCAGAGTCTGTTGCAATGCGTAATTGTTCGTCAATCATGAGTAATTATACAGGAGGAGGAAGGTGAGGTTGCATAGAAACTATTTGATATAATTTTTAATGAAACTATTGATTATTGGAAGTTCTCTTACGGGAAAAACAACAGTGATAAAAAAGTTAAAAGAAATGGGTATTGCAAGAATATCCGAGATGGATAAGGAGCTAACATTGCTTAACAATGGCAGATTCCCAGAAACAGATGAAAAACAACACAAAATACTTGCACCGAAAGCCATTAAATCCGTGATTAATAAACGAGGAAATTATATATTCTTTACAAATACTGATTACTTTACTTCAGATGATATTCGTCAAGCAAAAAGAAAAGGCCACATTGTTATTTCGCTTCGATTAAGTAAGGATCAGCTTATTGCACGGAATGTAAAAAGAGTCACTGAAGAGCAGTATCCTGATCTTTCCATTCATATTGACGAAATGGTTTTATATCAAGAAGAAATTAAAAAGTATGATCTTGTTGATATTGAATTGGATGCAAGTAAACCAACTGAATATACTTCCAAATTAATTTACTCAATGCTGTATCCACCTGTTGCAAGGAAACCACAGTTGTATTTCTTTATTGGTTTACCATTCTCAGGGAAAACGACCTATTCTAAAAGGATTTCAAGTGAACTGACAATCCCAAGAATAGCATTTGATGATAGATGGGCAGGTATTGCAAATGAATTCGGAGATGTTCCTGGCAAAACAGGTGTTGCTAAGTGGAAATTCGTTAAAAAGAGTTTCAAAAAACCATTGCAAAAAGAATCTTATGTCAGTATTCGAACGGATGCAGATCTTGATCTCCTACTAAAACAAGAAAAATTGAATTCTTTGTAAGTATCAATGTTTTTGGCTATCAAAAAATATCGACTTATTGGCTGTTTTACCTTTGAGAAATTACAAAGTTGTGATTTTATTCAAAAATTATGTCCTGTGTACTAATTTTCTTAGATGGATATATTCGATTAGATTTGATATAATTATGTATTCCATTGATTCCGATAACACGGATGAGGAGACAGAAGAAAGCCTGTGGGTAAGTAGAACTGATCCGGGAGTGCCCGAAATAGCACAGAGCCTTGTCGAGTACCACGTTCCGAGAAGCTTATGAGGTAGTATCTGGAAAGTTACTACAAAGATAGGGTGGCAACACGCATACGCGTCCTTATCAGGTGCATAAATTTATTTGTATCAATATGGTAAGGACAATGGTTAAACAATTGCCTAAAAAAATAGGTAAAAAGATAAAGATTCAAGGTTGGGTTCATTCTGTGCGAATTCAAGGTAGTATTGTATTCTTTCACATACGTGAAAAGACGGGAATCACTCAATGCGTAGTAGAGAAACATTCGGCTGCATTCGAAACAGCAAAAGAACTGCATGAGGAATTTGTAATAACTGTGATAGGCACCGTTCAGTCTCAACAAGAGGCAGCTGAGGTGTTAGTGCAATCACTTGAAATACTGAGTAAACCAGAAAAGGAGCTTCCAATTCCTATCGTGCGAAAAGGTCAAGAAGAAACGAATTTAAAGAAGAGACTCGATTATAGATGGTTGGATCTTCGTCGTCCTGAAAAAAGGCTCATTTTCGAGATTGGTACCTACGTTCACTCAGTCATGCGAGAATACCTTGTTAGACAGGGTTTTATTGAGGCAACGACCCCCAAAATCATGGCAAGTCCAAGTGAAAGTAAAGCAGAGCTCTTCTCCTTAAGCTATTACGGGAAAAAAGCATATTTGGCTCAATCCGCTCAGTTCTATAAACAGCTCGCTATGGCTGCGGGATTTGAAAAGTTTTTCACTTTCGGAGACACGTATAGGGAGGATCCTTCAACTACAGTTTGGCATGTCGCTCAATTTACGACTCTTGATATTGAACTTTCTTTCATATCTGGATTTACTGAATTAATGCGGTTTGAAGAGAAATTGCTCGTTCATACTATGAAGAAAATCAAGGAAAGGTATGGAAAAGAAATTAGAGAAGTGTTTGGTGTCGAAATTGTCATTCCAACAACCCCATTTCCAAAAATTACAATGGCTGAAGCAAAGAGGATAGTTAGGGAGCAGATGGGATCAACTGAGCAAGGGGATGATCTTTCTAGTCCTGAAGAAAAAATGCTTTGCTCGTTCGTGAAAAAACAGTACGGACATGAGTTTGTTTTTTTGACTGAGTTCCCTGTATCTGTTCGGCCCTTTTACCATATGAAGTCGACAGCAATGACGACAAGAAGTGCTGACTTGCTCTTTAAGGAACGTGAGATTTTTACAACAGCTCAGCGAGAGCATCGATATCCAGTTCTGTGTTCTCAAGTTAAGGAAAAAGGGCTAAGACAGCAGGAGCTACAACACTATCTTGATTTCTTTAGATACGGTTGTCCTCCACATGGGGGATTAGGGTTCGGCTTCGAAAGGTTCCTGAAAATACTATTAGGGTTGCCAAACATCAGAGAAACAGTATTGCTACCTAGAGATATGAAGAGACTCTCACCGTAAGTATTGTGGCATAGAGCGAAGTGCGCATATACTATTTTCGTGCTTACTAACTCATTTATTACCTTTTCCGTTTACCAAGTTGTAGACTTGGTAAACGGGGTTGGTGCCGAGTAAGGGATTCGGTCACCTCGCGGATGTTTTGTTCTCTATGTTCCAAAACCTCACGCTCCTCGACCCCCGATAGCTCAGACGTGATGACTGATCACGTCTTCATGCTATCGTTTCTCATCCCGCACCAGCTTCATTTTCATAAAAATCCCCCCCCCCATCCCTGTTTACACCGTTTTCTAAAAATTCGGTTCATGACCGTAACTAAAAAGGACTGTGTTCTTTTTGGTAGGGAAGGAGAGAATTTTTATGAAATCGGAGAAGGAGGGATTATGCTCTGCATCTATTCACTTCGTTCATAGAGCGAAGTGTGCACATCATTATTTTCGTGCTTACTAACTCATCCATTACCTTCCCCGATTGCCACCCTTTGGGTACCAATCGGAGAAGGGGGGTCTGGCACCGTACAATGGCTGGTCAGTAGAAGAAATGAGACAAAAGAGACACCTAAAAAAGAGTGATAAATTACCGTTGTATCTTGACGTGTACCTCCTAGCGTGTTATAAATATTAATGAAACACTTTACAACAAAACAAACAGCGACCTTTCTTGGTTATAACGACGATTCGTATATTCGAAAGCTCATAGCAACTGGCAAATTAGAAGCCGAAAAGATTGGAAGACAGCTAATGATTAGTGAGGAAGCAATCCACAAATACAGAGTTGCCATTGGAATTAAATCAAAATTCAAACAACTTCTTGCTGTCCACCAAGAACTTGCAAAACTTATATCTGAAGTTATGACACGCGAGCAAGCTATTACTGGTCCTAAAGATGCAATACTCTCCTTTGCATTAACAAAGATGAGCAAGAGTCATGAAGCTATACTCGTTCTTACTAGCCAAGGTTTTGGGGAAGACGCGACGATTTTGAGCAGGTCACTTTTTGAGTTAATGGTGAATATTGCTTACATACAAAACGACTCTTCTGATTCTCTTGCCAACAGATATCTTGATTATGACTGGGTGCAAAGAGCAAAAATGATTGAAAATGTTAAAGAAGAGACAATTTCGCAAGAAGCAACAAAGCGTGGCATTACTGAGGCAGAATTAAAAAAACAAATTAGTGATTTGCGCATAAAGGCTGAAGAAGTAAAAAGAAAATACAATTACACAAACAACGCGTGGTCGGACCTAAGCTTATTCGATATGTCAGACAAAATTGGACGACTTGATGCGTATAAGACCGTGTATCGACTACAATGTCAACTTGCACATAACTCTTCACGAAGTATGAACGATTATTTGAACTTTGAAGAGATAGAAACGGTATTTGATGCATCAAGGAGTGATAATTGGATCGAAGAATGCCTAGTTATTACGTTTGATTTTGCTTATCATATTTTGAGTGCTTTCAATGAACATTTCAAAACTGGATTCGATGAAAATATCGCGAACTTAGAGCATCAATTTGTAGAGAACTTTACTCAACAGTAGGTTGGGCGGGTACAGGAGTAGATTGCACAGGAACGATAGCGGCTATTAACGCAAGGTAGAGGTACATCACGTGAATTGCATTGCGGAAATTACACTCACCAGGGTATATTTCCCCGTGTGCAATTTTATGTCTAAGCTTATATCCTAAGGGTTCGAATAAAAGGAAGTCAATTAGTCTGCAGTAATCTTCATTCCAAGTTTCAATGAATTTTTCACTCAGAATTAGTTCTGAAGATAGCACTTTGGTCCTTGTATAAACTTCACTTGTAGGTTCAAGTGCGACAACGTCCAACCCAAGTCCAGCTGAGATTTTTAAGAATATGTTTTCAAATTGCGGAACGGCTATATGCAAGAAAGAGACGTAATCTTTAGCAAAGAATCTTTCAATTGCAGTTTCCAACAATACCATGTTTTCCGCGGCAAAAAGATTCGATTTCTTAAAATAACTTGTAACGTTCCTACGCGTGAGTTTTTTTGTGGAAATAAGATTTTGGAATAATCTTCCGAGATAGGAGTTCATAAGTACCTGCAAATGTAAGTCATACATTTCCATTATCCATGATAATGTCCCATCAGCTCCCCCTTTTATGGTATGACCTTGAGGCGAAACTTTCGATAGACTTACTAACTGGTAAGAAATCGGCACATGCTTTTCTGCGTTTTCCTTAATTTTTTGGTAACGCATATGAAAGGCAGGATGCACACCAATAATCTTCAATATTGTTGGTGTTTTCTTTATGGAAAGAAACTCATTCAGAAGTTTGTTGATGAGTTCAATGTCATGCTGCGTGAACTTGTGCTCATGGGTATACTCTTTGTAATACTTATCACCGCCTTCAAGTGCCTTTTTATTACTTTGTACTAGCTTATTCTTCAACCTTGTAATGTCAGCCTTTTGTGCCTGTATCTTTTTTGCTGTTTCTAATGCATCAGCGTAGAAAAAACCAGCAGATATTAGA
>JADYZG010000012.1 GCA_020853235.1 bacterium | reverse complement strand
TTGATGATTTCCTGATGGAGCTAGGAGATTATCTTATCGCCAAGTCTGGTGGTGGGGTGCGGCTTGTCGAGGACACCATGACCGAAGGTTTGATTGCAAGAGTAATGGAACGAAGAAAGGCAGAATTGAATAATGTGAGAACTGGTATAAATACCTATCCATATCTGCCTACGCAGTATTGGATTTATGATATACCAGCTTTGAAATTTGAAATATAAGTATGGGGAAGTAACTAAAAGGATAAAGTATATGGTTTTAGAAATCCCAATTGTCAATAGAGAAAATAAGATACTTCGATGAAGGAATAATTTCAATAATGTCCAGGAATATCTATTACTGTACCTATAGTATTAAGCCAAAAAATGTAGAATAGAACTTTTCTTCCAGTTGCCGTTTTTTGATTTCCAGTATACGATGTTCTATGGCAGAACAAAAACAACAATTTCCAGCGCATATTCCAAAACCAGTTACCTTCGCTTTCGTAGGAGGAATGGTAGTTATCGGTGTCATATGGGTAGCATCCTCGATAATCGCCATAGTCCCAATAGCTAGAAATATGGATTCTATCTATTATTCGGAAAGTGACCGCGCCCCAGGTGAAAAAGTTATGCTTGACTCAGCGGGCGGTGCAGCTCCTCAAGTTGTTGGAAATATGACCCAAGATAGGAAGGTAACGAGTAATTATGTCAGTGCACACGTAAAAAATGTTGAAGAAACTCATAAAAAAATTAGTGCTTTTGTAACTTCAGTATCAGGAAAAGTAGTGAGCGAGTACGTTACTGTTTCTAGCGATGATCAAACCGAGTCTGGAACTATGAGTGTCCTCGTTCCAAATACAGAAGCGGATAAATTTTTTGCACTAGTCAAAAATAATGTAATTAAGGTTGTTGATCGTCAAGTCACCTCATACCAAATTACACAGGAATACACAGATATTGAACGACAGTTGAAGCAATATGAAGAAACCTATTCGAAGATTTTGAAATATTATCAGCAAGCAAGTTCTGTGTCGGATCTCCTTCAAATTCAAACGCAGTTGGATCAAGTGCAACGTTCAATTGACTCGCTTAAGGGAAGAAGATCTGCGCTCGATTTATTATCAAGTAATACGCAGTATACAATTTATTCGAGCACAAATGAGTTTAACCTTCCGTATGTTCCGCAAGGCACTTTTGAATTTGCAAAAACATTCAAGCTTGCGATTCGATCTCTTGTCGCTACAGCAGATAGTTTACTTTCTGGGTTGATTTATTTCGTAGTATACACCCCAATAATTGCACTTCTTGCATTAATTGCTTGGGTAATACGAAGAAAAATTACAGGGTGAGGCATACAAAAGTCTATTTTGTAGCTTCTTGAGTTTCGGTACCTGGTTCTTTCGGTTTTTTGCCGACCATTTCGAAGACTGCATCGACTAAAACTTCTGGTTCTTGAATACCGATATATTGTTTAACAATTTTGTCTTTGTAGATAATAAGAGTTGTTGGAATAGTAATGATGCTAAATCGTTCTGTAAGCTCAGGAAAGTCATCAATATTCACAGACCCCATGATTGCGTCACTATCACTAAGTATGTTTGCGACTTCGGTTAGCCGATCCTTAAACAATAAACAGGGAACGCTCCAAGATGCCCAAAAATCAACGACAACGGGTCTCTCTTGTTGTGCCATTGCAGCTTCGAAGGTTTCAAGTTTAAATTCTTGAGTACTCATGTCTTTATCCTAGTGATTTTTTATAGGTATGTCTAGTATACTGTTGTATGAGCTTTTTTAAGCTAAAAACAAAATCTAGAGAGGTAAGGGTCGACGGTCGCATTGATTTACGAAGTGCGCAAATGAAACGTTCTATATTCGCTCAGGAACGAGTTAAGAAGGTCATGGCGGGCAGGGTAGCAAGATTTGTTAAGACCGTCGTTGTTGTATTTGTCTGCATAGTAATTGGCGTCGGCGTTTTTGGATTTATTGGAATACTCGCATACTCTTTAAAAAGCGGGAAGGAACTTTCTCTCTCCGATCGGGTGAATGGGTTCCTTTCTTCGACACCTCTAAAGTTCTTAGTCAAGAACTCTGACACAAAAATAGAAATTCTTGAAGTAGTTGGAGTATCTAGTGTTGTAGAGTTTCCAGAGAGCTCGTTCGTATTTGAGAATTATATAACTCGGATTGGAGCAACGAGTTTCGCAATCAAGGCGGACACCTTATCTGCTGGTGATTCTCAGTCGCTATATGATTTTTTGACCAGTGGGCAAAGTGTATATCGCCTGCCGTTGAGTGCAGGTTGGGTGGACGTACAAGAATACTACAAAAAGGAGTTGGTAAAGAGTGGTTGGCAGTTCCAAGCGTCTGTAGCTATTACCGACACAGAAAAAATACCTGGCGAATACTACACAAAAGATGAAAAAGGTCTGCATATTTATTCCGTCGCAGATGATCTTTGGTTCGAAACGGTAACTAAGGTTCAGGCTGAACAAGGGTTACACGATAAAATCGTTGCATATAAGGCAAAACAGGAGTTGGTAGCTGCAGCTTCGGGGCAAGACCTTCCTAATGATGCAGTGTGGAAACTTAGGTATTCAAGAGATTGGAGTGTCGAACTACAAAAAAATACTATTTATGGAGAAAATAATGTTTACTTTACGCATGATACTTCTAAAGAAAGAGTAGTGATTTCGGTGTTAAAAAGGTATCCAGGTGTTCTTGCAGATCTTACATATAAAGGACTGGAAGCAGTGGGGGTGGAGTATATTTCGACTTGGTTAACGACGCAGCAGACCTCGGTTACCTTGCAAGGATTTACTCGAAAAGAGCTGATTGTCGCCGATGGAAAAGCACTCGAGTTCTCAGATGTTAAAAATCGCGCCTATTTTCTCTTTCTAGTTAATAAAAAGAACAAGTTGTACTATGTTGTGCAATATTTTGGAAAAGAAAATCCAGAGTTTTTTGAGTACATAAAAGACAATTTGAAAAACTGATACAATGACCTATGCGTCGTGTACCAGGCCCCGTGGTCTTACTCATATTAGATGGCATTGCCAGCAACGAACCATACGATGGTAACGCTGTGGCTGCTGCAAAAACTCCGTTTTTGGAGAGTTTGTGGGATACATACCCACACGGCTTATTACATGCCTCTGCTGAGCACGTAGGGCTTCCTGTAAATGTGAAGGGAAACAGTGAAGTTGGGCATACCAATATTGGTGCGGGGCAGGTGGTGTATCAGTACTTACCTCGTATAAACACAGCAATTGAAAAGGGAGTTTTTTATTCAAATTCCGCGATCATGGATACAGTCGGTCAAACAAAATCGCGTGGAACGAATCTTCATATTCTAGGTTGTTTTAGTGATGGGAATGTTCATGCGACGCTCTCTCATTTTCGAGCGATTCTAGAGTTCTGTGCAAAAGCTGGACAGAAATCTGTTTTTTTTCATGTATTTACCGATGGTCGTGATAGCGAACCACAATCTGCTTCCCGTTACTTTGAACAGCTAGATGCCTGGTTTCAGGAATTTCAATTCGGAAAACTAGCAACGATTATTGGTAGACAATATGCAATGGATAGAAATAAAACATGGGTACGAACACAGAAGGCATATGATTTGTTAACGAGCCATGAAGGCACACCTGTCGTTTCGTGGAAAGAAGCCCTGTCCATATCATATAGTAGTGAGGTGCACGACGAATTTTTAGAACCGTTCGTTATGCAAGATCCAGAGGTACAGAAAAAAGGGGCGATCCGTGATGGAGACGGTGTAGTGTTTTTAAATTTTCGTCCTGATCGTGCCATCCAATTAACTCAATCTTTGGTGATCGATGAGTTTAGTGGGTTCGAACGAAAAATTAAACCAAAAGATTTGGCCTTCACAACTATGGTTCGGTATCAGAAAGAATTGCCAGTAACTGTTGCCTTTCCACCCCAAGATGTCAAGATGCCCCTAGGACGGGTCGTCTCTATGGCAGGAATGCGGCAACTTCGTTTGACTGAATCTCAGAAGTTTCCTCACGTCACCTACTTCTTGAATGGTGGTGCAAACACGGTATACCCTGGCGAGATGCGTATTAACATTCCTTCTCCGGATGTTCCAACATTCGATTTAAAACCAGAGATGAGTATTTATGAAGTTACCGAAACTTTTAAAAAGAATCTTGACTATAATATCTACGATTTATTCGTGATGAACTTCGCGAATGGTGATATGGTTGGCCACAGTGGGGTATTTGATGCAGGTGTTAAAGCAGTTGAACACGTTGATACCTGCGCGGCGCAGGTTATTAAGCATGTACTTGCTAAAAATGGGGCAGTTCTTGTTACAGCAGATCATGGGAATATCGATGAAATGACAAACGAATTGACGGGCGAAATAGATACCGAGCACTCAATTTTTCCGGTTCCTTTTATTAGCGTTTATAAAGGTGCAAAGAATAATTACCAATTTCCTCTTGGAAGCTTACAAGATATTGCTCCGACAGTTTTGGATTTTCTTGGGTTGGAACCTCCTCCAGATATGACGGGAAGGATACTGATTGACTAACGTAGAACTGGGATTTTGCTAAGTGACGGAATAGCCAAACTAATCGCTTCACATTTTTCGAAGATAAGACGATTTTTTATGGCTTCGTACTGGTTGAAGGTAAGGGTCTTTGGTGAAAACTTTTCGTCTTTCGCCTCCAAAATCCCATATCCAACCCAAAATTGTACTGTAGAAGTTGGCGAAGATTTCAGATTAATTCCCCAGGTTTTTGTATACCGGAATCCAACAGGTATCATGTATGGCTGAAATGCCCACATCGTTCCTTGCTCCCATTCTGTGTCAGTAAAGGCATCGTGAACTAATGTTGATTCAAAATATATATTCTTGAGGTCCACTTTACTATACTTATTTTTCTCGTCTATTTTGTAATTTCGTGCAGTTTTGTTCAGCTTCATTTCTTGTAGATCTTTCGGTGTGGTTTTCCAAGACTTTTTTAGCTCAACAATGCCTTTATCAAAACGCTTGAGAATCTCTTGCTGCGAAAGCTCGTCACGAATTTTAGAGTAACGCAGCATAACATTTGATGGTGCAAATTGTTGTATATAGGCGACCGCAAGATTAAATTGGTTATTGTAGGTATCGAGATCTTTTTGTGACATGTTATTCATTCTGGCAATAAAAATTTCGTCGGAAAAATAGTGAATAACGACGCCAGGTTCATAACCTTTTGCAATTTCTACCGCAAAATTTCTCAGCTGAATAATGTTGAAAATTTCCTCCCAGCCGATATTTGGGTAGTGGGGAAGTTGCCACTTTTTGAAGCCTCCAAATGGAATACTAAAATATATTGGTCGGTGATTTTTAACAGCATCGACAACAATTTTTTCAACTTTTTCCGAAACAACTTGGGGAAATTTGCTTTGTTTATATTTGCTTGAATTAATCTTTTTGAGAATATACGAAACTACTCCTTCAAATTGGATTTGCTTTTGCTCTTCTCCTGTCAGCACAGAAATATTATCTGTATTTTCGATGAAAGTTTTTATGTAATTTGTTATGTTGTTCATACTTTTATCATGGAGGTGGTAAGGTGTGATCTTACATCTTTTTGCTCGCGCAAAACATTTTTCATTAAACTACACCCCCGTAGTTTTATGTAGATATTTTACTTGGGGGAGAGTATAATGTCTAATATGACGGACAGTGTCGACACTCAAAGGACGGAAGAAATTGTGAAGGTCGCAAACAAGGCACTTCGCAAATTTGGTCTTACGGATAATGAAATTGCAGTATATGTTCAAACATTGATTCATGGTGAGTTGTCTCCCTTTACCGCAGCAAAATTGACTGATATTCCTCGAACAACGGTCTATGACGTTTTTATGACTCTTTCACTGAAAGGGCTTATCGATTTAGAACATAATTCTGGATTTGAAAAACAACAAACGAGAGTGCGTGCAAAGAATCCCTCAATAATGCGGAAAATTCTAGAAGAGAGAAGGCGAGAGACATATGATATTGAAACTGATTTGTCATTGGTGTTACCACTTTTAAAGCGTGAATACCATAAAGAAGATTCGAACGCGTTGATAGAATTCCTTCCTGGGATTGAGGGTATGAAAAGAGTATATTTGGAATTGGAAGGTGTCGAGCAATCATCTCAGAAAGACGCAATTTCATGGACAAATTTAATGCCACTAGATATGTTAGGCGGAAAGATCGTTAATAATGATGTACGTCAAGGGTCGTTAAATAGAGTAAAGAAACAGATTAGAACAAAGTACCTCGTTCCGTTGAATAATTGGACTAAACATGTGATGACTTATCAATCTTCGATAGATCCAGATTATTTAAAAACGAGAGACTTTAGGTTTATTGAATCTCCAATTTTTGAGTGTTATCTCGAGATGGTCATTGCAAATAATGTGTTCAAGGCAGCTTGTGCTGAAGGTGAGGAGGTTTGGGGACTTATTATTAAAAGTAAAGCATTAGTTGCAACATTGAGGTCTATTTTTATATCTCAGTGGCAGAATGCACAGCCAATCACCCCAGACCTAGTCAAATCATGGGGTAAAAATGCTTTTCTACAGGAGCAACGAAGAAAAAAACAACAATAGTATTGTCATTAATCTTTTTCAGGAATACTTGAAATATTTACTGTCACAGGAGAATTACCTGTCCAAAAATCGTGTAATTTCTTTACTATTTTTGTTATAATTCTTCATGTTACTGCACCGTCAGGTACAGCGTCGTAGTCTTAAGCGGCTTGTACTTTCTACTGTTTTTGTTGGGTTAGTTTTTATAACCACCTTTGGCTATGGTTTAACGAGGTGGATTGCTGAACAAGGTGAAGCACATATTGCGTTATTGCAAAATATGGTGCTGTATACCGATGTTGTTGCGGCTGAGTCAGAAATTGTGATCCCAGATAAATATAACGAATTTGGAGGAGATCCGCGAGAGACAGAATTGTTTCTTAAAAAAGTCGCTGCAGTAGAAAGATTCCTTAAGAAATATAATGCACCTCTAGCTGCAAATGCAGAAGATTTCGTACGTGCAGCAGATATTTACGATATAGATTACCGATTATTGCCATCAATCGCAATGATTGAATCAAGTGGAGGAAAGTTCCTGTTTCGACAATATAATCCGTTTGGGTGGGGTAGGTCTGGGTATCCTTCATTTACTGCAGCTATTTATGATGTGTCGAGGGGGATGTCTAGATATTATGCAGGTGGTTTACGTGAACCAGAGAAAATTGCTTATCGGTATAATCCAGTTACACCCGAATCTTGGGGGAGAAAGGCGAGGACTTTCATGAATCAGATGCCTAGGTTATAATGGTGTATGGAACTGCTTTCTTTACTACAAAGGCCAACGACAAAAGTTGCTATTTTAGCTGTTAGTTTGCTTGGCGTGCTGAGTTTTAGCGTTGGAAAAGGTGTGGCTGAGTATGCATCACTGTATATGAATGGAAGAACAGCGGTACTTGGAGAGTCAGTTGATAATAATTTCCAGTGTCTTTCGAAAAATCAATTTACAAAGTTTCTTGATGATACAAAAAAAACGGTTACTTTGTACGCACCAAACAAAGCAGTTACTGTGCCACTAGAACCGTTACTTGGTTGTTTTGCCTCATCCGGTTGTACGGCCACTGAATTCTCTTGCGTAGACGGTTCTGTTTCTCTGGTGCAGTCATGTGTTACAGAATATTTCAGAAAATATCCTCTCGAAGTCGATCAGATGAAATTGGTTACTGGTGTTGGTGCAGTCGCACAAGTTCATGTTCAAGACTGGACAGTAAATTACGAAAATCTTGCCGAACAATTAAGTAAAGCTGTAACTGACGAAATTAAGTATTGTCAGGTAGAAGGAAAAGCAGAACAGACGAGACAAAATATTGGAAGTATTCAATTGGTCGTGGCAGACGAATTACCTGGAATAAAGGGTAACTCTTTCACAAAAAGATTTATGGAGATTGATCGAAGTAAAGAGAAGCTATATTTTTGGAATGACGGTGTTTATCAAACGCTGAAACTTGTTCATGGTGCACGAGTTCCAAAAGAAGCTATTTATAAACGAGAATCTATAGATTTCCGAAAGATTCTGAACTCCACAGATACCGAGTTTATTCAACAAAATAGTCAGGAATCTGATTACGTTGTTGTTCACGAATAAATTGCGGTTACGTAGCTATCGAGCTATTCGACTGTTAGCGTTCTCTGTCCGATTGTAATTCCATTTTGTTTCGCGCTACCACCATTAATTTCTAACACTGTTCTGTACGAAATCGATGGTGTATAGACTGGGCAATTCTCCTGTTTTGGATCGACAGATTTGCAGGGAGCGAAATTTTCTTTCATATCAACAACGATTCCTTTATTATTGATGAACAATATGTCTAATGCGATCTCACAGTTTTTCATCCAGAATCCGCCTTGCGTGTCTTCGGGAAAGACAAAGTACATCCCTGCATATGAGGGGAGGTTCGTTCGATACATAAGTCCTAATGCTCGAGTTTCATCAGATTGGACGACTTCGGATGAAAAAACAACAGGTCCTTTCTCGGTATTAACTGCAATTTTGACAGTTGAAGGGTACGGCGTTGGTGTGGGAGTTTGGTTACTTTGATCAAGAGCTTTTGAAGGGAGCAGCTGCTGTATATTTGGTATGTCTAGCATAGGTAAAAATGCCCCTAAAGGAGATTCTTTAATCGTTTGGTACTGAAGATAAACAAGCGTTAAACTTCCTACAATTAAGACTAGTGTAATAACCCAGCGAACGTTTCTAAGTAGTGAGAAAAAAAGTTTAAAAATCATACTAGGTTGCTGGAGTCAGTGACTCTGTGTCTGAGTTATAAAAAAACATGTCATTGGTTAGATGAGGCAGTTCAGAAGTTTCCCACTCATTGTAAATAAAGATACTTGACCCTGAAGGTACAGTAAGAACACCACTAACAAGCTGTTGAAAAATGGTGACAATATCTTTAGTTTTCATAAAATGTTTTCTTTCCTCGTCGTCAAAATACTCTCCGTTACCAAGTTTATCGGTTAACTCTGTACTAACCATACTTGGATGAAGTGCGATCGAGGTAATTCTAGGATTTCCTTGAACAAATGCTTTCATGTGTAGCCAAAGGGCAGCTTTCGATGCACCGTAATAAGCAAGTTCGTTCCATCCAACGTGAGATGCTGTTGAAAGAACTGAAATAACAAGTCCGTCTGTTAGTTTTTCCTGTAATCCTAAGAGTAGTTGAATTGGTGCAGCATAATGAACTGCAAACATTTTCTCGTACTCTTTTTGGTCCCATTCTGTAGCATTTTTTAACATTGCGTACCCAGCGTTGTTCACAAGAAGATGAATCTGTTTCTCACCAATCTCTTGTTCTAGAAAGTCTTTATCTACCGATTGACTGAGATCTCGTGTTATTTGACGAAACTTTTCATTTTTTACTAATGTTTCGTTTGTACGTCGAGAAATTCCATATACTTTCCATCCGAGGGATAGTAAGGAAGTTGCGAATGCTTCTCCCATACCGGAACTTGTTCCAGTTATGACTGCGACTTTCATAAAGTAGTATACCCGAACCAACTGACAAGTAGTAATTACTAATTAATGCTACAAATCAATAGCTTTTGTACTGATCTTTTCTTTAATTCTATTTGCGACTTCTTCGAGCGACAAACCATTTAGATTTTCACCAGTTCGGAGTCGAATGCTTACTTGATTGTTGGCAACTTCCTGCTTCCCGAGAATAATCATGTACGGTATTTTTTGTTGTTGAGCGACGAGAATTCGCTTGCCAAGTGTATTGTTATCCTCGTCAATCGAAAGTCGAAGTCCTGGAATTGCATCTTGAAGTGATTTTGCAACTTCCTGCGCGTATGTTTTTTGATCCTCTCCGATTGGAATAATGACAACCTGTTCTGGATGTAGCCAAACTGGGAAAGCACCTGCATAATGTTCGATTAGGAATGCGATGCTTCTTTCTATTGCGCCAATGGATGATCGATGGATAACGATTGGTTCTTTTTCTTGTCCATCTTCATCAATGTAGCGTAGTGTAAACCGTTTTGGCATGACAAAATCGTATTGGACCGTAAAGGCCGTTTCTTCTTTTCCAAGAACATTTTTCATTTGAATGTCAATTTTTGGACCGTAAAATGCCGCTTCACCTTCCGCTTCGTAGAATGGTGAATTACGTTCTTGTAACACTTCTCGAAGTATATTTTCTGCGTAATCCCACGAAGCATCGTCTTTATAGTACTTTTTGTTGTCGTCACTTCTGTCACCGAGTGAAAGTCGGAACAGGTAATTTTCTTCTGCTTTGAGTCCGAAGGTCTTTAAAATGTCTTCGATAAGATCTAATACCTCGATAATTTGCTGTTTTGCTTGATTTGGCTTTGCCACTATGTGCGCGTCCGCAAGACAGAATGTTCGAACACGCATCAACCCCGAAAGAGTTCCTGATTTTTCGTAACGGTAGAGCTGCGCAAGCTCTGCAATACGCATTGGTAATTCACGATAACTTCTTTGCTTGCTGAGGTATAGTTCAAAATGGTGTGGGCAAGTCATTGGGCGAAGCATGAATCGCTCTTCTTCGTCTTGAATTGGTTCGTACATGCTTTCTTTGTAGTAAGGGTAGTGTCCTGATTTCTCGTAAAGCTGAATACGTGCAATATCTGGGGTGTTAACGTGTAAATATCCGCGTCGAAGTTCTTCATCGACAATGTATCGCTCAATTTCACGGCGAATTGTTGCACCTCGTGGTGTCCAAAGTGGCAATCCTTTACCGACTAAATCTGAGAAAACAAACAGGTCAAGGTCTTTCCCGATTTTTCTATGATCCCGGAGTTTTGCTTCTTCGAGTCGTTTTAAGTACTCGTCAAGTTTTTCCTGCGAATCGAATGCAACACCGTAAATTCTCGTTAACATTTCATTCTTTTCATCTGCGCGCCAGTAAGCTCCACCGATTGAGAGAAGTTTGAATGCTTTAATTTCGCCTGTACTTTCGACGTGAGGTCCTTTACAAAGGTCAACGTATTCATCACCGGTCCAGTAGAGTGAAATCTCTTTATCTGCCTGCGAAATTTCTTCGAGCCATTCTAGTTTGAATAGATTTTTTGCGAAAATTTCTTTTGCTTTCTCGTACGAAACGACTTCTTTGCGAATTGGAAGGTTCTTTGCGATAATCTCTCGCATTTTCACTTCGATTTTTTCGAGATCTTCGATGACTGGAGCAGTATCCCAATGCGCATCATTTGCGAAACCATCCTCGTCGATATGTGCTACTGCTGGCTTTATTTTACCAGGATATAACTCGGTAATTGCTTGTGCTAAAACGTGTTCACTCGTATGAAAGAGTTTGTAGCTGTATGAATCTTCGAATTTTTCTTTTTTCATTTTTAATCTTTTTAATTAATAACATGTAATTATTCAATTATTTCGATAATTCATTAATTGAATCTTCTCACATTTTTGCCTTTCTCGTAAGGGATGTGATGAACCCTAGCATTTGTTTGTAATTTTGGAAAATGCAACGAAAAAAAGATTAACCCCGAAGGGTTGTAAAGACAGTTGTAAAAAGTTGTCTTTGTTGCATCGAGAATTCTAACATGTTTATTTGTAGAAGTGTAGAAGGAATGTTTCGTGACTGTTCTAGAAAAGTAATGGTATTATCATCTATGAATATCTTTACAGTTATATATTTGTCATTGATAGTTGGATTGACGTTGTTATTTTTCCTACGTTCTAGAGTAGAAAAATTATTGGTGTTGATTTCTCAGATAGTATTGATTGTAAGTTTAGCCGGCGCTGTTAGCAGTTTGTTTCTTACTCGACCGTTTGTTTATCTTGCAGAGTTTTCGTTGCAGAATGCAGGGACTTTGGACACGATTAAGAAAATTGATGCCGCACTTCCAATCACTAAAGTAGTGACACCAGTTCAAGATTTAGTCGAAAAGATTCAAAACCTTTGGAGGAAAGATTCTGAAAAGCCACCGTTGACAGTGGTTGAGCAACCTCAGAAAACTGAAACAGGTATTCTTGAGGCGGAAGTGTATCCAAGCATTGTTGCAGTTATTACACAACTATATAAAAGCACGACAATGTTGGTTTCGTTAATGGGACTTATCCTTAGCGTTTACTTGAATTTTAGCCTTTCAAATGTGAATGAAGTTGCAAAACTAAAACGTCAGTATTTCGAATTAGCAAAGAAGCTTGATGACCAGAAAACCTAAGCCTATAATTAAAGGAATTCCAGCCGGGTTTCCCATACCTGCATCAGATTTTTCACAATCATTAATGGATTTGAATGAGCTTGTTGTAGAGCATCCAGCTGCAACATATTTTGTACAAGTTCAAGGGCATTCTATGAAAAATGCAGGTATTTTTAGTGACGATATTTTGGTTGTTGATCGCTCAGTTCAGTACAAGACAAATAGTATTGTTGTTGCTGTTGTTGATGGGGAATTCACGGTTAAAAAAATTTCTACAGAGAATGGAAAAAAATTCTTGTTTGCTGAAAATACCGATTATAAGCCAATTGAACTTCGTGAAGGGATGAATGTTGAGATTTGGGGTGTCGTAACATTCGTGATTCATAAGGTGTAGCATGTATGCGGTTATTGATGCAAATAATTTCTATGTTTCTTGTGAACGAGTCATTAATCCCAAGTTACAGGGTATACCTGTGATTGTCGCAAACCCTGGGGGAATTGTTCTTGCACGGTCAGAAGAGGCAAAAAGACTGGGGATTAAAATGGCAGTTCCATTGTTTAAGATTCAGGAGCAAGTCAGGGAGTATGGTATTAAAGTTATTCCTACGAGATTCGCACTTTATTCGGATATATCTCGTCGCATGGCAATTATTTTGCAGGAATTGTTTCCCGTTGTTGAGGAGTATTCTATTGACGAGAGTTTTCTTTACTTTCAGGATGAAACACCTATAAGAGAGATTGAAAATCGTTGTAGAGAGGCACGTCACAAAATTATGAAATGGGTTGGAATTCCTGTTTCTGTTGGCATTTCTTCTACAAAAACACTCGCAAAAGTAGCAGTTGGGCTTGCTAAAAAAGAGCTTAGCGGAATTATGTCAATAACTGTTGATAGCAATCGAAAAAAGATTCTAGAAGATTTACCTATAGGTGATATCTGGGGAGTAGGGTGGTCACTGAGTAAAAAACTCCCAGCTTACGGTATAACCAAAGCCGCCCATTTAGCATCACAAGACGTGCTTCAAATTCGTAAGAAATTCTCTGTCACTTTGGCATACACGGTAAACGAATTGAACGGGATTCCATGTTTCTCCGTCGACAATACGCCACGCCCTGCAAAGTCACTCATGTGTACTGAATCGTATCGAGAAGAAATTTCATCGGAAGCCGCGCTACTTGAAAAGTTGCGCGCACTCGCCGTGCGCGCAGGAAAACAACTACGTAAACAAAAAGAAGTTGCGGGTGGCATGGGTATATTTGTTCGGGGCAATAGATTCCACAAAGAGCGTGGCTATCTAGCAAATCAGGAAGTGACAACTTTTGCACCACCAACAGCAAACACTCCATCATTTATAAAGTTTATAGAGAATGCGCTTCCAAAGATATTTCCTCCAGGTTCTCGAGTAAAGCGTGCTGGCATCTATATGCTGGACTTAATTTTGTCTTCGGATAGACAGTATGGGCTTTTTGAAAACCAACCTGAAGAAGAAATCGAAAAAGATGATAGGGCAATGAAGGCGATTGACGCAATAGATAAAAAATGGGGGAAAAAGAGTGGCGTATTTTTGTCAATTAAAGTGTAAAAAGGCCCAAAATGTGCTATCATTTCGCATGGCGTTAGAACAGGTAAACCAAGTCGTAAAAATTTTTACTACGAAAGTAGCTCCATCAACAGAGATTAGTTTGATGATACAACAAGGCCTAGACAAAGTGTTTGGGGATGAATCAGAGAGTGGACTGCACTATATTACGAGAACATATATTGCATATTTAAGGGTTTTGCAATGTATTGGTTCGTTGTCATCAGATGATATAAAGAAGATTACAGATGTTGAGAAGAAAATTGCTGCCGATAATGAGGAGAGGGCACGTGCAAATAATCAACAAGCAATAAAAGGTTCTGCTGCAAAATTCGATGAAGTAAGCGTGCTTGAAAAACTTGGAGAAAATGGGCGTCGAGAACTTTTTGACCTGGCGATTGCAGGAGTGAATCCTAATTCAGAGATATTCAAAAAAGCGATGGAAGAGTGTGTGAGTCGGCTAGTTAAAGGTAGTCAACTTGCTAATGCCGGAGAGTCACCAACGGATGTAAATCCAAATTTCCTTGCTGCCTACTTCGGACATACATTGGGTCTTGCTCCTCGTGCAATGGTACATTTTGTTATTAGTCATTATTTGACCAGGACATTTCAAGCGAAATATAAGGGCGATCCAGACCTAGGAAAAATCGCTTTTGATAAAGATGCAATTCATGACGTTATTGGCGTAGGAATTCGTATTCTTAATGCTAGAGGTGATGATTCAGTTAGAGAAATTACGGAAATGTGGGGTAAATTACGTCAAGATGGCGGATTACAATGGCACAATGATAAATACGACAATAGCAATCGTACTGATCCAAAGCAGTGGTTTTATGATGCCGTCTTTGGACAAAACAAAAAACTACAATAAACGATGATACAGTTAGCTCAAAAACAGAAAATTTACGTCGCTATGTCTGGTGGAGTAGACAGTGCTGTTGTTGCCGCTCTCTTAGTAAAAGCAGGCTATGATGTCACTGGTGTATATATGAAGAATTGGGCCGATAATTTTGGTATTTCTGCACGATGCCCTTGGGAAGATGATTTAGAAGACGTTAAAAAAGTTGCAGAACATTTAGGAATCCCGTATCGCGTGTATAATTTTGAAAAAGAATATAAGGAAAGAATCCTTGATTATTTCTTTGCTGAATACAAGGCTGGACGAACACCAAATCCAGATATTCTGTGTAATAATCTTGTTAAGTTTGATCTTTTTGCTGAGCGAGCATTTTCAGAAGGAGCAACACACATTGCGACTGGGCATTATGCTCGAAGAGAAATCGACCAAGGATTTTCGTGGGAAAAACAAGGAAAGCTAGGGTTGTATACGGCTCTTGATTCAACCAAGGACCAGGCATATTTCTTACAAAGGTTATCAAAAGAACAACTCGAACGAGCTATCTTTCCGCTTGGAAATTATTATAAAAGTGAGGTCCGTGCATTAGCGAAGGATTTCAAACTCCCAAATGCGGAGAAAAAGGATAGCCAAGGCATTTGTTTTATCGGCGATATTGATGTTCGTGATTTTATTCGTGAGCATTTACAAACAAATCCAGGAAATATAATCGATGATGAAACTGGTTTGATTGTTGGAAAACACCAAGGGTTATGGTTTTATACTATTGGTCAACGTCAAGGTATTGGTGTGAGTAGTGCTTCAGAACCGTACTTTGTCGTAGATAAGCGTTCAGAGTCAAACGAACTTGTTATTGCCAAGGGACATGACAATTTAAGACTTTTAAAACAAGAAGTCAGAATTGGTCAGATTCATGCGATTTCAGGGCAATTTTTTGAAGGACAAGAGGTCGCGGTTTCATTGAGGTATCGTGAAAAGCCTTTGTTGGCGAAAATTAAGAATTATGTAAACGGCAAAGGAACCCTTGTTTCACAAACTGAGAAGTCGTTTTGGGCACCAGCAGCAGGGCAGGGTGCTTTATTGTTCAATAGAGAAAACATAGAGAATCTCTCGGAGAAAGCAGATAAAATCACGAATACACAGGTTTTGTACAAATATTTCACAGAAAGTGAAACGAGAAGCGGTATTAGGGCAGTTGAAATTCTTGGAGGTGGTGTACTGGTAGAGTAGGATTAGAGGTTGAAACTCAACCTTTTCTGTCGTACAGTACGTCGATGGCACTTCTTGGTAAAAAGGTACAAAAATATCCAGCGTTATTCATAGAAGGTGGTGACTCTGTGGGTAAGAATGAACTTGTAAAAAATATTGCAAAATATATTCTCCTTGCCAATCCCAATCAAAAAATTCTTTTAATGAACTTCCCTCAGTTTTGGTTCTTTGGTCACGATATTCGTTTGGTTATTCGTGGCGCTAGTGATGAGCTCCTTTTAGAAATGGATGGGGTAGAGAATACATACTTAAGATCTTCACTATACGCGATTGATCGAAATATAGCCCTAATGCTGGCGGAGTCATATATTGCAAAGAATCCCGGTGTATTTGTTCTTTCAGATCGGGGACCATATTCTTCTTGTAATACTATTGGGTATTTACAAGCAGAGGGTAAAATTACAGAGAAGGATATAAGAGACCGAATTATTCCAGATATGTTCACTTTTGCTGATGAAGGTATGTTAACTTTTTTTGACGCGACCTTTCTGCTATGTTCACCCGGAGGGGAGTTCACATTAGGAAAACGAAAGGCGCTAGACAAATATGAAGCAGAATTACCTCAGAAATTTTCAGCAGTTGCTTATAAGTCGCTAGGTATACCTGAAGTCATAATGAAGAATAACAATAGTTGGAGGTCACGACTAGTACTGGTGAAAGAAGCATTGCAACAAACCAATAATCAAAAATTTCTTAACGAAAAGGTAACAGAAGAAGAACTAATTAACGAAAAAATTCTTATTGACGCATACAAGAACGGTAGAGTGATCCTTGTTGGGCCTGAATTGTTCATTCGTCATTTCCGCGCTGAGGGAATAATCGATGCGAAATTAAGAAAATTACTTGATAAATGGCTTGAACTTTCACTCGGAGGCGATGTTGCTGGTGTTAAAGACCGTAAGGAACTTCTTGACGGTCTTGAAACAAAAATAGCAATAAAACTTAAACGAAATACGAAGCACTTTGACTATCTGTCAGCTTTGAAATCCTCACAAGCTCAACAATCTATAAAGAAATTATTCCTCGCATATCCAATTATGAAAGAGATTCTACAGAAAACGAGCGGAAGTCATATGGCAACATTTTTTAATGGTTTGTTTGGCTTTGAACAGCTTTAAATGGAGGCTTTCTTTCCTTATAAATTCCAAGTCGTTTTTGCATGATTCTGAGGTATCTTTTGGAACGTTTTGCAGATTGTAAAAACTCTGCAAGATGCACCTGGGTCGTTTTGTTTGTATAAAGTTTTTTGATTGCTTTTCTATAAGGTTTTGGAAGTACATCGAGAGTCTCCTTCGTTCCGATAGCAATAGCAAGTTTGCGTAATAATATAACAGGGAGTTCCAATCTTGCGAGAGTCCACGGTAACTGTTCATTGGTAACAATGCCAGGAGAGACAACAGGTGTAAGGATTGTTGCGATATTTTCCAGTGAAGGAATAACGAGAAGTTCAAACTGCCCAAGCACCATATTTTCGTTATTAAAAACTAGTGGTGTCTCAACATCAAAGACTAAATCGGGTGCTATTTTCTTTAGATATGGTTGAACTTCTGCAGTAACCGCTTCTGTTGGCGTTGTGCCTGGCGGGAATAGTTTTCCACGTTTTTCTTGAAATGGTACAAGTTCGGTCATATATCTATTGTACACGTTTCTCTACTTTATGCAAAAAACCGTGTTGACGAGAATACCCCAGGGAGTATATACTCTTGGAATGAAGAAAGAGGTTAAGGACCAACTGATAAATCGTTTAAAGCGTATTGAAGGCCAAGTTAAGGCAGTTCAGCGAATGATTGATGAAGAGAAGGCAGAGCCAAAACAGACTTTAATGCAGTTGACTGCCGTTATTTCTTCCTTGGAAAATACCAAAATTGCACTCGTCGAGGAATATACAAAAGAAAAAATCATGGCATCATTAGAATCACTCTCTGACATGTTGAAATAACCGGGTAAAAGTTAGTGGAACGCCCTAAATTCACGGATATAACTTTTATTTTTTAATTTTTGCTATAATCCTCACATGTTAGTAACAAAGCTCAAGAAAATTAACGCTATCCAACTCGAAGTTCGCGAAACAAAAGTTGTTTGGTTCATTGATCCGGTTTCGAATATTAACGAACTATTTGAAAAGGTGCCAACAGAAACTGACGTTGTCCTTGTGAATAGCGCAGAACCATTTACCGAAGCATCAGAAGCAGAAGCATGGGATTTGGCAGCTCAAAAACTTAAATCAGAAAAAAATGCCGTACTCCTTTTTTCCGCGGGAGAATATCGTGTGAAAGATGTGCACATGAAGGGAAGTAGCCTTGATGCAGTTACTCATTATGTTGTTGAAACACCAGAAGGAAGCGTTGGATTCTTTCAATCTGAGCCAAGTGATTCGTTCGTTAAGCAGTATTCCCCAATCGATGTGATTGTTGGTCGAGATATGGCACTTGCAAGTGTCCAATTAGATTTCGAACCATTCTATGTTATTCTTGCAACATTTTCAGAAGATTATAAGAAAAAGAGTGGGGTGAGCGAAGTTACAGTAGCAGAAAAAGTAACTATCAAAAAAATAGAAGCTTCAGCACGAGATGGTGTTGTAAACATGAGTGTTTACACGCTATGATTCAAACGTTCTGATGAGTCCGGCTATTTCTCCTGTCATACTAGCGAATTGACCAGGTGATATCTGTCGATGGCCTATTTTTACGACTAGTGGAATTGGCTTGCCCTTTAAGTCGAAGTGGTTTGCGGAAATCTGCTCTTCAGCGGAAAATAGCGAGAATTGATACTTATTGAACTGCCCTAAGCGCGTGAGTCGCATATAGGTAGAGCCGCCAAACTTTTTTAATGACTTTTGCTCTGTCTGTACCCCAATGAGTGCCGACGGATCGGTACCTGGTGCATCTGATTTTTTTGACCTTTGGAAAGTCGCAAGAAAGGCAAAGTTTACTTCTTGTGGTGCGAAGTCGTCATTATTAAACTTAACATATGCTTTCTGGGCAACTAATAAGGTGTTAGTTTTTTTGGGCTTTCCATCTGGATTGATCATAAGAATACTATAAATGCTGGGCGGAGATATCGAGAGCGTACTTGAAAAAAAGGCACGATCGATTTCTTCTCCGATAAACTCTTTTAACTTGGCAGCTAATTCGAACTGGTTATGTTGATTTCTCAGCTTGGGAGGAGCTACGTTGTTCGGGAAAGGAACAAGTAAGCCTGGAAATAGATTTGGTTGCAACTCTGAATTTTTATAGAATTTTAAGTACACATATCCCGCAGGTATAGGAATTCTATGCTTATCGCGCCATCGTTCAATAGTACGACTGTTAGGTATCTCGTGGGAAGGTGGTCTTTCATACTTATCCCCTGGTAGTTGAGCAATAGATGTAGAAGCTATTGTCATAATAAAAACACTGATATTATAGTGGGGAGTACATAAATTATACTACAATTCCTATCAATTTGTTTTTTCATGGTAAACTACAGTCATGGCGCAACGAATTCCCCCACAAAATATAGAAGCAGAGAAGAGTATTCTTGGTGCGATTTTGCTTGATCGTGATGCATTGGTAAAAGTTCTTTCATTTTTACGTCCGGAACATTTTTATGAGAAACGACACGCTATCATATACAAGGCAATGTCTGACCTATTTATGGCGTCTGTATCGATTGATCAGCTTACATTAACTGATTTTTTACAGAAGCAAAATACTTTGCAAGAGGTTGGGGGTCGATCCTACTTAGTTGAATTGATAGAGGCTGTTCCAACTTCTGCACATGCCGAGCAATATGCAAAAACGATCAAAGAAAAGTCACTTCGTCGCAATTTGATTACTGCGGCAGCGAGCATTACCGACCTCGCATTTGACGAGGAAAAACCAACAAATGATGTAGTTAATCAGGCACAGCACGAGCTGTTCACCGTTTCTGTGCAGGGTGTCGATAAAGGGTTTACGCATATTCGTAATGTTCTTGAACAAGTATATGAAGAAGCGGCACAGGTCAATCTTGCTGATGGCTCATTGCTCGGTGTAACAACAGGATTTCGAGATTTGGATGGAGTTCTTGGTGGGTTGCAGAAATCTGATTTAGTCATTATCGCGGCACGGCCAGCAATGGGAAAAACCTCGTTGACGCTAGATATGGTCAGAAATATGGCGTTGGAAAAGAAGAAGGTAGCAATTTTTTCACTTGAAATGTCTCAACAACAACTTGCCTCTCGTATGTTGTCATCACAAAGTGGGGTAGGATTGTGGGAAATGCGTACAGGTAAACTTTCAGAAGACGAGTTTGCAAGACTTTCTGAAGGTACAGGTATCTTGTCCGATTTGGATGTTTCAATTGACGATACACCAGGTGCAAATATTGTAGAAATCCGTACAAAAGCACGACGTTTGTATATGGAGCAGGGTATTGATGCAATTTTTGTCGATTATTTACAGCTTATTCAAGGCAATTCTCGTGAGGGTCGTGTGCAAGAAGTCTCTCAAATCTCTCAAGAGCTCAAAAACATGGCTCGTGAGTTAAAAGTTCCAGTTGTTGCGCTGTCGCAGCTTTCTCGTAAAACCGAAGACCGCCCAGATAAAATGCCACAGCTTTCTGACTTACGCGATTCTGGTTCAATTGAACAGGATGCAGATGTGGTTATGTTTATTCACCGAGAAGATTATTACGATCCAGAAACTGAGAAAAAGGGAGTTGCAGAAATTAAAATTGCAAAACATCGTAATGGCCCAACTGGGTCAGTTGATCTTGCATGGATTAAAGAGATGGCAAGTTTCAGAAATTTAGCAAAGGATAACTAGAAGAGTTTATTATTGTGAACGTAGGTAGTGTGCAGTGTCAATTTTTTGCACAATAAGCTGTATTACATGACATATACTAGGGTATAACGTAACGTGGCTTTTTAATTCGTGGTTTGTTATAATTCACATGTTGGGCAGGTGGTGGAATGGCAGACACGAAAGACTCAAAATCTTTTGCCGGCAACCCCGGCGTGAGGGTTCGACTCCCTCTCTGCCCAGGATAAATCAGTTTATCTAAAACAGTATGGTATCTTTTCTCGCACAAACGACTTCCGCTCCATCGGATATTGGGGTATACGTTCAGGGAGTCTTCCAACAGATGATTGGCATTGATGTTATGTTGGCCTTTAGGTTACTAGGTATCTGGATTTTTATTGTTTGGCTAGTTTTTGCACTTTGGGTGGCAATCGATGCGAGTGCTCGATATCGAAAATGGCAAATAGCGGTACTTTGGTTCTTATTCGTTCTTCCATTTAATGTTCTGGGCTTCATTGGCTACCTTTTTATGAGACCAGCAGTTTCTTTAGAGGAACAGCGATGGACAAAACTAGAGAGTAAGTATCTTATGCATGAGTTAAGTTCAGTTAATGATTGTCCAACTTGTGGAACGCTTGTACCAATGAGTAGCAATTTCTGTGGTGTTTGTGGCACGCAAATGAATATAAATTGCAAAAAATGTGAGTCAATTCAGAGTATCTACACTATTTATTGTTCAATGTGTGGAGAAAGGTTAGGCGAAGAGGCACCACAGGTTTCGGTACTCAAGGCAGTTGAGCCACAAGCGGGTTTATTGGCAAGGTTATCTGCTGTCTACTACGGTGGTCGATCAAAAATGGGAGAAAAGTTCTTGCAAGTGAAAGAAAAATTTAAGAAAAAGCTGCCTGTAGCTGTTGAAACTTCGGTCGTTGAGAAACCTGAGAAGAAAGATAAGAGGTCTAAAAAACACTCATGATTGTCACCTGGCTTTTTATAATTGCTGGATTGGCACTGTTTTACGGTGGTTGGCATCTGTCGATGATAACGTGGGCAAGGTTAGAAGAACTAGGTATTGATCACACGAGGTCTTCAACGACATATTTTGATAGGATTTTTTCGTCTTCAGTTATTGCACTTATCTTTTCACGTCTTATTTGGATGTTGTTGAATGTGCAACGATATGCTGAAGTTCCTTGGGGGCTTTTAGCATACAATCGATCGGTTTCTGGGATAGAGTGGTTTTCTGTCTTTCCTTGGAGATTTTTCAAAATCACTGAAGGTGTTTATTTTCCATTGTTTTGGGTAATTGTCGCAATCGGAATTGTCTTTGGAATTTTCATTCCAACGATTCGACTCGCTCGTAGATTAAAACTTGAAAAGCGAGGTATTATGAGATCATTCATACTCCGTAGTATCGCTGGGATTATCGGAGTTTTCGTATATTTTGGTTTTTTGGTCTATTATTCACTTATATAGCTCGATTATGCGATTAGACACTTATTTACAGGAAACAGTTGAACAAAAATACGGAGTAAAACTCTCTCGTTCTTACATTGAAAGATTATTAGAAGCTGGTGGAGTAGTACTTAATGAGGAGATTATCAAAAAGAAAGGCTTTTCTTTTGACCCGTCGCGGCATCATCCAGAAATTAAAGAAGAAGTGATACAGAATATTCTTTCAGTGTACAAGACTGGGAAAAGGCAAGACGAGGAAGCTGATGCCTGGGATGCGAGTGAGATGGGGGTTGAATTAGACGAATATCGAGTTAAAAAAGCAGGCGATATTAAGAAAAATATTGTATTGGAAAATGACGACATATTGGTAGTAAATAAGCCCCCGGGGGTATCATCTCATCCTGGTAGAGGTGATCGCGGAGCCGATAGCATGGTGTATCAATTCATCAAGTATATGCGTGAGGCATACAAATACATTCCACGAGCAGGGTTGCTGCATAGATTAGATAAAGATACACAGGGATTGTTGCTTTTTGCCAAGAACATGCAGACATATAATGAGGTGAAAGCACAATTCGAATCCAGAGAAATTCAGAAATATTACCTCGCTGTTTGTGATAAAACACCCCAATTGACTAATTCTTTTAAACAATTCCTTTCAAGCGTCAGAAATAGAAAAGGGGCAGCGAAGTCGTATAAAGAGTATAAAACAGTAGATGAACTTATCACGTCGGTTAAAGAATCTCAAAAACCATTAGTACTTGACGGTCAAATCGGTAGAAAAAAAGGCACCCCTTTTATGGTTTATACACAAGGCCATAGAGCTGCGGGTAACCTTATCGGCACAAAAAATTGTGTTAGTGATGTTTATGTAATTAGTGAGGTCGAGGATAATCTTGAATTACTTTTTGTACCTCATACTGGTCGCACTCATCAAATCAGGGCGCAGGCAAGATACCTCGGTGCGTCAGTTAGAAATGACCGAATGTATGGGTTAAACGATACCCACGAGGGTACGTTGCAGTTATGTGCAGTAGGTGTATCTTTCTCTGTAAAAGGTAAAAAGGAAGAAATTTCCCTCCCAATAGCAAAAATTCTTCCATAGATAGTTATTTGGATGTCTTTTCCAGGAGTATTCCAGTCCTTTATTGTTTTCTTATAGGGTTATTTTATTACAAATAACTTGTCTAGATGAATAAATAGAGGTTACTAGAAATATGTTAAGTTCCACAACCTTCTGCAAGGAGAAATGTATACTAAAGTGATACTGTCTCTTGGCCGTTCTTCGTGGGTATAAAAAGATATTTTCTTGAATTATTGGAATTGTGGAACTAGACGTGTCGGGATATTGAATCTTTCTGTACTCAATTTATTCGTGCATCTTTGTTGAATGCCGAATAACACGTTACTAACCCTTATTTGACGAAATGCACAACGTATCTTTATCGAATCGTACCGTGAGTGGTGGTTTTATCGGCAATAATTTACATAAAAATTTCAATGCTATTTACTCAAAAATATTTCGTATCTTGTTACAGAATTCTCGATGCTATAATACAGTTATGATAGGTTTCATTCGAGGTAAGATACTTGAAATGTTCAAATCAGGAAAAGCAGTCACCTCTTTGGTGCTGTGGATTAATGATGAAAATTCTTTTGGACTTGGATATACCGTATTGGTTTCTGAGGTACACGCTGCACTCTATTCTGTTGGTTATACCGCTACGCTTTGGACGTACCTGGTACATAATGAAAATGATAACTATTTGTTAGGCTTT
>JADYZG010000011.1 GCA_020853235.1 bacterium | reverse complement strand
TGAATTGCTTGAGCAAATTTTCCTATCTCACCCAGAGCTGAGTAACATTCCGATTGTAGCAAATGTTGATTTTGGGCATACAACCCCGAATGCAACAATTCCAATCGGAGGCACGTGCGAAGTAAAAGCGATTGAAAATTCTGCGAAAATAACAATTCTTACACACTAGGGTTATTGCAGCGGAACATTCAACTCGTGAGCGAGCCAAGGAAGTGCCGCTATTAGTTGTTTTCTTTGAATCGTTCGTACCATTGGAGCATCAGGTATTTCCGGTAACATCGCTCGTGCAAAGAAGTAACCTACAACCATCATGGCAAGGTCAGGTCTATTTGGCATGATTTCCCACGGTTCTGGTCCACCCTCCATTTTCACACTGGGCAACCAATACGCGATATCTAAATCATGGTTCCCCATTCCAGCAAAAGTCCAGTCAACAAGTACGGTAGGCAACCCGTCTCCAAGACGAATATTATCGCTCCTTAAATCACCGTGAACAAAATCTTTTGGAGTAAGAAGCTCGGTTGGGTCAAGAGCCAAAACTCGAGTTTTAATTTGCTCTAACCAAGCTCTTGAAGCATATGGGGAAGGATCTGATGACTTAATTTGTTCAAATACATCTTTCCAGGGATTTTGCTCACCAGCATCTGGAGGAGGTATTGCAGGTTTGTCTGAGGTGCGGACATCTTTTAGTTGCCGAACTACCTTCAAAACCTTTTGAACATTTTCCATCGTCCATGTTATTTGTTTATTGGGCCACTCCAGTTGATTAATTGCGAGTACGCTATATTCGTCACCCTTGTAAGCCTTTATTACACTTGGTACGAAAGGTTGTTCACCCATCGACGCCATAACATCAATTTCTTGATTTAGCCAATCAACATATTTTCTCGGTGGAGCCAGGCTGTTATCTACTTCACTATATTTGACGAACAACTTTTCCGAACCACTAGGGCTCTCTGCTGTAAACTTACCGGCTCCAGAAAAGCCACCATCCAGGGGCTTAACAGCATAATCAGCACCAACAATTTCTTGAATCCTTTTTATTGCGAGTTCATTTTTTTCAATTATTTCTGGCTCCAATGTAGTCATGTACGTATGAGTAGAATTATGCGCGTATTATAACATTCTAATTCGGCATTGCCTAAGCAGTAACGTACTACTTAGGCTTGACAGCAAAATGAAAAGAGAAGAGAATACCGGAAATCGAGGCAATATACTAACTTTTTTTACTAGTTAATGATAGAAGCAGATGATTTTGCGATAAATAATACGACGAACTATTTAAATAACGCAGCATTCGGGCCGGTTCCTGAAAGCATATTAAATGATACTCATGCTTACTTGCAAGAATACTCACATAATGGTCCCGACTCACCTTTTGTAAAAAAGGAAGCGTATTTTGAAGAAACGCGTAATGCAGTTGCAGGACTAATTGGGTGTTCCCCTGAGGAAGTCA
The DNA here is from genome assembly GCA_020853235.1 of bacterium. GTDB lineage: Bacteria > Patescibacteriota > Dojkabacteria. The sequence continues at coordinate 2,122 of JADYZG010000011.1, read as the reverse complement.
TTTTTACCCAAAGTATTACACATGGAATCAATATCATCGCTGAAGGTTATTCTTGGAAAGAAAATGACAGAATTATCCTGAGAGAATCATCAAAGGAACATGTGGCTAACTTCTTGCCTTGGCTAAAAATTGCCAAAGAGAAAAATCTTGATTTACAAATCACCGGCTCTGACGAATTTGGCAACCCAGACCTTCAAAAAATTGAGCTGCTCATGAAAGAAAAACCAGGGGGTATAGTTGCGATTGCGCACGCACTTTACAACCTTGGAACAGTCCTCGACGTAGAATCCATAGCACTTCTTGCAAAAAAATATAGCTACACCGTGCTCGTCGACGCTGCACAAACAGTTGGTTGCTTGCCTGTTAACGTGAAAGCTCTTGGCTGCGATTATATGGTTTTTTCTGGATACAAATGGCTCTGTGCTCCTCCAGGCATTGGGATTCTGTATATTAGCAAAGAAACACAAAAACTAATTAATTACTACGGTATGGATGTTAGAATTTTAGAGGCAATATCAGATGGGGTTCAAGTTAAGCTAAATTTTTCAAATGATGATTATACTGTAAAGCCTGGACCATATAAATTTGAAAACGGTTTTAGAAATTATACGGGAGTTGTGGGCCTACTCAAGGCGATTGAATTGTTGAATCGAGTTGGTATTAGCGAAGTTGCAAAGAAGAACAAAGAATTAATTGCGTTAACAATTCAACTACTTAACGATATACCGGGAGTATCAATATTAGGAGTCAATGATCTTGCGAAGAGAACATCAATCGTCTCTTTCAAAATCGAAGGGAAAAAACCTTCAGAGATCGTTGCAAAATTACATAATTACAGGATTGTTTTAGCTGCGCGGGAGATAGGTGATGAAAGCATCATAAGAATTTCTCCACATTATTACAATACCAAGGAACAAATTGAGTCTTGTGTAAATTTAATTAAAGAAATTATAAAACAATGAATAGTCTAAATATTCTTAATACTCTTGCAGAGCCCTATGCGGTCGACGATTTTCTTTCATTAAAATTTACTCCTTTTGGTAAAACAACCGTTGATTTGATAAAGAGATACTGTATTGGCGCAGTATTCAAATACTTTAATAATCCCATTTACGTAGACAGCCCCTTAATCCAAGACAACCTTACTCATTCGAAAGAAGCAATTTCAATATCCCCAGAGGGTTCAATGAGACACACATTTCACCATTATTACTTTAAGACGCTCAAAGACAAAGACATACCGAATGAACAATTCCCACTTACATTTGTAGAACAAGGAATACTGTTTAGAGGAGAAGAAAAATCAAGACTTACACCGTTTACACGCCAGACGGCATTTCAGGTTACTGATGTTCACTCTTTCACAATAAACAAAGATCAGGCGCTTAGCGACGTAATTGGGTTGATGAAGTGTATCCGTAGCTTCGAAAACGATTGGAATGTTAAGTTCTCAGTTAAATGTCATGTAAAAGACAATTCCCTTATTTCGTGGGAAGAGTTAGAAAAAGCCTGGGGAGAGAAATTCGAAATTAACTTGTCTTCTGAAGAGGAGGCTGTGCTTGCACTCGACTTCAACATTTCCCTTCCGAACGGAAAAATAATTGAACTTTCTGCGCTAGAATTATTTAACGTTGAGATTGGCAACAAAGCGAGCATACTTGTAGACTTTACCCTCGGTGGGGCAGAACGAATTATTGCTAGCATTATTGAGGCAAACGGTAGACTGCCCTTATGGTTAACTCCCATTCAGGTCATAATGACAGCGACGAACTACAATTCAGAAATAATGAAAGGTTCGGATTCAGTTAGAATTATGGTCGCACAAACGGACGAACAACTTGCAGAACTTCAATCAAAATATCAAATTCCTGTAGTTTTTAATGCAGAATCGACTTGGGAATCGGTAGTTACCTCAATACGAGAGAGTGAGCCCGAAATGGTCAGCATTCCATTGTTTAAAACACAAATCTGCCAAAAAGGGGACTACCTCTTCAATGACCTTTTCTAATTGGGGCATCGTTATCGGCACGCAGTTCGAGAGAGTAGAGTATTCAGTTTGTTTCTCGGTACTCTCTTGAATCATGAATCTTTATAAACAGATAAATAACCTTACTATTTTGTG
>JADYZG010000010.1 GCA_020853235.1 bacterium | reverse complement strand
TCTCGTCGCGACACCAACTGCAGTTATCATAAACTCGCCACAGGCAGGACAGGTCTATACAGCTTCTTTCAGCATGACACCGTATTCGATTGGATACCAACGCGCTGTTGCTGATGTCATTCTAACCACAAAAACAACTAACATTGTCGTCTCGAAAGATGTTTCACTACAGCTTAGTAACGACAAAGTGGTCATTCCCATTACATCAGCGTATATATTCTACAAAGTTGTCATGTATCTCTCGATTGTTATCACCTTTTTTGTCATTATTCCATTCGGACTTTACAAGACATATATGTACATAAAAACACACGTATTTCCAAAATGGCTCGAATCAAGAATCCAAGTCCCTCGTTAAGACGTAGAAGTGTCGCAATGATAACGATATTTTTGAGTATTGCACTCACTGCTTTTGCCTTGCTATATCTTCTTGATTACAAGTCTGAAGGCATAGGCATTTTCAAAACAAAACTGGACAAAACCACTAAACAATTTGAAACTACAGAAAAACAATACAACAAAATACTAACAGAGTTAACGACAACAAGAACCTCTGTGTCTGACTATACACTGACTCTTTTAGAAGACGCGTATCAAGACATCTTAACTAACCTTATCTCAGTCACTGGTGTAGAAAATCAACAGGTACCCTTACAATTAACAAGTACCATTCAAGAGAGAAAAAATAGTATAGAACGGTTACGCATAATGAACCGCACGATACAATGGGAAGAAATTGTTGGAACACAATTATCCTCCTACGATACTTGTATCAAAAAGATTAATTATCAAGAAAAACCAGCGAAAATACTCTCTGCACTAAAAGAATGTAGCGTTGAGATCGGTAATGCAAAGGCAAGTTCGATAAACTTGCCTCCACGAAGCATCGCATTTTGCGACGCTAAAAAAACACCTTATGCGTTGATTGAGAAAAAACTTGCCGTGCACAAGCTTTTTATTGATTTCTATACAGCAACAAGCCAAAATCGGGCGAAAGATGCGGCGAACCTTGATTTACAATATCAAAAAGCATTGTATGAATTAGACCAATCGCCAAATTGGAACGATTGCATCACGACATATTTGGAAACAGAAGCAGAGGTGCTCTCTCGATAACTCAAGCAACAAATGTACTCAGCTTAAACTAGAGCAACAAGAGTTGTCGGAACCTTATGACTTTCCACTGAATATGCCCTTAAAAATATTTTTGATCTCGTCCATGGGTCCTGGTAATTTACGCATTTCGACCATCGGCATTTCTTGCTTTGGTGTTGGCTTCGCTTGTACTTGTGAGACATCATGCGTTAATTCTGCACCTGTGGCTACTGGTACTGAGGGTTGTCGGTTGTTTATCACCAGTTCAGATTCAGGGGTAACTCCGCGCATTTGCTGAATATATTTATTCTTCTCAATAAGGAGGTCCTGCATCGTTCCAAGTTCTTGCTTCATCGATTGCATCGAAGCACTAAGTTGTTTAACCTGCAAGTCCAGTTCAGAAACACTTTGCTTTAAAGAAGTATGCTCCCTTGCTTTTTCTACAAGTTTCTTATGCTCGGGAAGACCGAGCAAACTCTTAATTAAACTTTCTTCTGTAAGGGTACTGAACCGGTAATAACTGAAGTCTCTATCGGAAGGATTTCTTCCGAGAATAAGCATAAACGTGGTAGAAATTATTTTGCGCCTTTCTTCTTCAGACATTCTTGAGAGTGAATTACCTGGTTTTCCCGTGCTTACTGGAGCAGATCCAAAAACGTCGTCGTCATCATTACTATTGTCAGAAAGGTCAAAATCATCGCTAATATCATCATCTACTACTGGCTGTACAGTCTGTTGAGGTGGAGTGACAGGTTGGACGTGAGTTGGTGTAAACGCAGACTGAAGTCGTGGGGGTAGAGTAGTCGTTGCATTCTGTTTCGGAATAGACTGGGTAGGTTGCCCAGTCGTTGTGATTATTGGCATATTGAATTATACCATTTTTACGTGATAGAATTAAAGTATACGCGGATGTAGTTCAGTTGGCTAGAACATTTCCTTGCCAAGGAAGAGGTCGCGGGTTCGAATCCCGTCGTCCGCTTGTGAGTTTTGTACTTATGGTGCAAAAGTCGCAAGTTGATACGGTTTAATTAATAAACCTCCAATAAAGGTATTCAATTGTGCATTTCGCTTGTGCAACAATACGAACGCAGATAAAAATATGTTTGGTAGTATTCCGTAGGAACTGCGAAGCAAATCCCGTCGTCCGCTCGTAAAAAAATATCAAAATTTACAGACGATTGATATACTATAATATGCAAAAGTTAAAAACGTTAGTTTTAGCTTACCCTGGGTCGGGTAAATCATATCTTGCAGATCATTACAAAAATACCAGCGATTTCGAATTTCAACATTATCGATACGATTATGGAGAATATAAGGATTTACCACTTGAACAACTTAAAGGTAGAACTGAGATACGAAAAGATAATCCTGATTGGCCACAGAATTTTCTCTATGCTTTAGCTAGAGAAATCGAAAAGACTGATATTGTTTTAGTCCCATTTTCTAGATCATTGTTGAGTAAATTAGATGAATTTATAACATCGAAGCGTATTAAAGTAATTTTAGCAATACAAGATAAGGGCACCTTAAACGAACTAGTCGAAACTTTTTCAAAACGTGGAATCGATAGTGAATTTATCGAACGGAGGAAAAAAGATTTTCTAAAATGCCACGAAGCCATCACAACATCAAAATTTGAGAAAGTGTATATCTCTTCCAATGAATTCCTAAGCGGAGCACTTTCTAAGATTGGAGTTACGCTAGAAAAAGGAGTAGGTGTTAAAAATTATTTTTAGTATAATATACACATGTTTTCCAAAAAGAATATTAACGACATACCTATGGAAGAAACTCCACACGGTAGCGGTTCACGTAAAATTATTGTCCCTACTTATAAAGATTTTCTTAATAAATTGGAAACGTATTCCAATAATCATGATTGGCCTGTTTGCTTTGATTGGGGAAAACTCCATAATCAAGATTCGCAGAATGGGCACATCTGTGTTCTTGATTGTGTTAATCTTCAGCATAAAACAATTCGAGTTGTCGACCCAGATTATTTCTCAAGCAAATGGCAAATCCACTCAATAAAGAAAATGTACGATGCTATGGTTTTTCATGGAAAGGGTAATTCCGCTGGGATTTGGGAATTGGAGAAAGTATGAACCAACAAGTAATAATCTCAATAATTGAGACTTCTCTTAATAGTAGGGATTTTAGTCTTGCAGAAGTAACTCAAGGAATAATGACAAACGTGCAAAAAATTGTTACTCCAAATGAAAATTATTATTTTCGAGCGACTAGTGAGCACAAAAAATCATTTCAGGTATTCAAAGAAGTTTACAATTCACTAACAAAACTTGGAGCACAAATTCCTAAGATTATTGATGCGCACACTGCAGAAGATTCTTGGATGATTGTTTCAGAGATAAAAGGAAAATCTTATCGCGAAATAAAAGATTCGTTGGATAGCGACACTCGAAAAAATATCCTCAAGGAAACTCTTAAAATTATTTCATGTTTCTGGAAGTATCAAACAAAAGGATTCGGATACGGGGATAAAACTCAATTACATCAAGGTAAAATTCAAGCACCGTTTGCAACTAATTTCGAATTCCTTACAAACAGTACTCAAGAGAAAATAACTCGATTAATCACCAAAGAGTATTTATCTCCAGAATCGATTCGAATTATAGAAACTCTAACAAAATACAAATCTTACCTAAACGCAGAAATTTCTGTGTTTTGTCACGGAGATTTGTCTGATAAACATATCATGGTCAACAACAATCAATTTTCAGGAATTATTGACCTAGACGAGTATCGATGTTCCTCAAAATTCTACGACGTTGCTTATCTCTACAGCTACTTAACTCCAGAAGAGCAGGATTTCATAATAGAAGAAATGCAGGAACTTTTATCAAACGAACAGAATACTAAGGAAAAAATCCTTGTTACAAACTTCTTTATTGCGCTGGAAGATGTTGTTTATATGATTGATGAACTCAAACTAGACATTCCAACCCATCAGCATGTTTTAAGTATGCAGAACAATCTAAAAACAATTCTTGCCCTTGCTTCTTAAGAGTGAGATATAGAGTATAATATCCCCAATGCCAAGCAAAAAGACATCGCCGCAAAATTCTCATGTCTCGCTTGTCCACGATTTTTTTATTGCCTGGGGTGGCGCAGAAATGACTTTCGATGCTATTACTCAAGCATTCCCAAATAACAAAATTTATGCTGCCTTTGACCATCCAGAAACTAGACATGCACCATTAGATAAGGTGAATGTTACAACGACTTTTCTCAATAAATTCCCTTTTGGACGGACATATTTACTCGAAATTTATAAATTCCTACTCCCTCTCGCATTCTCAAGCATGCGTTTTCCGAAAAACACTCATTTGATTTTGAGTGACACCGCGTCTTTTGCTAAACATATCATTCCACCGCCTGGGGTAAAACACATTTCATATATTCATACACCACCACGGTTTCTTTGGAATATGCCACCTAGCAAAAAAGTTCGTAGTAGCAATTTTCTACGATTCATGTGGAATCTTCTTTTTGGATCTGCATTCCGAATCGCAGATTTTCTCCATGCACAACGAATCCACGGACTTATCGCTAATTCACAAGAAGTCGCCACAAGAATTCGCAAATATTACAGAAGGGAGGTTACTGCAATAATCAACCCACCAGTATATGTGAAGAAATTCTCCGAAACTATCAAAAATTCGCATATAGAAGTCAAAAAAGAATTCCTTGCTTTCGGTAGAATAGAGCCGTATAAAAACTTCGATAAGCTGGTCAAAGCATGGCCAAAAGGATACAAACTAACCATTGCAGGAATTGGATCACAAGCCGAAGAAGTGAAAAAACTTGCAAAAAATAACCCAAATATTACTTTTATCGGCAGATATATCTCAGACGAAGAAAAGCCAAAATTATTTGCTTCTTATACAGGCTTTTTATATCCAAATATTGAAGATTTCGGAATAATGATGGTTGAAGCAATTTCTGTCGGAACACCAGTAATTAGTATCAACGCTGGCGGAGCAAAAGAAATAGTTTCTCATGAAAAAACTGGTTACCTTATTGAACAATTAACAACAGAGAATCTTACAAAAGCATTAGAATGGTCATTAAAAATAAAGCGATCCGTTGAACAACGTGAGCAATTTTACACACACATGTTAGAATACGATATTGAAAATTTCATAGTTAAACTTCAAAAAGTAGCTGAGGTATTTATAAAAAGATAATGAAACAATTACTCAGAAATATAGCCACAGCGAGTATAATCCTTCTGTCTGACATCCTCTGTATAATCCTCGCCTTTGCACTTGCTGTTTCCATTCGAAGTCTGATTGG
>JADYZG010000009.1 GCA_020853235.1 bacterium | reverse complement strand
CTACCTTTAGAAACATTTCTTTGATAATTGGCGCTCGTTCAGGATCTAAAACTACGGAAGCAATTCGATTGCATTTTATCATATTCAAATAACCAGGAGGCGCAAGGCCTGGACGGATTCCAATTTGGCACTTATTTCGTAATCCTCTTTTGACATTGATTCCTCTGTTGTCATTTTCAAGTTTCGCTTGAGAACAAAGAATCATTAGTAAGAATTTTTCGTTTGGGTTATTACTAAAATCCTGTGAATGCGTTTTTATCAGCGAGAGTTTCCCTTGATCCATTAGGTCTACGATCCTACCAAGATCACCTGCATTTCTTGAGATCCTATCGGGTGCCCATGTAATAATGCCATTAAACTTCCCACTGCTGATTCCTTCAACCATGTAGTTGAACTGTGGACGTTGCCCTGTTTCTTTAGCTGAATGGCTCTCGGTGATTACCTCTACTATGTTGATCTTGTTTCGCTTTGCCAACTCTCTCATTTCGTAGAGCTGACCATCGATACTCATTGCTTGCTTTTCGTCTGACTCCGATGACTTTCTCGCATATAGGCAGTACCTGAGTGCATTACTTTTTAGTTGTTCTTTCATGCAATACAAGTACCGCCGTTGCGGGAAGAAGTCTAGGACTTACAGTCCAAGGCTTATGTATGCCTCGTTTACATTTAGGAATTTCAAGTCTGTCGCATGGAATACAAGCCCTTTTGCATCCTTCGGTGCTTCAAATACTTGAATTAATGTCTTTGATATACCTGGGTTGATATTCTCCAGTACGAACAGTTGGTCTTTTATACAGCCGAAGACATCACTTGCTCCAGAAAGCTCACGCTTTTCTGAATCATAAACAGTAAGGCCAGAGACAGTAACCATGTCCTTTGTATTGTTTGTTGCTGTTACCTTTACATAGATATAGTTGCCAGATTCACTTATACAGGAATCACCACCATACGTTGATTTTAGCTTACTGCCAAGGTTTTTTGCTTCCACAATCTTCCATGTAATATCACCAACCTTTACGCTTTCGCCCTTTGCATATGGTTTGGCGAAGTCTCCACTTGCCGGTGTTTTACTTGAATCATTAGGTGTCTCATTATTACTACTTGTTCCGCTATTCTTATTATCTCCACCACTACCCAAAGCGGAGATTCCACACAATCCAATTACCACAAGAAGTAGCACTACGGCAATAGGGAACTTCTTTTTCTGAGCTTTTCTACAGTTCGGGCAGATTGATGCATTGGCATCGATTTCGGACTGACAGAATCTGCATTTTTTTGTTGCAGATGATTCTGATTTTGCCATATTAGGTATTTTTGAATTTAGTAAATTATTCCGTTTTGGAATAACCCATATTGGAATACTACCATTAACGTAAGGAAAGTCAAACATGAAAAAGACCATCTATTCATCAGAACATGGGAAAGTTATTGAACATTTAGTTCAAGCTCGAGTTGAAGCGAATCTTACACAGGCGCAAGTTGCTGAAAAGCTCGGTAAAACCCAGTCATTTGTTTCGAAAGTTGAAGCAGGACAAAGACGTGTTGATGTCGTTTTATTACGAGAACTTGCAACTATTTATAGCAAGCCTATTGAGTTTTTCCTTGCGTAAGTCTTTCGTATTCAGTAAACAAGTATTCCATCCGATCTCTTTCGTCCTTGAAGGGGACACTTCTATAGCATTTGTCGACTGCTTGATCCAGTTCTTTGTGAGCTTTAAGTAGCTTAGGTGGCATTGTTAGAGGGTTGTATAGCATTGCGTAATTAGAACCTTCAAAACTAGTCCTTATATTTATAACAACTTGTGCTAAGACTTTAACTCGTTCTCTTTTCTGCTCGTTAACATTTTCTGGCCATGGAAAGTTGTTGTAGACGATTGTACTCGAATAGCTATACCTACTCTCCAACCTTCCAGCGGTATAACGCATCCAAGTCATATGCATAATAGAAGTCAACACTCCAAAATGGTACAAATCTGCATTTTCTACAGCAAATACTTTATCTGTAATGACATCTTCGGTACTCATATTTCCGATAGGTATATAAACTCTATTTTCTGAACTAACTTTTGGAATTAAAAGATAATTCGAAGCTGGTTGTCGATCTTCGCCGAATAACGTTGGAAATTGTGCCATCCTCTTTGTTGAAGGTCTTTTACTCGATTCTCTAAACTCTTTAACGTTTTTTATCCGTTCATGAATAGTCATAGAAGTGCTCAATAGCAAAGGATCAATATCCTTAAGGTAAAGACACCATTTGGAGGTATCATTGTTTATAAACTCCTGTGCGCTAATGAATCTCTTTATATACTTAGCTAGCTGTCCGTTTTCTTGAATGATCTTATCCCTAGTGAAATCATCAATAATTAAAAATCCTCCATCAAGGAACGCACTTCCAACTTTGATTTTTGGTGCACCATTAAGTGGCTTTGTTCTAGACGCTACTGTTATATCAATGCCACTAATTAGGTACGGGTTGATATTATCCGTCATAATTTCGTGAGGTTCTCCT
>JADYZG010000008.1 GCA_020853235.1 bacterium | reverse complement strand
GCTCTTTAATGAAATCAGCGTAATCTGGCCAATCAGTTGCAATAATAATTTCTCCATTTGTTTTTAACTTTTGTGCTATCTTCTTAAAAAATTCAGCGGTTAGTGGTCTCCTCTTATTATGTTTTCTCTTGTGCCATGGATCGGGAAACAAAATCAGCAGTCTGTCAATTGAGAAATCTTTATAATGCAGAAAAAGCGATTCATAACCACTACCTTTAAAAATAAAAATATCTGCGTGTTTGCGAATCTTCCGTTGCGTTAATCGAAAAAAACGTGACTTAATCTCATAGCCAACAGAAATGGATTTTTCTCCATTATTGGCAAGCAATACTTCTCCATGTCCAGAACCGATTTCGACGTAAATTTCCCTGTCGCCTGCAATTTTTTTCCAATTAATCGGTGCAGGCAATTTATCATAGGCAAGCCTCTTTAATTCTTCTGTAGTTGGCTGGAAGAAGAGTGCGCGGAACTTCTTAATAAGATTCCTATAAAATGTCCCTGCTCCTTTGTATATTTTCCACAGATTCTTATTCATGATTTCGTGCTATAATTGAAGTATTAGATTATATCGTATATTTGGGCGATTATGAACAACTATCGAAACGATTTTCCCCTTTTATCTCGAAAAATCAATGGTAAAGGTCTCATTTACTTTGATAACGCAGCAACAACACCACGTCCACAACAAGTAATTAAAGCAGTTACGGACCATTATCAAAATCATTCAGGCAACCCCGGTAGAGGAACTCATACGTTATCACTCGAATCCTCTCGTGTTTTAGAAGAGGGTAGAAAAAAAGTATTAAAATTCTTACATGCATCGCCCGAAGAATATGTAGTTATTTTCACAAAAAATACAACCGAATCTTTGAATCTTGCTGCGCATATTCTTAATGGTAAATCCGTCATCACAACAGTTTCAGAACATCACTCAAATTTCCTCCCTTGGCAAAACAAACAAGTAATTGGTGTTACTGAAAAAGGCACTATTAATCTCTCGGAAATCAAAACAAAGGAAGGTGAAGTACTCGCAGTGACACATGGATCAAATGTAACAGGGAACATAACTGATTTGGCAGCAATCGTATCTATCGCCCGAGAAAGACACCTTATAACTGTTATTGACGCAGCACAAACCATAGCGCATGAAGAAGTAAATCTTACCGAAACCTCTGTAGATTTTTTTGCTTTCTCGGCTCATAAGCTTTATGGACCAGAAGGAGTAGGAGTACTTGTTATGAAAAAGCATTATCTTACTGCCGAACCTATGATACTCGGTGGAGGAGCTGTCGACAAGGTAACTACCTCAACTGTACTTTTTAAACATAACGAAGAGCGTTTTGAAGCAGGAACTCCGAATACCGCTGGTGTTGCGGGATTACTGGCAGCATTGGAATATGTCACATCGATTGGAATAAAGGAAATAAAGAAAAAGGAAACCGAGCTTCTTGAACATTGCTTACAGAAAGCTCTGACTATTCCTCAACTAAAAATAGTAGGCTCGGTAACATCAGATAAAAGAACACCTCTTGTTTCATTCACACTCGGAAATATTCATCCTCATGATATTGCAGATTTCCTAGATTCAGAAGGAATCGCTATCAGGGCAGGTTATCACTGTGCAGAGCCTTTACACGCTGCACTCAGAACTGGACCAACAGTCAGAGTGTCATTTTCCTTCTTTAACGAAAAACAAGAAATTGACTCACTTTTTACTGTACTTGACATATGTATCCAGAAATTCGCTTAAAAATGACTCCAAAACTACTTCGAAAACCTTCAATCGATTTTCTCGTTACTATCTGTGCCATTATTTTTTTGATAGTAACCTTTTTTTCTAATCCACAATCATCGTCTACAACGCCATATGAAGCAGAGTATACCTATCTGGAAACAACACGACAAAAGCTACTCTCAGATATTCCACTCACCTCGAATATTTTCGAAAAAGTAACAGTAACACAAATTACGGACGGAGATACTCTTAAAGTAAAACGAGCAGACGAAACCGAAGTTTCGGTTAGATATATTGGAATTGATACCCCAGAAATAAAACATCAAGGGAACGGTGAAGACGAATTATTTGGACAGGAAGCCACAGCGCTCAATGAATTTCTCGTTAAGGGAAAAACTGTTTACTTACAAAAAGACATTGGAGAAACTGATAAGTACGGTAGATTGCTTCGTTATGTTTACCTAGAAGATGGTACTATGGTCAACTACATACTTATACGACTCGGGTATGCTAACATTATGACGATTCCGCCGAATGTCGCGTACCAACAGAAGCTATTCGAAGGACAAGAGCTTGCCAAGAAAGAAAAAAGAAACCTTTTTAATGAATGAGTTTTTCAGTATATTTTGGCGCTAGGTGTTATAATGATTTCGAATGAAAAACTTCGTAAAAAGGAACGATAAAATCATATTCTGGGTAGTGTTTATTATCGCTTCTATCATCTCATATGGAGGATTTACCTATCTTTATAGTATTGCCTCACCACCAACCGAAGCCGAACTTATCTTGAAAATTTCTCAATGACATTTGCACAATTCAGAAAAAAAATCGCCAATTTTGAAAGTAAACTTATATCCATCTCGTTATTCATCACAGGAGTCTCCATTGTTGGAAAACTATTGGGATTCTTTAAAGTTCACTTAATCGCTCGATTATTTGGAACTAGTAAAGAGAGTGATATTTTCTATGCTGCATTCGCCCTGCCAGACCTAGTTTTTGCACTCCTCGTAGTCGGTACCGTCAACGCAGCATTAGTCCCTGTTTTTATTAAAATACTCAGAAAAAATGAGCAGAAGACATTACATACAACGCTAAACACTGTAATTGCGCTGCTCTTTGGCGTATTACTCATCCTCCTCGGAATTTTGTACTTTGCAATGCCTTCGATAACCAGTTGGATATTCTCGAGCAAAGAAGTTCTAAAAGCATTCGACCTCTCATTATCGTTACCACAAGGAAGTAGTAGCTATTATCAAAATCTTTTTATTAATCTTTCGCGGCTTATGTTGGTATCGCCACTATTACTTGCAGTAAGCAGCGTTTTCGGGGCCTACCTACAAGCACACAAACGATTTATCTCAACCGCCCTAGCACCATTAATGTATAACATTGGAATTGTTATTGGTATAGCATACTTCGTCAAGTTTGCTCCAGAATACGGTGTTTATGCATTAAGTTATTCGATACTGTTAGGAACTCTTTTACATTTTATTACCCAACTTATCGGAGTATTTAACCTTCACGAGAATGATTTTTCTTGGTCATTTGGTATTAACAATTATGTAAAAGATATAGCAAAACTTTCGCTTCCACGTATATTTGGACTTGGAGTAGAACAAATTGCAATAATGTTTAACACGTTCTGGGGATTTACCCTAGGAACCGGAGCTCTCTCAGTTTTTAAATTCGCTAGTACATTATATCTTGTTCCTGTTGATCTTATCACTGGCAGCTTTCTTCAGGTTCTCTTTCCTCGACTAAACGAACGCGCACATGCAAATGACGGCTATAAATCACTAAACCGCTTATATTGGCGAACACTGGTACTCCTATGTCTTATTGCAGTCCCAGTCGCTATCTCATTTATTGTCCTGCGCTTACCTATTGTGCGTTTAATTTTTGGAGCAGGACGATTTACGTGGACCGCAACATTGATAACTAGTTTTACCTTGGTATTTTTTACTCCAGCGATCCTCTTGCAGGCACTTGCAGCACTTAATATAAGAACATTCTACGCTATTAACAACACAAAAACTCCGCTTCTTGTTAGTTTTATCGGTGTGACTTGTAACATTCTTTTTAGCATTGGATTTACAAACTTTTTCTCGCATGCAACTCAGTTTCAAAGTCTTTCAGCCCTAGGTATTCTAGACCTAACCCAACTTGGAGAAATACTTTCATGGTTTTTTACAAGAGGACCGTCATTCGGTGCAGTTGCGGGGCTTGCATTCGGGATTACTGTTAGTTTGTTTTTTGAAGTACTTCTTAGTTTCTGGTTACTCTCCAAGCAGACTAGATTGTGGCAACATGTATTAGAAGATACAACTCCACTCTTACAGATTAAAAAAATTATCAGCTCTGCGTTGATAACTCTTGGAGTCACCTATTTTGTTTATCGAGTTTCTGATATGTGGATCGATTCGACGAGAACCGTTGGAGTTTTAGCAATTTCTTTCCTTACTGGAGTCGTTTGCTTAGTGACCTACAGTTACTTGACTCGGAAAGTTTTGAAACAATATTTCGATATGAAAGAATTTCTGAGGAGAAAATTATTTTTAACACATTCAAAAAATGAATAATGTAAAAAGCAATAAACTCCGTGCAGTTGAAATTTTAATGAGTTTAGAACAGACAAAGACGCTTCATGATATGTATGCGGTGACACAGAACAAGGAAGGCACCGCGTGGACTATAGAAATGAATAATATGAATCTTGATGAGGATGGTAATTTTACCTTACACTCAATCTCACTAGACGAAGATTACCAGATGACTTTTTCGTTGAAGTATAAGAATACACTTTTCAAACTAGCACAAGATAATAGCGGAAATTTTCATTATGAAACAACCGCGACAGATACCCCAATTGGTGCTCACAAAGCTGAAGTCGATAAATTCTTAACTGGCAAAGCAATAAATAAAAATCATTTATATGATTTTATTTTAGGTTACGAAACAGGGGAAGATGGGGCAGATACAGATTTATATGAGCTAAAACCCGAAAAACTATTTCTCGCTGAAAACTCTTAAACGAAAATACTCCTCATTTAGATAACTACTTGCGACTCAACTATTTAGTTGTCCAATTCTTCCACTTCTGAAATACTGCTCACTAAAACTTCCCTTGGTTTACTTCCGTTTGCGCTAGCGACAACCCCAATCTTTTCCATCATATCAATATATCGTGCCGCACGATTAAACCCGATTTTAAGATATCTCTGAATTGTAGACGCAGAACCTTTTTGATGTTGGATAACGAGTTCAACTGCCTGTTTAAAGAGCGGATCGTGGATTTCTTCACCAACATCTCCTCCACCAACTACTGAGGCAGCTCCTTCTGGTAAGTAATCATCAATTCCTGGCATATACCAGTCTCCGGAAGGGTCCATTTGAATCGCTTGTTTACGAATATAATCAGTAATCTTATTTACTTCATCTGTTCCGACAAATGCACCTTGTAAACGACGAATCTTTGGATTATCTGGAGTTTTAACTAACATATCACCCTTACCAATAAGCGTTTCTGCTCCTTGTTGGTCGATAATAACACGTGAATCAACCCCGGAAGTTACAGCAAGAGAAATACGTGCAGGAATATTCGCTTTAATCAATCCCGTGATGACATTGACACTGGGTCGCTGTGTGGCCAAAATGAGGTGAATTCCAGTCGCTCGAGCAAGTTGTGCAAGTCTAACAATTTTTTGTTCAATTTCACCTTTCTTACTCAACATAAGATCTGCCATTTCGTCAATCACAATAATAATTGTTGGTAATGAATATGTTGATTTTTTGTTAAACTCTTCAAGATTACGAACTCGAGTATCTTTAAAGATAGCCAATCGCTGTGTCATTTCGTGAATCGCCCAATCAAGTGCGTGTATCACCTTGTCCATATCGTCAATCGCTGGAGTTAGAAGATAAGGAATGTCGTTATACGGAGTCATTTCTACACGTTTAGGGTCAACCAGAATTAATCGCAATTCATCAGGAGTAAACTTCATGAGTAAGCCGGTAAGGATTGTGTTAATCGTAGCTGACTTACCCGTACCAGTTGCACCAGCAACTAACAAATGAGGCATGTTATACAAATCAATAACCGTTATATCGTTCCTAATATCCGCACCGAGTGCCAATGGAAGTTTTTTATTTGCGCGGGACATCTCAGAAGAACCAATAATTTCACTTGCTCGAACCATTCGACCGCTCTTTCTCGGAACTTCGATACCTACCAATGAGGTTCCTCCAATTGTTTCAATACGAATTGAATCTGATGAAGACGCTAATGCAAGCCCGATATCTCTTGCCAATCCTTTAACTTTGGAAACTTTTGTACCTACAGCAAGATTTAATGCATACTGAACAACTGACGGCCCAACAAAAACTTTTGCAACACGAGCTTGAATTTTGAAACTATCAAGTGTTTTCTCGATAAGTTTACTTTTGGTAAGTAAATCATCTTCTTTAACAGTTTCTTCAACAGGTGGTTCAAGAAGATCAAGAGGGAGTGTTGTCCATTTGGCAAACCTTGGCTCATACTTGTGTCTGAACTCTTGCTCGAGATCTGAGATTTGAATTGGCTCACCGTTTTCATCATCTTCATTCCTGCTTCCTTGAAGGTCACGACCAAAACTCATCGTAATCTTCGGTTCGTTCAACTTCCCAGGTCCTTTATCTGCGTCTAACTCAGGCAAATCGACATCTGCAACATCAAGTTCTTTAATTTGAGGATTGAGAGTATTTTCTATGTCAAGCTCACGAGATTCACTATCTTTAAGGTTCTTCTTGTCTACTTGTCGGTTCACTATTTCCGGTTTCTCGTCTTTATCTGTTTCTAGTGGTTTTCCAGTCATTGCAGAAAAAAGAGTACCAAATAATCTCCCAAACATACCAAATAGGGCAGTGAGTAACTCTCCAGCTTGTTCCAGCGATAACCCACTGATAACAGAAAGTGCCAAAATGACTGTCGCCCAAAGCACACCAATTTCGCCCGGTCTCCCTAGAAACCCTTGAATCCATTGATGAAGTGCTGCGCCAATTGAGCCACCTCCCTTTGCCTGAACTGCTTCATTGTACGAAAGTGTCCTGTCACCTTGATCTGCAATAGCCGAAAATAACGGAAGAGATGCAACCAAAAGTAAAACTAATCCTGAAAGAAAACGTTCACTCGTTATATAACTTTTTACCCCAACCATTCGTAGCCCAATTACAACAGCAATAGCGCCAAGAACATATGTTGTCTGTCCAAAACTTGCTTGAATAAGTTCTGGCACCGTTCCAGCGAGTGAATTATTAAAAAAAAGCGAGGCTCCGATTGCCACAAAGACGAAACCCAAAAACACCTGTGTTTCTTTGCTTTTTATTGTTAATTCTTTTGATTTTGATGGGCGACCGCGTTTTGCCATAACCCGTCATTATACACGATTTACCATAGAAAACTGCAATATACTTCAAACGAAATGATACAATACTTGTATATGAATGGAACTTATGACCTAGTAATAGTTGGAATGGGATTTGCAGGATATTCTGGTGCGATTTACGCAGCTCGTTATGGCCTTAAGGCAGTTATCGTTGGAGAAGTTTTCGGTGGACAAACTGCTGAAGCACATATCGTTGGGAACTATCCTGGCTTCGAAGAAATTACTGGGTTAGAATTAATGCAGCGCGTCCAAAACCAAACAGTTAAACTCGGTGTTACTGAACTTTATGAAAGAGTAGAAGGTATCTCGAAAAATAGCGATCAATTATTTACAGTTACATTACGAAACGGGGAAACAATCAAAACACGAGCGATTCTTTTAACAATAGGAGTTACCCGAAAAAAACTTGGTGTCCCAGGCGAAAACGAATTCTACGGCAAGGGTGTTACTTATTGTGCCACCTGCGACGGATACTTTTATAAAGGGAAGGACGTTGCTGTTATTGGAGGCGGAGACTCCGCAGTCACTGGAGCACTATACCTTGCAGACATCTGTCCAACAATTCACTTACTCGTTCGTAGCGACAAGTTTAAAGCAGAACAATATTGGGTGGATAAAGTAAAAGCAAAACCTAATATTAAAATTCATTTCGATACCGTAGTGAATAGTTTTGAGGGTGTTGACACTTTGGAGAAGCTTGTAGTCACAAGCACAGAATTCTCAGAATTGCCCGTACAAGGTGCTTTTATCGAGATCGGCCACGAACCAAATAAACTCTTTACCGATGCAATTGGAGTAAAGACAAATCAGGAGGGTTTCATTATCGTTAATGAAAAGCAAGAAACTTCGATTTCAGGCATCTATGCAGCAGGTGATAGTACAACTGCTTCTAACAAATTCGCTCAATTACTTACCGCAGGTTCTGAAGCAATCATAGCAGTCGAGGCCATTACAAAAGAGTTAAGCAGATAAGCTTCTCGAATTCCACTTTCAGTACTTGATTATTACAATCATCCACGCGTGCAGTTACTGCTCCACAAATATTTCACGACTGTGGACAGTTACGTGGGGCGCCTATGCTGTGGAGATTGTTGCATAAATATTTCACAAGGACAATTTAACGTGTATAAGTACAGAAAACCCTAGGGCAAATACAAAAGCTACTTTGTGAAAAGTGTCTTAATGACGAACTTGAAATCTTTAAGGACACGAGAGCGCTGTCGTTTCCTGATATCTCCTCGTGCATCAAAGAACATTCGATATATCCATGCTAAATGAAGCCTGTCAACGAGGGCTGGCTCTTTCTTTTGATAGCCAACAACGAGTTCCAGTGCGCGACCAAAACAAAAACCAATCCCGAAGTTAACACCGCGGTTCATGAGCTCGTTAATAAATTTTTCCTGTATAGGCATAGTCATGCAAGCGAAAATAAGGTCTGGCTTCTTTTCTTCAATATCATTTGCAATTGCATCCATTATTTCCTTGTTTTCCAAAAAGCCTAGTGGTGGGGCACTAATTCCAATGAAATTCTCTCGCAAATTCGGGTATATAGAAACGAAGTAATCGCGAGCCTTATAAGGTACATTACCGAAGCCTCCGACAAGATAGATCGTATACGGCAATGCCTGCGACCCAACGGTATTAATAAGTTGCATAAACAAATCAACCCCAGTCACCTGTTCTAAGGGCTGATGTCCAACCGAAGCTTTTCCGTACATAACCAACGGATAATACCCATCCGCGGCCTGAAGAAACGATCTCCGGTATATTTTTTGGAAATCTGCATCATTTTCTTCAAAAAGCATCCTTATATGATCCAGGTTTGGTGTTACTAAAATATCTGAGGGTACTACTGACAAATCTCTTTTTGCAGCGTACCGTTTCCTTAATTTTTCAAGAATAATAGTGAGAACCTCTTTCGTTGTGCCACCAAATATACTGAAGAAATCGGCACGAAAAAGCGGAAATGGATAAACGCTTCCAGAAACCCGTTTTTTATGCATAAGTCCTAATAGTGATTCTCTCGTAATGCCAACAAGACGAGATAAAAGAGGAAGGTCCTCACCCGAAGCCTTCCATAGTTTTGTAAATTGAGCCTTCTCGTCTTCTGTACCACCTTTTATAAGTGCCTTTTCTCCCTCGATTTTAACAATTCGATCACGTTCTAAATCGGAAAGTTCCCATATTTCTGTGTATTCTAACTTTCTAAGTTGATCCAACTCTTCCTGCGATTGTGGCAACCGCACAAAGATTTTTCCTTCAGTCACCAACTGTGTATTATCGTATTGAATAACCTTTGCCTCCAAGGCGAGAATGTATTTAACAATACAAGGGGATTGCAACATTCGTTGAACCCTTTTAGAAACAACTGCGCGCTGAAAGAGATCGTCTAACCTATTTGGATTGCAAACTATCGCTCCATGCAATTTACTGGACTTTGTGAGTGGCATTCGTTGTAGACTCATGCAACTATTGTACCGTGATTAAGATTTCTTCTCAATTTTTCTCAAAAGCTCCATATTCGCTTGAATCTGTTCTTGAATTACACTAATTTCATCAACTATATTCGCGAGCTCTGCGGCAACCATTCGTTTCTTCAGAATTTCCAACCGTAAAGTAACAGCTTGTTTTTTCAATCGTCCCCAAGCTCTAAAGAAATCGGTAACAATATCGTCGGTAATAACAATGCTTGCTGTCATCTCAGAAAGGCCAATTCGTTCAATAAGCCCTGCCAATCCAGGTCTCTCTTCTGATACTTTGGCTATCCACGTAGAGAAATCGAGTGCGACCTCGTTTGTAAACCTCGTATAAATCGACTCCCAACTAACGGTAATTGATTTTTTAGTTTTATCCAACACACTTGTAACAAGGTTGGAATGCTTTTGCGCAAATTCAGTCAACTTTTCGAATAACTCCTGCTGATCTTTTAATGGGAAGTATTCTTTCGCAATTTCTGTCTTTCCCATAAGGAGTGTTACAAGCGGGAAGAGGAGTACCATACCAAGAACGTACTCCGAAGTAGATAATGCACCTTGTCGTTGCTTTAATTCTTGGCGGATAAAACTTGGCGGTGCAGTTTTTTGGATCGAAGACAATAAGCCCTGTTCCGATAATCCCAACGATTCGGCAAATTGTTTTGCGACAATACTTTGCTTCAGTTCACTTGCATTGCTTAAAACAGAAAGTACTTCTTGCAATTTCTTTTCGAATATCAAAATATCTTTTTTCATTAAACTTCGTAAAGTCGAAATTTGTACTAAAAAGAAATCTCTAGGATTAATCGCTCTATCTTTCCAATCATCTGGTCGTTTCTGAATTAGTTCATCAATATCCTTTACGTCCTCTGGTAAGGAAATAATAAAAGGTGTCATCCCTTGTGATAACGCGAGCTGTACACCACGGAGCATAGATTTCTGCCCTGCCTCATCGTTGTCGAAACAAAAAGCAACGTTATTTGAGTAGCGGGAAAGAAGGCTCAACTGAGTGTCCGTCAACCCAGTTCCGAGTGGAGCGACAATATTTTCAATACCTGCCTGTTGCGAGGTAATTGCATCCAATTGCCCCTCGCAAAGAATAGCGATATCTTTTTTTGCAATTGCTTCTTTCGCACTATTAAGTCCAAAGAGGAGAAATCGCTTCTTAAACAGTATACTTTCTGCAGAATTCAAATACTTTGGCCTCCTGTCATCTGCACTAATAACACGACCGCTAAACCCCACAACGTGACCAGCCGTATCAAATATAGGAAACATTAAGCGGTCCGTGTATTTATCATTTCCTCTCTCGTTAATAAAACCAGCATCTTTAATTTCAGCAGGAGTAAACCCTTTTTTAATCAGGTAATTTTGCAAGAGCTTATTGTCGTAAGGGGCATAACCAATTTTATTTGCGATAACAGTTGCTTCGGTTAACCTACGTCTTTTGAGAACGTATTCTAATGCTTCTTTTCCTTGTTCAAGATTTAGAAGAATGTAGTGATACAATTCTGCCGTTACTGTATACATTTTTCTGTAACGTGCAATCAATTTTGTCGAAGGATCGTCGCTTTTCTGCAACGTAATACCAAGTTCGTCTGCCAATTTTTCGAGTGCTTGGGGAAACTCGATATGTTCGATTTCTTGGATAAATTTGATGACATCACCTGATTGTCCACAGCCAAAACACTTGAAAATTCCCAAAGAAGGGTTAACACTGAATGATGGTGTTTTCTCCACATGAAATGGACATAAGCCTGTGAAATTACGACCAGCCTTCTTTAATTTTACGTATCGCGAAATTATAGCAACTATATCTGCACGCGCTTTAATTTCTTGAATATCAGTATTCATCACTTCCTTAATTTGTTAGTTCTCTAATTTGGGAGCTGCTTCTAATTATACTAGACTTTTCGTAATTCTGATTGCATTACTGCTAACGCTCGAAAGGGTAGGAGTACGCACGTTGCTCGTTTGTCCTCTTCCGACATTTCAAATTCTTCAAACATTTTCTTTTGTAGCGCTCTGATATCTACGGTTCCCGCATCTTGCGCTTCTACCTCACGACATAAAAATTCAGCACTCGCAAAAGTTAAGGAACAGGCGGAACCTGAATATACTAACTTTCCTTTGTCATTAACGTGGAGAACGATTTCATCTCCACAGCTCATGTTTGAGTATGGTGCAGAAATAACATGGGTATCTTGAGAAAAATGTCGCTGGTTCTTGTAGAAGGAGAGAATAAGGGAGTCGTTCATGGCATTTTTTCAATCTGAGTTATTGTATGGTTTAAAGGGACATCGCTTTGCATAAGATAGTATACTCTTATCCTAAATCTAAAATCATATCGTAACAAGGTTCACCATCAGTGTTAATAAATTCCCCTATTTTTCTAAATCCACTTTTTAGGTAGTACTTAATTGCCTTTTCGTTACTGACAAAAACGCCGCCCCATAGAATCATTCTTTTTTGATTTAATTTTTTTGCTATTGTTATCAAATAGGGAAAAACAGTACCGGCCAATCCTTTGCCGTGAAATTTGTCTGAAATACATGGTCCAAAACGACAATCTTTTCCTTGTACAAGAGCTACTCCATAATCTGAGAATCTTTCGATATCCTCAGATACTAAGTCAAAACTGAACTCAAAGATTCCTATAATCGAATCCTCAAATAATATAACGAACCTAGCTTTGTCATATTTTCCAATATCATCACGGAGTGATTGCGCCATTTTCTCATCGAAAGAATCGAGCATGTAGTATTTTCTTGTCTCTAGTGAAAGAGACTCCAGAAAGTTTGAAAGATTTTTCACATCTTTGTCTCCTAATGGTCGCAATTTTATTGCACTATCATTAAATTGAAACTCAAAAATAAAGTCTTCTGGATTTTTAATTATTTGAGCAACTCTTTCATTCATAGTGATTGTTTATTATTTTCGTGCTTACTAACTCATCCTGTATCCTCTCCGCTTACCAAGTCTGTGACCTGGCACGCGGAGAGGGAGGGATTCGAACCCTCGATACCCAAAAAAGGGTATAACGGTTTAGCAAACCGTCGCCTTCAGCCACTCGGCCACCTCTCCATACACTGTCGCCGGAGCGACAGATTTTAGCTGAGCATACAAATCACCTAGCAAGAAAAATGTCTAAATACCAAGTATCTCTGTTAAAAAAGATGCTGGAAAGACATAAGAATTCTTATTTTGCACTTGATACAGTCTTCTCTGCTTGTTGCGCTGCCCAATCACCAACATAAGGAAGTTTCCACTTTTCACCTTGGAATGCTTTATATGCACCGAGGATCCAAAGTACCAACATTACTGGAGTCGTAATGCAAACTCCAAATCCGAGAGTAATTGTGTTAATAACCATACTAATTACAAATGATGCAACTGAGTAAGCAAGCGACTGCCATGCATAAAACTGAATATACTCATCTTTTTTATAGGTATCGACCAAGATAAAGATAAGCGAGGAAACCGGAGCAAATAACCACGCGAGTGCTGCCATCAACTTAGCATTGCTGTCAGTATTTAGCACACGTGCCTCTCCTAACTTCTCTTCTGCTTTAATAACTTCTGCCATAAATTTGAAATAAAAAAAATTATATATCTATTATATCCTAAAATGGTAAATCTAGCGCTGACGAGTTATATCCTAGTGTGGATGCGACAATTCGTATAATGATAAAACCGCAGGCACAAACAACAAGACCAATAATTGCGTACTGAATTGTCGATTGCGCTGCTTTAATTTTTGGTGGCTCGCCACTACTCATTACAAAATCGAACCCACCCTTGATTGCAAAAAATGTAGCGATAATTGCAGCGACAATAAAAGTTAAATCCAAAAAGGCAGCGATTCTCGCTCCAGCATCGCTCGGCTTAACATATCCAGGGATATTCGCAGGTGGAGTTCCAATGATAGCATCAACCTGCGCAGATACTTTTTTAACTGTTATCCATGTATTCATATAATTTTGCATAATATTAAATTCTTTGCCCTAACATATTCCTTTGGATCAATTATTGGGTTCCTCCTGAAATTCCAGTCACGACCAAAGCTTTAATAACAAATGCGAAGGAGATAATTAAAAAACCTATTACTGCGTTCGTCATCATCGCCTGAGCTGACTTTACTCTCCCAGGATCCCCAGAACTAAGTATGTAGGTAATTCCTGCATAAACGAACATCCCTACAAAAATAATACCTGCCAAAGGAAGAACAACAGTAAGTCCGTTATTAACGACTCCCCATATAGACAAACTATTCTCTCCAAGCGGATTGCTAATGCCATTTATTGTCGTCTCCGCAGAAACATAAAAATTACCGAACATGTTTTAGTTCATTACAGTTTAGATATATCAATCCCTAATGTTTTTACAATTAACACACTAATGGATACGGCAGCAATGATTAACATCAATCCAAGAACTGCATTCTGGATTTGTTCAGATGCGTCTTTTATTTTTGCAGCATCACCGCCACTCATAAGCAATCTATAACCCGCCAGGGCAACCAAAATCACAGCAGAAGAAATACCAATACCAATCGCTATTGGCAAAAATTTTCCAATAAAACCGCCAACATCTGTGTCTGCATCTAACTTTACCCCATCACCCGAACCATTATCAATGATTACAAGCTGTGCTCTTAGTAATTGTGCGTGCAAATTCGCTATGGTCATATTTCACTGTATTATATCAGCGACAACCCAATCTATCAAAAATCTATCACTTCCGGTCGTGGATCACGAAGGTCTATAATTTCCGAATTGTTTTGTTGAAATTCATGGCCATTAGGACAGGAAAGGCAACCTGCATTAGCTTTTTTTAGTGCAGCACTGCATGTTGGGCAAAAAAGTTTCGCCATTACAGAATCATCAGTTGCTATAAACTCACCTTTTTTTGACAATACAATAAAAACACTTGGTGTAATCCTAGTCCAACAAAAAAGTTTTTGAAAAACTGATTCCAATTTCAGTAGGGTAGGAGTATCAAATATATGCTTAAAAAACGTACTTCGCAAAAAAGAACAGGCATAGCTTGCTTCAACTCCTAGTCCCACCACTTGGGCCTTTTCCTTAATATATTTGTAAGAAAAGTTATACATAATAGATAACTGACCTGTTTTAATACCCTGTGAATCTTTTCTATGGGTCACTTGAGTAACATCTTCGCGTAAAAAGGAGGATAGATCTAACTTTTTTGCATGTCTGAACAAAGATAATAAGTGATTCTTGTTTGCAAATTCAATAATTGCTTTTCCTCCTGGTTTTAAAACACGTGCTAAATCGGAAAAAAATAAATGAATATCCTTTAAATGATGCATCACTCGAACCGAAAGAAGTGCATCAACAGTATTATCACCAAAAGGCATTTTATACGCATTTAAAGCCAAGAAACTTATTTTACCTTTAATTGGCGAGTGCATTACATTCGACAATCCCTGACGTAGTTCATTTGTTGAATAATCAGCTAAAACGATACGTTTCGCCTGTTTCCCATAGACAGTAAGTAGCCGACCGTATGCACCACCAAGATCGACGAGCTCCCTTTCTTGTAAATCTGGAAGATGTTTCTTTACAATATTCTGCAACAAAAATATCTCTGCTTCGTGTTCATACTCTCTCCCAATCCAAAAATCACTGTACTTATAGTTATTCATCTCGTAATTCGCGATAAAATCTTTCGGTTTCGTTTTTACAGCACTATTGATCATATGTTTTCGCAGTAACAGAAATTATCAAACTCGCAGAAGTTAATAGGGCAAAAAGAAGTACCCAAGATTTATATTCTGGCGGAACAAACACGCCGAGTAATCCCCAAAATAAAATATATGCATACTCAAATAATGCTACCTGTCTCTCGGTAAATCCTAACTTACGCAGATGAAAGTGGAAGTGGTATTGGTTACTAATAAGCATCAGTTGTAAAAGTGACTTGGGTTTATAATAAAAAAACCGCCGCAATAACACCCAAAATGCATCCACCAGCGGTAATGCAAAAACAATGAGAGTTATTGCTATTTTGGAGGTATCTATTAATGCAATTCCCGCGATAATGAAACCTAATGGTGTCTTCCCTGTGGATCCAGAAATAATCTTACTTGGGAAAAAATTATAGTATAAAAATCCAAAGAGTGCTCCTGCTAAGGTTATAGAAAGCAGCGCAGACGTCGATTGATTAAAATTAAAACTAACCAAGAAAAGAATGATTGCCGCAATTCCAATATCACCTTCCATAAGTCCATCATTACCTGCCACCCACTTAATTGCGTTGATCAGGGGAAGTACCCACAAAAACAATAAGAGATCCCCTGGAAATACAAAACTCAACCACGGTATTACTTCTGGTGTCACCTGCCACCAGTTCATATTTGCATACCCAAGACCGAATGGTATAGTAAATCCCTTAAAATCAATAGGGAGCAGCACTAAAACAATTGCAGCAACAATATGGAACATGAATTGGACACGCCCAGTTAATTCAAAAACATCATCAATCATTCCGACAACAAGTAGGATAACAATACTGCTAAACCACAGCATATAGGTGGAAAAATCTGATACTGGAATATTTACATTCTTAGAGATAAGAAGTACGACACCGCTCACTACCAAAAATGGAACTACATACCCAAGCCCTCCCCACATAATCATCGGTGGCTTATCCAATCTACGCCTTGCTGCTTGAAGTTTCGATTCATAATCTCTATCCGAGAGACCTTTTTCTCGTTGCTCCTGAATTTTTTTTAACGCTTCTTGCGGTGATTCCTGAATTGCGCCAAATCGCTTCGCCAAAATTCCTACCCACGGTGTTAGCAAAAGAGCAAGCACGAGAGAGACCAATCCAGAGAGTAAATAAATATCCATTTTATTGCCCCCCCAGCAGCAAGATAGGAGTAACAATCACTTTGGCAAGCAAAGCAAGGATTACGCCTGTAAGTAAAAGGAGAAATGTTGTAATGCCATATCTACCGAACGAGTAGACCAAAACACTGACAATTACAGAAATAAAAAATATACCAACCATTCCATACCAAAGGTAAGGAAGTACTTCAAGATTCTGTACTGCATACTCAGTAAACGCAGGGACAAACGATTTATCACCAGGAATAAAAACGATACCGATACCTTTAGTGACTATTTCTTTGTTAACGAAAAGAATCCACCCCGTTCCAGCAATTAAACCGATATTAAGCCAAAAAAGAACATGCGTCATAACAAGAACAAGTGCAGAGTATTTAAACTCACGAAGGTCCTTTTTGATACGATAAACTATCCCTGCCCAAGGAGAAACCGTAATCGAGAGAGGGAGTTGCGTTGGAGATTCTGTTTTTGCCATTGACACTTATTCGTCTAATTTAAGAGGCATAAGTATGTGCAAAAAAGAGCCGAGTGATGGCTGTAAAAACACACCTGGAGCGACTTTTGTTGTTGCTCTAAAGACGATTGTTTCATCTGCAATAAGAGTAAGAATATCCATAAGAAATTTAATTTGAAATGCAATTTTTAACGGCTCTCCTTCGTAAGTTACCTCTAATTCTTCTCTAATATTTCCAATTTCTGGAACTTGAGACTCCATAACAAGCTTACTGTCACCAAAACTTAGAATCACTTTCTGCCCAATGGCTGACTGAGCAAAAACACCGACACGCTTTATGGATTCTAACCAAGCAACGCGAGACGCCGTAACTTCAACGGAATGCGCAACTGGGATAACCGCTTTGTACGCTGGATATTCACCTTCTATCAGACGCGCATATAATTCAATATCTCCATACTGTAAGAGAACGAAGTTTCCTGTTTTCGCAAGCTTACAAGTTACAACAGGCTGATCGGTTACAGAAGAAATAAATGTATCTCGGATAACACGAACCATCTGCTCTAATGCAGTAGCAGGAACAACTATCTGTTTTTTTCCAACGAACTCTGTTTGAGATTTTTCAGTAATTTTAGAAAGTCTGAAGGTATCTAAAGCAACCATGGTAACCATTTCTTTTTCAATCTCTATATTGATACCGGTAAGAATGGGGCGGATATCATCATTTGCAGCTGCAAACGTCGTTTTGTCTACCATTACTCCGAAGAGATCCCCGTTTAAGGTGAATAAGGTTTCCATATCTCCCGATTCAAAAAGAGGGAAATCCTCGACATCCCGTGTTGTAAACTCTGCTGTTCCCGCTTTTGAGGAAACTTTTACAATCCCTTTTTCTTGCGTAATTTCTAACGTTTCGGTTTTTGGGAGGGTATTAATATACTGTGAGAAAAGTTTTGCGTTAACCGAAGTTTTTCCTGTAGCTTTTGCATTGAGTTGTGCTTTTGCTGTAAGTTGAACTTCAAGATCTGTTCCCGTAATACTAATAGAATCTTTTTTTACATCCAGAAGAATATTATTCAAAAGAGGGAGATTAGCCTTTGTATTAACTACTTTACTCGTGATATTTACGTAGCTTGAGAGTACCTCAGCACTAATCTTGAATTCCATTCACAATACAGAAAACTTATATTTTTGATTCTATCATATCTTATGAGACACTTTCGATAATTTTTAACTTATTTTATTTAGAAATTTTCTTCTTCTTTTTTTATAAATATAGAAGTAGTAATAGACACTGTGGATATGTGGACAGAAACTTCTTACGAAGTCATTATTTCGTTATTGCTTGCATTATATTACTTGTCCATAACATGTTGATAACAGTAGGGGTTCTCCGCTAAAATAATACTTGGAAAATTTTACTGATGAAAAAATTTTTGTTTCAAGATTCTCATCATATTTTTTCACATCAATAATTGGTATTGAGCACATCTTATCCACAATTTATAGAACCGCTTAAGTTACAGGTATCTTTTTAGAAGACCAGTGTGAATCAGAATTTCCCGATAGCGAAAGTTATAACAAAATGCATAAGATACGTTTTGTGAAACAAGAATTTTTTACTCCAGCTTTTTAATCGGAACAGTCGGCTCCCCAATTTCGTGAATTTTTTGGTCAAAAATTGGTGAGTACTTCCACGTGTCGGCGGCTTCTAAGTGTGGATCAATATTAAGCATTGCTGCAATTTTCTCAGAAAATGAAGGAATATACGGTCTAAGAAGTAATTGTAATGCTTTAACTATAGATGTCGCATTAAATAACACCTTCTGAATTTCTTTCTCGTCTGTAGATTTCCAGGGAGCAGCATTATTGAAGTATTGATTTCCGAATTGTGCTAACGTCATAACTTCCATTAATGAAGAGGCAAACACCGCTTTTTCGAGCATCTGTTTAGTTGTAAGAAATGCCTTGGTGATTGCATTTTCGACTTCTGGTAGTAACTCTGATTTATATAGTTTTCCCGCTTGTCTTGTTTTTACATAAGAAAGAACTCTATAGATATAATTTCCGAGTGTTGCCACAAGTTCATTGTTATTCAAAGTTTTAATATCGTCGAAATTAAAGTCTAGGTCGTGATTTTCGGGGGCGTAACGGATAAAGAAATAGCGAACAAGTTCAGGTGAAAACTTATCGAGTAAATCCTGAGCAAGAACTTGCGTTCCTTTGCTTTTGGACATTTTTTCACCTTTAATATTTAAATACATGTTCGCGACAACGTTTGTGGGGAGATTAAGAGATTTCTTGAGTGTTTCTCCTGGCAGTGGATTTTTTAACACAGAGCCTTCGTATTTTGTATTGTATGCAAGCAATTGCGCTGGCCAGAATAGTGTGTGAAAGGGAATATTATCTTTTGCGATAAAGTAATAATGCTCGGCGTTATTATCTTTCCAAAATTCTTCCCATTCAGGTGGATTACCTCGTAGCTCCGCCAGCTCAATCGTTGCTGAAAGGTATCCGATAACCGCCTCAAACCAAACATATATAACCTTTTGTTCAAAATCTTTGATTGGAATCGGAATTCCCCACCCAATATCTCGTGAAATCGGTTTTTCGTGTAACCCTTCTTTTAACCATGCTTTAGTGAATTCTAGGGTGTTTTTTCTCCAATCTTTTTTTGTTTCTATGTATTGTTCGAGTTGCTTTTGCAATTTCCCCATCTCGAAGTAGAGTTCTTCGGTTTCTTTAAGAATCGGGGTACTTTTTGAGAGTTTACTGATTGGATTAATCAAATCTTGAGGGCTTAATATGTGTCCGCAAGTATCACATTGATCACCTCGTGCTGGGGTATAACCACAGTGTGGGCAAGTCCCTTCGATATACCTGTCAGCTAAGAATCTATTCTTTTCTGTGTCAAAGTATTGCATCGTTTTCTTTCGCGAGAGAAATCCTTGTTCACTGAGAACTGTAATGAAATTTTGAGCAACCCTAATGTGGTTTGGTGCCCGAGTTTTTGTAAAAAGATCAAATTTAATAGAGAGCTGCTCGAATATTTTTAAAAAACTTTGATGACCTTGCTCAACAAATTCTTCTACGGGAACTCCCTTTTCTTCGGCTTTCGTAGTGATTGGTGTCCCATGCATGTCACTCCCAGAAACCATGGCGACCTTATTTCCGACGATTCGATGGAAGCGTGCAAAAACATCGCAGACGATGTTTTGCCCAGCTAGGTGACCAATATGCATCGGTCCATTCGTGTATGGCCAGGAAACGCCAATAAGAATGTGTTTCATGTAGAATTGTAACATAGGTATTGACGGTTAGTCTGAGGGTTGTTAAAATATCCTATTAAGTTTTACTTTTTTGAAAATGAATGTACTTGAATTTGTACAAAATGTCGTTATTCCAAGTGTTTACGCAGAAAGTAGCTGGAGACCATCTCGTGGGGCAACTAATGCAAATGACTTGGTAAAGAATGTCTTGAACCTTATTTTAATTGTTGTCGTTGTTGCAGCAGTTATCTATATCATGTTCGCGGGTGTCCAATATGTAACTAGCCAAGGTGATCCAACAAAGGCAAAACAGGCGATGGGAAGTATAACCAATGCTATTATTGGTCTGATCGTTTCCTTCGCAGCATACGCATTAATTCAATTAGTGGTCGTACAGTTGGACGGTAAGGGAATTGATGATCTTCCATCAGTTGAAGAAGGAACAACAGGGGCAAATCCAGTAGTTATTCCCGCAGGCTCTAGATAAGATACGTTATGATTGGAGGCATTTTGTTGCAGAGAGTTTCGACTATATTTTATGGTAAGGTCTACGCGGCCGTCGATGCATCAAATCCTACTCCTCCGACCATTCCCGAAATGCTTGCGTTGTTGCTTCCAGTTATCAACGGATTATTGTTTCGGTTAGGCCCTGTTCTTTTGGTGGTAATGATTGTCTATGCGGGTTTTACTCGATCACTAGCTGCAGATAACCCAAAAAAGGTCCAACAATCAACACAAATGATTTTTTGGGCGGTCATTGGGTACGCGGTTGTATTACTCTCATACCTTATCGTGCGTTTGAGTCTTTCGTTGATAGGGTACGATATTACTAAAGGGAATAGTATAACGCTGTAACATGCTACAATAGGCAATGAAGTTGCTGCCTAATCTTCGTTTTTTAATGTTTTTTTTAGTTGTCTCTATTGGGGGTTATTTATTTGCAACTGTTCCTTTTGTGCATGCAGAGACTCAGCAAGAAATTGAGCAAAAGAAATCTCAAAAAAAACAAGAGCTTAATAAGATTCTTTCAGAAATTACCATAATTGCTTCGTCTAATGCGAGTGTTTCGAGTAAATTAGAAAATCTCAAAAAGGAGAAGTCAAAGCTAGAAAAGTTACTGAATTTAATGGCTGCAGATGTTAAAATCCTTGAAGATGAGACTGTTAAACAAGAAGGGGAGTTAGTAACGATTGCAAATACGTATTCCTTGCAGCAGGCTCTCTACCTTATTGATTCGCAAAAGAATTTTCTTGTTACCTTGTTTGAATCACCTTCTTTGGGTAATGTACTTGAAAGGGTTCTTTACTACAATGTGCAATCACAGTCGATGAAGCAACAGCAGGAGTTAATTGAAACTAAACAACAAGGAATTGCGGTGAAGAAAGCACTCATAGCACAAGAACAGGGTACAATTCAGAAATCCTTGTCTGAGGTTAATCAACAAATTGCTTCTTTGGAAGATCAGCAATCAAAATATGCCGTATCCTTGTCGAAAAGTTACTCGCAAAGAAACGCTCTTGTTTCAGATATTTCAAAACTAACAAAGGCAGCTCAAGCAATTATTAATCAAAAGGCTAATTCTGTAAGTAATCCTTCTAGTGGTTCCGGTAGTGGAAGTGGAGGAGGAAATGTTGGTGGGGTAACGCCACCGAGTACAACAGGAGCTGTCTCGCTCCTTGTTGGTGGTACCTTGGTAAAAAAAACAAATAGTGTCTTACGTATGAGTGCTAGCGCGAATGAAATTACACTCAAGAGACCTAAAACAGCATATGATAAAGAGGTAGCTACAGAATATAATGGTACATTAGAATTCAATAAATCTTCGGGGGTTTATGCGATTAACGAATTAAGTATGGACGAATATCTCTATGGTTTAGCAGAAATGCCGTCGTCGTGGGCAATGGAAGCTCTAAAGGTTCAAGCGATTGCAGGTCGCTCATATGCGACGTATAAAATGCGCTACGGTGGGTATGGAAAGTTCGACCTTTATGATTATGTTCAAGATCAAGAATATAGTGGTACGTCAAAAATTAAGGGGGGCTCGGGGTCTCAATGGAAAACTGCAGTTGATTCTACAACAAAAAAGGTTCTTGAGTATGGTGGAAAAACGGTTCTTGCATTATATTCCTCTGATACAGGCGGACATACCCTATCATCACAGGAGTCGCCTTCCTTTGGCGGTACATTGGGGTATCTTGTTGCGAAACCTGATAGGTATTTTGATGGTGGTGTTTGGAAAGCCTACGGAAACAATGTCAGTGGTTCAAGGTCCTACTGGATAAAGCAAGATAGAACAAATACGATGGCACTGTTAGTGGACTATCTTAACGCAGCAATTTATTACGATAAATATAAAATAGTTAGAACCCCGTCAGAACAATCATCTTCGGCAGTAAAGCTAGCGTTGGGAGCTAGTGCAGTGAACGAGAAGGTGGGAACTATTCAAACGGTAAAGCAGTTTTATAATCAGGGAGGGGAAACTCTTGTTGAAAATTCAAAATTTACTTCATATCTAGAAGTTATTGGGACGACTGGTACGATGACTGTTTCGGGAACGGGGTTTAAGACTGCCTATAATGTGCGTTCGCCTGGTACAAATTCTGTTTGGTCAACACTTTATGATATTAAGAAGGTGAACTCAGAAAAATGGGAAGTTTGGTCTAGAGGTTGGGGGCATCGAGTTGGTATGAGTCAATATGGTGCTCAGGGGAGAGCATTAGCAGGTCAGAATCACGAACAAATTCTGGAGTATTACTATAACAACGCAAATGTAGTACAATATGATATAGGACGGAAAGTTCGAGTTGCACTTACAAAAGTTGGTTCTCGTGTTATGCAAGTAACTGCAAAAAGCGAGATTTCAATTTATGAGGGAAGTACACTCATTAAGAAAGTTCCGGCAGATACCGAAATAAGAGTAGAATATAACTAAATGGCTGGTATAAAAGTAAGTCAATCGTCGTATAATAAGATACAACAACTCTCGAGTTTTCGCCTTTTTGACGCAGTACGTGTTTATCCAGATCGGGTCACTTTTGATGGACAAGACGGCGATGAGCAAATAATTCTTTTTTTGAGGCAGCATCCAATCGTTTTTATTCCAACTATTCTTCGTTCACTTGGTTTACTCATGTTGTTTATATTTTTAACTTGGGTATTCGGAACACTTTTTGGTTCTCTCGTTCAAGTGGGTGCTCTGGGCTTTATCATTTTTGTTGGAGG
The DNA here is from genome assembly GCA_020853235.1 of bacterium. Classification (GTDB taxonomy): domain Bacteria; phylum Patescibacteriota; class Dojkabacteria. Next base: position 65,075 of record JADYZG010000008.1, on the reverse strand, counting down.
GATTGGGGTTGCGATTACAAGTATAGTGTATGATTTTTTTAAGTGGTATTTTACTGTGACAATTGTCACGTCGACGCGGTTAGTTGACCTAGATTTTCAAACTGTTATGGATTCTCGCTGGAGTACAACGGTACTCCGAGCCATACAAGATGTCTCATATTCGACACCGGGGTTTATTAATACAATCTTTGATATGGCGAACTTGGTCATCCTCACAGCATCACATAAAGAAAATTTTGAATTGGCAAATTTGCCAAAAGCTCGAGATGTGCAAGACATCTTAATGGACTTAGTTGAAAATGAAAAACGCGATGTTCCCGACGACGAATCTGTTTAGCCCAAGTTTAACTCAGCTTAGGATAGAGACTGGACTTCCTATTATTTCGACTGGTATGAAGGTGGCAACAGGAGTTTTTCTGGTAGGGTATGTTTTCTTTGCGCTCTTTCTTTATTTACGTGTTCGTATTTTGTCATTAACTTTGACAACTCCGAACTCTGGAATAATGCGATATGTGTCGTTACTCCACTTTTTTGCAGTTTTGGCTCTTGCTTTATTCCTAGGACTTTTGCTACTCTTCTAGTACATGAGTCTACACGCCCCATTTTTAGTAAAACAGTACCTATCGAGTGATGTCGAGAGCGGCAGTTACTCACGGATTTTTTGGTACTTCCCACTTGATAAAGCGAAAACGTCGCAGGGCGGCATTGGTCTATTTTTTGAAGTCCTTAGTGGTGGTGAGATTGGCGATGACGTTTATGAACAAATAACAAAACGATTTTGGGAGAGTTTTTCCGATAATTTTTATACAGATGGGTTTGAATCGGCACTAAAAAAATCAGTCAAAATGTTTATTCAACTGTTGCAGAATTTTGGAGTGCAAGAGGGAATGGATGTTAATATCGTACTATTGAACGTTGTCGAAGCAGAGAAAGGTTATACACTAAAACTCATTCAGTTTGGAGATTCAGATATTTTTGTTATCCGTGACAAGAAATATGCTGACATGGGTAAAATGGTTCCTGACAATGAAACATTATACGATTTAAAGTTTTTAGAAGTAGAACTAGACAAGGGTGACGTTTTGCTATTAGGCAATAAAACATTACTTCGTAATGCTTTGGAAACCGATATGTTCGCATTAACAAGTGTAGATGCGCTTTTAAGGTCGTTAGAGGAATTTAAAGAGAACCTTTTCGGAAGCAAAAAACTGTTTCTTATAGCTGCAACTGGAATCGAAGTGCCTGATAGCAAGAAGGTTGTGACTCAGATAGCGACTATAGTCGAAACTGTCAAAGAAAAGACTAGATTGGGTTTCGATTACGTTAAGGATTTTGTTGCTCAGACTGTCGAAAAAATAAAAAAACAGCGTGCTGTAGTAACGCAGGAATCTGCAATCCCAGAGACTACGGTGGTGGATGTTCTCGAAAGTGCGACCGAAACAGATAAAATTCTTGATCCACTTGAGGAACTGACTGAGAATACCACAAAAAGTAACAAGTCTTCGACTGCTACTGTGGCTACAGAAGAACTTGGGTTACAGGGTGACAGTTTTATTGAGCCTCCACCTGTACTGTCGTCAGATGCCGTTGTTTCAGACATGACTGATCATTCTCAAGAGGAAAAACCGGAGGAAGATATCCATATTGTTAATCCTGTTGAACTGCTGCCAGGCAAGGAAATTGCTGTTGATGATTTTGTCATTGCTGAAGAAATTACTCCTGCAATGGTAGTAGAAAAAAGTGAATATCAAGAGATTGTTGAGGAAGCGAAGGAAGCAGTCGAGACAAAGGAAGATACGCGAACTAAGAGTTTCCTCCCCACACCAATTCTTCCCGTAAATGGGAAAAATTACGTGGACGAGCTTCGTGCACGACACTCACCTTTGGGTCGGTTAAGTAGGCACCCGGTAACAAAGCGTGCACAGGTTTTCTTACGTACTTCAGCGCAGACAATGTATCAAAAGATTCTTTCATTGTTGGGTCGCCAATCAAGTATTGCAGAACAAAAATTATTTCTTTCTCGTCCAACTTCGCTCGAAAAAAAGAAAATACAACCGGGGATGGTCATCATTCTTATTGTAGTAATCCTGTCTATTTTTCTTTTTGTTCGGGGAAAAGTGAGACAAAATGAGGAAGAGAAAACATTACTCGCATCGTATCAACAGCAAGTAGCAATTTTCTCGACATTTTTTGAGCAGAGCATAGAGAGTATTGATGCAGAAGATACAGAGAATCAATTAGAATTATGTGTTCCAGAAGCTTCAAAGGTGTATGAAAAGGAAAGCATTGTTCTCCCGAAGATAAAATCTGAACAGACAATTTCTGAAGTTAAGACGCTAACAAGTCAGGTTCAGGCGAAGGTCGCTGAGTGCCAGGCGAAGTACGATAGAATTTACGGTATTGTTCGTGTTAAGGACGTGGAGCTTGTGACTGACTTTAAAGTATCTCTTGGGAATGATTCAGATATTTCGGCAATCACTTTTAGAGGCAGTTCGATTGTGGTAGCGGATAAAGGGAGAAAATCTGTGTATCAAATCAATGTTGAGACCAAGAGTGTTGTAAAGCTCGAAGATCCGTTAGGGTTGGTTGTTGATCCTGTTACTGTTGGTACAGGTGAAGGTACGCTATTTGTGTGTGATAAAGTAAATGGTGTCTTGTATTTTTCTAATAAAGCAAGTGGAAATCAACAAGGATTTAATAGGATAGTTGGGGCAGAACCAACGGTGATTGGTGAGTGTTCTTATGTTGATGGCTATGCAAAGAATGTTTATGTTGTGCCAACAACGGCAAATGTTGTGTATAAAATCGCAGCAAAAGCAGGTGGTGGTTTTGAACAACCTACGCAGTACATTAAAGATCTTCTTGGGGTGCAGTCTATAACTATCGACAATTTTATTTATACGATTGCTTCTGTAGACGGAAAAGGGGAAATAAAGCGCTTTTATGGAGGAAAACTTGATAACTTTACGGTACCGCAACGTGAGAATCTAGGACAATTAACTTCCTCTTACACAAATCCATCTGGGGAAAGGAATCTGTACGTTTATGATAAAACAAAGAATGCAGTGCTTTCTATTGAAAAACCAAATTCGAAACATCCAGGACGAGGTATTGTTGAAAAAATTTATCAATTCGACCAAAGTGACGATCGATTTAAAGATGTAAAGTCAATAGCAGTAGATTTAAATGTTAGAAACCAAGAAGTATATATGTATGTATTATCAGGGGCGACTATTTGGAGATTCAGATTATAAAATAGTTTTTATTTTTTCTGCGAGTAATTCCCCGACTGCTTTGTTCGAGACTTGATTTAGATGAATTCCATCTTCGGTTGCCGATGTTACTATCGTGGAAATATCTAAAAATTCAAACCCAAATTCTTTCGCAGCTGCTTCATAAACTTGAGGAAGCTGATCAACTCGTAATTGCGAACCTCTAAAAATATCACCAAATGCTTGGTAAGAATCAGTTTCAATAATTTTTGGTGGGGAGACGAGAAGTATCTTATATTCAAAAGGAATTCCAAGTGCTTTTTGCCAATATACAATTTTTTCTCTATATTGCTGTAGCCCTTCACGAAAATCCTGATCATTTTTATTACCCTTGCTGTTTAGGTCATTTGTTCCAAGTACGATAATTAAGAGATCAAATGGTAAATGGCTGGCAATGATTGGCCCGAATTGTACTAACCCATCTCGTTCTGGAAAGAAGGCGTTTTCACCGGAAAGTGTTCTTCCGCGCATTCCCTCTTCGATAATTTCAAAATCATTTCCTAAAATATTTTGAGTAACTCCGGTAAACCTTTCTGTCGCGGAAAATCTTGTACCGCCTGGAACCTTCCCAAAGACAAAAGAGTCTCCGTAGATAACTATTCGTTTTGTTGCTTGCGTATTCATGCTTAACTTGTACCACATATATTCAAAATATGCGATAATATCAATGACTATGAAAATTGTTTCGAAAAATAAAAAAGCAACGTTTAATAACGAAATTATTGAACGGTATGTCGCGGGTATTATTTTGACTGGCGCGGAGACGAAAACAATCAAAAATGGCCAAGGTAAAATCGATGGAGCCTATGTCTTTGTCAATCCGCATAATGCGATTTTAAGAAATGCGCACATTCCACTATGGACTCATGCAAATGAATCAACTAAAAGTGGGTATATTCCTGATCGTGATCGACTGCTTCTTTTAACGAAGAAGCAATTGCAAGAAATCACAATTAAAAGAAAAGAATTGAAAGCACATATCGTTCCGGTAGTGCTTGGAATCGAGAAGAACTTAGTGAAAGTCGAAATCGCAATTGCTCGTCCACTGAAGAAATACGACAAAAAGAATAGGAAGAAAGAGAGGGAAGAAAAACTAAAAGTACAGCGGTTAATGAAGACCGTTGAAGTTAGATAAACATAATTAATAAATCAATGTTACAATAATAGATGAACCCACATGGTGGAGCAACAATTAACGAACACGAGAACGTTGCACAAGACGGAGTATCGGAAATTCCTTCCTTTCCTGTATCTTCAGAGCAGTTTCAACCAGCTCAGGAAGTTGAGAGATATAAACCCAACGTTGTTCCAAAAGTCGAGGTTATGACGCCTTCGGTGGAGCCATCTGAACAATCGCGTAACCAAGAGTCTGTACCTGGAAGTCAAATGCCAGAATTGAAAACTGATCTTGTTATCGAAACGACAAAATCTGGTGAAAGAATTTTTGTAAATCCAGAGTTGGGGCAGTCGACCTTTAGGGGAGGAGTTACTAGTCAGCAATTGGTTAGCAAGGTTGCGGGGTATTACACGGTTCAGCATGGGCTCATTTCAGATCCAAAAACAGGGCTACTTCAGCAAACTGCGACGAGTGGTGATCCTGCAAGTGCATCTACGTGGCAAGCAACAGTCCTGTACAAAATTCTCCAAGCTTTCTGGAGTGCATTAGGAATTTCATAAATTGACGTTAAAGAGTTCAGGGATAGCTATTTAAGAGATGGATTGCTGTAGTAATTTTGCCAGTTTACCAATTCTTTAATCGCTAAATCTCTGTTATACTAACGTGTATGGAACTGGCCATCCTCGCTCAATTGTCGTTATTTTCGACCCCAACAGCATATTATACGGGACAGACAACGACACAGGAGCAAACAATTTTCTTTATGATAAGTGGTATTATTCTTGCCGGGATAGTGTTGGTCGTCGGAATTTTTCTTTATTACGCAAAAATAGTGAGACATCAAGATCGTGAGCAAAAAGCACTCTCATATGCTATGTATATAGTTCGTTGTCCGTATGATAACGAGGTCCCTATTAAAGCTGCGGAGCAAATGTTTTCGAGTGTGTATGGGTTATACAAGAAGAAAAAATTCCTACAGAAGTTACTCAACTCGGACGAAGGCATTAGCTTCGAAATTATTGCATATCCAGAGCACATAGGGTTTTATGTGTATACCCCAAAGCGATTTGGACAGTTAGTCGAAAAATTGATTCTTGGTACGTATCAGAATGCAGAAGTTATCGAGGTCCCAGAGCCAAATTTTTTTAAGGAAGGTAGTTCCGTGGTTGCAGGTACATTTGAACTATCAGAAGTGAATTACCAACCATTGAAAACGTATGCTGATTATGAAGATAAATCGGATCCTCTCACCTCAATTGCAGGAGCATTTGCAAACATGATTGACGGTGAAGGTGGAGCACTGCAACTTATGATCGTCCCTGCTGATATGAAATGGTCGAAAAGTGGGCAAAAATATATTCAGAAAATCAACGAGAATAACATGGCTCCGCCAGACAAGGAAGGGAAAAGTAAGCCAAAGACTTTTGTTGCGCAAGAAAAGTTGAATGCAATTACTAAAAAAACTTCAAAGGTTGGTTTTAATACTTTTATTAGAATGGTTATGGCTGGCCCTTCTGAAGATTACGCAATGTCACGTTTGAACACATTGGCAAGTGGCTTTGCACAGTTCACTAACCCAGGCTTAAACTCGCTAAAGTTTACACGAATTGAAGGGAGAAGACTGCGTAATTTTATGAATGATTTCGTTTATCGAAGGGTTGCGGATAAAGGAGGTATTATCTTGAACTCAGAAGAATTAGCAACTCTATACCATTTTCCAAACAAAAATGTAAAAACACCAAATATTGAATGGTTGTACGCAAAAAAAGCTGCACCTCCGCCAAATTTACCAAACGCTGGCACTTGGATTGGAGGCTCGGTATACCAAGGTATTCGTAAAGAAATCTTCGTGAGTAATGATGACAGAAGACGACACATGTACATTGTTGGACAAACAGGTACTGGTAAATCGTACGCATTAACAGATCTGGCAATGCAAGATATTTATGCTGGTCACGGGGTGGCGTTTCTCGATCCACACGGTTCGGCAATTGCGGAAATTATGCGTCGTATTCCTCCTGAAAGAGCAGAAGATGTAATTTATTTTAATGCCGCAGACACGGAACGTCCACTTGGTATGAATTACCTAGAACACCGTAATGTTTTTGAAAGACACGAAATTGTCAATGGATTTCTTGGCTTGATGCATAAAATGTTCGATCCACATGACCAAGGAATTGTCGGTCCGCGATTCGAGCGAGCCGTTCGTAACGCAATGCTTTTGGTCATGACAGAGCCAAACAGCACGTTTATTGAGGTGTTGCGAGCTATTACCGATGAGAAATTTGCCCTTTCATTTATTGACAAAGTCGATGATGATGAGGTACGAAACTACTGGTTGGTTGAGATGGCGAATACTGAGCAACGAGAGAAGTCAGAAATTCTCGGGTGGTTGACCTCAAAATTCGACCGTTTTACGACGAACTTGCTTGTACGACACATTGTTGGACAGAGTAAATCTTCGTTCGATTTTAGAGATGTGATGGATAATAAAAAGATTCTTTTAATCAATCTTTCCAAGGGGCTAATTGGGGAACAAAACGCACAATTTTTGGGCTTACTCATTATTCCTCGAATCCTTCGCGCCGCACTAAGTCGTGAAGATATGAATGAATCAGACAGAAAAGATTTTTATCTTTATGTGGATGAGTTCCAAAATTTTGCGACAGAAGATTTCGCCCAAATTCTATCTGAAGCACGTAAGTATCGTTTGAACCTTATCGTTGCAAACCAGTATATAAATCAGATGACAGAGCAAGTGCGAAATGCTGTGTTCGGTAATGTGGGTACTCTCATGTCTTTCCGTGTTGGGGCAACTGATGCTGAGTATCTCTCTAAGGAATTTGCTCCAATTTTCCAACAACAGGATTTGATTCGTCTCGAGAATGCAAATGTTTATATTAAGTCACTGGTAAATGGCGTGGCAACTTCGCCTTTCTCGATGAGTACCTTCTATAATATGGATCAACGATATCCGAGACAAGACCGTACTAGTGAGTTGATTAAGCAATTGTCGCGAGTTCGTTACGGACGTGATGTTAACTATATCCGCGATGAAATTCGTCAACGAACTTCACGTCCAGGCGTTGAAGTCCCAGAGAAAAAATCTGGGTTCGGTGGATTTTTTTAACGTTGCAAGATTCCTCAATTGTTTCGAGTGCGGTATAATTCAGTGTTCGGGCGTGTAGCTCAGTGGTAGAGCGCTGTTCTTATAAAGCAGTGGTCCTTGGTCCGATTCCAAGTACGCCCAAAGATTATTAATCAGTAATAACCTTCAAAACTTGCGCTATAGCTTCTTCTTTATTCCTTGCCTTGACTCTCGCTGCGGCAGATTGTTTATGTCCACCAGCTCCTAGTTTTATTGCATATTCATCAACTGGGTAGTTTGGATCACATGATCTGAAACGAACGGTGTAGGTATCTTCTTCAAGTAAATGTGGGTAGATGATAAAACCTCGTTTTGCATTATCAACCATGGTTAGAATAATATTGGCAAAATATGACGCTGCGCTCCCGAGTTTTGTTTTATCAAGCTCTGACTCGGTTATTTCTTCTTCAGAGAGGCTGGTGTAAACGAAGGTGTCTTCAAGAAAAGTGATATTTTTAATGAATATAGGTAGATATTGCAAGGATGCTAGTTCAAAGCGTTCCAGCGTATTAGAGATTTCTTCGATACTCATCGTGCTGTGGTCAAGTAGTTCTGCAGCAATACGGAGAATCGATGCCTGAGAGGTTGCCCCGTACTTAAACTTGAATCGATTTGTATCTGCGATGATTCCGATAAGTAGGTGATCGGCAACACTTGGTAGAATTGGGTATTTGAGATTTTTGTGAAATATGAGGTGTAAGTTGGTTGACGTTGAGGTTGGATCGAGATTGAGGTAGATATCTGGGTTAAGGCTTTGTCCTACATCAGGGTGATGATCTATCACAACGATAGGAATTCCAGACTTTGTAAGTAATTCTTGAATTTGTTGTGAGTCAGTTTTACTTGCGAGGTGTGTCTGACCAAAATCGAGACAAATTAAAAGATCAATCGCGTTTTTTTCTAGTATTTCTAAAATAGATCCGTTAATAATCTGGTTGTATCCTGGAATAAACGCAAGTGAAGCGGGAATTCTTTCCCCAAGTGCAATGACATTTTGTTTATTGTAGTACTCAGTAAGAATTTTTTTTAGTGCGATGGTTGAACCAAGTGCGTCTGGGTCGGCGCCTGTATGGCAAACTACCAAGATTGAATTACTTTCTTCAATGAGTTTTTGAAATTTACTAATATCCTTCGTGGTATTATCCATACGAGTATTGTACTATACAAGATGCGACCTTTACACGAGCAACGCGTTTTATTACTTCATCCATTTTTAAATTTTTATGGTGGTGCTGAATATCTTTTAAGTGTCGTTGCGAAGGAAATTTTTCCAAATGCGTCAATTATGACTTTTTCTAACAATGACGCTGTCCTGAGACAAATGGGAATTTCTAGCAACAGAGTTGTTCCCTTACTAGGAAAAGGAATAGGTTCGAGGTTATACAAACAAATTACACCGTTGTACCCATCACTTGTTGATACGACAGGATTGGGAGAATTCGACATCGTATTATCCTTTTCTTACGCCTATGTTCATGGTTTTGTTACAAGTCATAATCAACTTCATATTTCGCATATACAAACTCCGATGAGGTTACTTTGGCTGAAGGAGAGTGAGCATTATGTGTACGATAAAATTCCTCTTATCCGAGAAGTATATCGAAGTATTCTTGCATGGCAACGAGTCTGGGATAAACAAGCCTCGACGAGACCGGATTACTTGCTGGCAAATTCTAGAGAAGTGAGCAATCGGATCTCTACTTTTTGGGGGAGACCTTCAGATATTGTTTACCCACCAGTCGACACAGATTTTTATCTTCCTACTGAACCAGTACGAAAAGAAGAGTATTATATTACCCATAGTAGGTTAGTCAGATATAAGCGAATAGACATCCTTATTGACGCATGTATTGCGCAAAAGAAGAAGCTAGTGGTAGTTGGAGACGGTCCAGAATACAAAAAATTAGTAAATTATGCAAAAAACAGTCCGGATATCGTATTTACCGGATATCTATCTCATACGCAAAAAAGAGAATTGCTTCAGAAGGCAAATGGTTTTCTTTTTGCTGCACATGAAGACTTTGGGATTGTCCCGATAGAAGCACTCGCAGCGGGAACTCCCGTGCTTGCCTTCGGCCGTGGTGGCGCTTTAGAAACAGTTACCCCAGATACAGGGATGTTTTTCAAACAGCAAACTGCAGATTCTATTTCCTCTCAGTTGCCCTTGTTTGAGAAGTTTGTAACTCAGGTCAATCGTGAAGTGTTAAAACATCAGGCAGAAAAATTCTCTAAACAAAGTTTTATTAAAAACTATACAAGGCAGATTTCGGAAAAAGCAAAAGATTTTGAGAAGAACGGTCCTCCTGTTGTTTGACATTTTCCTGCAAAGCAAGCTATTATGTAGTATTAACTTGACTGCCCAGTCACATGGATCAATCACAAGACAAATTTGCTCAGTTATCGCCGGTTTTAGAACTCGTGTATGTTATGCTCACAAACATGTCGAAATACATGAATGTTTACGCAACAGACATCGAGGCAGATAAAACTGAGCAATATAAAGAAGCCAGTGAAGCATTAACTAATGCGATCAGAAAATTTGATGTTCTCTATGGCCTAAAATCTCCTGCATCCGCCGATGCGACTACAACGACAAATGAACTTCAGGTTTCTCCTGAAACACTAGAACCATCGGTAGAAGCAACACCAACGGAGGCTCCCGTGCAGCCGGCTTACAATTTTGCCTCGGGAAGTGATCCAGAATCATTAAAGAAAGCGAAACAAGCCGTCGAAGAATTAAAGAGTCTTTTTAATACTGTTAAAAACGAGAATGCAGAGGTATCAACTCAACTACCTCAACAATCTGAACCTGCGCCTACAATTCAATCAGGACCAATTGCTCAACCAGTACCAGTTACCGTAGAAGCACCTGTAGCATCATCAATGCCAACATTTGTTTCTCCAGAAAGTACACCTACACCACAACCAGTAGTTGCAGAACCAGCTCCCGTAGCTGCAGTGCCAACACCAATGAATACTCAACCAGAAAATCAAGATGGTGGCGAGATCGACTCAATTCTTTCTGAATTGAAGAAATTGCAAAACAAGGGTACAGGGCAGTTGTAGACTAGAGGAGTTTCATTAATTGAGAAGCTTCACCGATTTGTATCGTTTTATCTGGTGCAGCCAAATTCGTATTGTTACTTATTAGAACTGTGTGGTGTGCGATATTTAGGGCAGGTAATATGTCGTATTCTAAGCTGTTTCCTATTGATACAATTTGTTGCTCTGAGCCTTTTTTCCAACCAGCTTTTTCTAAGCTCCGTTCAAAATCCTCTGGCGTCTTTGTATTCTTCTCCAACATGACTACGGTATCAAATATGTCTTCTGAAATACCAAGCATTCTAAACTTGTGCCCAGATAAAGCTTTGCTGGTAGAAGTTTGAAGGACAAGAGAGAAACGATCTTTCAGCGACTCTAGCAAGGTTTTCATGTTTGAGTGCAAAGGGAGATCTTTAACGAATGCAAGAACCAAAGGGTTTCTTAAGGCAAGGTCAAGAGTAGTAGGTATTGCCTCGTTTGAAATATATTTTTGCATTGTTTTGAGCAATCCAATTTCATCGACGGATTCTAAGAAATTTTCTCGTGATTCTACTTGTGATGTTAATACTCTTATCTCGTTCCATACAGAATTTGTCGCAACACTTCTTACGGCATCTGTTTGAATAAATAAAGTATCATCCAGATCAAGAATCAGTATTGGTTTCAAACCTGTTTTTTCATGAGATTCTCTGAGAGTTTTACCTAAACTCTTGAGTTTTTGGGTCGTATGATTTTCTTTTTCGTGAGTTACTTGCATAGATATTCATTATAAGTTACCATACTTTATATGAATAATGGGACACTTTCAAATCAAACAGATATCTTTAAGCAGATTTATGATATTCAGCAAAAAGGATTAACTTACGCTCACGAGATGAATCCAAAATACTTACTATGTATCGCTGGTCCTATGTGTGCAGGGAAGAGCAGAGTGGCAAAATTCCTAGAAGAAGAGCTAAAAGCTATAAGATTCAGCAACGACGAAGCTAGATATATTTATACCGAGCAACTTAAATATAAGGAACCTTTAGATATAATGCAGTATGTTGCGTTTGCAATGAAAAACCTTTTAACACTGAGTAATCATCTAATCATTTTAGATGCATCAATTGATAGAGTTTATAATTCTGTTCTGCAATTTGCTGAGAAAATTCAATTTCCAGTGTTTACCGTAAGTGTGGATACGGATGTAAAAATTTTACTTGAGAGGCTGAAGAAGAGAAATGAAACAGACGAAGAGGGTTTCGATAAATTGGTTACCGAAGAAGCTTTCTATGTAACAGTAGAAGAACATAAAGCGTTTCTTGCTCAATATAAACCAGATATCACTATTACCGATACAAATGAGAATGATCTAAAACAGGTAGTAGATTTACTCAAGCAAAAGCTTTCTATGTCAGTGTAAGTCTTATTTTTCCACCAGGTGTTTCGATTTCGCAGGTTTTGCTAGTGCTGTTTCTGATTGCTTTCCCAATCGGCGAATCAATTGAAATCTTCCCGATTGTTGGGTCTGCTTCTTCACTTGATACTAATGTGATACTTTTCGGCGCACTACTATTGATTGAAACGTGGAGAGTACTTCCTAAACTATACTTTGACTTTGCAGCTTCACCTTTCTGGTAAAGTTTTGTTCGAACAAGTAATTGTCGTAGTTCATTTTTTCTTTTAGTAGCTTCTTGGAGATCATTATTCGCTGTTATCCACGGATTATTTTCTGGTAGATCCCCATCGTCGTACGCATCCTTGAGTCGTTTTCTAATTTCTGGAAGTAATGTCATTTCGATATATTCAAGTTCGCACTTTATCTCTAAAATTTTCTCGTCGCTCAAAAAGAGCGGCTGCAAAATAACAGATCGTCTCTTCATCGTTTAAGTTTTTAGTTGAAATTTGCGAGTCTTTCGGTAACTACGGTTCCGAATCACTCAAAGTTGTGGAATTTTTTGGTTGCGGGACTTGGACTCGAACCAAGAACCTTCAGGTTATGGGCCTGACGAGCTGCCTTTGCTCCATCCCGCTATAAAGGGACTTTTTCGTTATGAATCGGTATTTGAATTATACAGAGAATCTACGTCGAAATCAAGGTTGATACGGGGCAATGCGAGATTGTTTGTCACGAGGGCAATAGTCTATAATAGTTTTTATGAAACTTCATGTTTATCTTCGTAACCTTGGTGTGGCTTCACGTCGTAAATCAGAAGAATTAATTGCTGCTGATCGTGTACTCGTAAATGGAAAATTAGCACATATTGGCCAAATTGTTGAAGGTAACGAGTTGATTGAGGTCAATGGGCAAAAATATCGTCCAAATAACGAGGATAGAAGGTATTCGTATGTATTACTTTGTAAGCCTGTTGGGTATACGTCAACAACGGTTGATTTTTATTCGAATGAACATTCCGTTCTTGAGCTTCTTCCTCATGAACTTCGCAAGAAAACACGATGGCAAATTGTTGGAAGGTTAGATAAGAATTCTGAGGGATTACTGCTCTTGACAGATAATGGGGATGTTGGTTACGTTCTTACACATCCGCGATACCAAGTGGAAAAGCAGTACGAGGTTACTGTAAAACGAGAGATTACAGAAGGCGAAAGACAGGAATTATTGCGGGGTGTTACTTCTGAGGTGGGAGAAGCGTATCAATTTAAGGCACTAGAGCAGGTAAATAAAAACACATATAGGATTACTCTTGTCGAGGGGAAGAAGCGAGAAATTCGTGAAGCTTTCAGGGTTGTAAGAAACCATGTGTGGAGGTTAAAGCGACTTCGGATTGGAAATCTTCAACTGGGAGAATTGCAGCCAAGTAATTATCGAGAGCTTTCAGAAAACGAAGTTATTACGCTACTGTCGTTCGTCCAAAGGGTTCGAGATTCCTATGGAAAGTAGTGTGAGCCATTGGGTTACAGGGTCTGTCGCTTTTGTATTGGTTTCCTTCATTTCTTTGTTTGGTTGCCCAGTAAATACAAGAAGCTTCTCACCCTTTTTGTAGTAATTCAGACTCTCTCGCAACTGTTTTTCTATAAAAAATGGGCTATTGATGTAATCAAGCTCATTCTTTTTTTTGATAACTTCTAAGTATTGCTGTTCTGTTTGCTTTTTTCGTTCTTGATAAATCGAGCCGACGCTGTAAGATTTCGTGATAGATCGTAGAGCATTGATGGATAGAATCGTACAGGCAAGAACAAGAATGATCGTAAACAGTATTTTGTTCATAACCCAGTATAACATTTAGAGAATATACGAAGCGAGAAATGTAAGAGAGGGGAAAAAGAATGTTACTCCACTAGGAAATAACCAATAATTAATGCTCTCGTTTATCCATTGAAAAGTGTAGAACGTATTGATATAATAATTTTATAAGACTGATATTGAATCCGTCATAGTTGTAAATTTACCTAACTATTGACAAGGGCTGCCCCATCAGTGAGGACTAATATAAGGCGGAATAGTATGGCGCTCGTGGGTGAATTGATCCAGAAATTTATAGAGTACCTTAAAGAAAAGGGTAAATCCACCTCAACTCTTATTGCATACAAGAAGGATATCGAACAGGTGCAAGAATATCTTTCTGAAAAAGGAGTTACAACGAGTGAAACGATTACCACGGAAGAACTGAAGGCGTTTTTGCAATATGTACAAATCGAAAAAGGTTTTAATCTTAAAACAGTTTCTCGAAAGATTAATAGTATTCGAACTTTTTTTAAGTACCTTCGAGAACAAGGGATCATCGCAATAGATAAGGACCCATCACTTCGACTAACACACCCTAAAATTGAGGTAAAACTTCCCCGAACATTAAATAAAATCGAATACCGTGCTCTTCGAGATGCGAGTCGTATCGACGTACGTTTGTACACAATGGTCGAACTTCTTTTGCAAACGGGGCTAAGGATTGGTGAACTACAGCGCTTAAGCACCGAGGATATTCGAATTACACCACTGGGGCACCGTTATCTACATATCCAAACCTTTGGATCACATGCGATGCGTAACGTCCCTTTAAATGAAGTTGCGTATCAGTCTATTCAAGATTATCTTCGTGTTCGCCCCGCAACGGCATCGGGAATTAAAAGTATTTTTATCACGAAAAGCGGAAATACTATCCCTATTAGGAATATGCGCTCATCGATTAAACGTGCATTTAGTAGGGCAGGAATTAAGAATGCTACGGTAAACGATATCCGCAATACTTTTATTGCACATCACCTGGCGAGTGGGGTTAATGTCCTTACAGTCGCAAAGATAGTCGGACACAAGCGAATTTCGACAACAGAAAAGTATCTTGATGTTGTGAAGGCAACTGATGGTGACAAGGATAGTTTAAAAGAACTTTAGTGGGAACGAGAAAATAGTCTATTGGTTCAAAAAGGTAAGACAAAATTCTTGTTATTTTCTACGAGTGAAGAGTCAGTAGGTATCGTCTTTCAGTTTTAAGGTTTTTTTGTATCTGCGTTGTCCGCAGTGTTGTAATTGAGGTAATAATCGTCGCTTAATAATGCTATAATTCCATTGTCGGTGGCGTAGCTCAGTTGGTTAGAGCATGGGATTCATAACCCCAAGGTCAGCAGTTCGATCCTGCTCGCCACCAGATTTATGTTTTTCTTCTATTTTCTGTTCAAAATAGCGAAGCTATCACCCATGACGATCGTAATCAGAAAAAACACAAAAGAAGCAGATTTCCTATTTCGAATAGTGAATAAGAAAAAGGATAGTTAATGTTAGCAATCGTTGTATGTGTCTGCTACAATTGAGTATTCGTTAATCTGTTACTCAAAGGAAGATATGGCAAAAAATAAAGAACAAGACCGTGCAGTTATCGTCGAGGGGGAAATTACTCCAGAAACAATTCGAAAAACAATCACTGTCGTTGCAATTGTCGTACTTGTTTTCCTTGGGTTCCAGGCGTATTCAGTTTGGCAGATGGGTAGTGAAATTTCCATGGGCGAAGCAGTAAAATTGATTCAAGAAAAAAAAGTTGAGACTGTTATTGAGCAAGGTAACACCATTCTTATTGAGCAAAAGGATAAATCACGTCAGTATACGCAGATCGGAACAAAAACTGATTTCCCAAAACTACTTCAAGATGCGGGGGTCAATATAGCAGAGGTAAATTATCGACCAAACAACTCAAATATTTCTGAACAGTTGGTAAACTTTGGCGGGCTTGTATTGATGGGTGTTCTTGCCTATGGCGTTTGGAGTTTCGTCCGTGCAATTCAAAGACAAAATGCAACAGGGGGAGGACTCTCTTCGTTTGGAAAGAGTGGAGCAAACGTTATTATTGGTAAGAGACCCGACGTTACCTTCAAAGATATTGCAGGAGCGACAGAGGCAAAAGAAGAAATTGTTGAAATTGTAGACTTTTTGAAAAACCCGAAACAATTTTTTGAAATGGGAGCTAGAATTCCGCGCGGAGTTCTGCTTGTCGGTGATCCTGGTACGGGAAAAACATTGTTGGCCCGTGCAGTTGCTGGAGAGGCAAAAGTACCATTTTTCCATACCTCGGGTCCAGAATTCGAAGAAATGCTTGTTGGTGCAGGCGCCGCACGAGTTCGAGATTTATTCAAACGTGCAAAGAATCTTTCTCCTGCGATTATCTTTATTGATGAAATCGATGCAGTAGCACGTCGACGCGGTATGGATTACAAATCTTCTCATTCAGAACAGACGTTGAACCAAATACTCGTCGAAATGGATGGATTCGAGAAGCGTGATGCTGTTATTGTTATTGCAGCAACTAATAGACCGGATGTCCTTGATCCTGCAATTTTGCGTCCAGGTCGATTTGATAGGAATGTTCGACTTGCGCTGCCCGATATTACAGAAAGAGCTGAAATTCTTGGTGTTCATGGAAAAAACAAGAAATTTGGTTCTGATGTTGATCTGCAAAAAATTGCACAATTTACCGTCGGGTTCTCAGGTGCTGATTTAGAGAACGTATTGAATGAGGCAGCAATTCTTGCTGTTCGTGCAAAACGCAAGGAAATCCACCAAGAGGATATTCACGAGGCAGCATTGAAAGTTTCGATGGGGCCACGTCGAGGCAGTTTAATGATGTCGCAGGAAGATCTATTGTCTACTGCCTATCATGAAGCAGGTCACGGGATTGTCGGAACTTACCTAAAGGATGCTGATGCAATAAAGTCGATAACAGTGGTCCCTCGAGGAATTTCACTAGGCATGACCGTTCATGATGGCAGGGAATCTCATAGTCAAACAAAACAGAATCTTTTGGATAGAATTGCTGTTCTTGCAGCAGGTCGTGCAGCCGAAGAATTGATTTATGGAAAAGAGTACATCACAACCGGTGCGTCCGGTGATATAGAACATGCATCAAAGATTGCGAATCTGATGATCAAGAACGTTGGAATGAGTGAAAAAATTGGTTTTGTGCAATTTGATAAAGATGAAGATTTTGATGTATTTTCCTCCAAGATCAAATATAGCGACAAAACTGCAGAAGAAATGGATAAGGAAGTAGTTGAATTGATGAATAGGCAATACGATCTTGCTTTTTCCATCTTAAAACGAGAAAAAACCTTGCTTGAAGCCGTTGCAAAAGAACTTTTGAGGGAGGAAACTATGACAGCAGAAACATTGCTGATGCTTGTCGAGAAGCACGGTAAACAGAAACCTCCACAGAAAGAGAAACCAAAGCTGCTCAGCGTTTCCGAGTGGATTAAAACACGAAAAAGCTCCGAAATAGAGTAATGGATGTGCTCTTTCTCTTGCAGCAATTTTTTAGTCCGGTTATCGAGTTGTGGTTCCTTTGGTTCGTATTATTTGGAATAAGTATCATTACAAAGTTATTAAGGAGATATTTACTGCTAGGCAGTATTGCTAAGAGGATTCTTTTTGTGGGTATAACTATAATTTTATTCCTTCGTGGATTGTTATTGGTAGTTTTCCCCTACGAATTGGATGAATTTGCACAGAGTACCGCCTCAATACCTGTTTTCGTTTCTTTACGAGATGGAAAATTTCAACTTACAACCTCAAACGAAGAAATATTTAGGTACAAAACGAAAGAAAGTATCCAGAAATCCATTTTAAGACGTGGTGAGTATCAAAAAGATGAAAAACGAGGTAGGGAACTACTCTCGGATTCATTTATAATTGAACAGAAGCATGGTCACTCATTACTTTCGAGGACTTCTGCTTTTTGGGAACTATCGATACCAAAATCTTACCGTGGTGATCAAGTATATGTCTTAAATGAGAATGAAGGGACATTTGATTTACGTGAATCGCGATCTGTAAATGTTGAAATTTACGCGTCATACTCTTCGATAAAGGTGACTTTGCCGGTGATTACGGGTGATAAAACCTATAAGCTCAATACATATGGTTCAAAGAGAACCTCGCTCATATTTGCAACTTCCGGTCCATCCTTTTTTATAAATGACGAACAGGGTGCGATTCACAATGTTCCTCAAGAAATGAAAGAAATAGGCAGGAACAAGTATGCAATTACAGGAGAAAGAGAAGGTACCGTAACAATTTCTATTAATTCTTTTGGTCAGAGGAATCTTGCAGTTTTTATTGTGAATGAGCATAATGAGTAATGCTCGGATATAGAGACAGGCTTCACTCAGAGGATTTTTTAAAGGTAGTTTTTGTTGGCGATATGCAAACATCACAACCGTACAGTAAGCCAAATTGGACAGATTGGCTGCAGAGAACACTCTGGGAAAACGGAGAAGTACAAACCTCCTGGCGCAGGAAAGTTATTAATGCCGGTATTGACAGAGCGACACCTCGTCATGTTTTTACTTATTACACGGAATATATTGGTCAATATAAACCCGATCTTGTCGTTTTGTCTTTCGGTGTCACCCCGGTATTTCCACAGTATAACGAGAAAATTTTTTCAAATGAGTTAGAACAATTATTGGATACGCTGCACCACAAGTATATTGAAGTCGTTTTATGGTCACCGTATCCACTTCTTAACGAAGGAAGTCGAGCAGCTACATTATCGTTACGCGCGATATTTAAAGAAAAGGCTGTCGTAAGAAATCTACAGTTTATTGACCTATATAATGAATTCGAGAATGTAGACCTTTCGAAAATAATGACGTATACGACTACAAAAAAGAATGAGCTTTTTCAAATGGAAGTTGGGAACCCAGATGGCATCAGTTTGAATAATATCGGGACGTACCTTGTTGCGAGGAAAATGGCAAATGATCTTTTTAAACTTGCCTTGCCTGGTAGTGCAGGAAGTTTTGAGATACCACAATTCGACATGGCTAGGCATTGGGGATAGAAAAATTCGTGGACTTATAGTAAAATCCATGATGGATGTTTCCCAAGGTAAAGTCGAAAACGTAATGAACCGACGAATACATTCTGGAGCGTCTCCCAGCGAATTAGAGAGAACAGAAGTAGTTATAACAGGAGAAGAGACACGCTTGCCGTCGTATATTAAAAGTGCATTACGAGAACAGGCGCATTTGGCTATTGTAAGTAATTCGGAAGTTCAGTTTGGTAAAAATATCAGAAATATTGCTAGCGCTGTTTACGACAATCCGGACTGTTTTTCTGAGTTGAATGAAAAGGTTCGTCGATCACCTAGTTTAGGAGAATTATTTAGAAAGACCGCACAAAGAATTGTTGATTTACTACAAGAGGGAAGTCGGTTGTTTGTGATTCCTCCTTATGAATATAAAGGAAGTAAGAGAACATTGCATAGATCCTTGCGATTCAGGGTGGTATTGGAGCCGGTAATGGAAACAAAAGATCGGTATGTAGGGGTTGCTTTAGTGAAAGAATGGATGCAATTCAGCAAAACGACCCCGCCAGCACAGCAGATAAAACTACTAAAGGGAATTGCGGAGCGGGGTGGCGATTGGGGATACTTTGCTATTTTACTTGGGTACTTCTCTTTTCGAGTGAAAGAGGATCAAATCAAGGAGGCACTTGTTGGCAACGATACAAAAAAAGAAGTTTTTTTTAATAAAATCTTTATGGAGAGAAAGCGTATTTTTGATTCTACCCCAATACTCGAGAAAAAACTTAAACTATTTCAGAAACAACTCGTACCTACTTCCATTTTGGGTAGATATATTAGAGAAAATATTCGAATAATTTACGGTATCGATTTTGGGAGTAAAATTCGTGCAGAAATTCTAAAGCTAGACCCCGGAAAGACTACGGACGAGGATAAAGAAGAACTTATGGAGGATTACGGGAATATAATGCTCTATAAGCCATTCGATGTTTTTCACGCCGAAGTGGAAAGAGCTGGTTTCGCAGAGAATTTATTTGTTGCTGATGATGCAAATTCTGTTTTCGAAAGGATCGAGCAGTTTATTGAGATTGGTTATCAGAGAATGATCAACGAAAGAGATAAGGAGGCGCAGCAGCGCAGAAATGCACGAGTACAGAGATCTATGGCATAATAGGACATGCTAACGAAAGGCCTTCTCCTCGCGGTTGATGCAAACTCTCTCTTGCATCGGGCATATCACGCGTACCCGCTTTCTCTAACGACAACCGATGGACAGCCTGTGAATGCAGTGTATGGCTTTACAGCGATGTTTCTGGATGCACTTCTGCAGTTTAAGCCTGAGTATGTATTCTGCGCATTTGACACAAAAAAACCGACATTTAGGCATGTATCCTATACGGGGTACAAGGCGAATAGACCAGTAGCTGACAATGAATTGGTTACCCAGATTCCATACGTTTACGAAGTACTTAAAACATTAAATATTCCTGTATTTGATGTTGAGGGCTATGAGGCCGACGATATTTTAGGAACAGTAGCTACTAAAATTGGTACAGAGCGATTTTGGCCAATTACGCAAACATATATTTTGACCGGAGATCGTGATCTTTTTCAGCTGGTTAACGAACGTGTACAGGTCATACTACCAAAAGGAAGTTTTAAGAATCTTGAGCAATTTACTGAAGATAAAGTTTTTAAATCTATGGGCGTTACGCCTGAACGTGTTCCTGACTTAAAGGGGCTTATGGGCGATAGCTCGGATAATATTCCAGGAGTTAAGGGAATTGGTCCAAAAAGTGCGAGTGAGTTATTGAATAAATATCAAACGATTGAAGAAATTTATACCCATATTGGAGATATTGCAGCGGATAATAAGAGGATTGCACAGCTACTTACCGATGGGCACGAGAGTGCAGTGATGAGTAAACAATTGGCAACGATTGCAAAAGATGCACCAGTAACGTTTGTTCCAGAAGATGCAGAAACAAGAACGTTTAATCCTCGAGAAGTCTCGCAATTATTTAGCAAAATGCAGTTTAAGAGTTTGTTTCCTAGATTGAATAAGTTGGTTGCTTTAGCAGGTAATTCTCTAGAGCAACAAAATACTGAACAACTCGAAATGAATACTGAGAAATCAGAAGAGCTAGTTGAACAAACAAAAGAGCTCGGAGAATCTAATGAAGCGATACATACAGAAATCGACTTGTTGAATAAAGATTTTGGTGATCGGGTCGAATTACTTTTTGCAAAACCAAAAGAAGGGTACTGGAAACTCGCTATCTACTGCAATGAAGTACTGTATATCAGTGAATTTCCAAGAAAAAATGAGGCAAATAAGAAATTGAATACGATTTCTTTTGGAATGTTCGACATGCTTTCGAATGCGGCTTCGGCAACAGAGCAAGTAGCTTTAGAAGAGAAAAATCTTAAAGATCTTTTAGACATTGAGCTACTTTCGTACTTACTTCATACAGGGCGAAGTGACTATTCGTTACAACAAGATTTATTACAAGCAGGTTTAGGTAATCTTCCAGATGAACTAAAAAATAATCGGGAAAAAGTTGTCGAAATTACCTTATTTAGAATGGCTTCTGAATTTGCCACAGCGCAAAAATACGTTCCAGAAGAGCGTGTACTTGAACTGTGGAGTAGAGTGACTGATGTCCCTGAATGGGGTGGGTTAATTCCGTATACCATCGCAATGTGTGAGGATTTACCAGCAGCAATCGGAGTCGCATTAATGCATCAGCGAGGAATTTCGATAGACCTCGAAAAGGTTGCCGAAAAAATTGAAGAGTATAAAAACATTATTACTCGTTGTGAGAAAGAAATTTATGACATTGTTGGATTTGAATTTAACATTCGATCACCAAAACAGTTGGCAAACGTTCTTTTCGGGAGTCTCAATCTTCCGAATGCACGAAAAACAAAGACGGGATACTCTACGGATGATGAAGTGCTCCAAGGGTTGGTTAGTGCACACCCGGTTGTAGAAAAAATTATGGAATTTAGGCAGATTTCTAAGTTGGTTTCAACGTACATGGAGCCATATTTAGAGTTGAAAAAACGTGCCGAAACCCCGAATGAAAGTGAGAGTGAAGGTAGAGGAGAGCAGATGAGTATGTTTGCAGAAAGTAAGAAGACAGGAACAAGTTCACAACATCGCTCGCAGCTTGAGCTAAATGGAAACTTACTTCGAGTACATTCTACATTTTCTGTTATGAGTACCAGCTCAGGAAGATTATCTTCGGTAAATCCGAATCTCCAAAACTTACCAGTTAAAACAGAAGCAGGCAAAGTTATTAGAAGCTTCTTTGTTCCAGAGAAAGGTAAGAAATTGGTGTCGATTGATTATTCACAAATTGATTTACGTGTTCTTGCGCATATTTCTCGGGATCAAGGCTTAATCGATGCTTTCCGAAAAGGAGATGATATTCACCGAAGTACTGCTGCAAAAGTTTTCCATACGCCATTTAATAAAGTTACCGACAGCCAGAGGCGATTTTCTAAGAGTATTAACTTCGGTTTGGTTTACGGAATGTCCTCGTTCGGTTTAGCGAAGTCGATAGGTGTTGATGTGAAAGAAGCGGCAAAGTTTATCGAAGAATATTTCGCACAGTTTCCACAAGTCAAGGAGTATATGAGCAAAACCGTTGTGTTTGCCCGTGAGAAAGGGTACGTCCAATCGTTGTTAGGTCGTAGGCGATTTATTGGCGGAATTAATACAAGTAACAAAATGCGTGCGCAAGCATCGGAGCGAGAAGCAATTAACATGCCGATTCAAGGCGGTGCAGACGATATTATGCGCTTGGCATTAGGAAAAATTACGTTATTACCTGAAATACTCAGTGGTGAAATCAAGTTAGTTCTTCAGGTTCATGACGAATTGGTATTCGAAATGGAGAACAAGAGTAAAGAATATTTGGATGAAAAGATTGCAAAAATTATAGGAATTATGGAGAGTGTTGTTGTACTGGATGTTCCGTTGAAGGCAGAAGCGGAAATAGGGGAGAGTTTATCGATGTAGTTGTATAGCTGAATAGCTAGTTAGTGCAGTAGCAAAATAACTGGGTAATTAAATTTGTGAGAGTCTTGCGGGATTATTCCTTAACTGTCTAACTACTTTATTACTCAGCTCCTCAATTAATTCAATAATTCTTTAATTCTTTAAACTCCTCGGTTATAATGCTCGTATGACAAAAATACTTACCGGACTCCAACCCTCTGGAACACTGCATCTTGGAAATTTGCTTGGAAGTATTTTGCCATGGCATGGGTTGGTTAATAAAGAAGTCGACCCTGAGGCGTATTTAATGATTGTTGATCAACACTCAATTACGGTTAAGCAGGATCCCGAAAGCCTTAAAAAACAAATCTATGAATTAGCAGCGACGCTCCTCGCCTCTGGTGTTGATTATAAAAAGCACATTGTCTTTGCTCAATCCCAGAATCCAGATCACGCGTATGTTGGTTGGATGTTTCAGTGTTTGACTCCTATGAGTTGGTTAGACAAGATGACACAGTTTAAAGACAAGAAGACAAAATTCGAGAGTTATAAGGAAGCTGTCGGAACAGGTTTATACACATATCCGGCGCTCATGGCTGCAGATATTCTGCTCTATGATGTTGATACGGTTCCTGTCGGTTCAGATCAAAAACAACACGTTGAGTTAACCTGCAATATTGCTAACCGCTTTAACTCTCAATATGGACAGACGTTTAAGACTCCTAGGTTCGAAACAAGTGAAGAGGCTACACGAATCTATGACTTGCAAAATCCAACGAAGAAAATGAGTAAATCAGATAGAGATGATGCAGGAAGAATTTCTCTTACTGATCCTGTGGATGTTATTCGAAAAAAGATTATGAGAGCTGTTACTGATAACGATTCTTTGGTTGCATTCGATCAGGTCAATAAACCTGGGGTTAGTAATTTACTCGCAATTTTTGCCGCAGTGACCAATCGATCGCATGATGATTTAGTAACGGAATATGGGACTCAAGGTTACGGTACTTTCAAATCTGCGGTAGCCGATGCAGTTATTGCATATCTTGAACCATTCCAACTAAGAATGAACGAATTTCTTAACGATAAAGATCAAATGCGAATGATTCTTGACGAAGGCGCAACACGTGCGAACGAGGTTTCTCATCCAAAGACGTTGGAAGCTGCAGCTAAGATGGGATTGTATGTTCATGAATAACCAAAAAGTTGCCTCTACAGTTGCAGGAGTTGTTGTCGGTGCAGCGGGAATTATTGCTGTTGGTTTCCTACTCAGAAAATTTATAGGTAACAAGCAGGTTGAGGCATTCGAGGAAAAATTGGTTGAAAAGATCGTCGAAAGTTCGCCATTCAAATCTCAACGTAAAAGAACAGTAAAGAAAAAATCAAAACTGGTAGTTGCAAAACTTGGAAATGCGAAAAAACTGCTCTCAGTTATGAAAAAAGGGAAAGAATATACGCAGGTTATGCTCGTAAGTGTCTCGAAAATTTCTTATCGCTCGGTTCGAAGATATATTGAGACTTTAGTGCAACAAGGGAAGATTGTTACAAGAGGATACGGTAAGGGTAAAAAGTTTGTGAAGCGATAATTTTTAATCATACCTTCTTCTACTTTGGCAGGTTTTTTGTAGAACATATTCGAGATGTACGGTATAATTCCTTACTTTGGGCCTGTAGCTCAGCTGGCTAGAGCATTCGCATGGCATGCGAAGGGTCACGGGTTCGAATCCCGTCAGGTCCATTGAATTTGATCCACACACAGTTATTGAAACTAAATTGGAGTATTTACCTGTGTTAAATATAAATAAATATCTGTGAGCTTGAGTGTTATAATCAAACATGTCCGCCCGGAATCAAGCAAAGCGTACCGTTCAAATAAAATACCTTGCCAGTTTTTTTCAGAAAGTAGCGCTTTACTGGAAGGTGCTTGTTCGGCATCTCACTTATTTTTCGTCGTTTGATAAAAAATCATTTTGGAAAGGTATTATCGCCGGGTTACTAAAGGCTCCAATCAATGCTGCAAATATCTTTCTGACAGGTTTGTTTGTCGATAGTATAGTCACCTATTATAAAAACCCGACTTCTTTTCATTTTTTCTCAAATATTTCAGTCCCGTTACCTGTCATTTATTTACTTGCTTTGTTCTGCGGAGCTCGATTCGTTAGAGTATTGGACATTGTATATCAATCAGCACTAATTAGGATAAAAAACGAATCAATCGTTGTGTACCGACAAGATATTACTGAGAAATTTCATAAACTGAACTCGCAAGAGATAGATGGGGAACAGGTAAAAGATCTAATCACCAAAATAGAGTCATTCTGGTTGTCAAGTGCCGTTGGATTTTACGAGCGTTTGGCTGGTGTTGGTGAATATCTCCTTTCGATTGTTATTGCGTTGGGCGCATTATTTGCATTCTCACCAGTTACGGCTATACTGGTCCTTCTCGTCCCAATTCCACAAATAATTGTGGAGTTCTTCAATAACAGACGACATACGCGTTATGTTGATAACGTTGCTTCTTTAATGTTGGAGCGAAATTACTATTTTTCGGCATTAATTGATGCAAGAACTTTTCCCGAAAGGAAGATAAATGGTGTTTTTCGATCCTTAATTACACGTTATCGACATGTCGCCGATTTAGTGAGTAGCGGGTACAAAACGATACTCGTCGGCTCTGAAAAGAAATCTGCTGTGATGGATATTATAGATCAAAGCATGTTGTTAGGACTTAAAACCTGGGTTTTGGTATCAAATATTATGCAGAGGATGGCGATTGGTAAAATTACAGCGACATTGGGGTACGTCGATTCGTTATACAAGAACAGTTACAATATACTTAAGAATCTTATTTCTATGTTTGATGAGTTGACCTTTATTAAGTATCTATACGAGTTTCAGGATATAAAAGGTTTCGCTGATAACCGAAAAAAGGGGAAACATTTGCCAAAGGGGACTCCGAGGATTTCGCTAGAAGATGCGTCATTTACGTATACCGGGACCGGTAAGCAAATTCTCAAAGATGTTTCTGTGGTTATTGAACCAGGTGAAAAAGTTATGCTTCTTGGTAAAGATGGTACTGGAAAAAGTTCTATTCTTGCACTCCTTGCTGGAATGTATGTGCTTAAAGATGGGCTTATTCGCATGAGTAAAACACCGGTTCCGAAACTTGCCCGCGGACAAATAAAGGCCAAAATGTCTGTTGTTCCAGAAGATTTCGCGCGTTACTACTTAACACTTAGAGAAAACATAGTGCTCGGTGACCCTAAAAAGCAGTTTGACGTGACGTTATATAAGAAAGCATTATCGATTACAGGTCTAGATGTTTGGATGAAAGCAGCGGGGATCGACGATCAAAAGACTATACTCGGTAATTATTTCGATGGGAGTGTTTCAATTTCGTCTGGTCACTGGCAAAGACTTGCAATCGCGCGAGCGATTTATAGAAATCGGGATATTTTCTTGTTTGATCAACCGTTTACCTATATCGATGGCCACTCGGTTAAAGAAATGCTTCCCAAACTCTTGAAATTCATTGGAAAACGAACGCTTATCTGGATTAGTGAACATACAACTCACGCAAAGTATATGACAAAAGTTTACGAGTTAGAGGATCACAAGTTGAGGGAGAGAAAGTTTAAAGTGAGAGAGAAAAAGAATGAAAAAGAAGTATAAGTTTTTAGCGAGTGAGGCGAAGAAGTTACGTAAACATGGTATCGACCTGGTGGTGTATGGTGAAGGAGTACAGGAAGTAAATGTTGTCGCTATTTCTGTTGAAGAAGGTCATTTTCAAGAATTTTTCGACGAGGAGAGTTACTTCATCTACTACATTGTTGAAGGAAAGGGATTGTTCGTCTTGGATGATGAAAGAGTTGAGGTCAAACCAACAGATTTAATTGTTGTTCCACCAAAGACGAGAATACATTATTTTGGCACTATGAAAATGATATTGACAGTCTCTCCTGCATTTAAAGAAGAAAATGAACGACATGTGAGATTTATTAAGAAAAGCGAAAGTCCGTATAGTTCTAGAGTCGAGTAAATATCGTTTGTAATACTCTTTCTTGTTTCTGGATATGATTTCCACCACAGGTAAAGAATATCCAGTAATTGTTCCGTAAATATTCTTGGGTTTTCGTAATCATAAATTTTCTATGAAACTTTTGGTTCTCGCCTAAAAGTTTGCATGTTTTGTTTTTAATCTCTGGTCAAAAGCAAAATAGGGGCAGTATATGCCATATTACTCGCTGTTCTCGTAATTGTCCTCTCCCTATTAAGTACATTAGTCCTCATAGGTTCTCGACATCATAGGCACACGTATTTCTAGAAGAAGAACTTCTAAAAATACATGGGCAGTATATTCCATATTTCTCACTGCATTCGAAATAGGACTACGAACCTAAAATTTTCTCTGAAACTTTTGGTTCTCGCCTAAAAGTTTTCATGTTTCGTTTTTAACCTCTGGTCAAAAACAAAACATGGGCAGTATAGGACTCGAACCTATGACCGCGCGAATGTAAATCGCGAGCTCTACCAGCTGAGCTAACTGCCCATGAATCTGTAATTATATCATTTCTTATCCACGTTTTGGCTTACACTGCGACTAATGATAAGTCTTGGTTTATTACTTTTACCTTTTCAGATGTACCCGATTCCGGTAATTGTACCCCAGATGTTGCGACGCCTTGGTCAAGTATTTTGTACCGATTATCCATGATTTTGAGATTATAGGTTGTATTAGGAACAACAAACGTATATTGCCCCGCTTCGTTGGTGAAGGTTCGGTACAAGAGGTTTTTAAACTCTGTATCAAATAAACCGATTTCAATTCCAGCAACAGGAGAACCATTCTCAAATTTTACAGTACCGCTAGTTTTCTTTGGCCAAAGCACTATCACCTTCGTGAATGCGAGGACAAAGTATAAGCCGAGAATAAGGTAGTTGTACGTATGTGGGAATACGAGTGCGATGTACAAAGAGTACATGAAGCCACCAATCATTAACCCGTTGCTTAAGAGCTCGATAGTCTTTGTGAGTGAAGACCTTCTCTTAAGTTTGCTTTTCTCCTTGTCGCTAAGATTGGCTGGATCTAGAGGAATAGACATAAGGATTCCTTGTTCCGTATCCGTAATGTGTAATTGCGATCCCTTGTAGATATTTGCATAGCCACCATCTATATCACCCGTGATAGCAGTTGAAGGGAATGTATACCCTGGGTGAGTTACTGAGATTGTATAAACGCCTACTTTTGGAGTCAGTTTGTATGTTCCGTTTGCTTCGGAAACGACTGTATCAACAACAACATTGTCGACTCGATGTAATCGAAGTACAGCTCGCCCAAGCGGTTTTTTGGTTGAAGAATCATAAATTACTCCCCAGGTTTGTCGTTTACGACGACCTATAAACGACGCAAGTGATAACCATATATTTCCAAAAAGCGTCGGTTGTTGTAGTGCAAAGACAGCTTCTGCAAGTAATGCACCCGTTCCAACGGATAGTGTTGTAACCCAAGGAAGTACATCAACGACCTGAACGACTGTAGTTTTTTTTGCATTACAAAAACCGTTATCTGCGATAAACGATAACGTCGTTGTCGTTTCAAGTGGAATCTCGACCGAATCAACAGGTGAGTAAGAGGTGTTATCTTGTGCTGATAATACTGCTTCAGTATTCTTAGTTTGCCATTGCACTTTTACCTTTTCGCCCTTTTGTATAATAGTTTTTGAGGTTGTAAAAGTATCAAATGTTGGACAAGCTTGAGTTGATAGCGGTGGGGCAGGTGCCAAAGTATCAACGACAATCAAAGTCCCGGTTGGAGTAGGTGTTGTACTCGCGGTGGTTGTGGGAGTTGCGGTTGGAGTAGGTGTTGTACTCGCGGTGGTTGTGGGAGTTGCGGTGGCAGTAGGAGTTGTAGTCGCAGTAGGTGTTGGAGTAGGTGTCGGATCAACAAGTTCACTCATAATTCCAGTTCCTGTTAGGCCAGTTACCTTCCAGTATGTTACGTCATCAATCGTGACAGTTGAGAGTTCTGGATCGGATTCTACTAAGTCGTAACCGTTCGTACAGTCGAGTGTAATTTCTTCAACGGTGGTTGCATCAGGACAAACTCTTACCGAGACTTGACCTTCTTGTTTTACAATATAGAGTGCGTGAGTAGAAGAAACACCTGGAGCATCTGTTGGGTTAAGGTTGACGACTAGGGCTTTAGCTCCATCAACGAGTGTAGTTGCATTGACAGATTCCCAGTTTCTGTCAGAAGTCATATCAACGGTGAAATCTGAAACGACAATCATGTTTCCAAAATAAAGCCGCGAGTTTATGCTGTCTGCTTCTGGGTTTGCAGGATTAATGTAGCTGTTGACAAGACTTATGTCATTACTTGCTGTAGTGACATCGATACTCGCAGAAAGGTTGTAGATTCTTGTTCCGGCAGGAAGCAGCTGCACCCGATGGTTTCCTTGGTCCGCGATTGTTAATGATCCCGTAATTGGGTTAACGATTGCCATGCCAGGTTCGTTGAATTTACCAATAGAACTCCCGTATGCCCCATATGAGGATACATATGTTCCTGCTGGAGTAAAGATTTTGATTTTATGAGCTCGGACATCGGAAAAAAGTAGGTTTCCGTCTGAGTCTTCGTTTATGTACGTGACAAGTTGAAGCTGATTGTCTTCGTTGCCGTATGAACCAATCGTTGATTGATAGACGCCTGCGGTATTAAATACCTGCACTCGGGTATTATCTGTTATGGAATCCCCAGGATTATCAGAGACATAAATTTTATCACTTGAATCAATATAGAGTGCATCAGCCCTTCCGAATTGGCCGTTTCCGGTACCTTCGGTTCCCCACTGTAATAGATAATTTCCATCACTGTCAAACTTCTGTACCCTTGAGTTGAATAAGTCCGCAACATAGATATTACCCGATGAGTCGACGTCAATTCCTCGCGCATCCTGAAATTCACCGTTACCTGTACCCTCTGTTCCAAATGAGAGCAGCTCGGTTCCGGTTAGGTCAAAAACCTTTACTCCACCGACGTGAGTTGCATAAATCTTATTATTCCTTATGCGCATATGGTAACTTGCTGTTCCAATATCTGGTGCTGAAACAATTGTTGTTACAAAAGTTCCTGCGTTGGTAAATTTTTGAATACGAGCGTCGTAGGGACCATTATCAAGAACATAGAGATTGCCAGTCGAGTCGTAAGCAGCTGAGTGTGGCTGTGCAAATCGACCTGAAACGTAACCCCCATTCCTAATGGCGCTCATATAGACTCCTGCTTTGGTGAATCTTTGAAGTGATTTGTTATAAAAGTCTGTGACCCAAACATTACCACTTGAATCAAACTTTATATCTTTTGGCACAAGAAATTGCCAGGCACTTGAACCATTTTCACCCCAAGATGACTTCCAAACTCCATTACTATCAAAAATTTGTATCTTCTGAGAATTTTGTGAAGTTACATAAATATCACCATTTGTAGTATCAATCGCTGCATTTTTTGGAAAAGTGAATTGTCCGTCCCCGGTTCCCTCTGATCCGAAAGAAATATCGAAAACTCCTGCGGAGTTAAATCGTTGTACTTTGTGATTATCTGAATCGACAACATAGATTCGCCCGCTGCTGTCCGTTGTTATGCCTACTGGTTGGTTAAACTCGCCATTCCCAGATCCTTCGGTGCCAAATTGGGAAACATAGGTGCCCTCTTTAGTAAAACGCAAAACACGGTGATGATCAGAGTCTGCAACAATAATCTGGTTCAGTGATTGGCTATAATGAATACCTTTTGCAAAAGAAAAATCAGAGGTGCCAGATCCGCAAATACCCCAACTGGTTATGAATCCACCATTGTAATCGAATTTGCTAACATGGCAGAGGTCGAGCACGTAGAGGTTTCCATCTGAATCTGCGGTAATGCCTTGAACTTCTTCTGAAAATTCCCCAAATTCGCTTCCTTGTTTACCGAGAGTTCTTAATATTGTTCCAGATTGGTTTACTTTTACAACCCGGTAGTTTTGGCTATCAACAAACCACATTGAATTGTCGGGTAAAATGGTGAAGTTCTCTGGAATCCCTAAGTCGACGTAGTTGTTTGGAATATAGACCGCGCCTTCGGATAGGCCTTTTACTGATTTAGCAGAAAAAGGAACACTATTACCAGTAAATTGTGTGTAAAGCCAACCCCCCGAGAAAGCAAGTAACCCAATGACTGCGAGCAGGTAAAGTTTTTGTTTCATAAGCAAAATAGCAACCTCAATTATATTACTATCACTATAAAGCTTATTAAAAAGTACGTCAATATTTTCGAGAAATCTCGTATAAAATACGTTGTGAAACTTGAATCATATATGAGGGAATTCATTTAATGGGATAATCTTTGATTTTGTATGATAAACTTGGCTATGATTGATTTAAAAAGTAAGAAATATTTCCTATTTGATATGGATGGAACGTTAGTCGATTTAGAAAACCTTAATTACACCTGTTTTCGTGATGCGGTAAAGAGATTTACGGGTAATGAGTTGGCATTTGCCGAGTATATGCATTTTATGGCCGGTGTTGGGTCAAAAAAAGGATTTCGGGATTACTTTGCAAGTATTGGGTACACGACAACGCCAGTTGATATTGTTGTTACCTCATATAGGGGCCAGAAAGACGAGGAACTGCGTAAAAATTTTGAAGCCGTCGTGAAAGTTAAGGAAGGAGTCGTTGAGTTCTTACAAAAATTACAAGAAAAGAAGATGAAAATGGCGGTTGGCACATCGACTGCAAAAAAGTTTACGACGGTAATCTTGGAGAGGGCAGGGTTGGCAAAGTTTTTTGAAACCATCGTTGCCGTTGAAGACGTTCAAAATACGAAACCTGCTCCAGATATCTTTTTTGAAGCACTCAAAAGAATAGGAGGTAATGTACGTGAGGCGGTAATTTTTGAAGACTCAGGAAATGGTGTTAAATCGGCCGAAAACTCGGGGATTGACTTTTACGTTGTTCGAAATCAAGGGAAAAATGATGCCGTTGTAGCACAACACGATAATGTTATCTCGTCATATAACGAGTTAATTTCTCAGCTCTAACTATGGAAACGAAGCTTCGGGGGGTATTGCTGGATCTCGATGGGACTCTTGCAAATACAGAGGATTACCAGTATTTATATGCTCAAAATAAACCTCTGGAAGAAATTTTAGAATTCAAATTATACAACTACTTGAGCCCTATATTAAAAACCATCCCGTGGGGGGAATTTATTGACTATTATATTCGCGCACAGAAAGAAGTTAAGGGGGAACTTAAAGGTACTGCGGCATCTCACAGTAGATATTTATATATTCAAAAAACACTCGAATTATGTGGAGTCAGTTTCATACCAGGGATTATTCAACGGGGGTACGATTACTATTTCGATGAAATGCTTAGGAAGACAGTCCTGTACCCAGGTGTTCTTGATGTACTCAAAGTGTTCAAATACAATAGGTTAAAAACCTGTATGGTTACTGATTTTACGGCAGATGTTCAGCTTCGGAAGGTGAGGAAACTCGGTATTATGAGATACATCGACTACTTAGTGACCTCTGAGGAGGCAGGTGCTGATAAGCCTCACCCCGAACAAGCGCTTCTCGCGTTGAGAAAGCTACACTTACAGCAAGAAGAAGTTGTGATTATTGGCAATAATCCAAAGACTGATATTGCTCTTGCAGAAGGGATAAAAATGAAATCAATTTTGTTTGACCCACGCAAGCTATATCAAGACAAGGAAGGGAAAGAAACATTCTATACCCAAAACTTCACAGAAGTTCCGAAATTATTAAAGCTTGAAACGAAGAAGTTCTCTCGTAAGAAATTGCTGGTTCTCGATTTTGTTGGGACCTTAACTAACGAGAAAGATATGATTGAAGAAGTATTATGCACTTTTATCCATAAGGACCCTGCATATGTTGCTGCTGAATACCAACTGTTTAGGAGGGGCTTATTAGAAGAAGCAGCTTTTTGGTATAAAATGGGTATAGGCGATATGAAGAAAGCGTATCGAGCTATAGATGCCTCAATAACCATCAAAAAGAGCGTCGTTTCTTTACTTAAGCGTTTACAAGAAGAGTATACATTGGTTCTGCTTACCGATTTTCCTCGACATTGGGGTAAGCAAATTATTGAAAATAGAGGACTTGGGAAGTTATTCAACCAAGTAATTTTTGGTGGGGATACAAAGTTTTCGAAGCCAGATCCAGATTTGTACCTGTACTTGCTTGGTTTGTATCCCGAGGTAAATCCGGAGAATGTGACACTTGTTGATGATACTCCTGCGGCATTGGCCACAGGCAGAGATTTTCTTATGACAACAATTTTAATCAGTAATCAAAAGGCGACGTATTCTGTATTTGTTCCAGACCACATGACCAATGATGTCCTTCATATCGAATCGCTATTGAACAAAGGTGAACGGTTAATTGATATGAGATGAATTTTTGCTTCGGTATTGTTGTGGTGTTCTGATTGTAGTGCGTCAGGTATTTTTCTCGGTTGGCCGAGGACTTGCATTAAATGGTATAAGAGGAGTGTTAGGATAAATAATTCGAGATAATTATATATGGGTACAAAGCCATTCGCGACAAAAGGACAGGTAAGAGATTCACTCGTAGAATCAGGTTTTTGGAATGAAAGAGTTGAAGAAGCCCTTCTTCGTGCCATCTTATCTCATCGATATCACGTACGCGATGACGGAACGCCGTATTTAGAACAGCACATTTTTCCAATGGTAATCAAGATTATTCAGGTACGCAAAAGTCAGGAAAATTTAGAGAATCTTATTATTTTAACACTTCTACATGATGCATACGAAAAAGATCCACACTTCGACCTCCAATTGATTGAGGATTTTTTTGGAAAAGAAATTGCCGCAGATATTGAATCCATTACGGAAGAGCCGAAAAGGGGGTTGAAAAACTCAAATGAACGTTGGGATGCTGATAAAAAATACTTCGAGAAAATAAGAAAGTCATCACTTCCGGTACGGATTGTGAAGTTGGAATCTTGGTTAAACAATTTGCAGACAACAGAAATTCTGCATGATAGAGAAAAGTATGAGCGACTTGTCAAAAAAGCTGAAGATTTTTATATTCCTCTCGCGCAAGAATACCTCCCTGAGTATACAAAAGAACTCAAGGAAGAGGTGAAGAGGCTTAAGAGGTTGCTCGGGCTGTAACGGAGCAAAGAACTGTGGACTCTGGTGTCAATAGTTGTAGTGAATAAGTTTTATATAGTTTCTTACACTTTTCTGGGAAACTACAATTTTTTAAGTGCGCAAAATTGATATTCTGTGCTGTGATTTGTGACCACACTGTTACATCTGTTTAAGCATAGTGACAAATATTTTTGTATATAACTGAACGGTATTCTCTATCGAGTGGTGCATGATAGGCGACTGTAAGATATGGGAAGGTATGGCCTATAGATACCAACGGTAAAATCCTCGACACGTAACTATTTGTTTCACGACCGGTGAAATGTTATGTTTAATGTTTATCTTCGAAATTGGGCTTATTTTTGATATTTCTGCTACTATGTCAGATGAAGTCTCTGAGACGTTTTCCGCCAAGTAAAAGTCTGTCATGGTCAGATATTGGGGCAAGTTTGGTAGCTATTGGACTTGGTATCGGAAGTGGAGAATTCATTCTTTGGCCATATTTGTCTGTCAAGCATGGGTACGGAATTCTTTGGGCAGCTGCCTTAGGGATTGCATTTCAAGTTTTCCTTAACAATGAAATTCAACGATATTCAATTGTCACGGGGCATAGCGCAGTCAAAGGTTTTATTAAGATAAGTAAGTACTTTACTGTTTGGCTATTGTTTTCAACACTATTAGGTTTCGGTTGGCCAGGGTTTGCTTCGGGAAGCGCGCTGTTACTTGGGAAGGCATTTGCGGTATCGCCGTCAGTCCAGCAATTTTTGCCCTTTGTTTTATTAATCGGTGCGATTCTGGTATTGACGCTGGTAAAAGACTCCTATCATCGAATAGAAAAAATCTTTAAGTACCTATTTCCTTTATCATTTGTATTTATTTTTTTCTTATTTCTGCACTATTTTGATGTAACACAATTTCAATCACTTCTGTCTGGCATTTTAGGTAAGGGTGATGGTTACCGATTTATCCCTTCGGGGCTTGATCTTGCGGTATTTCTTGGGGCATTTGCTTATGCGGGGAGTGGCGGGAATCTTCTGTTAGGCCAGGGTTATTACATTATTAAAAAAAGACACGGTATGGCTCAGTATGGCGAAACCGAAACTTCCGCAGCAGAAGATTTGAAAAGTTTACATTATTTTCGTGGTACAAGAAAATTTATTATTCTTGAGAATATCATAGTCTTTGGGGGAATGGGATTACTAACAATTCTCATGTTGTCGTATTTAGGTCCAGTTTTGCTTGGTACAAACACAACCTACAATGGTTTTGATTTCCTAATCGCACAATCAGAAGTTATCGGTCATGATGTTGGATCATGGGTAGCTACAGGATTCTTATTGAGCGGTGCGATTGCATTATTTTCAGTGCAACTTGGTGTTTTCGACATTCTCGGAAGGATTGCAGCTGATATACTTGGGAAACCTGAAATACTGTGGTATAGAGTAGTCATCGTCGTGCAGGGGATGTTCGGTATGGGAATTTTTTTGTTAGGAATTAGAGAACCTTTGTGGCTAATCACTATTGGGGCTGTCTGTAATGCGCTCGCAATGGCCGTTATTTCTGGCGTTATCTTGTGGCTAAACAATACTCGCTTACCGCAATCATATCGTCCGTCGAGTCTTGAGAAATCTTTACTTTTTGGAATTTGCGTCACCTATACAGCCTTCTTTCTTTATACGATAATTACCACTGCCCAGAAGTACTTAGTACCCTAGGGGGTATTCTAAAGTATTCGAGATACCGTTGTTTTATTCTTGATGTAGGAGTATCATAATTGTATGAAGGAACGCAATAGCTCTTGGGGAAATGTTGCAAAATGGTACGACCGTAAAGTTAAAATGAAAGGTCATTTCTTCCATGAGAATAGTATCTTGCCGCGAATTACAGAGCTTATCAGTAATTTAAACGTCGAGACCCTCGTTGACTTAGGAAGCGGTCAAGGTATTTTAGAAAGAACAATAAATCAAAATATTCGTTATGTCGGATTAGAGATATCTCCAGAACTGATAACTCAGGCTCGAAAAATGAGTAGATCAAAGTCGCCACAATTTGTATTAGAAGATTTAGGAAAGCCACTGAGAAAATCGTATGAAAAATTTGATGTAGCGGCATCCATACTTGCTTTGCAAAATATAGAAAATTATGAAGTGTTTTTTCGGAACGCTAGCCAACTGGTAAAAAAGGGTGGACATCTGATCTTAGCGTTGAATCACCCATATTATCGTATTCCGAGATCTTCTGGTTGGGAGATTTTCCCAGGTAACAAGAAGCAGGTGAGATGGGTGAGTAGTTATCTGAAAGTTCAAAAAATTCCGATTGTAATGACGCCAGGGGAGCGTTCACATAGCAAGAAGCAAATTACGTGGAGTTTCCATGTTCCCTTATCCATATATATAACTCAATTAACGAAAAATGGTTTTATCGTTACTGAAATGCAAGAAGTCGCATCGCCAAAGGAAAGTGTTGGTAAGAATGCAAAACGAGAGAATATTGCCCGAGAAGAAATTCCTTTATTTATGATACTTGTAGCAAAGAAAGTAATTTAAGAGGTGTTTTATGTTGCTCGAAAAGAGACTTTATTCTCATAAAGAAGTTGGACAAATAATTCAACAAAACGTTCGAGAAATTGTTGAATTATTTGATCAAAAAAATGACTTAACCGTAGAACGCCAGGCTGTAATCATTAATGAATGGGCACGTGCCTTGCTGCCATCTATTGAGCAGGCAGTTGCACTAGAAATCGTTAAACGGCACGTCCTTGGTATTACCCTTGCTGCGTGGATAGGTCCACCAGGTTCTGGAAAGAGTACAAATATTGAGGCAGTTAATGTTTTAGGAAAAGTATATGCAGAAGTTGCCTCGCAAGGTGTTGCAGAAGTACTTCCCGAGCCATTTCACTCTATGTTATTGGGCTTTTCGCTTTCCGAGGCAACAATTAGTACGGGAACGAAAGGGATGTTTAATAGGCCAGAAGGAGAGTACCTCGCACTTTTTGATGAAATCGGAAAAATTGTTTCTCAACTGGTAACCATGGGTGGGTTCGTTCCA
Organism: bacterium; assembly: GCA_020853235.1. Taxonomy (GTDB): domain Bacteria; phylum Patescibacteriota; class Dojkabacteria. The sequence continues at coordinate 28,035 of JADYZG010000008.1, read as the reverse complement.
GATGATTTGGTCTCAGTGTTGGTAGAACTAATGATTTTGTATAGGTTGACTCAAAATTTTCACAAAATTCAAATAGACTTATGGCCGCGCACTAAGCCTCAGTTCGAGGTCTTTTCCAATCTTCTTAAGATTGTTGCTGCAGAAGGTGGTATGGCAAGAACGGAATTGGTCATTTTGAAAGTGTTGCCACCAAAAGCATTATCGATCGTTACGGAAAATATTGCTAGCTGTGCTAGTAGGTCTAGAGAGATTGCGCGCTCAATTTCGTTCGAGCTTGACTCTGAGTGGTACAAGCAGGCAGTTGTTCAATCGCAGGCAATAACTGATACTCAGAAACGATTCGAAGTGGAGTCTGTGTCGCTGGTAAAATTGTTTTCGCTTTTACGCGAGAGACATACCTCCGATATTGACCGCGTGGTGCTTGAGGAATTACAGACGGTTTGTGATCGTATGGCATTTCGATTCAAAATCGTTACGAGTAAAGGAGCTGAGCCTCGACCTGACGAGTTTCCATTACATGTTATGCGGCGGATAGCGGTATTTACCGGAGAAACGTCACCGGTATTTTTAGACATACTTGCAGAAAATAAACCAAATTTTCTGGTGTATCTTGTTTCTGCAGCTGGAACCCCTGCCGAAGTTATTGCAGAGGTACTTGATGCCATTGCGCAGGAGAAGTCAGATAATCTAAAGTGGGTAGGCATGAAGGAAGTGGCGGGAAAGATCGCAGATAGTATCGTCTCTAAACAACCACTTATAGTAGAAGAACTGCAGCAAAGGGTGGGGAGTATACTTAAGGCCTGATACTCAGAGAAAATCACCTAAGGGATGATAGTGAAAATAGGCAGAAGAATTGAGTTGATAATTTTTTGGCTATACAAGATTATTAAACTTTATAGAACTCAAGATGCAATAATTATAGGCCGTTAGTGTTTTTAGTCATTTTAGAGAACTAATCATATGTATTTCGAATGGATAGTGGTTAAGCGATTTTGTGTGGGTTGTAGCAATTTCTGATGCATTTTTATTCCTTAGACGGCGATGACTACAAAATATTCAATGGATATATGGGCATAAGATACCCTCAGTATACGTTGGGTATACGTACGAAATTTTGGAAAACTTGAATGAGCAGGTTTAAGAGAAGAGGCTCTTGGTCAGAATCTCGAAAAATGCCGTGGTGACAGTAAAAATAGCAACTTTCGTTTAATTCTTAATCACATCAAACCGTATCAGGTGTCAGTTCGACGCAATTCGAAATTCTGATTTTAAAATATTTGTTAATAACTCTTTTTTAGAGAGATCGCGCAAAAGTTTTATACTTATTTACACAAACAACTGCTATTTTCAAAGACTATTGGATAAAGAAAAGGATATCTTTTTATAGGAATTTTATCTTACAGTAATATGATGCAGACAGAACCTGCAGATATATTTCACGACCGTGAAGCATTAATGTGGCGTGTTGCACGGAAAGCGATTGTGTCGATAAGTTGGTGGATTAGTAGGTTGGGTTATAATTGTCAGATGCAACGATTCTTGCGAATAATGTCAAAATTTGTGGTACTACTAGCTCTTTGTACATTATTTGTGATGATTGCTATCCCTCCATTTTTGTATTTCTACTTTAGACAAAAAATTTACGTTTCAATTGATTCAGTGATTGATAGTCCCCAAACAGTGATGGTTCTTGGCGCAGCGGTATATTCGAATGATACCCCGAGTGGTGCGTTACAGGAGCGGTTGAACACAGCAGCAGAACTTTATGAGAAAAAGAATGTCGTAAAAATATTGGTTTCTGGTGCAAGAAGTTCTGAGTATTACGATGAACCCAGGACAATGCGTGCCGAACTCGTTAAACTTGGTGTACCTGACGAAGCTATCTTGGAAGATAATTTGGGGTTACGCACGTTTGATTCCTGTAGAAGGGCGAAAAGTGAGTTCGGTATATCATCTCTGCTTGTCGTTAGTCAGGGGTTTCACCTGCCTCGCGCATTGTTCTTGTGTGATAGTGTTGGTATTGAGACTACGGGGATTTACGCGACGGGAAACTTCTCAAGTTATCACGGTAATTGGTACAATTTCAGAGAGGTTGCAGCTATGTACCTTGCTGTATGGGATATCACTAGATTTTGGCTCGAATAATGTATAATTGAGTAATAAATTATTCGCAACAATAATGACATTCTTTTGGTTTTTTGTTATTTTAGGTACAGCTCTTCTATTTTCAATGATCAAAATTGTCCCGCAAAATCAGGTGGCAATTGTTGAGTTCTTGGGAAAATATGAAAAAACTCTAACTGCTGGGTTTAACTTAGTGATTCCGGTTTTGGAGCGTGTAGCTGTTCAAGTGAACCTTGCCGTACGAAACTTTTTGTTTGAACTTGATGCTGTTTCAAAAGATAAAGTACAGGTAAGATTAAAATCAAACCTTATATATGCTATTAGTGTTAATAAAGTAACTCAATATTGGTATGAACTTTCCGATCCAAAGCAAACAATTGCATCGTTTGTAGAGAATTATGTTCGAAGTTTCGTTGCAACACAAACGCACGAAGAGTTACTTGAAAAAAGAGAGGAAATATCTGCGTATCTTGTGCAACATTTGAATGAAAAATTTCTTGCATGGGGTATTGAGATCCATGGTTACCAAATTATGGACATTGTATTTCCAACGATTATTACCGATGCCATGAGTAAAGTTGTTGCCTCACAACGGTTACGTGAAGCTGCCATGAACGAGGCTGAAGCGACTAAAGTTCGAGTTGTCAAAGAAGCCGAAGCAGAGAAAGAATCGAGAATTCTACTTGGTGAGGGTGTTGCAGGCGAAAGACAAGCGATCATAGATGGATTAAAAAACTCAATCGATGATATGAAAGGTGTTCCAGGTCTTAATACACATGAGGTAATGAACCTTATTGTTATGTCACAGTACTTCGATACAGTTAAGGCGATTGGTATTTCACCAAATTCAAAAGTTATGTTTATTGATCCTGCACCAAAAGGAGCTGACAATATGATTCAACAAATGGCAGCAGCACTAGAGTCGAATAAGGCAGAGTCAAAAGTGAAGTAGGTAGAGGAGAAGTCCATGTTGTACCTTTTCTCCTCAAAACCAATAACGATCGAGGTGTATTTAAAAGAGAAGGGTATTGTTTATGAGTTGGTGGATAAGGAAAAGTACGGTGTCTTTCTGCAGTCGTATATTCCTCATGTAGGAGATTGGGGACTTGTTTACGATTTCGGAAAAATCCTTCCAGAGGATCTTTTACAAAATTTGTTAATGATTAATATACATTTTTCTTTACTACCTAAATTCAGGGGTGCAATTCCAGTCGAAGCGGCAATACTTACTGGAGAAAAGGAAACAGGTATTACATTTCAAAAAATGGTAAAGGAAATGGATATGGGTGATATTATTTTCTCCCACACTGTCGCCATTGAACCACAGTGGACTTCAGGGGAGCTTCAAAAATATATGGATTCACTTCTTCCTGGATTACTCGATAAGCTGTTTACCAACCAAAAGCAAGGCATTGTTTTTACGCCACAGCAGGGAGAAGGCTCAATCTGTTACAAGCGTGAACTAAACCGAGTTGCTGCAAAAATCAACTTCGCAGAAATGACGGCAGAAGAGATTATTAGAAAAGTTCGGGCGTATAATCCAGAGCCGCTAGCCTGGACAGATATTTTGAGAAATGGGAAATCTTTTGAAATGAATTTGCTTCGTGGAAGTGTTTTCAATGACTTACAACTCGAACCTAAAAAAATACAATTTCTTAAGCAGAAAGGTTTAGCAATCGGGACAAAAAAGGGTACTGTCTTAATAACCTCATTAACTATCGCGGGGAGTAAGCAATTAAACGGAGGTGACATCGTCGCACTGAAAGGAAGTTTAGAATTGTCATAGTATGAAAATCTCAAAAAAATCTGCTCGATTTCTTTTAGATCTTGCACGTAGGTCAATCGAGTATTTTTTGGAAACAAAAAACTTCCTTGCTTACGAGAAACTAAAAATTCCAGAAAAAATTACAGAAGAAGTTAATCAGTTATCCGGCGCTTTTATTGTTCTAGAAATGACCAAAAATGAGTACAGAAAAGCATACGTACGCGGAGAGAATGGAGTCTTTGAAAAAATAGAAGCACTAGGAAAGCTCATAACGCAGATTTCGGTGAACGCAGCATTTTTTGACCCAGCAACGCCGAGATTGAAAGCGTATGAGCTTAACGAATTAATTGTCCATCTTTACATTCCAAGTGAAAGAAAAAAATTACATGGAGAATACGCTTCGATATTGGCTCAACTCGATGGAGTTTCAGGAGGAATTATTGTCGAATCACGAGGAAGATTGGCGTGCTCACTTCCCGCACTAGTAGGTGAAGAAGAGGAGGTTGAGCATCGAGTGAGAACGTTGCGACTGAAATTAGGAATTAAAAAGAAGGCTGCTGAAAGCGCAGAATACTATTCATTTAGTGGACAACATTTTAAAGAGGTAATTGCCTAGAGCTTTTTCTCGGCTTGTTGAACATCGAATGCAGTTGCGTAGTAACCCTTGAGTGCAAGAAGTTCATCGTGAGTTCCTTGTTCAATGATTTGTCCGTTGTTAAAGACTAAGATCTTTTGCGCAGCACGCACAGTATTATAACGGTGCGAAACCACAATGACAGTCTTGTCTTTGACGTGCTCATACAGGTTCGCGAAAATCTTAGCTTCGGCAATTGGATCTATTGCCGATGTCGGTTCGTCGAGAACAACAAGTGGTCTGTTAGCATAGAATTGTCGAGCTACTGCGATTCTTTGCCACTGCCCGGTTGAGAGGTCAGTACCGTCCTCAAGACGCTTGGTCAGGTAGGTGTCATATCCTTCGGGTAGTTTCTCGATAATACTATCAATGTCCGCTAGCTTCGCTGCCACTTTTACTCGTTGTATATCGACGATAAGGTCCTTGTCGTAAATCGCTATATTCTGCGCGGCAGTAAGTGTTCCGTATCTTGCAAAGTCCTGAGTTACAACTGATATTTTGCTATTGTATGATGTCGCGCTGTAATCTTGAATTGGAATTCCGTTGACAAGAATTTCACCTTTGGTTGGTACATACAATCGGTTTAAGAGTTTAAGGAAAGTACTTTTTCCTGCACCATTTTCGCCGACGATCGCCAATCGTTCGTTATCTTCAATTCTAAAGGTAACGCCACGTAAGGAATAGCGTTTCGAACCTGGATACTTGAACCAAACGTTTCTGAATTCAATATCAATATGATCAGTTTTTAATTCTTCGATGCCATCCGAGCGTTTGTTTTCTAGTTGCAAAAAATCGTATGCCTGGACCACATAATAGTAGTATTCGATCGAACTGTTCATTTTTGTGATAATTCCGTATATATTTGCACTAACTTGATTAATCAGGGAAGTCGTATATTGGAATGTACCAAAAAGCATTCCATTGAAGAGCACCTGTAGTAAATAGTAGAGTGAGATTCCTGCTGAAATTAAATTTTCATATATTGCTATAAAAACATACGGCCACACAACCTTTTTCTCTCGGTTCAGGTGTTTACTTCTAATACTAGCTGCAATGCTATTGTAGATGCTTTTCAAAAACTCGTGCCCACGTGCTGTTTTAATCTCTAGTAGTGTTGTGAAATTACGAAAATATTGAAAAACAGCATTTTGTTTTATATAGTCATTTTGCAGGTTATCATTCATCATATTTTTGATGCGTGCGTTATTTGCTGCAAAGAAAATACTTGGTATTTGCTTGACAATCGTTAATAGATACACCCACCATGGAGCCGTGATAAGAAACAAGGTAGAGATGAGTGTAATTGAAGTCGCAAGAATATCAATGTGTAGGTCTGCCAATCTTCGGATGTAATCAGTCGCTCGGTTGAGAATCCTGTTTATCCTTTTTTCCATCTTGGGGTTTTCAATGTGTTCCCAGTTAAGGTACGTGAGTTTATTCATGAATAGCCTATCTGTTTCAATGTCAATGTCATATACGGAATAAAACCAATTAAATCTATTGGCAAGACTTACGGAAATTCGGGAAAACAGAGAAAAAATTGTACTTATCGTTATGTACCAAAATAGATTGGTAAGTGAAGTGATAGCTCCTGTGACATAGCGTTGTACGTCGTTAATAATTAATCCAAATATAAAGGTATTGACTGTCGGAGTAAGTCGATCAAGTAAATTAATAGATAGTTCAACCCAATACCACCAACGTAGAGTTCGGTATCTGAACTGCTGGACAAAAACGTTTATAGTGATAAATCTTTTGAGCTTTTGCCACCAGTTTGTTGCTTTTGGTTTAAATTTTTTCATTGCGAAGTTTGTAGGTATGACCTTATCTTATAAGTGGTGCCGATGGGTGTTATGTAAACTGTAATAAGCGGACGACGAGACTCGAACTCGCGACCCTCTGCTTGGGAAGCAGATATTCTACCACTGAACTACGTCCGCGATATAGTGGGAATTATAGCATTACAGTAATAGCTTATGAAATAATAAAAGTTAATAAACAGTCAAGAAATAAATGAGCATTCCTGGTGATAAGCAGCTGCTATTGAAATTGTAAAATAATTAGGTCGTGGCAGAGAGTTTCTAAATTCCCAATTCCAGTTATTTGCATTCTGCTCGTGGATTGGTAATTTCACCTGTCGCCTCAGTTATCTCCACATCAGTTGAGGGAACATATTGCTTTGCCTTTTTATACCATTCAAGAGCTTCTTTTGGGTGACACTCCTGTCGGCTTAATTCTCCCATGTGTAAATAGGCATACCAATAATCTTCTTTTAGTTCTAATGCTTTCAAAAAAGCGGTTCGAGCCTCGGTAAAGTTTCTGATATACAAATATCGAAGGCCAAGTCCGTCCCAAGTTGCAGGAAGGGTACTGTCAATTGCTAAAAGTCTTTTGGTTACCTCAATAGAGAGTTCGGTGTTTGGTCGGCTGTTATTATTTCTTGCGAGCAAGTAGTAAGCATCAGAAGCGATTCTCAAATCATCAACATCTTTACTTGTGGCGAGTATTGGAAGATATTGCTTTGCAAGTTTTGAATCCGAATAATGATAGACAAGATATCGCTTCAAGATATTATTGTTAAGTAGCAGTTGTGAGTCTTTCTCCATTTCAGATTGAGGTACTGGAAGTACCATTTGTGTGTAAATAGAGATTTTGTACTGTGCTTTTGCAATAGGAATTAACCAAACAACAATCCCAACGGCAATAAAGGAAAGTATCATTTTTTCTGGAAGGGTGGTCAGCCTAATAGAAATTTTTTCTGGAGGGAAATATTTGGCAAGTAGGTAGGCAAGTCCGAATAGTAAGAGTACCGTAGGGATATGCGTAGGGTAGTAGAAAATTCCTTGTGTGAGAAATCCAATAACAATCGCGATACCAGAGAAATCACTACGGATCGAAAGTTTTCTAAAAATAAACCCAACCAATAGGGATGTTCCAATCGCCACGAAGATTCCGAATTGCATCAAGAAGGTAATATAGAGACTTCTTACATAGAATGGCTTAGTTGCGGAGTCTGTAGGAAAATTATTAAAGATAGGGTCCCGGTATTTTGGCATTTCGAAGAATCCTGCATCAGGTCCAACTCCTATCAAAAAGTTTTTTATTGATCCAGTCCAAGTCATAATTCCCCACTTCCATTCAAGTAGTCGTATATCTGAGCTAGAGTAGGATGCACTGTTTTGATAGAAATCTAATGCCGCTTCTGGAGTCTCTGATTTGCCGATTGATTGTGCAATTGTTGCGAGCGTTGCTTGTGATTCAATTGTTAAATCGGTATTTCGTAATCCAATCTCTTTTCTGTACGAGTAACCAAGCATAAAAAGTGTGAGTAAAAGAATTGTTGTAACGATGGGTAATTTGCCTAAAACCGTTTTGTTCTGAACAGCTTTAATAACTAGCAGTACGATAAAAGTAATTCCTGCTGCAATCCATGCGCTTCGAGTGAAAGTTAAAATAAGTGCCCAAGAAATTAAGACAAACGTCAGGTATGAGCCAATAGAGGCAAATTTCTGAAATGCTGTTTTCAATTCTCGAGTTAATCCATCAAGCGTTTTTGCGGCGGCATAACTCCAGAGTATTCCCAAAAAGTATGCTGCAAAGAGCGGGTTTCTGAATCCGAGAGAAATTCGAACGATTGATTGCGAGACATATCCAGTCGAGGGTTTCCAAATATAGTACTCACCAATTGCATAAAATGCTGCAACGAGAAGCGCCAGGGTCATTAATGTGTGAAACACAATTTTATGGAGAGAATATTCTTTAAGCACCAAGAAATAAGCCAGCCAAGAGATAAAGAGTAATGCGTAACAAATAAAAATCATAAGGTTGCTCTCCCAAGCAGTGAACATTCCAAAGAGGGAAGTTTTAAACGAAGCAGAAAAAATAAGTGAGAAAGCACTCCCTAATACGACAAATATGCATGCCTGTTTAACTCGCTTTGGGATATTCGTAATAAATCGTGTCGATATACGTGGAACAAGAAAAGTTAATTGTAAGGCGGCGATGATTGCTGCTGATCCGACGAGTAGGAGTTTCGACGTTGTGTAGGAATCAGAAAGCACGGTAATATTGATGTATGGTGCTAATACCACTGTAATAAAAAATAGATATGCACCAGAAATAAAGAGTATCATCGAGGAGAGTTTTGATGGTGTGTTATTCGTTGACATGGTGGTTAGTAATCGCTATTATAAATGAATGTCCTTAACCAAGCAAATCTTACTGGGAGTATTAGCGACTGTTATGCTCGTTGTTTTCGGTATCGGTAGTTATTATGCAAGTACGACTCTGTTTCCCGAACCCTCATCGACTTCAACGAGTACGGTAACACCAACGCCAAGCACAAACTCAGCAATTCCAACGATAGGCGACATGAAACGTCTAACCCCACAAAATATTTCTGTTAAAGCAGCTGGTGAAAATGCTGTACTGACGTTCACAACTGCTGATTCTGTAGGGGCGATGGTATATGTGACACCAACTAAGACGGATAAAATTGTGCAAGCGATGAAAGATTACAACAATGGTGTTGCTATCGAAGGAAGGTGGTTTACCGCAACTTCCGAAGATGCGAAGAATGTTACCCATGAACTAGAGATTCCAAAAGAAATCTTAAGTACGACAACCAGCACATACTACTATATTATTGTTAGTTACAAGAGTTATTGGCTGCCCTATGGTTTGACCACCGATTTCCAAAATGGTGTTACAGAACCGTATACGATTAAACTATAAACGAGAAGATAATGGCGTACAAGTTTGAAGTGGAACAAAAGACAAAGGCAGTGAAGGTTAGGGTTTTGATTGCGGTATATGTCATGTTTGTTATCTCTGCTATCTTAATTGGTGTTGCTGTTCGATTACAACAGTTGCAAAGTGTTCGTCCAACTAGACCGAGCGCAGATACAGCAGGAAATCCTGCAGCAGCAGCAGTTTCACAAGCAAGTGATCCTACGTACAACGTCCGTCAGTTGGGTGCTTTGGCTTATTGCGAGGTCGTTGATTCAACTGGTCAAACTACGGGTGAAAAACTACCACTTGCAGCACGTTTCACATTCAAACAGGTGAGGCGTGACGTTGGTCAATTTGGGACAGAACTTGGCGCAGTATGTTCTGCTGCTACAGGTGGTGCCTGTAACTGGAAAACGGCAAATAACCCAGCCGCACGTTGTCTTGATGGTCAGACATCAGGGCAGTGTAATCCGGCGGACTTCTACGCTTGTGAAGATAATGCAGTCCCAGGCGCACTATTTTATTCGCAAGCAATAAAGGATTCGACCGTGAGTAGCCCTTTGGTGACCTGGCCCGGTGCATTGAGCTTGTCCAACTTAATTTACGACGACAACGAGGTCGATGTTATTCTCAATCAAGATGCTGGAGATCTTGCGGGAAACACAATTACACGTAATGGTGTCACCTACACAATAAACAAGTCGTCATTAGCGACTGTTGATACGTCTTCAATTTTCCCAATCTACAATTGGAGATGTAATAATGATATTTGTACAACAGGAAACTGTCAGAATGGAAGTTTAAGCTACCAAGACTCCCTTTGTACCTTTAACTCTACGTCGCGATTATTTAACTGCCCAGCAAATAAATACGTACGTTACAATGTGTTGAGCGATCACAAAACCTACTACTACAATCTCAGTAATAAAGCAGGTCAGGTTGGGAGTGATGCATCGTGGGTAAAAATGGGTTATGCTTATGAGACTCTGGCAGATGCTTCGTACCAAAGCGCCATGCCTTCCGAAGGTGCAAACGTTTTGAACTTTAAGGGAAATGTCGCTAAATTTAAGTATACTTGTACTGCACCAACAACAACAACGACGCCAACACCAACGCCATCAACAATTATAAGTGCAAGAAAAGTCGGCCCGGTGTGTGTAGAAAGAGTAGAACCAAATAACGAGGCAACATTCACGATTACAGTTTCTAATAATGGAACGGCACCTTCTGTGATTGAGAAAGTGGAAGATGCATTGCCACAAGGATTTTCCTACAAAGCGAATTCAACTCGAATTAATGGTAACGTTGTGTCAGATTCGTATGTTACAACGGTTAATTCAGGCTCTTCACAAAAAGTAACCTTTTCTCCTCCATCGGGTCAGCCGTCATGGTCACTTGCTCAGGGGCAAACACTAACCATTGTACTCACGACAGTTGCGTCAACAACTGCAGTTACTGGAGTTAACACAAATAGAGTGGTTGTCACTCCCGAGGGAACGGATGCAATTGACAATATTACGTATCAGTTTGAGGTTTCACAAACCTGCAATCCAGTAACGGGGATCTTCGATCAACCAATTCTGGTATTTGCAGTAAGTGGAATATTTATTCTTCTGGGAGGATATTTACTGTATGCTCCAAGTGGCAGTAAAATTCTTGAAAAGTTAAATGGAATTGGCACTCAACTGGAAAAGAAAGTTGTTGCAACAGGGAAGAAGTTGAAGGATAAAGCAGACGAGAAAAAACGATTCGAGTCTAAACTCCTGAAACGAAAGAAGTAATGGAATTTCAGATTCATTTTGGTGCTAAAACATTACTATTCGATTCGGGATTACGTGGTGAATTCTCAGAACGATATTACGTTTTACTGGAAAAAATCTCAACTAGCGGCGTATTACAATCGTTACTCAACAGACAACTTGAAATATGCAGAACGGCAAGGAGTCATCAAAGAAGCAGTAGCATTTATCACGAGCGGAAAAGTCTTTGATCTGCCAGAAGAATATTTAACAGAATTAAGTGAACCCTGTAAAATTCTTGGATTTTATGGAGGTTTTCCAATTTTCGATAGTAGCATAGGTATGGCAAAACTACTTTCTCGTCTTGGAATTCATGTTGATTTAGAAGCAATTATGATATCAACTCCTATGGATGAGCACGCTCAAACGGTGTACGCTTTAGCAAAAGAAATTGAGGATAAGTTAGTGATTCAAGGGTTTTATAAAAAGAATAGAGTCGTTATTGCAGAGAGGCAAAAGGTCTTTGATTTCTTAATGAAATCCTGCTTAGGAAGGTAATTAGAGGTTAAAGTGTTTTAAAATTTCGAGAATTCCATCTTGATCGACGTTACTTCTTGTGAGGAATGAATTGCTTTTTTCCACTGTGACAAGGGATTTAAGTTCTGAACTCCCATTGCCAAGCGTTGCTTTATACCCGCAGAGCTCCATAAAGGTCCAGTCATTTGTACTATCACCAACGGCAAGAGTTTCGGAAAGTGGTATCCCATTCAGCTCTGCAATTCGTTCGGCACCAGAACGTTTTGTTGCAGTAGGATCTGTGAAGAATGGGTATTCGACCGGAATGCGAGCTGGGTTGATTCCCCAGTGCATGCTTGTGTACTTTGTAAAGCTTTGAGATATATTTCGGACAGTGGCTTCTTGAATTTCATTTGTTGGAAACGCAATGATTTTGCTAATCGAGTCAGAGGTAACGGTAGGAGAAATTACGGCTTCTCGATTATAGAGCCTTGTTCGACTGTCACGAATTAAGGTATTCCTATGGGGGAGTGTATAGTATTCATTGCCCGAGTACCATTCGACATAAATTTCATTCTTTCCTAATTCTTCGATAAGCTTTTTAGCCTGGTCGAGTTCAATACTTATTGTGCTGATTTCTTTGGTGCTGCTTTTAATAAGAGTCGCTCCTGCATCAGTAATGTGGTAACTGTTTTCTAGGCCACATGCTTGAATTATTGGCTCAACGGCAAAATATGCTTTTACCGTGCAGAGAGAAATTGGTATTTGCTTTGACAAACTTTGTAAATGCAATTGTACATTTTCACTAGGTAGTGGAAAATTCCTACCTTCCAGATGACCTAAAATAACCCCATCAATATCTAAAATTATGGCTCGAATCATATTTATAAGTAGTTAAATAGTTAAGTAGCTAAGTAGTAGCAGTTAGTAACAAATTCGTCAATCGGGTATAATTCTCATTATATATAAGTTGACGAGAGTGGTTATGCAGAGTCAGAATGAGTATGACTTCAAGTCCGTACAAGAAAAATGGAATTCGAAGTGGGATTCGATGGGTCTTGCGAAAGCAGTAGATTTTTCGAAAAAACCAAAAAAATACGCTCTCGTCGAACTTCCTTATCCAAGTGGTGAGGGTCTACACATGGGACACTGTTGGAACTACACGTTGTTTGATGCGTATTCTCGATTCTACCGGTTAAGAGGGTATAACGTGCTTTACCCAATGGGGTGGGATACATTCGGATTACCAACGTATAATCACGCCGTTAAGGTTGGCCGGGCACCGCAGGATGTTTCAGTCGAAAATATCGCAACATTTAAGAGACAATTAAAAGAGTTGGGAATGGGATTTGATTGGAATCGAGAAATTGATTCGGCGTCACCAGAATACTACAAATGGACTCAGTGGATCTTTGTGCAAATGTATGAACATTGGTATGACGAAAATTTCGTTCGTAAAGATGGTGGCAAAGGACAGGCGCGACCTATTTCTGACTTGCTAATTCCATCTGAAATTAAAAAGAAAGGTATTAAAGCGATTAAGGAGTATCAAGACAACTATCGAATTGCTTATAAGGCAAAAATGCCAGTGGCATGGTGCCCGAAATGTAAGACAGGATTAGCCAACGAAGAAGTACTGGGAGATAACACACACGAACGATGCGGTACTCTTGTTGAAGAACGAGAATTAGAGCAGTGGATGTTGCGAATTACAGCATACGCTGAGCGGTTAATCGTAGATTTAGATACGGTTGATTTCCCAAATGGCGTTAAGGCAGCGCAAAAAAATTGGATTGGAAAGAAAGTTGGAATTAATGTCACTTATGCTGTTGTTGATTCAGAAGGAAAGGAAGTAGATAAAGTGACTTGTTTTACTTCACGACCAGATACAAACTTTGGTGCGACGTTTGTTGCATTAGCTCCAGAACATCCAATTACAAAGCGTCTGAGTAAGTATGTAGACGAAAAAGTCGTTAAAGAAATCGAAAAATATGCAAATACTTCTGCAGCAAAAACAGTTATTGAGCGTGAATCCGAAGGGAGAAAAAAAACTGGCGTTAATACAACCTTATTTTGTGTTAACCAACTAACTGGCAGAAAAATGCCACTTTATGTTTCTGATTTTGTTTTAATGAAATTTGGAACGGGTGCTGTCGTTGGGGTTCCTGGTCATGATGTCCGAGACTTCCAGTTCGCAAAGGCAATGGGCTTAGAGGTGATTCGCGTCGTTAAGAACGTAGATGGAGAAGAAGGTCCAATCACTGAACTTTCACAAGTTCAGGAAGCACAGGGAATTATGATTAACTCAGGATTTTTAAATGGAAAAGATATTCATGCAGCAACTCAGGAAATTATGAATCACATGATTGAAAAAGGTTGGGGAAAGCGAGTTGTCATGTATAAATTCCATGATTGGATATTCTCACGCCAACATTATTGGGGGGAACCAACGCCAATGGTTTACTGCGAAGACTGTGGATGGTCCCCAGTCTTGATGAAAGACTTGCCAATTACTTTACCAAAACTTGAAGATTACAGAATGGGTGAAGACGGAAGTTCTCCATTGGCAAAAGCGACCGAATGGATTAAGACTACCTGTCCAAGCTGCGGGAAAAGTGGACGTCGAGAAACGGACGTTATGCCTAACTGGGCGGGTTCAAATTGGTACTTCTTGCGTTATCTGGATCCACACAATACTGAAAAACTGGTCAATTATAGTATTGCATCGTACTGGATGCCAGTTGACCTTTATTATGGTGGACAAGAACACGTCACGCTTCATTTGTTGTATTCACGATTTGTGTATAAATTTCTATCAGACTTGGGTGCAGTTCCTGGAGTAGAGCCATACAAGAGTCGTCGTAACCATGGGATCATTCTTGGTCCAGATGGTCGCAAGATGAGTAAGTCTTGGGGAAATGTGGTTAATCCTGATCAAGTGGTGAAGAAGTTTGGTGCGGATGCTGTTCGCCTGTACTTGATGTTCATTGGCCCATACGATTCAGTTACACCATGGAGTGACAAGTCCATTGGTGGCGTAGCAAGATTTGTTAATAAACTGTATCGAATGCTTGCTGGTAAGATTGGAATGGTGAATGCGGTTCAAGATAAGTGGCAAAATGGTGTTTCAAAAAATATAGAAAAACTGAAGAGGCGAGTTGCTTACGATATCGAAAACTTGAAATTTAACACCATTGTCTCATCCTTTATGGAATTTTATAACAATAATGAAAAAGATATCTGGACGAAAGAAGATATAACACAATTCTTAATCACCTTGTCTCCGTTCACACCTTACATTGCAGAAGAAATGTGGAAGAAATTAGGGAATGAAAGTCGCGTTCATGAACAAGTGTTGGAAATCACAGAAAGTACTGCAGACAGTCAAGAAATCGTTCAAATTCCAGTTATGGTTAACGGTAAAGTTCGAGCTAGAATCTCGGTCTCAATATCCGAGGCTGAAGAGAAGGTGGTCAGTGTTGCAATGAATGTTGCTGAGGTGCAAAAAAGTTTACCGAGCGGTTATAAAAAGATAGTTTATGTTCCTGGTAGAGCAGTGAACTTTGTGAGCTAGCAAATTAAAGAATTAAAGAATTAAAGAATTAAAGAATTAAAGAATTAAAGAATTAAAGAATTAAAGAATTAAAGAATTAAAGAATTAAAGAATTAAAGAATGTGCTTCTTTATAAGTTACTCAGGTAATTAGTTAATTTTCTGCCCAATCTTTAAGCTTTGCAATATCGATTTTTGCTTCGTCAATACTTTTCATTCGCGGAGTTTCTAGAACCATTGGAATATTTTTGAGCTTCTTATGGTTAATAACACGCTTTAGTGCTTCTTCTCCAATAAGTCCTTCTCCGAGGTTTTCGTGTCTGTCCTTCTTTGAGCCACAAGGTACTTTCGAGTCGTTTAAGTGAATAACTTTTACAAGATCTAAAGGTAAAACGTTTTCAACTTCATGAACTACCTCGTCCGTTTTTGTCCAATCATATCCTGATGCAAACATATGTTCTGTATCTAGAGCAATGCCAATTCGATCTTTCTGTTCTGTTTTTTCATATAACCAATGTAAATCTTCTAGTTTTTCACCAATTACTTGTCCAGATCCGGCACTTGATTCAAGGAGTAATTCTCCGCCGCGTGAGTTCTCTAAAATCCAATTAATTCCGTACGAAACACGTTCCAGAGCTTCTTGTTTATTTGGGTAATGAATTGCAGAACCAACGTGGACAACAACACCACCTGCTTGTAAATCGCTTTCGTAACTTTTCGAGATTGAGTCTACGTCTTTCATGAAATCTAAGTAATGGACAAGTGCCATTTTCCCGAGGTGGAATTTTTGCTTGTCTGGTTGTGCGAGGTTAATAAGATAGATTGCATGGGCAAACACAATTTTCACGGGCGAGTGCTTTTGCGCTTTTATCATTGTTTCGATACCCGCAGTGTCCACTGGTTTCGAAATCCATCGTTGTGGCGCTGTGGGATGTATCTGAATAGTATTAATACCTAATTCTATCCCCGTAATTATGCCGTTTTGTAGGCCACCTGCTACCGAAACGTGAGCTCCTAGATATCTCATAGACTAGTCTATCATAATTCCCGTGATTTAATCGACAAATGCCGTACTTAGTTATTTGGGTTTCAGTTCTTATTGGAACTTTACTTGGAGGATATTCACTATACGCACTCATATTTCTCATTTTAGTTCAATTCTTTTCGAGCGGCGTAGTAAAACCTTGGTTAAGACTGGCTTGTATTTTTCTTTGCATTACTTTTATTTTCAACCTAAAAATGGGTTTATCTGTTCTTACTGTCGGAGAAAACTGTCAAATCATCGTCTTAAAGGAATATGATCGGGCAGTTATGGGAAAAATATGGAAATGTCGTGGAAAGTCAAGTTCTGAAGGATATCTGTATGTGCCTTGCTCAGGATACCGATGCCCGAGTTTATATTCGACTCAGGAGGTAGTTATTAAAAATTTGGAAAAATTCGGAAGGTTTATTGGGAAAGGTGAATTGGTTCCAATAAAATCTAATCAAGAAATTCCTCCGTTTTATTACCGTATTTTACGAGAGGGAAATAGAGCTAAAGTATCATTTTATGGCTGGTTATCTTCCGATATTCCTGATGATCAAGCGGCACTTGTCGCCAGTATGTTGTTTGGCGAAGTAGGTTTAACACCGTCGTTAAAACAGGTTATGAAAGAGGTAGGAGCCCTCCATATCATCGCAATTTCCGGGGTTAATATAATTTACCTGCAATCGCTACTAAGTTCTATTACAAGAAATTTTCAACGAAAGCTTCGAGTTTTAATGGATTTCCTCGCTTTATTGCTTCTGTATGTTGTTGTTGGCGAAACAGTTTCGATAATGCGTGCAATTTTGATGGTAATTTTGGCTTTTGTCACAAGCCTTGTTGGAGCAAAAAAGACACACTGGTATTTTTTCTTGGGTTTAAGTTTTCTGTTGCTGATCGATTCAAGTTATTTTGCCGATGCAGGATATTGGCTGGTTAGTGGAGCTTGTTTTGGAGTATACATTCTGTGGCCACTAGTTCAGCGAAAAGTTAAGGCAAATGCCCTTTTCGCTGAGTTAATCAAAGGCGTTTTAATATGGATATGTGTCTCTCCAATTCAATGGTTTATCTTTGGTGAGGTTCAGCCATTGGGTATTCTCGTCGGCCTTGTTCTAGGGCCTCTGATTGAGGTAGTGACCATTTTTGGCTATGTAGCTACGATTGTTCGTTTTTTACCCATTTTAGACAAAGTAATTGTAATCTTACTTGGGGTTTTTTCGTCAGCAATACTATTAGTGATAGGCGTGTTCCACGATAATACCTGAGACGGTGTAGGTTTATTCCTGGATATGTGAAGAGGGCCTTGTTTCACGGCATCTTTATTCGGCCTACGCAGGATGAAAATTTTGGTGCATAGTTTTGACGTTACTAATGACCTATTCAGTCTTAACCGCGGGGGACAATATATGACATAATATTTGAATTTATTTTAATGCAGTGGGTAATAGTGTTTCTGCTTGTCGTGTTTAGAAGTTGAAGGTTTTTTGATATTCAGCGATAAACAATTGAGATAAATCTGTTTGGCGGCGATAAGTAAGATGCTCAAGTTAAGTATTACGAAAAATTGAGTGACGAGCTTGGATCACAATTTAAACGATTTCGAGTTTTTAGTTAGGTGGTTTGCGGTGGCGAATTGTTGCTAATCATAACAGCACACTTCAATAAAGTGTACAGTCAAAGAAATCCTTGAGATAACTACCTGAAATGGGTATGTGATGTATTACTCGAGTGTATAATGATTTTTGCCATTGCTTGAAAGTTACCAATAATCCGATATTATTAAATTAACCGGTTGAGTAATACTATTTAATCTCGATTAGCGGCGAGTATGTGTGTCTTGTAATTTTCCTTAATATCCAGTTTGTGGCATGGGTGGTTCCTATTTAGCTCCCTCAATAGGTATCTTCGTACTTATAGTTATCAGTGTATGAAATAACTGCTTGTTTTTCCGAATGCCCTATATCCGCCGGTGATGTTTGGAATATAGGTCCTGCTTTCTGATACTTGCAATTAGTTGAATAAAACTATTATCATGGTTTTTGCCAAGAAAAAGTAAACGCAGATATTCCCAATTTTCTAGAGTATAACCACCGTACTTTAGTGAGTTTTCCGTCGTGTAACTCCCGAGTCTCCCATTATCAAGGAATGATGTAAATTCTTTTTCTGCTTGTTTTGCTGAAATTCTTTGCTTTTGTGTAATCGGATACGAAAGGATTTCTAATTCGTACGTTTTGGCTGCTGTTGCTCTAAACCTATGAAATGGGCTCTCTAAGTCTATTTCCTCTGTTACTCGTGATGTTTTTAGTTCACTGATTATTTCATGAAGATACTTTTGTATAGGTTGAAGTATTGTTTCTTTGCTACATTCTTCTAGTTGAGTGAGTAAGTCTTTGTCATTTGGGTCTTTTGTTAGTTTCGAGATTATTTCTGTCGCTACAGATAATTCCGACTCGAATACATTCCGATATGATTCTAGGTCTGGATTTAAACGCTCGAAAAATAGCGCATCATGACTCGTTTTGTTAGGGTACAATATGAATTTCGTTTGCCTTCCAATGAATCTAAATCCTGTTTTTTCATTTAGTTTTATTGTCTCGGTATTCGATTCGTATGTTCTACCATATATCTTCATAAAACCGAGTGAGAATAGGTACTCAAAAAAGCGGTCGTAACAAGCTTTTGCATATCCTTTTCTCCTATATAGAGGGTCAGGCAATATCGCAACAGAAAGATAGCAACTCTTTGCAATCCAATCGATAATTTTAATTTTTACATACCCAATGGGAATTTTCGTGAGAAACTTCGTAAGTGTTAAGACATATGTGATCTCTTTTGGTTTTTTATCGTTGACGTACATCTTTTCGATTGCCTTATATTCTTTCTCAGGAGTAATTTTTGTAGGAGTTCTAAAAAGTGTTTTTTGAATTTCTGTAGAAGAGAGGAGTGATACGAGAAAAGGTATGTGAGATTGCGACAAAGGCTCAAGAATCAGTTCTGAAATTGCGGTTTTAAGTGTTGGATAGTTTTGCATACTTTTGCTCAATATATTCAACGATTTCTTTTCCCACATTTACTCCAGTCGCAGCTTCAAAACCTCTAAATTGTGGTGCACTATTGGTTTCAATAAGTACAGGGCCACTATTTGGAAGCATAATGTCAACTCCTCTTAATTCTGCATTTTGAAGTTTAACAACATCTAGTGCGAGCTTTTTTACCTCGTCACTTATTTCTACAGGATATGCATCCGCTCCTTGTGCAACGTTTCCCTTCCATTGACCAGCTTTTGGCTCTCTACGCATGGCTCCGAGTATTTTTTGACCAACAACAAACACTCGAATGTCACCAGAATACTGTATAAATTCTTGAAAAAGCAGGTCGCCAACTTTCAAGTTTTCATCTTCAAGCAATGAGAATAATTCTTGCTTACTTTCTACTTTATAAACACCTTTACCTTTGGAACTTTCAGATCTCTTGACAATAAATGGATAAGAAATGTGTTCGAGCATTGTGTATAGTGATGTCTTTGAGGTAATAGTAAAAGTTTTAGCGTAAGGATAATGGTCTAAACTTGTTTTATAGAAGGTTCCATGCTTGGACTTATAGTACATTTCGCTGCCTATTTTTTCATCAACCAGGGTTTTGTTATGAGATAGTAGAAAATTGGCTAAGATTGTTGACCATTCTAAAGTTTTTGATACTTCTCGGAAGAGAAACGCATCGAAATAGGTAATATCAAAAAGATCTTTAATTGGTGTCTTCTTGCTGCCCAAAATTCCCTTAGTAACTTTCGTTGGATTGAAAGATGAATCAGGGTTAAGAACGAGCGGTCGATTATCAGGAAAATTTGCTTCTGAATTCATCTGTTCATCTACTTTTGGAACGGTAAAATAGACTCCAAAATTGCCATCATTGAAAAAATTTGTTTCGACGATTCGGCGCTTTGATAAGTAAACAGCCTCGTGTCCCTTCTTGAGTGCCTCGTACAAAATCCTATCACTCTCGTAATATGGATTCATTCCAATGATAGCAAGTTTCATAGACTAATTTTGCTGTAATTTTTCAACGTAGTCAACAAACATCTTTGCAACGTTGATTCCATGTGCCTGAGTAAAGCCTTGGAATCCCGGAGTTCTGTTCACTTCTAGCAAGTATGGTTTTTTATCTTTTGTATAGACAATATCAACACCACCAAAATTTGCGTTTGTCGCCTTTGCTGCGTTTAGTGCTAGTTCTTCTAATTCTCGAGTAAGTTCTGCAGGTTGTACAGATCCGCCTAACGAGAAATTTGCTCTAAAATCGCCCTTCTTTGGAATTCTTAACATAGCACCGACGACTTGGTCTGCGACAACAAGTACTCGATAATCAGCATCTAGTGGTAGAAATTCTTGAATGTAAAAGCGTCCAAGTTTATTTTCTTCGTTGAGATCTGCGAGGAGATTTTCTAAATCTAATCGGTCTTCAGCTTTATAAATTTTTGCACCTTTACCACTTGATCTATGTTTGATGACAAGCGGGAATCCAGCCTCTTTCTCAATTCTTGGAATAAGTTTCATGTAGTTATCTAGTGTGTGCGCATGGTATGTTTTTGGAAATGGGAGAGAGGCTTGTACGATACGCTGCCCATCAATTAGCTTATTAATCATCATTTTTTCCTCGGCCAAATTGTTGTCGACAACCAATTTCCCCTTTTGTTTCATGTAGGAAATAATGTTAATTGCATATTTGAAGTAGGCAAATACTTCGCGGACAAGGAGTACATCATACTTTGCAAGATCCCCGTATTCACTGTGGGCGAAATAGTCACCGTTTTCATCATAAATAGCAAAAACATCTTCAATGGTTATTATATCTGCCGACCACCCTGCTTCGATAAAAGCAGTCTGTAGTGCTTGGGGTTCAAATTTATTTCTAAATCCTCTTTGGATTAATATGGCAATATTTTTTTTCACTGCTGATTTTGTTAAATTACTTCGTTATCATGGTAAATGTGCGGGTCGGATCGATTAGGAATTCTTTTAGATCTTTCTTTCCGATAATTACTGGGTATAGTAAATCTGCTCGGTCGCTGACGTTAAGTCTGTAAACTTTTGTTACGGCGCCTAGCGTAATCTGCGCTTCTATGACGGCTCGAACGGTATATCCGTTTGTTGACTTGACAACAACGAAATCCTTGATGGTATCAAATTCTTTATTCCTAACCTTTTGATCGTATATCTCGCGAACTTCGTGAGCCTCATCTAGTGTGTGATAGCGCCTGGTAATTACTTGTTGAATACCGATGAGTTCTTTATAACCAAGTTCTATTGCTAGGTTATAATCAATAGCTGATTTTAAGGCACCAGTATCCACCTTTGACTTTACTGACTCTCTCGGTATTGTGGCCACCTTCTTTTTGCCCTTATTCATCAATTCAAATACCGCTTGAGTCGGAGTAACAATTGCTCTTTCAACAAGTCCAATGATTTCTCTTCCGGTTAAATTTTCCACTTGTTCTTCAATTTCACCACCGAATAGGTTACGTGAAATTGTGACGTATTTATCAACCGTTTTTTTCTTTTTATAGCGCTGTACTTGCGTTATCCTTTCGAGTAGTCCCTCTTGATTGGCAAGCTGAATTGCAAGTCCAGGACGAGCATTAAGTTCGAGGATCATTGGACCTTTTGTTTCGTCAATAACGATATCAACGCCTACTAAACCAAGTTTTGAAATCTGTTGACTAATGACTGAAAGCTCTAAAATCTTTTCCCAGTGTGGAATTTTGATTCCACGGAGAGGAAGGCGTGGTTCATCGAGTGTTTCTTCAATAAGATCGTACCTGTCTCCTATTAAATCGAAACCCTTTCTGTGTATTGCTGTGGTAGTTACTCCAGAACCAATATCAATCCCGACGCCAATGCCACCAGCGTGTAAGTTTGCTGTACCTCTAGATTCACGTGTTGGTAAACGCAGTTCGGCCATGATAGGGAAGGAGTTGTAGACGATTACGCGTATATCGGGAATTCCTTTATACGAATATGGTTTGAGAACTGGGTGGTTGGAAATTCTTTCTTCAAAAAATGCAATATCTTGTTTTCCATCAATAGCATATTTTCCATCAATAATATCTGAAATGTGGAGTTTAATTGCATCTACGGTCATTGTTTCCATACTTGGCATTATCCATTCCAATTTTCCTTTCTTTTTACCGTAGAAAACAATGATGCCTGAACCATGAGTTCCCTTGTTTGGTTTAATAACGAAGCTTTTTGGCAGTGCTGCCCAGTTAATATACTCTAACTGTTGTTTTGTTCGAATAATCTTAAAAAGTTCAGGAGTTTTAATTTTTTTCTTGCCAAGCACCTTCTTTGTCAGTAGTTTGTCATCGGCATATTTTTTATACTTCGCTGGATTAAGACGGCGAATAAACGTCAAGTTCCTTTGGTTAACACCTAATATCTTTCGAGAGAATTCTGTAATTGAAAAACCAAGCATGGGTTTATCGTTGATTAAATATTGAACCAAATCTTAATAACTCTGTAAGTCTGATGGTACTCCAAAATGCAGCTACCGTATCTATACATAGTATGACGACGAGTATTTCTTGATGCCCTGTAATAAACGTATTCCACCACGGCCAGGTAAGTAACAAGCCACTAAATAGTGATAGTACAACTGTTGTAATCGATCTTCGAGTAAACTCCTGCGAATCCTTTTTGAAGAAGAGTGTTGCTAAATCATCGATGGTGCTTCCAATAAGGAAAACTGCAATTCCAAAAAATTGGTCTGATAGCAGTGTACTAAGTGATGTTTTTGAAAGAAGTGCCATAAAGAGTAGTGCGATAGTTACTGATCCTAAATACATTGCTGCAATTCGTGCGTAGTAATTAATCTTAAACCGTCTCAAAATTTGTCTGACAAAAATTGCCGAACCTACGGTAATAAGAACAAAGAGTACCCAAAGGCAGAGTGCAACTGGTGTAGATTCTAGAAGTTGATAAAAGAAATAATAAGCCAAGGTTAAGGCTACAACAGGGTAAGTTTTCCATGTTTTAAAGCCAATTATATATCGAGTTACGGCAATGAGGGTGAGAATGATGGGGAGGTTAAGAATAACCGCAGGAACGTCAGGCAACAATGTCATGTGACATTCTGTCAATTTATGTAGGGAATTATAGCAAAATTTGACTAGATTTTCCACAAAGTTGAATCACTTTTATACGGTTTTTCTCGAAAAAGTAGAGGAAAACTTTAGTTCTTGCTATAATTCATGAGTGTGCGCCCGTAGCTCAACGGATAGAGCAACAGACTTCTAATCTGTGGGTTGTAGGTTCGATTCCTACCGGGCGCAAGTAAGTTAGTAAAAAGGTCATGTTTGAAGTTACCAACTTAGACTAGGCTAAGTTCGAACACTATTTTATTTTCTGGCTTGTTCTTTCTCAATCTCTGGATTCCAAAGGATTACTTCTACTTCTCTTTCTCCTTTGAATTTCCAGTCAGATTGTCTCGGATAACCTCTCTGCGAGTCGTTGCTGATTGCTTTGTTGTTGCCAACATAAAATCCAATATGTGAGTGACCTGCTGTATCTTTGTGATTTTTCCAAACAATGACTGCCCCTGGTAGTGGTTTTGTGATCTCCGTCCACCCATTTTGCTTAAGATCTTTGATTGTAGACTCTACGGTTGCGTGGATGTCATGAATATACTTGCAGATATAAAGAATAGTTGAAGTAAATAGAGCGCAGGAGAGAAGACCATTTTGGGTGATGTCTGTACTAACTCCATTTTGAGTTACGTAGAGATTTCTGAACATCTTTGTCCCCGTACTGTTATGGATTAGTTTTAAATAGTTCTTAAACCTTTCAAGAACGGTATTATTCATTCGTAATTGTACCATTTTGACGACAATGAAAGTTAGTGTTCTATGGTTTTCGAAAACTGGCAAGGGAAAATAGAACGGATCCCTGTGAAACAATGTCGCGTAATAAAGTTAACCTGTTTCACAAATGTGTAAAAATGTGTAAAAACTGCGTCGATACCACTTGTTTTCAGTGTATAACTCTTGTATATTTAATCAATGATTAAAACAAGCCGGCAGAGCCCCGCGGCGTTGTTGCTGCTCCTGATTATTGGCTTGTTTTTTACGTTTTCTTCGGTTTTTGGAAAAGTTTTAGCAGCAACCACTGATACTATCGCATTTCAAAGTAAGTTAGTGAATTCTGATGGAACAAATATCACCAACAATACCTATAATTTTCGTTTTAGAATCTACGATGCAAGCACAAGTGGCACGTTACTTTGGAGCGAAGATCAGGCGCTCGTTGTGACTGATGGCGTTGTTTCCGCACAACTTGGTAGTGTTACTCCAATAACGAGCACAGTTTTTGCAGAACCAGATGTATACTTGCAAGTTTGTTTTGATGCGAATGGAACGACAGGTGATAGCTCAAATACGAATTGTGATACTGTTACTCACAGATACGAGGAGGTTTTTTCTACTCGTAAGCCGATTACTGCAGTACCTGTCGCCTTGGGTGCTAAATACCTACTCGATGGTTCTGGAAACGCACTCGGTCATAATAGTTTCTTTAAACAAGGTGGTAATAGTTTTGGCTCAGCAGGAATAGTAGGGACGCTAGATAATTATGAATTGAAATTTTATACGAATAATACTCAGAAGATGGTGTTAACTACATCTGGGAAGCTTGGGATCGGAACGGTAACACCAACCGCAGAATTAGAAGTTGCGGGCAATTCTGGGCCAGTAAAACTATCCACGACATTGTTGGGAGATCCTGGAACCTCAACAATTTTTGGAAAAAATGTTTTCCGGGCACAAAGTACAACCACTCCGAGTTGGACCACTGCTTACGACATAGATGAAAATTATATCTCGTCACTGTTATTTGATTATGAAAATGATATCTTGTATGTCGGTACTGGGGGAGATGGTGAAATTTATAGATGTCCTTTGTCGAGTGACTGTGATGTTGCGGGTGATTTTACTGTAGTTGCAGATCCAACAGATGACCCTATAACAGATATGGTCATGAGCGAGGCCAGCAATCTAATCTTTGCAGTTTCTGGAAACAGATTGTATAGATGCGCAACCTCATCGAATTGTGATGTTGGGGGTGATTGGACTGAAGTTGCATCAGGCCTAGACGATACAATCGAAGCTTTGGTAGTCGATACAACGAATAATATCCTGTATGTTGGGTTGGGCAATACCAATGGGTATATTTTGAGATGTAATATTACATCAACAGATTGTGACGCTGGCTCGGATTTTACTTTGAGTTTTGACTCTGCAACTGCATCGGGTTTTTTCTCGTTAGTGTTCGATTCATCAAATGGAGTCCTCTATGCGGGTTCGCAGAGTGGAACAGGTTTTTTTAGATGTGAAATATCAACTGGATGTGATGCAAGCGTTGATTGGACCAACCCTGACGCTGTAACGGAGGACAAGGTATTTGACTTAATCATTGACACTGAAAATGGTGTTTTATATGGCACTGCTGATGATGAGATTTATCGATGTGACTTGTCTACGAACTGTGATGCTGCAGGTGATTTTACAACATCTTTTGATACGCCATCAGTTGAGGTCGCTGTGATTACCTATGATCCAGTACATAACAGATTGTTCGCAGGAAGTTATGATAGTGCCATTATTTACCAGTGTAGCACCTCTACGGGTTGTGATGAGGATTCAGACTGGACAACCTCTGTGGATGTTGCGGAAGATTCGATTGAGGCACTCGAAGCGAACAAAGAGACGGGAGTGGTCTACGCGGGAACATGGACAAGCGCATTATTGTTGCGTTTTGATGATACCTCAAGTGAGACATATGCTGAGTACGCATACGTTGGTGCAAAGGCAGTTGATACGGCGGGTGGATCAGAGGACGGGTTGTTAACACTGAGTACTTTAGTTAATGGAACTGCAACCGATACGTTAAATGTAACGGGAGGAAATGTTGGGATTGGTACTGTAGCTCCAAACGCAAGGCTCGAGGTAACAGCAACGGCAGGAGAGCAACTGAGATTAGCGTATACTTCAGGTTCAGTATATACAGGGTTTAGTGTCGACTCGTCCGGTAATCTTTTAGTCAATAATACTGGTACAAAAACTACATTTGCCGATACTATTGTTTCGAATACGGGTATCTCGGTTCTCGAAAGTACTGGGGCAACGTATTTTACAACTTTTATTGGAGGAGACCAATCTGCAGATATCACTTACACTTTGCCTACCGCATCCTCGAACGGAGTATTGACTAATACGGGTGGAGTACTTAGCTGGGGTGCTGGCGGTGGCGGAGGAATCAGTCAAGTTGGTTCAATGACTAGCAGTACAGTGTTTGGAGACGCTACAGCTGATGATGATTGGTTAGGACTTGGTGCGTCTGCAGGGAGAATCGCTTTTGACGATCAAACAGTAGATTATGTTAATATCCTTAATGCAAACGTTGGCATAGGGACAACAGCGCCTGCAGCAATGCTGGATATTCAAGGTGTTGCCACAGAGGCAGTTCTTGGTGGTGAGTATATTACCGCAACAGCGGATAGAGATTTTTCGTCAGATACGGGTAACTGGACAGGCACAAATTGGAGTGTGACGGGCGGAGAATTAATACATACCGCTGGAGCGAATGTAGTTACGCTTCAAAACTCAGCATTGACTGCTGCCCCAGCTGCAAATGACATCATACAACTCATCTTTGCGGCAAATACGACGACTGCAGGTGTTGTTACGGTTAATATTGGTGGTTCTGTGCAGCAGATAGAATTTGGACGGGCAGTCGAAAACAGAGTATACACCGCTACATTTGTTGCGGTGAATTCTACGGTACTCACGATTACTCCAGATAGTAGTTGGGAAGGGACTATTGACGATGTGTCGGTAAAATTATTCACGATGAGCGATGTAACGCAATATCTTAGGAATGCAGATGGGACAGTTGGATTAGAGCTTAGATCTGGGGGTACCGGCAGTTTATCAAACTTTATTGGTAGTGAGGCGGGGAGGTTAAACACGACAGGAGATCGCAACCTTGCTGTAGGTATTCAAGCGTTATATTCGAATACTACTGGTGCACGAAATACAGCAATTGGGTATCAATCACTCAGGAGGACTACTATCGGCATTGGTAACACTGGATTAGGTGCCATGACTCTACGGCAGAACACAATCGGTTATGAAAACACTGCGATTGGTGAAATGACAATGTACTATAATGTTTCTGGTTATTGGAATACTGCAATAGGGTCAAATACTTTACGAGAATCTCGAACCGGCTTTGGGAACACAGCACTTGGTGGGCAGGCATTACTCAATCTAATTACAGGTAATAACAATACTGCTACAGGAACCAATTCACTATATTCTTTGACCAGCGGTGACCTGAATACGGTGCTCGGTGATAACTCAGGATACAGTCTGGTGGTTGGTTCACAAAATATACTGATTGGGCAGAGTGCCGCTAGCAATTTAAGTAGTGGTTCAGGGAATATTATAATCGGAAATGATATAGAAGCGGTTAATTCTACGGGTTCAAACCAACTTAATATAGGCAATCTAATCTTTGGCACGAATATAGATGGAGTAGATAGCACTATTTCTAGCGGTAATATAGGCATTGGAGTAAAAACACCTGGACAAAAACTTTCAGTTGCCGGAAGTTTAGGAATCTTAGAAACAGGTGCAAGTCCACAATATTATACAATTTTCCAAGGTGGTGACCAATCTGGAAATATCACCTATACACTACCTACCTCATCTTCTAATGGTGTGTTAACAAATGCAGGTGGAGTGTTGAGCTGGGGTGCAGGCGGTGGCGGTGGTATAAGCCAAGTTGGGTCGATGACAGCTTCTTCAGTGTTCGCCGACTCTTCAGCAGACGGCAACTGGCTGGGTCTCGGTGCAACTGCAGGTCGTATAGAGTTTGACAGCGATGGTATAGATAGGGTG
>JADYZG010000007.1 GCA_020853235.1 bacterium | reverse complement strand
GATTGCTCATTTGTTCCAGGTGTGGCTGCTTCTTTCACTACTCGCACTAAGGATTTCTCCATTGCGGCAACTTGTTGTTTTTGCTCTTCAATAATTCCAGATAGTTTTTCTAGGCTGACTGCGGTGAGGACTCGACGGCCGCGTCGAACTCCTTCGACAACTAAACCGCGAGCAATTAACTGCTCAACATGAAAGTGAACGGTCGTTCTCTTCACAGGTGTCGTTCGAGACAGTTCCAAAACCGTGACTGGACCGTTATTTGCGATCTCAAGATATAGTTGCGACTGTACGTCGTCGAACCCAAGTTGGGTCAAAAGTTGGCGCAGTGATTTCATAACATCAGTATAAATGATTCTGTCAAAGAAGTCTAACAGAAAATGAAAAGTTACTCATTTATCCCAAAACTAATAAGCACTATTGCAAAAACGTAAACAGACCCATATAATTACTTATTGGTAATTTATTATTATTTTCTAAATGAATCGACCAAATAGCAAGAATACCGATGCCCCAACAGTTGAGCTAGAAACACGCCAAAAAACAGAATTATTTACGAAAAGACTTGATGAAGTAAGAAGTGACACGCCTCTTCAAAATCTCCCCATTAATACACTTCAAACTATTTTCAATGATTTACTAGCAACAACAGATGAATCACGAATCAAAAAAAGTAGCCTTTATGGCTGGGCACTTGGGTGTCATAATGAATCCAAAGGACATGATCTTGATGGATTCACATTTTCAAATGAAATCAAAAATGAGAATAGCCCTTACCATATGTTATCTCAAGAAGGTTTCAAAGAATTTACTCAAGATCCAGAAATTCACACTCGCACACGTGAAATCCTTGGGCAAGTTTCACTTTTAAATCCCAATCAGGATACCTCCAAGGAAAAGAAAGATGACACCCCGTCACTATCTCCAGAAAAAGAAAAGAAGGCTCAAGAATGCGCAAACAAATTCCTATATCTTTTCTTAACACTTATTGAAGGTAGTATTCATGAGGAAAAACTCCAAGAATACGAGTACCATGTCGCAGAGCAATTGATTTACAAACCAGGATCTAATGAAGAACTCCGAGACGGTGTTATGTTACAAAGTGTCCAAGGTGATATGGCGGCAGGGAAAACAACAACTCTAAAAGCAATCGGTCAACCTTCAGAAGCAATAATTGAAACAGGGGACATCTCTCGTGCCACTCCTGGTACTCAAGTAGAGTCATGGAAAGAAGTCATGAAACTTGTTACCTATCCTCGAAACGCTGGTTTACTTCTGCCAAGCAAATTTATGCGCCTTGTCACCATGATCGAGATTGAACAAAGAAGAAAATGGCTAGACGATAATGGGCACGAGGGTCTTCCAATAACAATCTCGGGCTTCCCACGCACACCGGAGCAATCCTCACTACTACAAAAAATAATTGCCATATTACAAGAACATAATCAAGAAATCGAACGTCGAATTAAAGCAGTTGATATGCAAATATATAAAGATCATGCATTAGAACGCTTAGTCGGACGGATGATTGAAGCAATTAAAGAAGGAATTGAGCCTCGAGGAGATGATATCACCGAAATTGAATTTAGCCCGCTAAATCTCGATTCTAATTTTCGATACCCCATAACTAAGCAACCAATAGAAATTATAAAAGATCTATTCCAAAAAGGAGGATTCTTTACGAATCTTAACACTAAAAAACAGATTGCTTATCTTATTGAACACGGGTTCCAATTTAAATTGAAGAATATAAAAGATCCAAACTCAACAAGATACGGCTCGATCCATCGAAGCATGCTCGCTGTACGCAAAGTTCTGGAAAATAATCTTGGAATTCCCGTCGTCCAGATTAGTATCGATAGATCAATGTCAATCGATACAGTAGCTCAATTGTTACAATCTGCATTAGAAAATTAAACGAATTGTGATATAATTCCCCTATGAAACAGAAGACTACGCATCCGCAGTACCAAGTTGTCACTCTCAAGTGCTCAAACTGCGACACAGAATTTACTGTTGGAACAACAGCAATCAAAGGATTTAGCGTAGCACTTTGTTCTCATTGCCATCCAGCATACACAGGCGCACAGTCAATCATTGACACTGCAAACCGAGTCTCCAAGTTTATGGATCGACAAAAGAAAGCAGAAGCAATGCGAGCTGGTAAGAAATAACAATTCCAAGTATCATCAAATATGTTGACGCAATCAGACATTGTTGCACTCGATCCACAAATTATCGCAAAACTTGCGTCTATTACGACTGATATCACTACTCTCTCCGATTTTGTATCATCATCTACTGATTATTCTTCAGAAGAATACATTACTTCGCACAAAAAACTTCGATCTCTCGAAAATCGTAGAGATGGGTTGACTCGACTGCAGAAATTAGTCGCTAGTTACCAAGACGCACAAGAAATCCTTTCGGGAACAACAAGCGATCCTGAATTAATCACCCTTGCGAACGAGGAACTTATCACACTTATTCCAGAAATTCAGAAACTGTACGATGGCAATATGAGCGAAACTTCGAAATTCCAAAACGTCGTTATGGAAATCCGTGCAGGTGCAGGTGGCGAAGAAGCAGGATTATTCGCGCAAGAAATTTTTAGAATGTATCAGCAATTCGGTGTGGAACGAGGCTGGAAAGTAGAACTTACCGACAGTGAAATGTCAGAAAAAGGTGGGTTTAGACATGCAGATGCATATATCGAAGGTGACGACGCATATTTCTGGTTGCAATACGAAAGTGGTGTTCATCGTGTTCAAAGAGTTCCTGAAACAGAAAGTTCTGGCCGTATTCACACCTCAACCATTAGCGTTGCAATTCTTCCAGAAGTCGAAGACGTTGACGTTAAAATTGATCAAAAAGATATCGTTATGGAGGCATTTCGATCAAGTGGACCAGGTGGACAATCTGTTAACAAAACCTCGTCAGCGGTGCGTTTAAAGCACATTCCAACCGGTATTATCGTCACTTCACAAGTTGAACGTTCGCAGTTGAAAAACCGCGATGCGGCAATGCGTTTGATCAAGTCAAAAGTGTACCAAGCACAGGTCGAAGCACAGAATAAAGAGCTCGGAGATTTACGACGAGGACAAATCGGTACAGGCGATCGCTCAGAAAAAATCCGCACGTATAACTTTCCTCAAAGCCGCGTAACTGACCATCGAGTCAAAAAATCCTGGTTCAACATTACCGAAATCATGAACGGCAAAATCGAAATACTTCTTACTGATGTCCGCAATATGATTGCAGAAAAAGGAATTCAAGAAGGTGACGATGACGAAGAATAGCGAAGCCATTTCCCTTATATTTCAGGCAGTACAGCAACACAACTACCCTATCAGTTATCAAGGTGAATTACTTCGTTTTTTAGGTATTTCTACAAGCGAAAAGAGAGAACTTTCAGGAGAGCAAGAAATCTCGTTGCAGCATATTTTAGTTTCTTTAAGTAAACAAATGCCAGTTGAATACATAGTCGGTGAAGCGTTATTTTGTGAACGATATTTCAAAGTAACTCGAGATGTCTTAATACCTCGATTCGACACAGAACAGTTAGTAACCAAAAGTATTGGAATAGCAAACGATTTAGATGACGCAACCATTATCGATATTGGAACTGGATCTGGTGCAATAATTGTTTCTTTAGCAAAAGCTTTGACAAAATTTTTAAATGGGAGATTCGTGGCGATGGATACTTCATCAGCAGCGCTCTCTATTGCCCAAGAAAACGCCCAGCGTCACCAAGTTGCAGACAAAATAGATTTTATACTTGCCGATACAATTCCAACGGATTCTGAGAAAAAACCATTAATCCCAGAAACAAAATATGTGCTCATTGTCTCTAATCCACCATATATCTCTGACGAAAATATGGAACTACTTCCAGACTCAGTAAAAAACTATGAACCTGAACTGGCGCTCAGAAAACAAAAGAATTTTATCGGAAAGTTACAAAAATACATCAATTTACTCAAAGAGAATAAAAAAACTATTTACTGCGCATTTGAGTATAGCAACAATAAAGGGGCAGTAATTTTCCGCTATGCTACTCCCCTGCAGGTCGGTCTACAAGCGTTACTTTCATCGTGAGGGTTTCTGAAGTACCTTTAATATCAGAACGATATACCGTTACCGTGATTTGATCACCTACTGAAACCTTACCAAGCAAAGTGGCGAGACTACCAGAAACTTTTTTGTCATTTATCTTTGTAATAATGTCACCAACATGTAACCCACTTGATTTGGCTGGTGAATTCTCTGCAATCCCTCGCACCAACGCTCCTGCGGGTACAGCATAAAACTCAGCCTCTTGCGGTGTAACCATTCTATAGGTAACTCCAAGATATGGACTACGGAATTTATTATACGTTCGGTATTCAGAAATCTTTTGCGTCACAACAGTAATCGGTAAAGCAAACGAAATATTGTCTGCTCCGCCTGTAGTTGCAAAATTAACACCGATTACTTCGCCATAAAGATTAAGAAGTGGACCACCTGAATTACCAGGGTTAATAGCTGCATCTGTCTGCAATACTCCTTCATATTCCTTCTGTGCCTCCCAGAATCCATCGCCAGTTGTGACAGACCGACCAAGACCACTGATGATGCCTACAGTAACACTACCGGGGAATTCTCCTAACGGTGTTCCAATCGCAATTACTGTTTCTCCGACATCGAGTCGTTCTGCATCACCAATTTTCAAAGCAGGAAGGTCAGTAGCGTCAATAATTATCAAAGCAATATCATTGACTTCGTCTCGTAAGATATTCTTTGGCTTATATGTTTTGTTGTCTTGCGTAACGACCTGGTATTCTGCTTTTGTATCTCGAACTACGTGCTGGTTGGTTACAATCAACCCTTTAGAATCAACTATGAACCCGGTGCCAATAGTATCAGCATCCTTCGTACCATCTTCCTGCAAACGATTTTTACTGACTACCGCAATACTGACAACACTTGGAGAAGTTGCTTTTACAACCTCTGGAATAGATAGTGATTCAGTTTTAGTGTTCGAATTAGAATTCGAATCAAAAATTGGGTTACGAGCAGTGGAGCCACTGATAAACTCATGATCCACCAACCAATCATGAGCTTTTGGAAGAACCTCTCGTGCAACGAATATACCAACAACAATAAACCCGACACTAAAACAACAGAGAAAGAACAGCCAAAATAAAAGTTTTAGCCCAATAAATCGTTTTCGTGGTTTATTTTGCTGAACCTGAGGTGTTTCAACTGTCTTCTCTTTTGTCACTTTTGCTGTTTGCTCCATAAAATTTCATTTACATATTAACTACTCATAGTAGCACCTGACTGACAATTTCTTCAAGCAGTATCTAATTTTTTCCCTTTCTTTCGGTTACAGGAATAACATCGACATATAATGGAATAACTGTCACATCTTTCCGTGCTTCTCCATCAACATTGACCAGTAGTTCAAAAACATACTTCCCCGCATACTCGACCCGTTGTGGAATTTTCACTTGGAATTCACTTCTCTCAAGTTCTTTTAACTGCGGCATATTGCTAAACAACCCTTCAAGAACCTGTTCCGCATCAACACTACCAAAAACACGCCCCCCAACTGCAGTTTTTACTGGAATTTTAATGGGGTTACGAATCAACTGTGAAGAAGCAAAAGAAATCAATTTCGTAATAAGTTTCTGCTTATTCCTTGCTGCATTTTGAGAATTTTCGACTAGCAATTCCGCCTTTTTCTCATCGTCACTCTGTGCAAATCTTGCAAGCTTTTTCGGGAAAAGGAAATTAGCGGCGAATCCTTCTTTAACATCAACAATCATTCCCTTTTTACCTATATTTGGAATATCTGCGAGTAATACAACCTTTGCCATGCCTATTATTTATTAAAACTTAACTAGAAACACAGTGTCTACGATTACCTTATTATATACCAGAATAATTACTAATCATTAGTTAATATGAAATCCACTTTCACTTGGTACCTTTACTTCTTTAACTCCTTAATTGCCTCATCCATTTGATTGTCTACCCCTTTCGCTTTTTGCTCGTAATTAAAATCGACCTCTTTGTTGGGTATTATCGGGTTATCAGGGTTTAGCCACTCTTTACTTGGCAACAACCATTTGCTAACAGTCACATGAAGCGAAGATCCGTCGCTAACTGGAAGTACAATCTGTGCAGTCCCTTTTCCATAAGTCTTTTCACCAATAATAGTTGCACGCTTGTAATATTGCATTGCACCTGCAAAGATTTCTGATGCTGAAGCACTGCTGCCATTAACTAAAATTGTAACCGAAATATCTTTCAATCTGGGTTCAGTTGCTGTTGGAAAGGTCTCGTCATCTCCACTCTTTTCCCGTTGATACGCAATTATTGTCCCCTTTGGTAAAAAATCACCAGCCAATATAACCGCTGCATCAAAGTACCCGCCTGGATTATTACGTAAATCTATCACAAGTCCAGTTACTTTTCCATTATTATATTCTGTTGCTATTCCAGAAGCGATAACATTCCAACGGCTGACCCATTCGGTCAATGTCGATTCGGTAAATCTACTAATTTTTACAACCGCAATGTTCCCCACGTTTTCTCCTCGGGCCATGCTCGGAGCGTTAACACTCCCACGTGTTATTTCTAGTTCATACTTTTTATTATTTTCACGAGGGCGAACAATAGTGAGTTTCACCTTCGTACCAGCCTCACCACGAATTTTAGAAACAACTTCTAAAAGTGTCTTATTGTGGGTGGTAACACCGTCAACTTCTATAATAATGTCTTGAGGCTCCAAACCTGCCTGTGCTGCAGGAGATCCATCAAATGGCGCCACCACCACCCCTGATTTATTGATAGAATCAAGTTCTGCACCAATACCTGAGTATGTCCCACTTTGAGATTTTTTATATTCTTCTGTTTCTTTTGGATCAAAAAAGACCGTTGGAGAGTCGCCTAACGATTCGACCAATCCCTTAATACTTCCATAAAAGAGCTTGCCTGCGTCAAGTTTTGAAGGATCAACGTACTTATCACGGAGTATAGTATAGACTTCCCAATATAAGCTGAAATCTTTCTTACTCAAGTCGCCAGAAGGGGCAATGCACGTAATTTTCTGTGTAACATAATTTCGTAATGGTGAACTAGCCGCACCAATTCCTAACCCAAACAATAAGACAATTCCACCTAAAACTATAGCATTTCCCAAAGAAACACTTCGATTAAAAAATGAGTTTTTTTTAGCATTTTCGTTTGTCATATTCTTTACTTACCTAATATTAAACAGTTCTTCCGCCATTACAGGAGTTTGCTCCCCAGTTTCGAGAGTAGCGATCAAATCACCTGATTCATGTTGTAGCTCTTTTACTTGCTTTCCCCACCAATACTCTTTGAAGAGCATCAGGTCCTGCTCTAAACTACTCATAAGTATATCACTGACTGGTACATATACATTCGAAGATTCAAAGTCTACTTCAACGCTCACCCCGTTAAGTTTTGACAGTAAATGATAATACCAGCGCCACAAAGGAAACATACCAAAACCGTGTAAAACACCAACATTTAGACCATCTTTTGCAAAGACAGTCAGATAATCATTCCAATCAATCGACGGTGCCAAAATTCCTAAAGCTCCTCTATTCGCAATCTCAGTATAAGTTTCCTTCGAAATTGCACCATGGAGTAACACAATTTTTTCACGCACTTCATCCGTAATATGATGCGGTGCAATAACAACACCTTTGTCGGTTAAACACAATAATTCTGCTTCTACGAAGTGTCCTTTAGAGACAAAGATTGGCATCCTTAAATATTTGATATCGACCACATAAGACGATTCGGTGGCAGACACCAATCTTCCCCACGTTGCAGCACGTATTTCTTCAATAGTGTCGTCAGCTACTAACGAAACAGCAGTCTTTGTGACACGTATAATACCTTCGTGAGTTGAACCTACAACTTCTTTTTTAAACCCTCTCCTGTACTCAATTAAGGGTGTTTTGGTTGTAGCAAAGACTCCATCGTCAACAAGAACTTTACCACCATCAAGTGGGTGTGTTTCTAAAAGTGTCGGAACTCTCGAAGTTCCAATTACTTCACCTGGCTCAATTGTATCGCCAGAACGTTTCTTTGGAGTAAAAATTCCAGAAATTTGAATTGTCTTTCTCTTCGTTATTCTATCCATAATTACATGACCTTTATTTGTTTTCTAATTCTATCTATCCATTGAGGAATCTTTACACTGTTTGCAACGGTATTTGGGCCATACACAACAGGCCACGTACGCATATCTATCGTCACAGATGACACGTTAATTGTATCCGGAAGCTTTAATGTCGTTTTTTCTGAATCTACTGCTATCTCGAAATCGTGAATTTCCGTGCGATTACTATATGTATACAAATTTCCATAAATTCCCTGATACTCAGATTTGCCCGCTTTAATTTTCGCTATACTGCGTGCCTGTTTCGTCTGTGGGATTATCCACAAGGAACTTTTTTCAGTTGCCAATTCGTGAAAAACATCGATTTCACTCTCGTCTGCAAGGAATGGAATCATCTGATACTGCTCGTCGATTGTAATACTCCATTCTCCGAAAAGACCTAATCCGTCGACCAAAGCAAGTTCCATTCGTGGTCTATCATGAACAAATAGTGGCAACTCTCCAGTTAAAAAAATGTGCCCCTTTGAATGAGTATGTGCCGAAACATACTTACCCGCTTCAGAAAGTTGAGACGTCATGAGTGCACGATACAGATCTTTTACAAGGTTTGACGAGGTTGTTAAGGTACTCCAATACGTATAGTTTAATAATGTGTTAAATATTTGACTTTCCGGAACGTGTTCACTCACAAAAGGTAAGAATTTCTTAGTTACTAACATATCTACGTATTCCTGAGCACTCGCGTATTCAATCTTTGAAGATTTATACTCCCAATGTTTTGTTTTATTGTACGTCTTAGGAATACATTCGATAATTTCGAGCGACCGGAAATTCATCGCAATAACAACGACAGGGGCATCGAACGAATCAGTATGCTTTAACAATTCTTTTCCTAATGACACCTCTTTACGCTTTTTATTTGTGGCGAATTTATCTGAAACAATTTTAGAAAATAAACCGCTGTCGGACCGTTCTGACAATAATTGAACTTTATTAACCCCATCACCAAACGCAATTTCTGGAACTTTGAAACGGTCACTTTCTGTAAACAATTTCCAACCAAAAGCTTGTTCAGCTTTTTTTACAGCCTGCGATAAAAAATTTACGGGCGTATTAACAGATTGCTTAGTAACCCAATGAGGATACAGTAAATCTAACAAGGGGTACGAGCTCTTCCAAACATGCTTTTCATGCTCTCCATGTCCAACATCACGCATAGACAACGTAAAAACAAGACCATTACTCAATTCGGAAAGATATAATGTTGTACCGTGACGAGACTGGGCAGTCGATTGCATAACGCCATTGTAGCAGACAATCTAACAATTATCGATGTAAAAATCTCTAAATAACTAAAAAGATTCTAAAGAATACTACTTTTCACCATTACACTGCGAACTATCCTTGTGTTCCCAAATCTACGTATGGCAATAATGCCAAGTATCGTGCTCGGTTAATAGCCTCTTTGAGTGCTCGCTGATGTGATGCACACACTCCAGACTTGCTTCGTGGGATGATCTTTCCTCGGACGGACATGAATTTCTTCAAAAGTGCAACATCATAATATTTAATGTCACTTTTTGCGATTCTCATATCACAAACTGGGCAAGTCTCTGGGACCATTGCCTGTTGACCATGACGACGTTCGTCGTTTGATTCCGTCTCGATAGACACGAGTGTATCAATCTGTGCTACGTCCGAAAGAACGCGCTTTGTATCAGCTTTTACACTATCTGTTCCCACAGATACGGACATGTCTTTTACTCTTTTGACCATATTTTTTCTTAATAGTTATATATAGTTTCTTATCCAATCTTATGATTGGTTGATAAGCAAATTAAAATGGCAAGTCATCATCTGAAATTGGCGCCGGAGCTGCTTTTACTGCTCCTTTAGCTTCATCCATACCTTGCGCAATTGCATCAAGATCGAACTCACTTCCACCCTTCATTGAAGAATCACCTCGTTCTGATTCCATTTCTTCTGCTGAGCCTGGGTTTCCACCACCTCGGCTATCCAAAAGGATTACTGATTCTGCACGAATTCGTGCGTCTTTACTAATAAGCTTTCCTGATTCATCTCGCTTTTCGCGATATGTCAGAAGTCCTTCAACATATACTTTTTGCCCTTTATGCAAAATCTTTGCAAGATTTTCTCCAAATTTTCCCCAGGCACTGACACTATGAAAGCTTGCTTCATCATGCTCTTCTCCATTTGCACCCTTCCATGCTCGGTTGGTAGCAACAGTAAAGTAACAAACAGGAGTTCCGCCAGTTGTGTAACTAACTTCTCCGTCTCGAGTAAGATTTCCTACTAAAATGACTTTGTTTACTGATCTCATCTTTTGGTTTCTTATCTTATGTCCTACTTTACCTTGATAATAGTGATTGAGCAACTAAACTATTTTGCGCCTTTTTTGCGGCTCTCTGACTCTTCTCGGGTAATAGTCTTTTTAACCTTAATTTTTGTTGCAGTTCCTTCTTTTGCATCTTTTCGGATAACAAGGTAGCGAAGAATTTCTTGATGTCGATTCATCAGCTTCTTAATACCTTCCATCGCAAGTGATGGTGCTTCGAATTGATACATAACATAGTACCCTTCGGTGTGCTTGTCGAGTTCGTACGCAAGATATCGCTTTCCCCAAATATCTCGAAGAGAAACGCTACCTTTTGCTTCAGTAATGATTTGCTCAACTTTTGCGTCTGCTTCGTTACGAACTTTATCTGGTAGAAAAGGTTTAAAGACAACAACCATTTCGTATGGAACAGGTGGTCTAGAAACGTTAATAATTACTTCTTCTGTTTTTCGCTTTGCCATAGTGGGAATTATAGCACAATTGTCTAAAGATTCCAGTTGTTGATACGTGCTGCACCACCGAAGCTCTACCTCTCCTTTTCCTTCTTCACAAACAACCAGGTACCAAGAGTCATAAAAAGAAAGAACATGCAGGCAACAATTACGAGATTATGTAGTGGTGAATTGAGAATATCAGATTGAACTACGTCGCCATTTGCAAAGAAGAGCCCCCTGGTCAAATCAACTACATAGGTAAGTGGCATTAGTTTCGCTACAGTCAAGATAATTCCTGGGGTATTGGTCACAGGTACAAAAACACCTGCTAAGAAAAATTGAGGAAACATTATGAACGGAAAAATTTGATTGGCAGTTCTTTCATTATTAAGGTTCCCGAGTACTAGAACGCCAAACGCCCCGCCAAGTAGTGCTGCTGCGATCATCGCAGGGATTATGGCAATGAACGAAACAATTGTGATATTTATTCCGATAAGTAATGCGAAAATAAGAATACCAACTACTTGCAAAAACGAGATCGTTGACTCACCGATAATCTTCCCAAGTATAATGACGTAGCGACTAGTAGGAGAAACAAAAATCTCTTGACTAAAATCATTTTCTCTATCTTCAATCAGTGAAATAATCCCAGAAGCAGTTGATTGAAATAACGTTTGCGCCAAAACGCCCAGGAACGTATATGTTAGCAAATCTTTACCAGAGGCTGCACCGAGTCCAGACTGCAGTGTTCCACCCAAAACTCCAATAAAAAGTACTGGAAAGACAAGACTGAATACAATTCGCATTCGATCTCGAAGGAATTTCATCACATCGCGATATGCAATGGTTGCTACAGCACCAATTTGTTTACTAAGATTCATTTTTATCTGTGATTAACTGAAGATAAGCATCATTAAGTGTTGGCGAGTGGATATCAATATCTACCAATGGAGAGTCTATCGATTTTATTAGGCGTTGAACGTCAGCGCCTGGGTCAGAAATTTGAATTTTGACGCGAATCCCTTCAACCAAATATTTGATTTTTTTTGAATCTAATTCTTTTACTAAGGTTGATAATGTTTTTGGAGTTAAACGAACATAGTTTTTAATCAAATCCTGTTTCAACTCTTTTGGCGTACCATCAGCAGAGATTTTCCCCTTGTTTATAACAATTACTCTGTCTGCATCTTCGGCTTCTTCTAGATAATGCGTCGTTAAGAAAATTGTTGTTCCTTCATTCTTTCTTACCTGCAAAATATACTGCCATAGACTTTTTCTACTTGCTGGATCCAGCCCTGTTGTCGGTTCATCTAAAAATAATACACGTGGATTATGAATAAGGCTTCTGATAATTTCCAATTTTCTTTTCATCCCGCCAGAGAAAGTTTTTACTGGCTTCTTCAGTGAGTCACCAAGCCCAATCAATTCGGTCAATTCTCGTACTTTTGATTTGTAATCTTCGGGCATCCACGAAAAAAAGGGGCGAAATGGATAAAGACCGTATAAGACTGCATGGAATCGAATGTTTTCTTCCGCTGTTAAATTTTGATCAAGGCTTGGATTTTGAAAAATAATCCCAATATTCTGTCGTACTCTAGACGCCTCTTTTGAAACATCAAATCCTGCAACCCTTACATCGCCAGAACTTTTAGAAAGTGTCGTGGTCAAAACTGAAATTGCAGTTGTTTTACCTGCTCCATTTGGACCAAGAAAAGCAAAAAATTCACCTTCTTTAACTGAAAATGAAATATTATCAACAGCATTAACAGTCGATTTTGCGTACTTTTTTGTTAGATGGGAGACCTCGATTGCGTTTGACATCAGAAGAAAGATATCATATTAAGGCCGAAAAGAAAATCGCTTATTAAGGAAATACTGCATAATTGCGATAATTACGATTGATGTTGCTTTGATAAGTTCGAGCTGATAATGGGCGGCAAGCGGAGAAGCGAACAGCAAAATACCATTAACATAATCACCGATTACTGTATGAAAGAACCATAAGAAAGTGTTACCAAAGAAGATTCCAAACAATCCAACCGAGTAAAACGTAAGAAAACGACGAAAAAGATTATCAGTTCGTTTGAAATTCAGGAATGCATTCCAAAAAAAGTTATTAACAATTCCAACAGTCATTGAAATTGGGTTTGCGAATAACTCGTTCAACCCCAGAACCCTGACCATAAAAATGAACGTTAGTAAATCAAGGGCTAAACCAGTGAACCCAATAAGAATATATTTAATGAACGATTTTTTAGAAATAACTAACCGCTTGGATCGCAAAAAAAAACTCATAATTATTCAAAAAAATTATACATAAAAATCTCTTTTAGTGCTTCTACTCCATGCTTAAAAGCACTCATCTTTTTCCCTTCAGCAACAGTTCTTGGATAATAGCTAATTGGAACCTGCGCAAATTTCATACCCCTGACTTTCGAAAATTTTGCTGTGATTTCTGGCTCAAATCCAAAATTCGTTTTCGATTTTAATCCTTCGGCTAACTCTCGATATAAATCTCCTTTCGCCATTTTGTAGCATACTTCCATATCTCGTGGCCACATATTAGCCCGAAGCCACGTAATAACTGCTGAAATCATACTAAGAACGGAATTTCCTATCCAATTTTGTAAATAAACAACTTCATTTTGTTTCCCGAATCGATTCCCATACACGACATCAAGGTTTTCAGATTGAATTTTATCTAACATTATTAGCAGGTCTTTTGGGTCATACTCCATATCGGCATCTTGAATAACAACGTACTCTCCTTTTGATGCCAGTATTCCTGCCTTAACCGTTTGTGATTTTCCTGAGTGCTCTTTTTCTACAATTCTCAATCTGCTCCCGAACTTCCGAACCATTTCTTTCATCAACTCCAGCGTATTATCGACTGATTTATCATCAACCATAATAAGTTCATAATCGATTCCTTCTAAAATTGTAACAACTTTTTCTACAATTTCACGCAACGTATTTTGCTTGTTATACGCGGGCATAATCAATGATAATTTCATACTTTCGTATAGTAGCAATGTTCTGACTTCATGTCTATAAGCTTTTGGTATACCATAAGTAATGGTGAAAAAGATTCTTTCGTACAGTGGACTTGCCGTACTACTTCTTTTATCAACTCTTGCGTTCACGTATGGAAGACTTACTGCAATAGTAAAAACTTCACAATTCTACTACCAACAAAAAGCCCACTCTGCGACATACATGAAAAATGATAGATACCAACCTATTGTCGATCTTGCAGAACAATACCCAGACGCTTCGCTATATTTTCTTGCAAATTCTATCAATCCAGCAGAAACCGCTACAACTTGGCAACTTATTCAAACAAGTTATCTACTTTACCCAAAAATTCCAAAAATTATTACCTTTGGACCAGACAACGTAGTCATCCGAAATTTAGGTAACACTAACGCAATTGTAATCACTCCTTTTAAGCAAGGTACCCTTTTCGACCAAGCAAGAGAGTTACATCCACACAGCGAATACTATATTTATCTTTTTGCAACAAAATAATATGGAACTACTTCTTACTTTTGTCGGTATTCTCAAATATCTCGTTATCGGATCGAGTATAGTTCTTTTATTCAGAAAATACTCATTAATAAAGAGAGAACTACCTCAGTCTTCCTTTCTTGTTTTTTCATTCCTTTTTGGGATTGCAGCAACAACATTAATTCTCCATATTGCACTCCTTACAAACGCACTCCCCATTGGTCATATGGTTGTTTGGATAGCACTCATAATCTCATTACTCTACCTTTTTCAAGAAAGAAAATATTTTGAAAAATTTATTCCCAAGAAAGATAATTGGATATCAAAAGCAATTTTCATTGCAGGATTTTTTGTTCAATCGCTTATACTTTCACTACAACCCGTTATGTCTAACGATGCCAGAGGCATCTGGCTCTTAAAAGCAAAGGCTCTCTACGAAGGAGGTGTAACAGCATTTATTGAGTATCTTAACAACCCTCACTATAGTTACTCGCACACTGACTACCCTATCACGATGCCACTTCTTTACACGGACCTTTTGAAACCGCTTGGGCACTTTTGGGAACCCACGATTGGAATTTTCTCGTTTACTTTTTTCTTTTTCTTGCTTATTGCACTCTACGGAGCCTTGCGACACTATACTAGAGTATCAATCCCCGTTGCCTTTCTTATTATCGCAGTCATTTTTTTTACCCCCGAGTATGCCAGACAAGGGTGGTCTGGGCTTTCCGATGTCCCATTATCACTCGTCATCTTGGGAACTGGATTGGCATTTTTGTTTAGAAATACTACCTCTCCAATTTATTCCTTTCTACCAGTAACAGTATTTGCAGGATTAGCTGCAACAATAAAAAACGAAGGACAACCATTTTTAGTACTAACGCTTTTGGCTATCACCATTGTCACATTTACAAAAATTGTAAAAGAAAAACGATTCCTCTCTACATTTTACTTTGCTCTCCCACTTATTCCTCTCGTAATCTGGAAGTATTTTACAAATACTTATGCTATTGAAAACGATTTACTCTCTGCACCGAACTTCAAAGACATTATCTCTAGGATACCCGTACTCTTCTCGGAAATTACGCCAAGATTATTTGATGGTTACCGATTTGGAATCCTTTTTATTCCAGCACTCTTTGCAATCTTCATACCTTCTACAAT
This sequence comes from bacterium, assembly GCA_020853235.1. GTDB lineage: Bacteria > Patescibacteriota > Dojkabacteria. The sequence continues at coordinate 60,650 of JADYZG010000007.1, read as the reverse complement.
TCGAAGACGAAAAGAATCAAAAATCTTTGGATTTGTTGTGCTGGGTCAAGGGATGCTTTATATCATGATTTACCTCATTACCCCACATGATCTGAAATGGCATATTGCAACATCATTTAGTAGATTACTATTACAATTGCTCCCAAGTATCTTCTTTCTTGCTATCCTCTCGCGCTCGCCAAAAAATACCGTATAATCAACAATGAACTTTTTTGAGAAACTAAAATCTCTCATCCCAACCTCAAGCACAAAAAAAGTCGCACTCAAAGGAGTCACCTGGCTTGCCGGTGACAAAATTTTTAGGCTTGCACTCAGTATGTTTACCGGTGCTTTGGTCGCTCGGTATCTCGAACCTCAAAAATACGGGATGCTCAATTCACTAACTGCCTTCGTTGCCCTTTTTGGTCCAATTGCAAACATTGGAGTCAACTCAATTATATTACGAGACATTGCTGCACACCCTGAGAAAGAGAGAAAAATTGTCAATGGGGCAATTATCCTCAAGCTTATTGGAGGAACAACCGCATTTCTTCTAGCACTCTCAATCGCACTATTTTCTGGACAACAACAATACCAACCATTGTTGGTCATTTTCGCCTCATTCCATTTCCTTTTTTATTTTGTCGAGACTCTCGAAACCTGGTTCTTGGCAAAGCATGATCAAAAGAAACCTGTTGTCGCTGGACAAATAAGTTTTATTGCAACATCTGCACTGCGAGTCCTATTTGTTCTTTTCGATATGGGGCTACCTGCAATTCTTCTCACTTACACCTTTGATTCTATCTTTGGAGGTATTCTGGTCTACTTCTATGCAAGAAAATACTTAAACTTTAGATTTACACAAGTCGTATTTGACAAAAAATTCACGAAAGAAATGTTCAGTGAAACACTACCGCTAATCTTTTCTGGATTTGGATCAACGCTCTATACAAAGATTGATAAAGTCATTATGCCCTGGTTAACCTCAGCGTATGTCATCGGTATTTACTCAGCGGCAACGAGACTTTCTGAATTATGGTACTTCATTCCATTTTCAATTAATACGGTATTCTCGCCACTTATTGCAGAGGCAAAGACAAAAAGTCCTGAAATCTATGAAAAAAGAATTCGAAAAAGTTTTATCATTATCAATCTTGTCACTCTTGGAATTGCGTTGTTGACAACTGTAACTGGCTACTATGCAATCTATTTTATTTATGGAGAACAATACCTCGCAGCAACTTCTCCTTTGCTCATTCACATTTGGTCATTACCAATTTTCTCAATGGGACTTGTTGTTGATATTTGGTTGTTGAATCAACGATTGCAAAAAATCCAAGTTGCGAGAACGTTCATTACGGCGGCACTCAACATTACGCTCAATATTATTCTTGTACCAAGATACGGTGCTGTTGGTGCTGCAACCGCAACACTTATTTCGTATACATATCCAAGCTTCTTTGCAAATCTCATCGATAAACGAACTCGTGAAATATTTTGGATGGAACTCCAAAGTGTTCTTCCAACGCCAAAAAATATTACATTAATTTTCGAGAAATAATGAAAATCACACCAGCAGTGATTAAAGAAAAATATCGAAAAGGTGTTGCAAAATTGCAGCGAATCTTTTTGAAAACCGAAGCCCCTCTTCGTAATGTCATGAAAACTAATTTTAAAAAGCACGCGCTCGTTTCTTATCTCACCGCGCCATTTAAAACAGGATCTTCACCATCAAAACATAACAACACTCTTGATGCACTGCTCCTACCACAGGTTCTTAGTGAGTTGGGTTACAACGTCGATGTTATGAACTTTACTGACAAAAAAAACTATGATTTTAGTAAATACGATGTCATCCTTGGATTCGGTAATCCATTCTTGAATAGTTATTCGAACAATACTCACGCAAAAAGAATTTACTATGGCACCTCGGTTGCACCACATATGCAAAATGTGCTTTCAATCAGAAGACTTGAGGAATTTTACAAAAGGCACAAGCTTTGGCTTATTGAATCTGGCCGAATTATCAATCAAGCATCTGGATTACAAACTCAGGCAATAGACGGGCTAACCTACTTTGGTAACGATTTCGTCGCTGAAACGTTTCGTCAAACTTTCCCTGGACCAATGCATCATATTCACAATATTGGATTTGTCACCAGAAAGAGTTCGGATGTTTTAACTGTACAGAAAAATTGGAATACTGCTAGGAATACCTTCGTCACCGTTGTTGGAGCAGGTGCAATTCACAAAGGACTTGACCTCATGCTTGAACTTTTTACCAAACACCCAGAGTGGGAATTGCATATCGGTGCGCCAGTATTGAACGAAAAACGCTTTTTCGATTTTTATGAAGAAACTTTAAAGCTCCCAAACATTCATCATTATGGCTTTCTAGATATTTCGAGTGATTTATACCTCGCCATCCTTGATCAGGCAGGATTCTATATTTCTCCCTCAGCATCAGAAGGTTGTCCGACAACCGTTATTAATGCTGCAACAAATGGAAAACTACTGATAATCGCTAATAAAGAGAGTGGGCTAGAGAGTGAAGCGTACATTAGACCAATTAAAGAACTCTCGGTCGAGTCACTAGAAAAGTCAATTTTCACAGCACAAAAACTGCCTAGCAAAGAACTCGAGAAACTCAGCATTCAATCACATCACTACTTTTCAACACACCATACTGAAAATATTTTCTGTAAAGATCTAAAAACTGCGTTGGCTGATATTCTCAATTTAAAAAATGATTATGAGTAAACCCCTCGTCTCAATAATCACCGTCGTACGAAATCGAGAACTAGTTATCGAGCGCTGTATACGAAGTATTCTTTCTCAAAGTTATAAAAATTTTGAATACCTTATTAAAGATGGTAATTCTACAGATAAAACAGTCGAAATTATATCGAGATTTACTAATCGACTAGCCTATTTTGAAACTTCTCCTGATAAAAATCTCTACGACGCAATGAATATCGCAACACAGCACGCAACTGGCGAATGGGTTTGTTATATTCAAAGCGATGACATGTTGTTCGCAGAAAATGTTTTGGAACAAGTTGCCCCCCATTTGAAAAAGACAACGGCAGATGTCGTTTACGGAACGGCTCTTTTAGAATTTGAGTGGGGCGTCACAAAAACACTACTAGCCAATCCTGTGAATACAATGTGGAATCATATGCCCTTTTGTCATCAAGCAATGTTCTTGAGAACTAAAGTCGCGAAGCAATATCCATTTGACCTCTCGCTACTTCCTGCAGCGGACTACGATCAAGTCTATAAACTTTACTCACTTGGATACAAATTCGAGGTTATGCCCGTTATGGTTTCAAAACTTTCTGCTGGTGGTATGTCGGATACAAAGAGAATTCTTGGACTCAAACAAGTAGGAAAAATCAAGCAAAAATACGACAAGAATATGTTGCATCACCTACTCCACTCCGTATACGTACTCAAAAGTGATATCAACCTAAGAATAAGAAATATTCTTCCCAAATCAATTGTTAAAAAAATATTTCAGTTACGAGAAATAATCACAGAAAAATGAACACAAGCCAGATAAGAAAAGCCTTTCTCCTTTTAATTTTGGTTACTCCGTTTATCGACTTGCTTAATGCAACTGTAGTTCGAGGTGGCATTAATTTAGGAAGTATTGGTCAAATTACCAAGGGTATAATCGCAATTCTCGGGTTTTTACTGCTCAACAAGAAGCAAAAAAATGTTTATCTAGCAGCATTAGGACTTGGTGGTGTACTCTCACTACTTCATTTACTTATCCAGGGAGGTCAACCATTTACAAATTTTGTTAATGATATTATTTTTGTTGTTAAGATTACCTACATTATTCCACTCGCCTTTCTTTTCGCTGCAGCATCGAAACGATTTCTGATTGTCGCCTCAAGTGTTGCTTGGGTAACCATCATGACTAATATCGTTCTTGGGCTCCTAGGTTATGGATATACCCAATATGCAGTTAATTATGGGTATAAAGGCTTCTTTTTCTCGGGAAATGAGATGGCACTCGCATTGATTGCGACTTCAGCAATTCTTCTTTATGTTCTGTATGAGCAAAAGAAAATAACACTGGCAGTTGCTTTTAGCGTTGTACTCTTATTCCTCGGACCGGTTCAAGGGATGAAAACCTTACTCCTAGGTTTACCGTTTGTTGCAATTGCTACTCCGCTTCTTTTATACGGCAAAAGAATTATTGAGCATATTCAGGAATTTAGCAAGAAAAAGAAACAGTGGGCGATTGTTGGTGTTATTGGCATAGTGGTTGCCGCAGTAGGAATCCTCTACATGATTTCCCCGCAATTTTTTATCAGATTCGGTGAAATTTATAAGCGAAGTGGCTTTGTGAGTGCTGTTTTAAGCGAACGAGATAAATACCTTGAAATTGGTTGGAAAATTTATACCGAGCATAATACTCTTCCGCAAAAACTGTTTGGTGTCGGGGAACGTCAAGCGCAAGAGAACATGTTACTGTATCGTCGAACTACAAAAACTATTGAGATGGATTTCTTCGATCTTCTTTTCACTTTTGGATTTGTCACACTTCTCTACTACTGGCTGTGGATTACTTTCATTATTCATCACGCGAAACAACCTAATTTGGGAAGTCATTTTGTCGTGCTTATTAATATCTTGCTTATGAGTTTAAGTCTCTTGACCGGACATGCTGTGTACTCGACATTCTTTATTACCTATTGGGCAATGCTTAATGCATTTGGGAGATCAACGTCAAAAACGAGAGTTTTCTTTGTTGGGAGTATCGAAACTGGTGGAATTTCAACGTACATGAGAGAAACAGCGAAACATGCAAAGAAATTGGATATTGAAGTAATCTCATCACACACCTCTGGTCCAATCTACAACACCCTTTTGTTGTTTACAAAGAATTATTTTGATTTATTGTTCAAACTACTTTCGCGCGTTGTACAAGGACAAAGATCAATCCTTCACTTACACATGGCAACTGGAGGCAGCTTTGTACGAAAACTTATTTTACTCTATACACTCTCATGGTTTGCAGATAAAACCTTCTTACACTTTCATAGTGGCAAGACAACAGTCTTTCTCAAAAAAATAGAATCCTTACCACTTGGGCACGCATTTTTAAGGCTAACTTTCGCATTACCAGACGGAATGATTACTGTCTCACAAACATTAGCAACAGGTATGAAACTTTTTCTCGAGCAATCTGGAATGAATTATGATAGAAGTAAGTGGTACCTTCTCCAGAATGCAATTGATGTGCCTTCAAATCTTCCAAAGTCAAAGAAATTTTCTACAAAAGAAAAACTCACTATATTGATAGTCTCTCGCCTTAATGCAGTTAAGAATCTTACTATAGTTCCAAAAATTGCGCGTCTACTTGTAGAAAAAGATCTAAATTTCGAAATACTTATTGCCGGTGACGGACCAGAAAAAAGTGCTATCCAAGCAGCTATTATCCAAGAAAAAGTAACTACCGAAGTAAAATTACTCGGAGAACTTTCACATAATAAACTTGAGCCATTTTATAAGAAATCTCATCTATTTCTTCTACCATCGAACTACGAAAGCTTCGGATTAGTAATCCTCGAAGGATATGTTCACGGACTTCCTGCGGTTACTAGTAATATTGGTGGGCTCATTGATATCGTGGAGAACGGAAAAACGGGCATTCGTTGCCAACTTGATAACCCACAAGCGTTTGCAGATGCGATTATTACTATAGCAACGACTCCAAAACTTCTTGAAACCATGTCGAAAAATTCTCTCATTGCAGTGAATCAGTACGACTATAAAGAACACGTTGAGCAACTATTTGCCTTATACAGAAACGCATAACTGCTCCTACTGTTAGCTACTCGCTACCAGCTTGGTTCTGCTATACTCTCTTATGTCTTTTAAACGTCCAATTCACTTACTCCTTGTCTCATCAACTGGAGGACATCTTAAACAACTCTACGAATTAAAAAATTTTTGGGAAAGGTATGAACGAACTTGGGTAACTTTTAACATAGCCAACGGTTCGAGCCTGCTTAAAGATGAAAAGCAAGTAGTCTGGGCGAACTATCCAACCAATTTTCCAAACCTACCGAACAATGTTAAAAATACATTTTTAGCACTAAAAATGCTCCTTTCGGGAAAATACACACACGTCATTAGCACTGGTGCAGGGGTAGGAGTTCCCTATATTTGGCTGGGGTGGTTACTCTCTCCATTTCTGAAAACAAAAACTATCTTCATTGATTCCTTAACAAGAACAAGCGGTATTTCTTTCTCGATGAAACTCGTTTACTTTTTTTCGCACATTCGCTTAACGCAATGGCCAGAAAATACCAGAAAATATACCCGCTTACTTTATAAAGGAAAAGTCTTATGATCAAAATTGCGCTTGGACAAGAAAAATTCCCTTTTATCCGAGTACTCGAGTGGTTAGAACAAGCTATCGACGAAGGAATTATTTCCAAGGAAGAAAAAATTCTCGTACAATCTGGTAATACACACTACGTACCTCGTCACAATAACATAACTCTGACGCCGTTTGTGCCCTATCAACAACAAATGGAGGAATTTAAGAATTCTAGAATCAGTATTATTCATGCAGGCATTGGAAATGTGTTAGATCTTGTTGATTTGAGTCGTGTTCCAATCGTAATTCCTCGTGATCCAATGCGCGGAGAACATTCTGATGGGCATCAAATTGATTTCTGTAAAACTGCAGAAAAAGAACTCAAAATTCCTATCGTTTATACCTACAAAGATTTTACGGAAGCGATAAAAAACTATAATCCTGGTAGAATATTTCCTTCTTTTAGGAGGAAATTGGTGGATTTTCTAATCACAATTGTAGAAAACTAAATATCTTTGTAGCCAACAATATCAAATTCTTCATATAATCTTTCGATAATACTATACTTTCGTTTTACAATATTAAGAATTTGTCCCCTCTGCCAAGAAATACTCGACATGTTAAACATTGCTGCATCACTAAATCCAATAAAAAGAAGCAATTCTGCAACACCAGTTGTCTTTTTGATATCGACAATTAACTTATCGAGTTCAGTCTCGAGATCATAACCAAACTCTCCTCGCCAATCCCGCATACCCATAAAGATAGATTGTGTGGTCTTAATACCTTCAGCTTCAACGAAGGATTGTGCTCCATAATTCGCTTTCCAATTCCATAATGGTGCTCGAGCAGGAAGATTTTCTTGCTTTGCTAATTTTACAAAAGGTTCTAAAATTTTAGGGTCACCGTATTCACCTTTTTGCGCAACGAGTGCACTTGGTTTTCTTCCCATTCTATCTACAAACCATTCGTATTGTGCACCCAATTCTCTCTCAATATCCGCTGAGTTGAAACTTTCAACAACAGAAAAATTCCATGTTTTTGTATCGGCATTTCTCAGATTACCTTGTGCATCAGTAAGTGAACTAACCCCAGAAAGTGCTTTAAATTTAGAGTTTGTCAAACAGAAGGAAAGGTTCACAGGAATATCTTGTTTTCTCACTAATGCGATTGCATCTTCGCTTGCCAATCCGTTTGGTAGTAGTGAGATTTCTGAAAGTGTTTTTGGAAGTTTAGTTAGCAAATAGGCAAACCCTTCATTAATTGTCTTGTAAAAACCTAAATCATGACCAGTAATAATTAACTTGTTTTTCATAATTCTGAGTATGACGTAAATTCAAAACCGAGACCTTTTATCTTTTGCTTGAAGTTTTCATCAGAAATAATCTCCATATCACGCAGTCGCTCATAGTTCATCGATGATAACTCCAGAATATCTTGATCCATATAACCAGGATGAACAATGCACTCTACAGACTCACCATCCTTTACTTCTGACAATTCTGACAAGAAAGCTTCCTTAATTGCGGTCGCATCACTGCCTAAAATGTGTGCAAATAGATGTGTTGGCATCCTTACTTTTGCTCTCTTGAGGTAAATTTCAGCAGAGTAATTTCTATCGTTAACTTCTTCGACCACCAATACTGCTCGAGGAATTCTTACAGGGATATTATGTTGCAAAGCGTATTCAGAAACATACCGTAATACTCTTAGATTTCCATGCATATTCCACTGTGGGGCAATGAACTCTGGCTTTTTTCCAATAAGCGATTCGTATAACGCGAACTCGTCATAGACAGCTTTTTTTACTTCTTCATCTGATGCTGTTCTGAAAAACTCTATGAAATCCGCACGTTGCTTTCTGTCTGCTTTTCGAAATGAAAAAAGCGATGTATGAATTCCTACATTATTGATATTGTGTTCTTTAATCATACGAACTGCTTCTTCGGTTTCGTCCGCCATAACTATCAAGGCAATACCTTGAATGTTGCCGGCAAGATAGGCATCTAAAATCGCCTGATTGACGCTTTTTGTTAATCCGAAATCATCCGCAACAAAACAGAGTTTTTTCATAGAATTGAAGATTATATCCTAACTCGTTAAAACATTGATATAGTCGCCGTCTTGCATCACATACGTTTTACCAACTGTCTGTAATTTACCCGCTGCTTTTACTTCATTAAAACCGCCAAGCTCTAAAATATCTTCGGCTCGTGCAATCTGTGCTCGAACGAATTTTTCTGCAATACCGGTATGAATACATGCCGCTGCATCAACAGCAGTCTGACCTTCGGTAATAAACCAGCTACGCGAATCTTTTTCATTACCGACATAAAAGTTAATAAAGTGTAATTTTTGTTTTGCAATTTCGACTAGTGTTTGAACATCACAGAAGTAAGATAGTTCTTTCTTCATTTCTTCCAACTCTTCAACAGAAAACGACTGAATATCTGCAAGGAACTTGGAATCGATCAATGCAATATTTCCGATGACTCCTGATCCAAATGCAAAATCTGCAAACTCTGTTACTTCCTTTTTCCACTGCTCTACTCGTTCAACGTAGGCAGGCTCACTCATGTCAATGTATGAAATATTAAGAACAACCAAGAATGGTTTTGCACTAAGCAAAAATATATCATGCACAATCTCTTGAATTGCTTCATTTGACTTGTTTGCTGGTTCGTTGATAAATCTGTAAGCCGTACGACCTTCAAGCAATTGTGCGTGTAATTTTTGGAGCGCATCGTGCTGTACTTTTATCTTGTCATCCTTACCTGTACGAACCTCTTTGCCCATTGAGACAATTTTCTTTTCTACTGTCTCAACATCTTTCAAAACCAGCTCGATTAAAACGTCTTCGAAATCTTTTTTCGGATCGATTCTATCGTAAACGTGAGTTACCTGTTTATCTGGAAAAGCGCGAAGTAAATACATAACAAGGTCAACTTCTCGAATATGCGAAAGAAATTGGTTTCCGAGACCTTCACCTTTTGATGCACCTTTAATCAAACCTGCAATATCAACGAATTGAATTGTTGCAGGAAAAACTTCGTTGGAACCAAAAAGTGCTGCGAGCTTTGTAATACGTTCATCGTGATATTCAATGACACCAACATTTTTATCGATTGTCGTAAATGGAAAATTTTCTGCAGGAACAGCTAACTTAGTAATAACATTGAATAGCGTTGATTTGCCAACGTTAGGAAGCCCCACAATCCCGATTGATTTCATAACGAATTATAGCATGTTGTATAGTTAAGTAGTTGGGTAGTATTCTTAAATACAAGCTACTGAACTGACGACTACTTTACCATAGAGCTACATTAGGAAATCCATTCATATTCACGACGAACTCGATCTTCTAATTCCTCAGGTTTAATAAGCCCAAATTCCGTAATAAATCCTGTGATAAATTGGTGTGGAACCAAGTCAAATGCTGGATTGATAATATCTAGCCCTTCTGGAGCTTCTGGCCAAATTTCCTCGTCTTTACGCAGTTCAATTTTAATTGGATTATAGATTGTTGTAAGATCTAACTTTAAACTCGGTGTGACAATATATAGAGGTTTGCTTGCGAAATATGCGGCAAGTCCCATACTAAAACTTCCAATTTTGTTCAGCGCATCGCCGTTTACAGAAATCTGATCGGCCCCCAAGAACACAACATTTACCGGCAAAAAACTATCATCGGTAATAAAATACGATGCTGCAGAGTCAACAACCATTGCAGTTTCAACGCCTGCCTTTAAAAGGTTTTTCGAGGTAATCCTCCCTTGATACAACGGCCTAGTTTCGGTATTAATTGCTTTAATTTTGTGATCTTTGTTGATACCTGCAATTATTGCTTCTGCGGTGCTCGAGTGGCAATGGGTAAAAACAACGTCTGCTAATTTGCACAACTCCACCCCGTGTGTAACAATCTTACTTTTTGCATTCTCAAGTATTCTTACATATGCATCTGCCAAAGTAACTACAGCGTTCGCAATGCTTTTTATCTCTTTAGCACCCGGGTATTGCAAGACGAGTTGATTTTGAATGTATCTAACTCCATTCTTTGCCAAAGGCTCATTTGGTCGAGCATTTGCCAGCATAGATAAGTACTGACCCAACTTGTCTTTAAATTCGACAACGTCAGTTATATCTGTTTCTTTGGCCCATTCTCCAATGGTGATAAATGTTGCTAGCGCGACATTGGTTGCACCTTGGATTTTAATTGCGACAATATCATCTATCGTCTTTTGAATACCTTGTGGGACAGATTCAGACATGGGCAGTCTAGAAAATTTATACTTACATTATATTCATTCTCCGCAGATTAGCAATATCAAAAAACTATATGCATATAGCGCCGTGCAAGTGAAAATGCTAAAATTCGGTGATGTATACGATAGCTGAGGTAACAAGCCAAGAAACCTGGGATTCGTTAGCTGGAAATGTTTTATTACAATCCTGGGGCTGGGGAGAGTTCCAAAAGAAAATCGGCCACAAACTGTGGAGAATTGGAATATTTGATCGTGGTACTTTCGTTGGAGGAGCATCAATTATCCTTGTAACCTCTCGACTTCGGTCTCACCTCTACGTGGCCAATGGACCATTCGTTATTACTAAGCGTCCAGACCTTTCGATTCCAACTGTCCTTGAAACACTATTACCACACCTAAAACAGCTTGCCAATAATCTCTCAGTGCATTTTATACGCTTCGATCCTATCTTAGAAAACTCAACAGAGATAGAAGAAGAATTACTATTAACGGGACTTAAAAAGGCACCAACCTACGTACAGCCTGAAAAAACAATCATTGTTGATCTTACGCCAGCGGAAGATGATATATTGATGGGAATGAGTCCATCACAAAGAAATGGGGTCAAACGTGGAATTAAAGATGGTGTCACTGTTCGCTACTCTACCTCAGATGAAGATTTCGACATATTTTGGAAAATGTACCAGAATACTGTTAGCCTTAAACATTTTGTATCCTACTCGAGAAGATATTATCACTCACAACTTGAGGTTCTGAAACAGTACGGCACCTACGAAATTTGTATTGCCTCGGTAAACAACGTGCCACAAACTGCATCATTAATTACCTACGACAGAACTACTGCCTACTATCTTCATACTGGCCGTGCTTACTCAAACAGTCCAGTAACAAAACACGCATCAAAGGTGCAAGTTTGGGAGTTGATGAAACATGCAAAGGCACGTGGCCTTAAAGCATTCAACCTCTACGGTATAGCGAAACAAGATAATGATCCATACGACCCATGGGCAGGTTTAACAGAATTTAAGCGTGGATTTGGTGGCAAAACAATTGAATATGTTGGTGCTTACGATTACCCAATTGATAATGCCTACAAGTTCATTTGGTTAATGGAAAAGACAAGAAAATTGTGGGGGTACCCCTATTACTTGCTCAAGAAGCTAAGTAAATAATCCTTGTCGATTATTCTATGTTATTGGATTCTGTTGGATTACAAACTTTCCCCTATCTACAACCATTTGTATCTGTCAAATATTGCGCTGGATTTACTGCAACTAGTCTCGACTTACCCAGGAACCCCCCATGATTTACTTGGAAGTGTACGTGCGTACCTGTCGAAGTTCCTGTGTTACCCATTCGCGCAACTTTTTGCCCTCGAACTACCACATCACCTACCCCAACAGTTAGAGATTTAGGCAGTAAATGGCCGTAAATTGTCGAGAATCCATTACCGTGATCAATTTCAACAACCCATGCATACCCCCCGCAAGGGCTACCCCACCACCCTGGAGTACAATGAATCCCTGCATAGGTTACTCTACCCGGAGCAGCAGCAGTAATATTTGGATTCGATGATCCAGAACCTAAAGGGTGAATATCAATGCCGTCATGGTACGCTGAATAACACCTCGATATACCACCACCACTTACTGGCCAAGTCAAAAAACGTGGTCCTTTTGGTGCAGTAAAACTACCACCGCCAGATCCATACAAAAGATAGCTTTTACTCCCTCGTTTCTTCGTTGCGGTAAGCACTGGAGCCTGAGGTGCAACACCAGGCAAGAAAATTACCTGTCCTGTTTTTAATTTTTCTTGATCTCCAGCAAGGAAGTTAACCTCAACAAGTGTTAACTTGTCAATCTTATATCGTGATGCAATCGCAGAAACTGTATCATTCGGTTGGACAGTATATTGACTTCCCGAAACTGGGGGAATTTTAATTTTTGTTCCAGGTTTTGGTTGATAATTTTTCGCAAAGTTGTTTGCCCAGCGAATACTATCTGCGGTAATTTCAAAGTCGACTGCTATGTTATCAAGTGCCTTTGCACCAATGGTATCGTCGTAGGTAACAATGTATTCAATAGTATCAATTCGTTTTAATTCTTTAGGCATACTGGTAATCAATGACCCTGCTTCTTCGACTGTATCTGCCGACGACGCATAGACAATTATTGGCTTTTCAACTGCATACTCCTCCAAAATCCTTGCCTGAATACCTTGTCCAACAACATAAGTAAATCCAATAGCAAGAAGCACAAATAGAGCAACGGCCTGAAAGAACAAGGCGAAAACATTACTCCTGCCCCAATAAAAAAGTTGCAACGTATCCACGCGAAGATTGATAAGGGACTTCTCTAGAGTAATAAACTGACCAAGAAGTATCGAAACAACTCCAAGTAACTTAGACGTAATCCATCCAAAAAACTGTGCTAAAAATAGGCTTAACCCAATATTCGACGAACTCTGAGATTTAGAGAAAAATTTACTTTGTTTTTTCGCTAGTAATAACGCATTAATATCGGTTCCAACTAACTGCTTCTCTTCTACCAATGTTGTTTGATACAAAAATTATGCCCATTATGTGAATCTATAAGGATTGAGCCAGAAACATTATATCATTTTCCGCAGTAAAGGTTAAAATTTAAAGTGTAAAAACAAACACTAAAATCTAGCGTGTAACCTTTAATTTTTACGCTTTCATTAGTCTAATTCGTATTCTTGACCTGGTTCTGGAGTTACCGCATTAAGCTGAAGATCGTCCCGTACTAATTGGGCTAATATAGTCCTATTCGTTTGATCTCCATGAGTAATAAAAACTTCTCGTGGAGAATGTCCAAAACTTCGCAACCAATACAGTAAATCATGTTGATCTGCATGAGCAGAAAAACCGTTCAGTGTATGCATTTGAGCTCGAACAGGAATGTCGACACCATGTATTCTTACCATAGTCGCTCCATCCACAAGCCGGCGGCCGAGTGTCCCTGGAACTTGAAATCCAACGAAGACAATATGAGCGTCTTTATGTGGCAATGCATTCATCAAGTGATGAAGAACACGTCCACCTGTACACATACCGCTACCCGCCATAATTACTGCACCTCGTTCGCCTGCAATACGTCTTGAATCGTGGACACTTTCTGTGTATTCTAACCCACGAAACATAAATGGATCATCACCCGCATTAAGCATCGAAACTGCGTCCTCATCATAGTAATTTTTATACATTCTAAAAATCTCAGTTGCTTTAATTGCAAGTGGGCTATCAACAAAATACTTAAGGCCTTTAACAAGTCCGCGTTCCACAAATAAGTTTATTTCGTACAAGAGTTCTTGTGCACGTTCAACCGCAAACGTAGGGATGATCACGCGACTTTTCTCTTTTGCGGCATCTTGTAAAATTGCCAAAAATTCCAGTAATGTCGAGTTCTTATCTTTATGGTTTCGACCACCGTAAGTACTCTCTATCACAACATAATCTGCTTCACGAATAAAATCAGGATCCTTAATAATACGAGCTCCCGTTTGCCCCAAATCACCGGACATAACAATCTTTCGTTCTCTCCCCTGGGAACTTGTGTACCAAATTTCGAATGATACAGCTCCAAGGATATGCCCTGCTTCGCGCATACGAAAGGTGACATCAGAAGTAACCTTTATTTGTTGGCCGATTGGATGTGTCTCAAATTTTTCCATGACGGCAGGTATATCAGCCCGGGTATACAACGCACCTCCTACTTGCGCCTGTTGTCCACCACCATCATCGTGTTCATTACTATGATTACTCCTTCGTTCATCACTACGGTAATAGGCGTCTTCTTCTTGAATCTTTGCCGCGTCCATCATGATAATTTCAGCAAGGCTTTTTGTCGCATCAGTGGAAATAATTTTTCCAGTAAATCCGTGTTTAACTAATTTTGGAACCAATCCAACATGATCTAAGTGAGCATGTGTCAGAAAAAGGTAATCAACTTTTGCTGGATCATAAGGAAAAGGTTCAGCATTTAACCGCTCTACATGTTCTTCTCCTTGGTACATACCACAATCTACGAGAATTGTTGTATTAGCAAACTGTAATAGATACGAAGATCCAGTAACAATCCCTCCTGTTGCTCCCATGAATTTGATTTTCATTTTTTATAGTACTCTTAATTTAGGTAAGTATCCAAGAATCCTGTGTTCCATCCAAGTTTCTCACAGCAAGATCAATTCTACTTTGTGCTTCAGCATAAAGTGTCGCGATTGCCTCACCCTCTGCAATGCGGTCACCGATTTGACGATGGAGATAAATTCCCGCCCCCTTTGCATAAGGAGCTCCCAATGCTCGAGTAACTTGGACGATAAGATGATTATCAAAACTTCTTATAATACCGCTTTTAGTCGATTTAATATCATATGTATAGTGACCAGCTAGTAATTCATTACTTTTCTTAATCTCTTGAGCTCCCTGGGCTTTTGCAATCTTCCAAAACTGTTTATTTGCTTCGCCATTTTCTAATGTTTCTCGAAGAATCTCGTGTGCACCTTGGTAAGTATATTTCCCCGTTAATGCAATCAGTTGCGCAGCCATATCTAATGCAAGATTTTCCATACCAATTGGACGTCGTTTATCACGTTCTAAAATCCAAAGCACATCTCTTGCTTCGAGTATTGGACCAATCCCATTTCCATCTGGTCCAAGTGCCTTTCGCTTATAGACAAAGACCCTAATGTTAAACTTCACAAATAAATCTTCAAACATCTTTGCGACTCTCGCAACATCTTTATCTGGTACTTTTGCAGTTTCACCGTACGGAAGATCAAGTAAAACATATTTACACCCGGCGGCCAGCTTTTTCGCAATAATACTGACCACGAATTTATCGTAGGATTCGATGTGTAATGGTTTTTCAATTTGAATTAAAATATCATCAGCTGGCGCTAGATCTAATCCACCACCCCAAACCAAACAGCCATTTACCTCATTAACAACTCTTTTGATTTCTTCCTCACTCAGAGCGACAGGCATTAGTGTCTCTAGAACATCTGTTGTACCTGCTGGCGCTGTAATTGCTCGAGTACTCGTATTTGGAACAACAAACCCTAGCGACGATAGTAACGCAACAATAACTGGAGTGACACCTTTTGACGGAAGTCCGCCAATTGAGTGCTTATCGACCACCATGCCACCTTTCTGTGAGAAATCAAGAATAATACCCGTATCAGCCATCGCTTTGGTGAGGTTGAACATTTCTTCTTCGTCAAAACCAGGGTTATATGAGGTTGAGGCAAAATAGGTCATCTCGATTGGGGAAAGTCTCCGTTTGGCAATATCGTACATAATTTCGCGTATTTCGTCGTACGAAAGTTTTTCGCCTTTGATTTTCTTCCTAATTGATTTGATTGACTTCGCCTGTCCTTGAATTTCCATTGCGACACGGTCTAACTCTGAAACTGGAAATCTATTCCATACTGATGCAGGTATTCCGATGTGCCCATCATCAACTATTGTATCCGTAATAATCGCTGTCGCACCTGTTTCATGACCTACAAAGAAAAGATCGAGCAAGTCACCATCTTTGATACCATATTGATCTGCAGTAAAACGATTAATATACACTTCTAGGGACGCATTATCGCCTAAAATGTCTAGTTTCTTGGGGCGAAGATAAACCATTTGTCAGTATAAAGCATTCCAACGGAAAAGCAAAATCTCATAAAAGTATTTTTATGAAATTTTTTATTTCAGAAATATGATTCGATACATCAAAACACGCCCCATTGCTTACTTTTCGGTTTTTTTCGAAATCAATTGTAGAGTTTTCTAATTCATCTACAACTTTCTTAACAACATCAGTCAATACAAGGTCAGTATTACCTGTCTCAGTTATAATAGCATCATATTCGGGGTATGCTTCTTCGAACACATTATCTCCCAGGATATTTTTGTAATATGTAGTCACAAGCGGGACCCCAGAGTTTGCCGCTTCTGCTGGAATGGTCCCAAAGCCTTCAATATCACTCATATATGTAACAACGTCTGCCATTGCATAATAAATAGCTGTTTCTACAAAGTACCCTAAACCTCGCTTTAAAAAGAAGTTTGCCACTCCGAGTTCTTTTGCAATGTTTTGTATTTTTCGAGTTTCATCGAAACCACCTTGCAAATTTTCACTTCCGCCAGATATCACCAAGCTAATAGTTTTTGAATTACCGTAATGCTTCTGTAGCCCATGTGCAAGAATTAGAGCTTTATCACATCTCTTTACTGGTGCTACTCTTGTTGGTTGAAAAACTAAAATACTGTCTGAAGTATATCCGTATAGTTTACGCAATATTTCACGATTTTGCCTGGCATATTTATACCTCTCAGAATCCATAAAAAAAGGAGCTACTGAAATTTTCGATTTATCTTGCACATATTTTTCCAACTGTAATGCCAACAATTTGCTAATCGGTGAAAATCGAATTTTTTTCTGTGAAAATTCTAGTAACATAGTCAAGTCAATATCTGCTGGGTCATAATTTCTAAAAATCGCCTTGTATTCTTCTGCTAGGATACAACTTGCTCTTGAAAACTGTATGTGAGAACCAACAAATTGATTGGAGAAAAACAAAATAGCCTGAGGATTATCAATTAACTTTCTTAAACATTCACTTATCTTTATGTGTCTTTGCTCATCCTTCGTCTTATCAAGATACAATTTATCAAAATGTTGATCTTCAATGAGCTCGTATCTTTGCTCTAAAATAAACTTGAGTGCTGATTGATCAAAAACTCGTCCAGTAATAATTTTTATTCTATAACCCAGATCACCTAATACCTTTAGAAATTCAATATCAGAAAATAAAACTCCTCCTGTGGAAAGTGACGGTCGTATATATACAATCTCAGGTTTTGCAGGTAGATACATGGCACATAACACTCATTTTATTCTCTCAAATTCTTTAAGAATTCTGCATTGCTTTTACTCGTCTTCATTCGTTCGATTAAAACTTCTGATGCGTTCTCTCCATTTTTGTCAATATTGTCTAACATTCTTCTAATTAACCACGACATTTGGAGTTTTTCCTGACCTAACAGCAAGTCTTCTCGTCGTGTTCCTGAACGGATAACATCGATTGCTGGGTAGATTCTCTTTTCACCAAGAGTTCGATCTAAGTGGAGTTCCATGTTACCGGTACCCTTGAATTCTTCATAGATAAGATCGTCCATCTTACTTCCAGTATTTACCAATGCGGTCGCAATAATGGTCAAACTTCCCCCTTCTTCAAAGTTTCGTGCTGCACCAAAGAATCTCTTTGGAGGATACAACGCAGCTGGATCAAAACCACCTGACAACGTTCGGCCTGAACTTGGGATAACCAAGTTATACGCACGAGCCAATCGGGTAATACTATCCATTAAGATAACAACATCCTTATTCCACTCTACCAAACGCTTCGCACGTTCCAATGCCATTTCTGCGGTTGCAACGTTTACTGATGGATGTTCATCGAAGTTCGATGCGTATACTTCACCTTTGATCGAGCGCTGCATATCCGTAACTTCTTCTGGACGTTCACCAACAAGAACTACAATAATTTGGACATCTGGATGATTCTCGGTAATACCCTGCGCAATTTCTTTCATAATTGTCGTTTTACCGGACTTCGGCTGGGAAACAATCATCGATCGCTGTCCATAACCAATTGGAGAAAGTAAATCGATAATTCTGGTCGAAAGTACCTCTGAGTTTGTTTCAAGGTGTAACTGCTTATTTGGGAAAATTACGGTTCTTTTTTCAAAGGGAAGGCGCTTCATATTTTCAGCAGCTCCCATTCCACCAACATAATCAACTTTAAGCATATTTCGATATTTCTCTCCATCTTTTAATGGACGAACAACACCTTCAATAATATCTCCAGTTCGTAGACCAAACTTTTGAATTTGGGTGCTAGAAACATAAATATCTCTGTTGCTTGGTAAAACGCCTTCTACTCGAGCAAATCCATGTGCTCCATTATTAACGACTTCGAGCATTCCAGATGCGTATTCGAAACCACCCTTAATTGAGGATGTCTTTAGAATTTCGTAAATGAGTTTATCTTTATCTTTAGCGGTAAAGTCGTCTGCGTTTGTAACGCCTTGCTCGACTGCCATTTTCTTAAGTGAAACGAGTGTCTCTTCTTGGAGTTTTTGAACTGTTAACATAAAAAAGATGATTATATTAGGATCTCTGCCCGTGAATTAATGCAAGAGGATTGTTTATGCTTATTCTATCACAATATAGCCTACCCTGCGCAAGTGCACTCACAACTTCATTGTATGCAGTATTTTAAACTGCGGGTATTATATTCTTCGCAATTAATTTACTTGAGCTTTGAAGTAAAAAAATGTTTTCTTTTAAATTCCTTGTCTTTTATAGTTGGGAAAAAGAAAATTGGGGGATCGGCACTGCCCCAAACCGATCCCGAGAAAAGCCCACTTTAGCGAGTTTTTCTCGAGAGATATGAGGAGTGCTTTAGATCTCCTAATCCTTTGGCTCAGAACTTCCGAACCAAGGGATAAGGATACCTTTATACAAGAATTATATTCTAGGACACTTGGAATGTCAATAGTATTAAATCCGCATAGAAATAGTATTTTTAGCGGCCAAGCCATTACGTTTTAGCCATGAATTCTGTAATAAAACAAACAAAAGGTTAAAATATAGAACAAAAGAAGAACAGCCCTAGAAACTCACTAATTTTGCAATATTTGGTACACTTTTTTGTGCAAAAATTTCTTTAAAACTCAACTTCTTTGCCTCTCTGTAACGTTGATCAAAGGCAAGACCAGGTTTAACTTCTCCAAGTAGACCAACTTCGCCGATAAATAAAGTCTCTTTCCATGGCTTACCTGTTAAAGAAGAAACCATCGCTGCAACGAGGGCTAAATCTGTGCCAGAGTCCTTCAATGTTATGCCTCCATTCACTTTTATAAAGATGTCCTTATGATCTAAATGAAGTTTTGGAATCTTTTTTGCGATAACTGCTGCCAACACTTCTACCCTATTTTTCGAAACACCCTCAACGACTCGCCGCGGAACGGCAAACGGTGAATCATTAACAAGTGCCTGAATTTGTACAATCATTGGACGAGATCCCTGTAGCGTAATTCCAAGTGCACTGCCAGGTTCTTCAGACGAAAGTGAAGATACAAGCATTGTTGCGAAATCAGTTTTATCGCCCATTCCAGTTACTTTCATATCCAAAAATCCGACTTCGCCTGTATCTCCGTAACGATTCTTTATCGTTCTGATCATGCGCGTATTTTCTGAACCAACTTTTTCAAGGTACACAACCACATCAACAATATGCTCCACCGTTTTTGGACCTGCGACATACCCTTCTTTTGTCACCTGTGCGATTAAAAAAACTACAGTTCTTGTCTTCTTTGCCCATGTTGTTAAGGCTGTTGTTACCGCTTTTAACTGGCTCATTCCTCCTGACTGTCCATCAAGATCGTTATGTTGCAGAGAGTGAATCGAATCAATCACAATTGCATCGAACTGTTGTGCCGTGAGTCCATCCATAATATTACCTAGATCTTGATCAGACAACAGAAAAAGTGTCTCGGGTACATTATTCATGACACGTTCCAGTCGCTCAGAAACTTGGTCGATAGACTCTTCTCCAGAAATGTACGCCACAGTTTTGCCTGCTTGCGCAAAATTTGCCAAAACCTGCAACAGTAATGTCGACTTCCCAATACCCGGATCACCTCCGACAAGAGCTACCGTACCTTCGGCAATGCCACCACCGAGAACTCTATCAACCTCGTCAAAGCCAGTAACTAATCTCTTCAAGGGTTTTCTATCAACTTTACTCGCTTGCACAAATGATGTTGCGAATTGATTTGTAATACCTAATTTATTCTTTGATTTCTTTAGTGTATCTGGAGCTTCCTCAAACGATCCCCACGATTCGCATTGAGGGCATTTTCCAAGCCACTTAGACTGAGTTGAACCACAATTATTACAAACATACATACTTAGATTATATGCTATCTAGGAAATTGTAGTTCCATTCTCTGCCTTTTGCTTTTTCCCTCGATTTGCAACGACCGTCGTAATCGATGCTTGAATCATTTTAATTAATTCTATTAAGGATTGTTGAATCATTTCCCCTTCAGTTTTATCAAGATAGCCTGCTTCCAATAATAATTTAGTCCAAAAAATTGATTTATGCGTCGCTTTGCGCGCTGTGTAGAAATACATCGCCAAACCTCGTTTTACATGCAATTCAGAGGCAAGATACATATTTAGAGCGATAGACGTGACACTTTCTGCCCACCACTGTGTCAGTAAAAACTCCTTCTGCTTCTTCTGCAGTTCGGTAACTTTTTGGTATACCGAGACCGACAAGCCAAACGACTTGCTTTGTAAAATTGATTTTTCCATGAAAAAGTATGCAACGAAAATTGTTATCTGAAACGATTTCTAAAACGCCCTATTTATCGAATAAGATATAAAAAATCTGACTAAACAATTGCCAACTTCTTACTCTTCACACCAATTTCCAATCCAAGTTTATCTTTTCGCATTGCTGCGTCAAGCAAATTGTGTTCCAAAACGTAATCAGCAACAAGGTTTTCTACTTCGTGTTGAAGCACTCTACGCAATGGACGTGCGCCATATTCGGCACTAAAGCCCTTTTCAATAATATACTTTTTTGCTTTGTCGCCAATTTTTGTCGAAATGTTCATTTCACCAAGTCGTTTATTCAATTCAATAATCAAAATTTCAAGAACTTTTGCAGCATCAGTTTTGCTCAATCCCTTGAAAATAATGACATCGTCAAGTCGGTTAAGAAGCTCTGGTCGAAGTTTTTTACGAAGCTCTTTCATTAACTTTTCCTTCATTTCTTCGTATGCTTCTGTACTCAATTCGACTAAGTTTCGTTGTTTTTGTTCACGATAAAATCCGAGAACTTTGTCTTCTGCAATCTGCTCTGCTCCAATATTCGAAGTCAGAATAATAATAGTGTTCTGGAAACTAACACGATTCCCTTTTGCATCCATTAAATGTCCGTCTTCTAAGATTTGCAGCAAAATGTTCAACACATCTGCGTGCGCTTTTTCAATTTCATCAAAGAGAACGACACTGTGTGGATTTTCAGAAATCTTTTCAGTTAACCAACCGCCTTGCTCAAAACCCACATACCCTGGAGGAGAACCAATTAACTTCGAAACACTATGTTGTTCCATATATTCAGACATGTCGATTTGAATCAATCTGTCATCGTTGTCTCCAAAAAGATTCTTTGCAAGTACTTTTGCCAACTCCGTTTTTCCGACACCAGTAGGTCCTAAAAATAACAAACTTGCCCAAGGTCTACGCTTACTACTAATCCCGACACGCCCACGCTTTACTGCATTTGAAACTTGTTTAATTGCATCTTCTTGACTAATGATTGACTCTTTAATCTTACCCTCGAGTTGAAGTAACATTGAGGTTTCATCTGCACTTACCGTTGTAATTGGGAGTTTTGTCCACATCGAAACTACATCCCTGACATCACCGTCAGTAACAACAATTTTAGACCCTTGAACATCTCGTCTATGCTTATCTTGCAATTCTTTAATCTTCTTTGAAGTTGCTAAAACTTCACGTTGCATATCCTCTGCTGCTACGTATTCTCCAAGACTTACTAAGCGATCCTTTTTATCTTGTAACTCTTTTCTGAGCTTCAACAACTCTCCTAAACCACGATACTTGTATTCACGAGTAAATTTCTTTTTACTCGCAGCGAGGTCAAGAATTTCAATTGCTTTTTCTGGAAGAACCCGGTCGGGGATATATTGAGTTGTTAGTCGAACCGCTGCTTCTATTGCTGCAGGGTCGTAGGTAATACCGTGGCCTTGCTCAAGTTGGTTTACTGCATCTTTCAATAACTGCGATGACTCCTCTGTATCGGGCTCTTCAACTTCAATTACCGAGAAAAATCTTAAAAGTGCACGATTATTCTCGTAAAGGTAATTCATTTCTTCTGGCGTAACTGAAGCGATAATGTTCATGCCATTGCGCTCCAAAAATGCCTTGAACGTTGCCCCCATATTCATTCCGCCGCGCATTGGAGAGTTAAGTAACGAGCCAAAATCGTCAATGTACAGTACAATTTCTTCGGAGCCATAGGCATCGTTAAGTACTGACATTACCTGCTTTTCGACATCTGGAGGAAACTTGGCAGTGGCAATAATTGCAGGTAGGTTTAGCCGTAACAATTTTTTTGCCGTTACAGAAATTGGGACATCACCATCAACAAGTCTATATGAAAGTTCATCAATAATATGTGTCTTACCTACGCCACTTGGTCCAACTAAAAGAATATTTCGATTTCTGGCTCGTAGTAGTATGGTTAAAATTTGATCGGTATACTCCTTGCGCTGATCTTTCGCAACAACAGGATCGAATTTCCTATGCTTATTCGTTAAATGCTCCGTAAAGAGTGATATTGCTGCGTCACCTCCTTCTTGTGGTAGTGTCGGTAACGGTTTAGACATTGGCAATGGAACATCTTCTGCTTGGCGCAAAATTTCAAACGGTAGTGCCGTCGCTCTTAACACATCATTAACAAAATTTGGTAATGACGTGATATGCGTGAGTAACTCTTTAACAAATGATAAATCCTTGGTATTGCCACTAAACAAGGCAAGTAAAACATGTTCAGTCCCGACATAATAGCCATTTCCTTCTCGAGAAATTCTCGCTGCCTCGAAGAGAAGTTCATTTGATGATTGATGAAGAGTTAATTCGATCTTCCCTTTTCGCACCGTTTTTTTGAATTCTTCTGGCTGTAAGCCAGTCAATCGCTTCATAGTTTCACCTGCATCTAAGCCAAATTTTTCCAGAAGGAAATATCCGAGCGATTCTTTATCCAAAAGAATTGCCGCAAAAAGATGCTTTGGCTCGACATTTTCTGACTTCGTCTTTTTTGCAATACGAAATGCATTTTCGATCATGAGATTGAATGGTTCCGAGAATCTGGAGAGTTGGACGGTCTGTAACTTTTTTTCTTGCTTTCCTTTCATATTAGCAATTATAGCAGGTGATTGCTAAACTGCAAACTTTTTAGACGTATCCAACGAAAAAACGGGAGTCTCCTCCCGCTTTTTCGCCTTATGCTTCCCTTTTGGGAAAGTTTATTTTGCTTTGACTCGCTTCAAGCTCAAGCTTAAGTGTCGCTCTGTCTCAGAAATTGAGAGGATTGAAACTTTAACTTCTTGACCTGGAGAGACAATATCAGATGGGTTTCTGACCAATTTGTCGGAAAGTTCCGAAATGTGAATCAACCCGTTAATACCATCATCGATACGAACGAATGCTCCATATTCAACAACACCTTCAACAACACCGTCAACAACTTCACCAATTTTGTACTTCTTGATTCGATTCTTCCAAGGATCATCGATAAGGCGCTTAACGCTATATGCGATTCTGCGACCACCTTCTTTGATTTCGAGAACCATAACCTTGACATCATCTCCGACGTTATAAAGTCGACCGACATCGGTAACCTTATCCCATGAAAGTTCTGACAAGTGGACCAAACCTTCCAAGCCTGAAGTATTCACGAAAATACCGTATGGAGTAATTGCGGTAACTTTACCGTCAAGAATATCTCCTTCCTTAATTTTCTTGAGTAACTTCACTTTTGCGGCCATATCTGAACCAAAAGTAACTTGCTTTTCGGAAAGAATAATTCGGCTGCGTTCACGATCGAGTTCAATAATTTTGACCTTGATTTGTTCGCCAAGAAGTTGAGTCAATCGTTGTTGAACGACTGAAGTAACATCTTTACCGTACATTTTCTTACCGCTTTCGAAGATTCGTGCTGGATCCAACTGTGAGGTTGGGATAAAGCCTCGGATTCCTTCGTAAAGTTCACAGATAACACCACCTGTGTTGACTTCTACGACTGTTGCATCGAGAACATCTCCATTTCGTGATGCTTTTTCTAAGTCGAACCAGATTCGGACTTCTTCAGTTCGTTTCAATGAAAGAACCAAACTACCATCTTTACTTTCTGGATAAACGACATAGACAAGAATTGGATCGCCGACCTTAATAGATTCGACATCAACAACCTTGCTTTTTAGTTCGCGACCGGCAATAAGCCCTTCGCTTCGTCCGCCAACATCGACGACCAGGACACCTGGGTCTTTGTTAATAACGATACCTTCAACAATATCACCCGTCTTCAATTGCTTGTAGGATCGGACAACTGTTGAGATTTGCTCATCAAAATTGGTTGCAACCGATGTCTGAGCTGACTTGTCCGCTGCAATTTTCTTTGTACCTGACATAGAAAAAATCTCCTTTGTGTTTTTGTTTGCGCAATTATATCACACAAAAGGTAGACACGTGAATATTACGGGACACTCATAAGTACCATAGTTTTTAGCCAAGCAACGCAACTGGGCCTTCCGACGTGTCGATAATTCGGACATTTTTCTGTGTCAAGTGATTTCGCAGTTCGTCTGCACTACTCCAATCCTTTGATTTTTTGGCGTTTTCTCGGTCATCCAATAATTTTTGAATCTCGGCAATTTCGTCTAGTGAAAATTTTGTGTAAATTGTTGGAATTTTTTCGAGCTCTAATCCAAGTACGTTGTCGAAATCTAATAATAATGCGAGTTTTGTACTTCCAGGTAACTCTTTACTACGAACGACCTCCCACATCACAGATAAGGCACCAGGTATATTTAAATCGTCTGCAATATAATTTGCAAACTTATTACGCAATTCATGATTCTCAATGTTTTCTAATTCTTGATCGTGATGCACCGTCAGCAATATTGCAACTTGCTCAGTAACATTTAATCTCGCTGAGCGTGCTCCTTGCAATGCTTCCCACGTGAAATTTTGAGGAAAACGATAATGCGCTTCGAGATAAAGGTAGCGTAAATCCATTGGACTGAAGTTATGATCAATAATGTCTTTCATTGAGTAAAAATTATTCTTACTCTTCGACATCTTGACGTTATTGACACGAATAAACTCATTATGTAACCAATAGTTTACAAATTTCTTACCAGTTGCTGCTTCTGATTGTGCAATCTCATTTGTATGGTGGACGGGAATATGATCTACGCCACCCGTGTGGATATCAATTGTTTCGCCGAGGTATTCCATCGCCATTGCGGAACATTCAATGTGCCAACCTGGAAAACCTTTGCCCCAAGGTGAGTCCCACAACATAGAGTGATTTGGTTGGTCTAATTGCCATAAACGAAAATCTGCTGGGTGTCTTTTTTCTGGATCAACAACAACTTCTTCACGAACACCCTCGAGCTGCTCCTCTAACTTTTGCCCAGAGAGTTGTGTGTATGTTGGGAATTTTGAAACATCAAAATAAACAGCTCGAGAAGTCTTATATGCAAACCCTTTCTCTTTGAGTATTTTTATTAACTCAATCATTGCATCGATATGCTCTGTTGCAGGCGTTAATTCGTCTGGCGGCAGAATATTCATACTATCACGGTCGTGAATAAATTTTTCAGTATAAAGTTTTGCAATATCCATTGCAGTCACCTGCTCGCCTCGCTCTGCCGCTCGGCGAACTCCGATCATAATCTTATCTTCCCCTAAATCCGCATCGCTATCCATTTGCCCAACATCGGTCGTATTCATTGTGTGATGAACCTTATAGCCGAGATACAACAAGGTTCTCTTTAATGTATCTGCAAAAGTGTAGGCACGAAGGTTTCCTATGTGTGCGTAGTCATAAACAGTTGGTCCACAGGTATACAACGTTACGAGTTCTGGATTAATAGGGGCAAATACTTCGAGTTTCCTCGTCAGGGTATTGTAAAAATGTAATGTTGGCATAATTGATTATACGTGTTCAATGTAACAAGTGAAAGATTACGGCAGGTATTTTGCTTTAAGTTTTACCAAAAGATCTTTAGCTAACTGTCGCGAAGATTCAAAACAAAAAAAATGTTCAGTGTCGATATACTGCTCAAGAACTTTGATTTGGTCAGCTATTGCACCCGTTCCGTTGAGATAATCGGACATAAAGCCATACTCATCATATCGCCACAGCTTGTCAGCATCGCGCATTGCTCCTTCGTTATTTGAGATAAAACCTTTTCGAGAATCGTGTTGCGAGATAATTTCAAGTATTACTGGAATAAGTGCTGTATCGTATTGTACCTTTTCGAGTAATTCTTTTGCTAACAATACACCCTGTTCTTGATGTACCACCCTTGCCTGCATTTTTTGCTCTTTTGGAGTATCAGACCGAAATATTGACATTCTATCTTCTAGCGAAACAGCAGACCAACCAATATCATGTAGGATTGCAGCAGGAATTACCACTGTAGCAGCACAATTTTCTCTCGCAGCAATAAAGCTGGCATACGCAGTCACTATAAACGCATGACCTTTATCATTTCTTTTATCCTGATACGTTTGTGCAGCCTTCCAGAGCGGTAAGTAATCAGCTTCGAGTTCGTAACGCATCAGCTTAGTCTAAATCAATATAAGCTTGCGACTCCTCCGAACCTTTCAAGAAAACACCTACAAGTTGTGTTTCGTCTGTCGTTGGTGCGAGTTTCAGTATAAGTGCTGTTTTATCAACTCCTGTAAAGGTCTTAATCCACTTCTGCGAATAGTTTTCAATGTACATTCCAGCTGGGGATGCATTACTATTAACTCCGCCAAGTCCTATATAAAAACCTGCCTTTGCATCGTTGTTTTTATTGATTGCAAATTGGGTAATCTCGTATTTAGACGAAGAAAATTCGTATAACTTAGCTTTTGACGAGCTACTCAGTGCAACACGTTGTAATTTCGACGTACCAATCGCACCATCACGTTTTGTAGCTACATATAAATAGTTTCCATTAACATAAAAGTTTGCCACTTCACCTGCGGTATCGCTTGTGAATATTGCTTGTGCACCAGCATCAGAAGTTGAACTACCCTTTCGGATAATCTTTGCATCGTCGTCGTCAATAAAGTAAACACTACTTCCAACAGTTTGTTCTGTACCTCCAAAAATATAGTCCATATCTCGAATATCGTTAAATGTACCGGTTGCCGTAGTGGTTGTTGGTGTCGGTGTTGGGGTAGCCGTTGCAGTTGTGGTTACTGTTGGAGTTGGCGTCGCAGTAGTTGTCGTTGAAGGCGTTGCTGCAAAAGGATCTGTCACAGTTGGCGTCGCAGTTGCGGTAGGAGTTGGGGTAAGAGCCGGAGTTTCTGATGTTGATGGTGTTCTCCAGGAAACGACAATAACTGTAATTGCTGCCACAACAACGATTAATAAAATGAGTGTTTTATTATTCATATTCCAGTATAACCACATTCAATTCGATACGCAACCTACCTTTACTTTCTCCCAGTCTCCGCTTATAATACCCGCAATATGAACGAAGAATATAACAACAAAGTCAAGGAGTTTATTTCTCAAATTGTTACTCAACTCGGATACACTCCAGAGTCTATCGACGTAACCAGCGAGGAAGATACAGAAAAAACTAATATGCAGATTATGATCAAAGGAACAGAAATGGACCTCTTGATCGGTTATCATGGAAAGAATCTTCAGGCACTTCACCAGTTGACCGTTTCGTACTTAAAACGAGTTTTCCCAGCAGATAAAAGAGTTTCACTCTTCCTTGATATCGGAGATTACTTTGAAAAACAAAATACAAAAGTTCGCGAAATGGTTGCCCAAGCAGTCGAAGAAGTTAAACTTTTGGACGAGCCATACGAATTCAAACCAATGCCACCACGCCTCCGAAGAATCGTTCACGTAGAGGCAGAAAAGCACACCGAAGTCAGAACCGAAAGTACTGGCGAAGGTATGGATAGACGTGTCATCATTTATCCTGGCAATGCGAAAGAAACTCCAGCAACTTAAAAACTTCTTTATTTCCAACAGACTCTTTGTTATTTCGCTTTTGTGGTTGTTTTTCTTACCAATTTATTCCGGAGAGATACTTGCAAATTCACACGCATATATTTTCGGGAAATATATTAATTATCTTCATATCAGAGTATCTCTTCACTTAATTTTGAGTATTACTATTGTCGTTTTTTATTTACAAAAAACACGACTCAATATTTCTGCAAAAAAGGTCATTTTATTCTTAGTAATGTTACTTTTACCACTTTTTTCTGTCCAACTTTTACCAACCAACGATCAATTATTTTTGTACCTTTCCGCTTATTTTCATCTCGTTGAGTTTTTCTTTTCAGTGGTCACATTTTATATCGCAACAAAAGAAATTTTTGCTCATATGCAAAGCAATTCTTCGCTAATTTTTCGAACTATTAGTGGAGCTGTAGCTCTACAATTTCTTTTAGGAATCACACAGTATTTTTTGGGAGGACCATTATTTCCTACACTACTCTCTTGGACTGGGCAACCAATCGAATTTACCAGTAACTCCTCCTTTGGAATCTGGGAATATTCTAGAGTTTATGGAACGACACCACACCCAAACATACTTGCCGCAATTCTTATCTTCTTCGACCTAATCGTGTTGTCTTTAAAAATACCCGAAATTCAGAAAATTATTTTTCTGATACTCAGTACGCTATTGATCCTGACAACTCTCTCTAAAGCAGGTATTTTAGCCTTGATCGCCCTACTCTTTATTTACTCGACTCGAAATAAAATATATATACACGAAAAATACTTTATCCCAATCTTCCTCGTAACAAACGCGATGTTGATATTCTTCTTTCATTACATACCAAAACTAGGAATCACCGCGACATTTATTGAATCTCGATTTACTATTCACCTCTTGTACCTTGAGTTACTACAACAATTTCCAGTGCTTTTGCTAACAGGTACTGGTTTCACGCTCTCAATTCCAACATTACTCGCCCATGCTTCGACAATAAAGACGAGCATCATCTGGGGAAACCAAATTTTAGCTGAGCCACCACATAATGTAGCGATTTTGAGCATTGTTGAGTTAGGAATTCCAGCGACAATTGCCGTTTTGTACCTGATTCAGAACAATATCTCTCGACTACTACTTGGATTTGAAAATTGGCAAAAACTATCCCTTCTTGCTATGCTCATAATTCTCGGTGGTGTTGACCACTACCTGGTGTATTAATATGACTAATCAGAAGTTGGCGCTGAAACGACACCATCGCTACATTTAGGAAGCAATCTATTATCAGATTCAGTGCAGATCCAATATATAAAGACGCCATTATTATCGGTTTTACAATCAACTTTAATTTCTGGGTACTCGTAAATTTCATGCGAGGCCAACTGAGTGCGTAAGTCTTCTTTAAAATTAATCAACCGTAAGTCGTTTGGCGCCATTGCTTCAAGGCCACGATAATATGATGCAATATTAAAGCTAATTAATGCTGGTTTAACAATATAGTCCTCTCCATTTTCGTCCCATTTTTTTACTACTTTTGCATTCCAACCGTTGTTATCCTCATCACCTTTATAATCCACATCAACCTTACAGTTACCAGTAACCTTATATCCTAGTCGCTTCCACGCATTGGACTGAGCCTTACAATCATTTACAACTTTTGTGTTCACATCATATAACGCCCAAGCTCTATATTGCGTTCTTACTGGTGAGACGAGAATTGCTTGATCTTTATAGGTTGGCTTCTCCATCCGTTTTGCCAAGAGCTCCATTTCTTTTTCCGACAGTTTTGATGATTGTTCGTCCACTCGTTTCTTTACCTGAGGTAAACACGCGGCCGCTCCTCGACCAGTCGAAACAATAATTTCGTCAGCGGTTGCCCGTTCAATTAAAACATCTGGCGGTTGCAATTTTTCTTGAAGTATATGCTCAGTCCTTGTGGTCGTTCTCGCAACACCATCGTCTTCGGTTGTTGTTGCCCAGTGCTGCGTATCGTTCACGGCAGATAGAGATAATTGTCTTAAACGCACATCAGTTTGGGCAAATCCAGCACTTGAACAACCACCAATTGCCCTTACGACAGGGCATCTCTTTAAATTACCTTCTATATTACAAAAAAATGTTTTTGCATCGTGTTTCGTAGGATCCCATGACAATATCGCCAAATTGTCACCATTTAATACTTTTTCACTCATATAATAAACACCTCCCGACAATGCACCAACTATTGTTGGCTTAGAACTCTCAAACTGCATCAAAAACGTTTTATCGGTACCGTTAATAATCGTCGAGCTTCTTGACAACTCATCAGGAAAATCACGGTTTTCTTTTTCAGCTGGCTGGTCAATAGTTAAAGCAGGAGGCAAGAACAAGTTACTAACCAATTTTGATGCAGCAGTTGTATTTATATAACGAGCCAATTTTGCACCTCTCGTCTGCCACGCAAACATATTAATGTAGTCTTTTCCTGTTGGGGCAACTCCATTCAATAAACCCTCTATTTGCATCTCATCGTGAAATTTTTTCTTGACTACACCCAGATTGTTTTCGACACCAACCATCGCAGTGACCGTTGATACATTCTGATCTTCTGATTCCCAAAGTTCTTTAATCATCTTATCTCTTGCTTCACCACTAACACCGGCTAGTTTACACAATGCAAGAATACCGTACCCCATCTGATCACCAGCATTATATCCTGGAGTTTTCGAGTTATAGGTATCAATTGTTCTTAAAGCATACGCTGCATCCTTATCGCTGTCATTACAAAATCTTATGATATCGCTAGGTTTAAAATCTTGGAATAACTTGTTTGTCGGGTCTATTACCGCATATTGTGCTTCCTCACCTTTCTCACCAACAACACGATAGGTACTAATTTCTTGATCCATAATTGTTGTTGGCCAAGAAATCGGACCAAAACTAATCATTGCCAACGATTCATACTTCTCACCAGTACAATATCGATACACCTCTGATCCAACTTCTTCATAAATCGGTTTCCCTTTTTTATTGTAATCACCTGTAAATTTCTCTGCCTTTAGATTCACTGTCGTTGAAGTGCCGTCAAAAAACTGTAACCCCTGTTGCTGCTTGGTAAAAAGAAGATTTATCATAAGAATTGTTTTGCCTCCGGCATTCCTGCGACAACCATTTACCGCAGTTTTATACATGCAATCCAAATCGTAGTAATCACTTTTCCAGAACATATTTCCCAATCCGAGTACTTGCCCCGAAGCCTTTCTTTCTTGTGTTGTCGAATCAAAAACGACCACTGGTGGTTCATTCGATTTTTCAAGTACTGGAGCGGCTTCTTTTTGAGCAAAAAAATTACTCTGCCTGCTAATTTTTGAAATGGAGTCTCTCTGAAAGTATACTAAAGTCAAAAGGATAACGAATATACCAATACCAAGAACCTTTACCGCGACTCTTCTTCTTCCTCTCATGCCCTATTATAGAGCATTGATTTTTGTTTGTACACGAGATTTTTGTCGTGAGGCCTTGTTTGCTTCAATCACGTTTTCTTTAACTGCTTTATCAAGAAGTTTAGTCAACATTGTAAAAGATTTGACTGACTCTTCTTTGTTTTTTGCTGCAATAGTCAAGTTGGTTTTTTTCAACCATCGAGCAATTCGATCTTTAACTTGTCTATTTTTAGTTGTTCGTGCGTCTGCTTTGCGGACTGCTTTCTTTGCGTTTTTCAAATTTGGCATGGTGGAATTATAGCACAGTTAGTTAAAGTTTACAGACTAAATAGAAATTTTATTTTGAGAGGAGGCTTTACACATTAGCTTTAAACATTTATCCTATACCAATGAAACCAGAATATCAAAAAACAGCCACATTTATTTCACTCGGGTTACTCCTACTTGCTGCGATAGTTTTCGTCATTAGTGCCCTTTTTGGCGTCGACATCTCTCGCCTCTTTATATAGAGCCTGCTATACTCACTGATGCAGATAGAAATACCTCATTATGTTGTTTCCGTTGCAAGAATTCTTGCTAAAGAAGGATTTAAAGCATATCTAGTAGCAGGGGCGATTCGTGATACGCTCCTAGGCATCGAACCACACGACTATGACATTGCGACAGACGCGCTTCCCGAGCAGTTGATAGCCCTTTTTCCAAAATCGATTGCTGTTGGCGCACAATTTGGAACTGTTATTGCAGTGCAACAAGACTCGCACGGAGAAAACTTTCAAGTCGAAGTAACGACATTACGAAACGAAGAGGATTATTTACAAGGACGTTGGCCATCAAAGGTCAATTTTGTTCGAAACCTTGAAGAAGATTTACAACGAAGAGATTTTACAATAAACGCTTTAGCTATTGATTTTGCGGAAAAAGGAATCGCTTATCTTGAACATTCCATGGTCGATACAGAATACGCAATGACACACAGGCACCATTATGAATTTACATTATTAGATTACTACAACGGCCAAAATGATTTAGCAAACAAAGTTATTCGGACAGTTGGCAACCCCGTGACACGGTTTACCGAAGATGGACTTCGCCCTTACCGAGCATGCAGGTTTGCGAGTCAACTTGGGTTTTCCATTGAACAGCAAACATTTGAAGCAATTAAGAAATGTTTAAACGTTTCATCTCTAGTTTCGGTTGAACGAGTGCGTGATGAGTTTATGAAATTACTCTTAAAGTCGCCAAAACCTTCGATTGGTCTTAACCTTCTGAAGGATTCGGGGTTATTGCAGCTCTTTCTACCCGAGCTTATTGAAGGAATTGGTGTAGAACAAGGTATTGGACACGCATTTGATGTCTATGATCATTCGTTAAGAACTGTTGATTTAGCTCCCGACAACGTGAAACTTGCTGCATTGTTCCACGATATTGCGAAACCGAAAACATCAACAAACGACGGACATTTCTATGGTCACGATCAAAAAGGTGCAGACATGACGGAGACAATCATGCGACGACTTAAATTCTCAAATGCAGAAATTAAAGAAGTTTCGAACTTAGTTCGCTGGCATATGTTCTATTACCCCTACAATGAAGCTGAACTAAAAGAAGCGGGAAAGCCAACACAACAGATAGAAGAAGAAGGGAAAGAACTCAAATTTTGGTCAGACGGAGCCGTTCGTCGATTTATTCGTCGAGTTGGACTCGAAAATATCGAAAACCTTTTTGCACTTCGCATTGCTGACGCAACTAGTGAGCCAGTCAGTATGTGGGCACCAGAAGAAATTGTCGCTCTGCAAGCACGGATTTCAAAAGTATTAGAAGAAGACAACGCACTAAAAATCTCTGATCTTGCGATAAATGGAAACGATGTTATGATTGAATTTTCCTTACAACCAAATCCAATCATCGGGCAGGCACTCAACTATCTCCTTGAGCAAGTAATAGAAGATCCCAACTTAAACGACAAAACGCAGTTACTCCACCTAGCAAAGGAGTTTATTAATAAAAATGCCTGATTACTTTTCTTTTTTTCTCAGAATTTTCATTACAAATCGGATAACCAACAACAGGAAACCATAAAGAACTATTGCAAAGAAAAACAGCATCACTTGTTTACTCAATAATGCTCTACCTAAAGAAGATCCACCAAAATAGTTCCTTGAGTACTGCGAAAGTTTTACTACGAAACTCTTTTCATCGTTTGCACTCCCTGTAACTCTTTGCTTTAACTCTGCGATTGTGAAAAGATTCTCGGGTGGAATCTTTTCAACTGAATGTGTTTCTATACGTAGAGCTTCACGACAAGGTGAAGACGAATCCCATGAAAGACAATTAAAGCCACTAGGATTATCAACTGATTTCGAAGCAACATACCAAACAAAATGGTCAAAATCGTGACCAATATACTCACGACCGCTATCACTCCATGTAGGGTCAACAGGCACCCAACCTTGATTTGGGAACCACACACCGACCCATTGGTGCCCAATTCCCGTAAGCGTCCTATCCACTCTTGCGCCAACTCCATCACCAAAAACTGCACGAGTCGGAATCCCCTTAGCTCTTAAAATGCTTAGTGTCAGATCAGAGTATTCCATACAAACACCTGTTTTTGTTCTAATTGCCTCTAATGCTCCCAATCGACGTAATGTTGGTTCATTAACGTCGATATTATAAACAAGGTTTTGTGAAACATACTTCAACGTTTTACGAATATTTTCATAAATTCTGTCGGTATCTTCACCTGTTTTGGTAGAAATACTTTGTATCTCTGCAGAGTTCACTTGCCAATACCTATCTTCTTGGGAAAGATATTGCGCCATTGATTTAGGAATATCCGAAATTAGAGCATTTTGACTAATTTCGTCCAACGGAATATTTTTGAGTGATGCATAACCCTCAATAATGATTTCTCCCTCATCTGTTGCTGATATAGGGATTCTTGCTATCAAATTGCCATCGCTATCTGTCGACAAAGAAATTGGGAATGGTTCAATCCTCGAATAGTAAATCCTTTGATGCCCAGATTCGGTGCCAATTTGTTCGTTTGGAAGTGCTACGTCAATATAGTTTACAAGCAATCCCTTAACGAAATTGGGAGTATTCTCGTTAGTAGCGTACGTTTTGCCTGTTAAAGCGAACTTAACAAGCCGTTCCTTTCCGAGTGCTATCCTTATCGACTTGCCAACAAGCTCATCTGCGGAATAAACAAGCGTACTCCCTTTTGTTGCAGTACTCTCAGTTTTTGGGTTTGGGTAAGTAAAAGATAATTGTCCAAGGTTCGATGGAATTATAAATTTTATTTCATAAGACGTTGTATCAGTATATCCTTCTTTCTCGTGTATCGTACTTGATTTAAAATCAGAACCTAAGCCAGGATATGCAATTTCGAAAATACCACCTTGCTTGATCGTAAACAAAGAAGTCGTATAAGTAACGGTAAATTCAAGATCATTATTAGAACTTAAGGTGTCATAATAGGGAACTTTGATTTGCAATGCACCATCCTCGACTTTCTGTGTAAAAGTTAGCCCTCTTGTTGGTGAATATCTCCCAGTAACTTTAATGTTACTTACTTTTTGTTCCAATTCGGGTACTTGCGTTGTATACGCAGGAAATATATAAACATACAGATAGTTTTTTGAAGCAGGGAAAACAAACCCCGGCTTATTCCATGATAAACGATGTACTTGTGTAACCTTAACTTCATCTGATGAACGAACCTCTACGGTTGTCGATATTTTTTTGCTTAAAAGATAGGCAGCAGAAACGCTCGACTGACCAAGCATTACTAACACAAATGAGCCAAGAAGAGCAAAAACTAAGAAAAAAATTTTTGTGAAGGCAGTTTTCTTCATCTATTTGAGTATACTGTTTTTTATCCCGACAATTTGCGTGCGAAGAAGATGGTCATTTGTCATTAGTTTATTGACCTTTTCAACAGCATGAATTACTGTCGTATGATCGTTCCTCTTTAAAGAACGAGCAACTCTTTCTAACGGATAATTCAGTATATCACGAATCAAGTACATTGCGATTTGGCGAGGCATGGCGACTTCAGCGGTTCTGGTGGCAGATTTCATTTGTCCTATTGTGACACCAAAAGCATCCGCCACATTTTCCAAAATATCTTCAACACTGACTTTCCGACGTGCAGCCTCTTGGTCGACACCAATAATCTTCTCAACAGTTTCTCGGTCCATTGGGGTATTTGTAATCTTTGCGTAAGTGTATACCTTGTTATAAGCACCGATCAATTGACGGACATTATCTTCTACCAAGACCGCAATCGTTTCTAAACATTCTAACGACAATGGCGGACTATGTTCTTTATTGTAGTTAGCTAAAATCGCAACGCGAGTTTCATAATTTGGAGGAATAATATCAATCATCATACCGCCTTCGAATCGAGAACGAAGCCTATCTGCGAGATTTTGAATCTGAGTTGGTGGCCGGTCTGAAGCAAGAATAATTTGCTTATTTGCACCGGAAAGTACGTTGAACGTATGAAAAATCTCTTCCTGCGCTGCTTCCCATTTAGAGATAAACTGAATATCGTCAATCATAAGGATGTCTAGTTTCCTATATTTTTCCCTAAATTCTGCATTCTTTTTACTACGAATCGATTCTACTAATTCGTTTAAAAAAGTCTCACTCGAGCAGTAAAAAATTTTCTTACTCATATCATGGTCAAGAACAGCATGCCCAATAGCGTGCATTAAGTGAGTTTTCCCAACCCCGACACTACCATACACAAATAGTGGGTTATACTCTTGCCCAATATGTTGAGTTATCGCTTGAGCAGCAGCATGAGCAATTTGGTTATTATTTCCAACAACAAAAGTCTCGAATGTGTATTTTTCATTGAGTCCAGCATCCTTTAGCGCTTTCTTCATTTTCCCTTCTTTTTCTTCGACCTGTGATAACAAGTTGCCTATCTTTGGGATGGTATCTTTTATAGGCAATTTTGCCTCAAAAGCGTCCTGATTAACTTCAAGTGATACATTTCCTTCACCGAGAACATCTCTAAAGATAATGGTCAATTGCTCTTTTGCATTTTTTTCGAGCCATTGAAGTGCGAGATTGTTACGAACAGAAACAATAACTTTACCTTCGGCAACATCGGTTAATTTGGTCGAATGCTCAATCCAAGCTTTATACGATTCAGGCGAAAATTTCTTCGATAACGAAAATTTGACAAGGTCCCACAATTTTTGCATTTCTTGATTAGTAATCGTCATACCCCACTTAATACCACACCGTGGATAAGTTGTCCACAACCCTATATTACTATTGATTTTATTTTATTACTATTAGCAATATGGGTAGTAGTGCACGAAAAATAATGAAAACGGTGTCTTAATCTTAAGCTTTACGGTTTAACCTTTGAACGTTAGCCCTCAAAAACATCACCGAATCTTCGGAGAGTCTTTTTTATATCGAAACTGTATTCAATTCCACCCTTATAGGCAACTACTTTTGTTGAATTGCCTGTTGGAATTTCGAAGGTTAACTTAACTTCGCCAGGGTGAGTCGCAATAAACTTTTTAAGTGAATCAAGATCTGCTTTTGAAAGATTTTTTTGTAACTTTACCTTAATTGTTGTAACAATTTTTTCAGTTTTTATGGTGTCTAGTGTCACCAATTCAAAATTTGAAATAACAAAACTTACCTTGTCTAAACGCTTGTCGATCCTCCCCTTAAAGACAAAGGCCTCGTTAATCGCTTCGGGCTTGTCTAGAAGTAATTTTGCGAACTGCTGATATGTCCTCGGGAAGAGTACTGCGCTAACCTGAGATGTTGTATCTTCAATATCGAGAAATGCCATCATATCGCCGTTCTTTGTATTCAACTTTTTCATTCGAGATACCTGAGCTCCAACATAAATTTCATCAGAGGGTAATTCCTGCGTTGCCTCATCTAACGATTTGGCCCCGATAGACATAAAATAATCCGTATATTGATGTAATGGGTGCGAAGAGAGGTAAATTCCGAATAAATCTTTTTCCCACTTAAGTATTTGCATTATTGAAACAGGATCCACCTGAGGTAACGCAGTCTGTTGAATTAGTTCCTCCTGCTTTTCCTGAATTCCAAAGGTAAACATACTCATTTGCTCGGCATTTTCTTTCTTACCATCAGCCTTGTAACGATCATACACCACAGGAATCAAGGCTATCAGTGCATTCTGCTCTCCCCAATCGTTTAATGCCCCAGCTTGCGCAAGAATCAGCAGTGTTTTCTTATCAACACGATCTAAATCAACACGAGAAATTAAATGATCAAGATGTTTAAATTCACCATTTTTACCTCGTTCTTCTATGATGGCCTCAAGTGCTTTTTGACTAGCTCCTTTAATTCCACGAAGACCATAACGGATTGAACCCACATAATGGTACTCGCCTGCAGCCTTCTTCTTCTCAAGTTCGTCAGCAAACCCGTTGTCTAGCCAACGAGTTTCTAAATCATCATCGTGATACTCAATTGAGAATTCTAGGTTACTCTGATTAATATGCGGTGACAATACTTGAATGTTAAGTGATACTGCTTGGGCAAGGTCATTTTCTAATTTATCTGGGTGTCCCATATCTGCCTGCATTAATCCAACAATAAACTCGACTGGGTGGTTAGCTTTTAAATACGCGGTACGGTACGCAACGATTGCATAGCACGCAGAATGTGATTTATTAAATCCATAATCTGCAAACGGAAGCAAGTATGAAAAGACTTTCTCTGCCAAATCCTCCGTATACCCTTGTTTTCCCATCCCTGCAATGAATGTTGGTTTCTCAGCATCAAGAATTTCTTTCTTCTTCTTACCCATTGCACGGCGCAAAAGGTCTGCTTCGCCAATCGTGTAACCTGCCATCTCTACGGCAATTGCCATAACTTGCTCTTGATATATAGCAAACCCCATGGTGTCTTTCAATAACACTTCCATATCTGGGTGAAGATAATCAATTTTCTGCTTTCTATGTTTTCGAGCAATATAATCAGGGATATATGCCATAGGACCAGGTCTATACGCAGCACACATGAAACAAATGTCTTGTATCGTTTCTGGCACAAGTTCAATGAGATACTTCTTCATACCCTGACTTTCAAATTGGAAAATACCATCCGTTAGTGCTTTTTGAAAAAGTACATAGGTCTTCCTGTCTCCAACTCCAAGATTATCCCAATCAATCACGATTCCAT
Source organism: bacterium (assembly GCA_020853235.1). Taxonomy (GTDB): domain Bacteria; phylum Patescibacteriota; class Dojkabacteria. The sequence goes on along the minus strand of JADYZG010000007.1, from coordinate 21,590 downwards.
GTTGACGATAAATTGCATTCTCTGCATTTTTTAAAACAGTCAAGGTACGAAGCCCAAGAAAGTCATATTTCATGAGACCAACGTCTTCTAGATAAGCACCTTCAACTTGTGTAATAACTAACTCTGTATTCTGCGGAGCACGTCTTTGTGGCACGTAATCAGAAACGGCAGTCGGCGTTATCACGTACCCACAAGCGTGTACCGAAACATTTCGCGCAATCTTCTTAATCCTCTTTACAGCGTCAACCATCTGGGTTAGTTTCGGATCAGCCTCAATATACGTTCTGAACTCTGGGATTTTCTCCATGGCTTCCGAGATAGGCATCGGTTTGCCACGGAACACAGGAATCATTTTTGCCACTTTATCTGCTTGATCAAGTGGAATCGCCAAAGCCCTTGAAACATCACGAATAGCAGCCTTTGTATCCATACGACCAATTGCACAGATTGCAGAAACATTATCGCGACCGTATTTTTGCTCTATGTACCGAATAACTTCGTCGCGTCGATCATCCTGAAAATCAATATCAAAATCAGGAGGTGACGGACGCATAGGATTAAGGAATCGTTCAAATTGCAGCCCCCACCAGAAGGGATCGATATCAGTAATACGTGTAGAGTACGCAACAACACTTCCAGCGCCAGAACCACGACCAGGTCCAACAATAATTCCTTGACTCCTTGCCCAAGCAATGTAATCAGCCACTATCAAAAAATAATCATCGTATCCTTTATCGTGAATAACTGAAAGCTCGTAGTCAAGACGCGTTTTTGTATCTTCAGAAATTGAACCGTATCTATCATGCGCACCTTTGTATGCGAGATCTCGGAGTACGGTTTCAGCGGTTTTGCCTTCTGGAATATCTGGGTATTTTGGCTGAACTCGGTCAAAATATATTGAGTATTTTTCGACTTTTTCTGCAACTTCGTTTGTATTCGCAGGAGCATCCGGAATATCTGAAAACATCTCGTACATTTGCTCTGGACTTTTGAGAAAAAGTTGATCGGTATGCATTGGCATATGCTTCGGATCGTAAATAGTTCTCCCTTCCTGAATTGCCCAAAAAATATTCTGGATTTTTGCGTCTTCATGAAGCATATAGTGTACGTCACCAGTCGCGACAAGTTTCCGATTCACTCGACTGGCAAGATCAATCAATAAGGGATCCATGTACTCTTGACTGGCCTTATCAGAGGTTTGGCGTTGGATTTCAATATAATAATCCTCCCCAAAAATCGAACTGTACGTATCGACAATACTCAGTGCTTTCTTCATTCCAAGTTCGGGGTTAGCACGATTAGACCAAAAGGCTCCAGCGACTTCGCCTCCATAGCAACCACTCAGTGCAATTAAACCCTCACTATGACTTTTTAGAAGTTCAAGATCTATTCGAGGTTTGTAGTAAAAGCCATCTGTGTTCGCAATCGAAGTTAACTTGAGTAAATTTTTATAACCTGCAAAATTCTTTGCAAGCAAGGTTAGGTGGTAGTAGAGCTTATCTTCATCTTCGTTTTTTCGAATACTTCCTTCTCTGCTTCTATGATCTTTTGAAACATATGCTTCGACACCGAAAATTGGTTTTAGGTCATTTTCCTTGGCAACTTTTGCGAATTCAACAACACCGTGCATTACTCCGTGATCGGTGACTGCGACACTCTTCATGCCGAGCTCCTTAACTTTTACACCAAGTTCTTTTAATTTCACTAAACCATCAAGCATCGAGTATTCAGAATGTAAATGAAGATGTGTAAAAGATTTTTCAGCCATTAGACTAATTATTAATTACTAATTGATAGTTAGCTGGTAAAAAATTCCGCATAGTTTATCCTAATGTCTCAACATCGGCACCAAGGATTGAATCAAAGGCTGACTCAAGTGATGTTTCTACCATTGGGGCTTCAACGGGTTGTTGGGTAAAGTTTGCAGAATCTAGAGGTGATTTCGACGAATCGTGAATAATATCTTTTTTGAATACAATCTGCTCTTTACTAATAATCCAAATGAATTGAACTGGGGTTCCGTATGTTTTTAACGCTGCTGCGACTAAAACTGCTTGGTGTTTTGGATTTTCTAGTTGCTTGCGGTGGAAGTCGAAAGGTACTTTTACCTCAACCTTTTGTACCTGTAACTGAGTGTCAAATTGAACACCCGCTGGAACTGCAGGGACAAGAAAGGTATAGAGATGTTTTACCTCTTTTTGAACTGCTCGTGTAAATGTTGTCCATAAATCAACAATAGTATCAAAAGGAATGGGTTTCCCCATAATTCTCTTTTTCCCTTTCTTCTTTCTAAGTTTTCTCTTTGGCATAACAACTTGCTTTTCATCCATCTCTTTACTCTTGGCCATTTCTGAAATTACTACACCTGGTGCTGTTTTAGATTTCAAGCCTTTCTCACTCTTTACTTCCACAACGACTTCTCGAGTAACCTTCTTCTCGCTCGCAGGTATTGGTTCTTCCATCTTTTCATCAGGGATAAGTTGAATTGTTGCAAGTTGCAAAGGAAGTCTCTGATCGAAAGCGTATTTTTGGGCAGTGTATGCATCAAGCAAAACTTTAATTATCTCTGAAAAACGTACTCTCGTGAGACTTGTCAATTCTGCCCCAATTTCTCCTGCCTTACCTTTTTCAAGCATACTGTCTCGAAAAAGGAGGATGACGGATTTTGTAAACTGGACAATATTTGTTCCACGAGTAAAAATTTCATCCAGGGTTTCTAATGCCAATTGTAAGGAATTTCCTGCAATTGCCAAAACATATGAATTAACTAGCTCTGTATCTGGAAGCCCGAGGGAATTTCTAACTTCATCGAACGTCAATTCTTTATCGCCAGTTGCCGCGATAATTGTATCTAATAACGACACAGCGTCTCTGTAACTTCCACTTGCGTGAGCAATCAAAAGCTCAACTCCCTTTTTGTCTACCTTAATGTTCTCGGTCTCCATAATTGAAACTAACGACTGTGCCAATTCTTTTGCGTTTCCAAGACGAAATTCATATTTTTCACAACGTGACATAATTGTTGCTGGAATCTTGTGTGGTTCAGTAGTTGCAAGGATGAATGTCACATATGAAGGTGGCTCTTCGAGCGTTTTAAGGAGGGCGTTAAATGCTTCCTTAGTCAACATATGGACCTCGTCGATAATGTAGATCTTATTTTTACCCATAGTTGGGTTGTATTCGATTTTTTCTTTAATCTCACGGATTTCATCAATCCCGCGGTTTGAGGCAGCGTCAATTTCTATCAAGTCAAGGAATCTCCCCGTATCGAATGCAATGCAATTACTACATTTACCGCAAGGTTCACCATTTTTAAGTGAATTACAATTCAATGCCTTCGCCAAAATACGTGCTGTTGTAGTCTTTCCTGTACCTCGAGGACCTATAAAAAGATACGCGTGGCCCACCAAACCTTTGGTCAGTTCGGCCTTTAAAAGTTTTGTAATATGAGATTGCCCTATCAGTTGAGAAAATTCTTTAGGTCTGTGTGTGCTGTAAAGGGATGGCATGACCACAGTGTACGACACAGAGGCGGGAGGTTCAACTGTTTCACAAAATTTTTACCTATCCATGCTCGTACTAACTTCAAAAGATCCCATTCGCAGGGCCAAAAACTTCTTTTTGGCTTACCTGCTCATTACACTGTGTAGACTCGCATAGATATACAAAAATTATTTGATAATAATAAACGTAGTTAAAGAAAATCACTATAATTTTTTATGAAAGAAAGGAAAGAAATACTATAGTTTTCCCATAAACTGCAGACAGTTTCCTTCTGGGTCGAGAATTGTACAGGCAAAACGTTCTTCACCAGGAATTATCGTTCCCATCGAAAATGGTTCGGCAATTACTTTTACACCCGAGTATCCTTTAACCTTTTCAAATGTTTCCTGAACATTATCGGTATATAAGTTCATCATATGTCTGTAAGGTTCTTTGTTATATCCTGAAACCTCAGAGTGTTTCGCTAACCACACTTGCATATTACCTGGAGATATTTCTAAGGTATACCCGTAATCAAGTTCATATTCGAGTTTATTCACGATTCCCCACCCCAATGAATTTGTATAAAACTTGACCAATTCATCAGGATCTTCTGTAAAAATGAAAAACTTGTATTTAGTAAACATAAACGATTTTAACACGGCATCATCTATATAAAAAAGAGAGGAGCCTTGCGACTCCTCTCTTTTTTAGTTTCGCGATTTTGTTTCGCTTAAAACTACTGCGGGGCAAAGTAAATTCCCCCGCAGAAAATACCCTTAGAATAAAAATTCTCGAGGTATTTTATTTAACAGTAACAGTTGCGCCTGCTTCTTTAAGTTTTGCTGCAATGTCATCTGCTTCTGCCTTAGCAACGCCTTCTTTGACAGCTTTTGGTGCTGATTCAACGAAGTCTTTTGCTTCGGTAAGTCCAAGTCCGGTAAGGTCTTTAATAACCTTAATTACTCCGATCTTGTTTGATCCTGCATTTTCGAGAACAACGTCAAAGGTTGACTTCTCCTCTGCTGGAGCTGCCGCTGCTGCTGGAGCTGCGACTGCAACTGCTGGAGCTGCTGCGCTGACGCCGAATTTCTCTTCCATTGCCTTCACAAGGTCGGCAAGTTCGAGAACACTCATCTCGGAAACGAGGTCGAGAACTTCCTGTTGCTTTTTGTTGAGTTCTGCCATGTTTCTTTTACTTATATTATATTTTCTAAAAAAACCTAGTAGTTTCGACTACTCGGCCTTCTTATTCTGTAAATCAGTTAAGGTGTAAACGAATGCTCGAGGAACACCTTGCATAACATTGAGTAAGCCAGAGATTGGTGCTGCCAATGTTCCGACAAACTGTGCGAGTACGGTCTTCTTGTCTGGTAATTGTGAAAGTCTAACGACATCTTTATCATTCAAGACTGAACCGCTAACGTATCCGAGCTTATAAGTGAATGGGGAGTATTTCTTTACGGAATCGTCGTCTGCCCCAGCAAGTGAAAGCTGTGCTTTTGCTTCCTTAGTTGCATCATCAAGTTTCTTTACTGCTGTAACGACATCCGCGCCACCTTCGATAACAGCAAGCTGTCCAACGAATTGTGATGCATCCATATTTTCAATACCTTCTGCCGCTTTTGCAAAAACAGTATTTTTGATAACGTACAATTTTGCATCGACTTCAGAAAGAAGTTTTCGAAGAGTAGTGATTGCTCGTGCTGGAACTTTATTTGTTTCAATAACAATGAAGTTTGATTTTGAGACAACATTCTTATACTCGGACAATAACTCTGCTTTTTGCGCCTTATTTTTTGGCATTTTTATACAAAACCAATTTACTTGCGAAAAAAGACGTGAGGAGAGAAAAAATGTGTCTGACCTCGGCCGGATCTTTAATTTAGGCTATTGCCTAATCCCGACTGTCTTTGATCGATTGGGTATTATACACTAGAGAATAACGTATTACAAACATTTACTCATCATTTGGATCTCTTCCATCGCCACCACCGAGCCTGCCGTACCGTGAGTGTAACCGTTTAACTAATTCAGACCCTACGAGGAAGCCAGCGGCAATTGCGAGACTACCAGCTCCAGCAGAAATGGCTATATTTACAATTTTCTTTGGATCGCTAAATCTTCGTGTTGAAGTAATTACATTTTGCGATAAATGTTTATACTTGTACCCATGTTTTACTGCTCTGGCAAAGAAATCCCTGTCTTCACCAATCGAGATCTTTTCATTAAAACCGCCTATGTGTTCACACACCGAACGCTTTACTAAAATAAATGAACCAGACTCTGAGACTACCTTTTGCGACACACTTTGTATACTTCGTAATGCATTCCAAGCATTGAACATAACTTTTCCAGCAGTATAACTGAATTCTGTCGAACCCTCTCTGTCTGCCACTAACCCCGCAGAAGCAATATCTACTTCAGATTTCAAAAACTCTGTAAATGCTTCTAACAGTGTCGTGGTTGAATAAAAAGAAGTATCTGCATCAAGGAATAAAATGTAATCGCATTTCGACGCATCAGCACCGCGATTTCTACCAACAGAAACACGTCCGCCCTCGACAACTTTGCAACCAAAATTTTTAGCAATTTCTCTTGTTTTATCGGGGGATTTTGCGTCGGCAATAATAACCTCTGTCGGTTGGGCAAACTGAGACTTAATACTTGCAAGGACCTTTGGCAGTACTTTTTCCTCCGAATACGTTGGAATCACGATTGATATCGGAAGGGTAACTTTTGATTCTTGGTTCACAATACATTCTAACATGCTACAATAAACACAACAATATGAATATTCTTCATTTTTCAGACACTTATTTCCCACAACTTAATGGCGTTAGTGTCGCAGTCGATAACATCGCCAACGAGTCAAGTAAAGAACATATGGTCGTCATTGTTGTCCCTTCGTACAAACTTACAAATTACAAAATAGAAGGAAGAAATATTACAAAGTATGGAATTCGTTCTATACCATTTCCAATTTACCCTGGAGTTCATGCAGCGATTCCTAATCTACTCAAGTTGTACACTCTATTCAAAGAATTTAAGCCTGATATTGTCCACATCCATACCCCTTTCGTTCTTGGAGTTATGGGCATTGTTCTCGCACAAATTTTTGGAGTTAAAGTCGTTAACACATATCACACACTTTTTTCTACTGGGGGAACTGCATACCTTTCCCCAAAAAGACTCATTCCTGGGCAAAATATCCATGTCACTTCTAATGAAGGCGTTATGGCTGCCATCATTTGGAAATTGCAAGTGATTTTTTTTAATTTATCGAATACTGTTATTGTGCCGACTAAAATCGTTGGGACAACAATAAAAAAACAAGGTATTACTCCTAAAATAAGGGTTTTACCAAACGGTATCGAAATTAAACTGTTTCCGATGAAAAAATCTAACAAGCCAGGAAAAAAAATCTTACATTTAGGAAGGATTGGATTTGAAAAGGCTGTCGACACAGTAATTAGAGCATTCTCGTTGGTAAAAAGAGAGGTTCCCGATGCAGAATTAATAATCGCAGGCGGTGGACCAGCCTTACCAGCAATGAAATTGCTTGCGAAATCACTTGGGGTTACTAATAGTATTACTTTTCTTGGTATGATTGATCCAAAAGATACCTCAGCAACTTACCGAAGTTGCGATATTTTTACTACGGCTTCACCATTCGAGACTCAAGGGTTAGTTCTTATTGAGGCTATGCTTTCGGGATTGCCTGTTGTTGCAGCAGCGGTAAATGCGCCAGTAAACATTATACAAAATAAAAAAAATGGGTATCTATTCAAAGAGGGCGACGAAAAAGAATGTGCTAAGCACTTAATTCACCTTCTCAATAATCCAGAGGAAATAAAACGCCTCGGGACAAACGCCCGAGCCTATGCAGAGCAATACGATAACAAAATTCTAACCAAGAAACTACTCGAATTTTACAAAACGATTTAACCTATAGAGGTGATTGTTTTTTCCAATACATCAAGATAGTCCAATGCCACCCCGGTACCTCGTGCGACACAGTGTATTGGATCATCCGCCAAATATGCGGGAACACCAAGTACTTTTGAAAATAATCTGTCCAAGTTTTTTAACAAAGAACTTCCCCCGCTCATAACAACACCTCTATCTATAATATCCGCAGACAATTCAGGTGGCGTTCGTTCAAGAAGTTTCTTCAAGGAAGCCAAAATTTCCCCCAGTGGATTTTTTAATGCTTCAGCAATCTCATTCGTCGTAAAAATATCACCTCGCGGTAACCCCGTTGCAATATCTCGACCACTTACTTCCATCTGCTCTTGCTTCTCAACTCGCACTGCGGAACCAATCGTGACTTTAATCTTTTCTGCAGTCTGTTCTCCGATAATCAATCCTCGTTCACGACGCGCATACGCTGCGATTGCACTGTTAAATTCGTCACCTGCAACGCGAACTGAAGTAGCAACAACGATTCCATTTAAAGAAATAACAGCAATTTCAGTTGTCCCTCCCCCCATATTTACAACCATATTGCCAGAAGAAGAATGAATTGGTAACTTTGCCCCAATTGCAGCAGCCAGAGGCTCTGGTATTAAATACACTTTTCCTGCTCCTGCATGAATTGCAGCTTTAATCACAGCTCTCTTTTCTACCGAAGTAATGCCAACTGGCGCAGAAATCATAACTTCTGGCCGAAAAATTCTGAATCGCCCGATAGCTTTATTAATAAAGTATTTGAGTAATTCTTCTGTTACCCGAGCACTTGCAATGACGCCATTTCGAAGTGGACGCTTAATCATGATACTTTCAGGAGTCTTTCCAACCATGATTTTGGCTTCTTGACCAATTGCAATAATTGATAAATCTGACGTGTCAATTGCAACGACCGTAGGCTCTTCTATTACAACACCCTTTCCCTGCACAAAAACGACTGAGTTCGCGGTTCCTAGATCGATACCCAATCGCGCTGGTCTTAAAGATACTGCCATAACTCATTATACCTCATCGATGTAGGGAAATATGCTACAATGTCGCGTGGTAAATCTTTTAAAGAAACCAAAGGTACGTATATTCCTCAAAAAAATTCTTTCATTTGTTCTTCCCATTTTTTCAACATTCTTTATCGTTGGCACAACGGCTATTATTATCGTCATTATCAACGGATATTCCATTGATATTAGCAGACGCGAGGTTATTAAAACTGGAGTGCTTAATGTTGAAACAAACCCCAACGACGCCGATATTTCTATCAATGGAGAATATTATGGTAAAAGCAACCGCGCAGTACCTAACTTAAAAATTGGGTTTTACGAGGTGAAGCTAACGAAAGAGGGGTATTTCCCTTATAAAAAACGTATTGAGATACAGCACGGTTTAGCCAGTCCTCTCATCGTACCGCTACTTCGGACAAACAACAAAAAAGAAATTTTACAGCTTCATAAAACCTCAATTTTAGATTCAAATAGCACTGGATACTACATACTTTCTGATGCAACAAATGGCCCGACAACCATAGAAGAGTCCCCAACGCCAGCCAAAAATACGACACGAGGAACAGCCACCTATACACTCTCAAAGATTTATGTTACCAAACCACTTTTTGATGATCCACACCCGGTACTTGACGAGAAGATGACCATTACTGCACTCTCCGCAACACCAATATCAGCTATTTCAGTTTCACCTACAGGAAAAATTCTTTATGTCACTTTAACAGATAAATCTGGTAATAAATCAATTTCTTTGATTCCATTCAAACGAAATACTACGGTAAATGCAAACCTTACCGATGCTCGATCGTTAACAAACTATGCGAAAGATAAGTCAACCAAATTTTCCTGGAGTAAAGATGGCGATTATCTTATCGTCGAAACTGACACACAAATCATCTCGTACAATGTTAAAGCGGGAACTCGCGTCATCCTTATGGAGAAAAGCGAAACACAAAATACTCAACTTATTTGGAATCTGACTGACACAGGGATTGTTGTAATCAAAAGAACTCAAGGAACTAGCACAAATACGTATGAAATTGTCGACATTAGTTACAATGGAAATCCACTCTCAGCACAACTTCCTACCGTTACGATTGATAGTGCTCCAACAAGAATCTGGAGTTATTCGACCTCAGACACACCTAGGTTCATCATTGCAACCAATACAGGAACCTATCTTCTTGGAAAATTATATGATGCAAAATCAAGCGACATGGAAATTACACTGACAAACGAAAAAATTGCCGACATTGCCATCGAGCATTTTGGGGAAGATTTTTCTCGGGTTAAAATTTCATCTGAGGAAATTCTCCTAAAACCGATGTATTCTGAGGAAAAGAATCTCTTTTCCTTTACGGAAAATAAGAATCAAAATCTCATTGTTTTCTACTATAATAAACGAATCGCAGATCATCTAACACTTCTTGGTCGTAAACAGATTTATATAAGCGATCATGCTTTGGAAGCACCAACTTCGTTAGCTGATAGTGCCTACGTTGCAACAAAACAGGAAGCAACTCTTAGAGTTACTGATACGACAGGAGAAAACTCCATGATTATTCAATCGAATATTAAAACCTTTAGCGTTGGACCTAATGATATTGCTATCCTCTTTACCGACGATTCATCGAAACTATGGTTTAGTGTACTCAGATAAGTCCCAACAGATTAATAATTTCAAATGATTATCGCCTGTAGTGTTTATTGTTTTTTGCCAATTCTCTCTCTCATCAATGTCATGGTAAAATAATACTAGGCAATGCAACTTAAGTTCACAGTAGATTACTATGCCAAAATACAAATACACCCCCGTTTCCGACAACGAATATGCTTCGCTTCACAAAAAAGCTTCTTACATTACCTTTTATAACTCTCCTGAACGAATGAAATTTATTAAGAAACGTAACAGAAAAACAGGACAGTTCAAGGTGTCTGTAGATGAGACTCCTGTTGCAGTCGTTTCTTATCAGGTTATTCCAGCACGAAGTGGCACATTTGTTTACTTCCAACATTCTCCAATATTCATTGACCCACGAGTTGCAGAAGATTTAGTGTTCTGGCAAGAATTAAAACAGTTCACACAATACATTGGTCAAAAAGAACAAGCGATTTACGTACGTATTACCCCAAGAGTCCCAAACAAAAAACAAATAGTTACTGATATTTTAATGGCAGGGTACAAACGAGCTCCAGTGCAAGAACTCGATGCTTGTGTTACAAGAACAATCTCAATGCAACAATTTTCAATAGAGAACTTAAGACCCGACCTTTCCGAAATGCTAGAACGTGCACAAAAAAGAAACTTAAGAACAACGTTCTCCAGCGATACGATAGCTCTAGAGGATTTCGTTTCTATTTACCGAACACTTGCAGCAAAAAAACAAATCGATTTTGTCCCCGTAGATTACCTAAAAGACGAATTGAAAACGTATGCGGAACACAATCAACTTATGATTGCCTCAGTTCGTGACGAAAAAGAGACACTTTACGCTGCTGCATCAATTGTCATCCAAGGAGATACTGCATGGTACTACTGGGCTGCTACTGCAGATCAAGGTCTGGATATTGGAGCTGATGTCATGATGTTAGCTGAAACAATTACAGAACTTAAGAAACGTAATGTTATTGTTTTAGACCTCTGGGGTGGCTCAGTTTCAACAGAAATTAGAGAAAAAGGTCTGCCTCATCCATGGAAAGCGATGGATGAATTCAAGCAAGGTTTCGGTGCAACACTAGTAGAATACTTACCTGCACTCGACGTACCAATTCGTGCGCCACAGTACCTCGCAGCAGTCTTTTATCAGAGAGCCCTGATGACCAAACGTGGTTATCCATATGTCCCGCTTTCTGGAAACTAAAGGTAGATAGTTAGACAATCTTTTCGTAAACATACACAGCGCTTTTCCACCCATGTTCGAGAAGTTTAACTCTCGTTTCTTTAAACTTGTTTGATTTCATCCTAAAAACATATGAAACAACTTGTGCGCCAATACGCAATTCTGTTTCAAGTTTTGGAGCAAGTACCTTATTAACAAATGGAGATAGCATAAAAAGGAATACGACATCAAAGTTCTTGTATGAAAATTTTTCTGCATCACCTCTGCACAACTTTATATTCCGATTAGGGTAAAAAATAGTCTTCCGTAACATGCTCAGTAAGTATAAAAGTGGGTTTAACTCTATCCCTGTAACAGCAAGCCTGGGGTATGTATCTAGTAAGTGAAAAACAATACTTCCCCATCCTGAACCGACATCAACTACAGATTCTGTTCCTTGCAATCCTACTGCTTCACACATCATATCGATACCTCTTTTGTCCGCTGGGATAAATGGTACAAAGATTTCTTTCCGTGATAATCGGTAGTACACCACCAGAAGGAGATACAGCAATCCAAGTACCCAGATGATCGAAATCGGAATAATTACAAGCCACAACATGAGATAAGCGTACAAAAAAAAGGCAAAGAATGCAAAAAACCGATAATACCTTTACTCACGCGATTCAGTCGCTCGAATACTTTCGGACTTACTATGCACACCTCGAAGATGAATAATTTTTCTCAGAGGGTTTACCCGACCTGGCTCTGCATAAATTGTAATAACTGGTTACATTTCACTTAAGTTTCTTCATCTTCCAAATATACTTCTCTTTTCTGCTCTCTGACATGTTCATTTTGATTTTCCGGTTCATGACCGTCATGAGAAACAACTTGTTTGTTTCTAATAGGGAGTGAGAGGAAAAGAAAAATGGACCGTGAGAGATTCGAACCCCCGACCGAGCGATTAAGAGTCGCCTGCTCTACCACTGAGCTAACGGTCCACAAGTGAATTATACACAATTTGGACTTGATTTAACAATCATATGCTTCTTATTCTTTGCTAAACCTATCCAACAACGAGAATTTGATAAGAATTTAGAAAATTACAAACGGCAAATGATTGCGCCGTATCCCAATAAACGAGCGCCTCTCTTACCGAAAAGCAATAACTCATATATCTGCTAATTAGTCTACATCCAAGATTAGAGTGACGATCTCCCCTTTAGTGATTCTTGAAGAGTATACGTATCAACATAATCAATGTCAGTACCTACGGAAATGCCGACTGCCACACGTGATAATAAAACATCATCACCAAATTCGTTCATAATCTCTTCCTTAAGATACAGTGCTGTCGTCTGCCCTTCTGTAGTTGGACTAAGGGCAAAAATCAACTCGAGTTTTACACCCTGCCTCTGAATTTTCTTGAGTTGATGAACCCTTTTCAGTAATCCTTCAACTGCTATGTCTTCAGGTCCATGACCTTTAATCGGCGAAAGCAAACCACCAAGAACGTAATACATCCCTTTATAGCCCGCTGTGCGCTCTATTGCATAGACGTCCATATGATCGGCAACGATACAGATTGAACTTACTTCTCTAGTAACATCTCCACAAATATCACATGGGTTTGTATCTGCAAGGATACGGCAAAATGAACACATCGTCACGCTATGTTTCAGACCCTTAAGCGAATCACCAAGGAAACTTAGTCTTTCTTCAGGCAATGAAAACAAAAAATATGCTATTCTTCTCGCCGATTTTGACCCGATACCCGGCAGTCGTTGCAATTCAAGCGTTAAAGTTTTGAGAGATTTAGGAATAACGCCCATGTTGCATAGGGGATGCTATCTTACATTCCGAGAAGTTTCTTCATTTGTTCCATGTCCATGCCCTTCATCAGTTCTTTCTGGAGTTTTTGCTGTGCGTCTTTGTAGGCTTCTGTAATAGAATTTTTTAATTCTTTTGCCTTTGCCGGAGAAAGTAACGATTCGTCAATCGTAATATTTACTAACTCTTGTAATCCATTAAGATGAACTTTAACAAGATGATTTTTCGATTCACCAATTGCTTGAATCACTTTCATCTTTGCTTGTTGTTGTTTGGCTTGCTTTACGGTTTCAGCCATTTTACCGAATTTTTCTAATCCGAACATATGAGCATTGTAGCAGAAACATGATAGAATACAAACACTATGAAGCTATCACCCAAACAGATTATTGGACAGAAGATTCTATCCCATCATAAGAAGATTAAAGTTGATAACATAACACTCATGTATACACCTAGGGAAAGTAGCGATAACGTAAAAAAACCCTGTATTATCGTTAGCGTTTCTAAAAAAATTTCCCCTACAGCTGTTGCACGTAACTACAACAAGCGCATTCTTCGACAATTGTTACGAGATACCTTAAAAAAGGATGTTTTGACAAGTTATAACTGGATGTGGATTTGTAAAGAACGCACAGTAACTGTGGAGCTAAAAGAGCAATTACAAAACGCCCTCATGACACTCACGACATGAAACATTTTTTTTCTTGGGTAATTAGTGTATACCAAAAAACCCTCTCGCCGGACCATGGTCCTAACCATCGAGCCACCTGCAGGTTTATTCCTACCTGCTCAGAATATGGAAAAGAAGCGATCGAAAAACACGGGTTATATGGGGTAACGTTAACAATTTGGCGGATCTTTCGATGTAATCCGTTCATGACCAAGTCAGGAAAAATAGACAAGGTACCATAGAATCATGAAACATTAAAAATATTCAGCGGGGCAGTGCCGAATAGAGTCATACTAACACAAGTGAAGTTGCTGTCAAGTACAAGTTTGATACTACTATCCTCTTATACTTGCGAAAGCAACAGAAACACCCTACAATAACGACTATGATCAGCAACATTTGGAATCTTTTAATCTACGGCCCTATTCACAACTTACTGACTTACTTGTATGTATTATCAGGAAGTTTAGGATTAAGCACATTTACTCTAATCGTCATAATTCGCATCCTTATGTGGCCAATGGTTGCGAAGCAGTACCGAGACACCAAAAAGGTTCGCGCAATTCAACCAAGACTCGACGAACTAAAAGAAAAATTCAAGAATGATCCGACAGGAATGGCAAAAGCGCAACAAGAAATTTACAAAGAAATAAACTATAATCCACTTGGTTGTTTTACCAACTTCTTGATTCAAATCCCGATACTTATCGCACTCTATCAATCAGTATTAGCATTCACCAAATCAGGAGTAACACCTGCAAACATGCCTGGTCTCTATCCTTACGTTGCGCAGCAATTACAAGCTACCGGACAAACAGCATTCTCCACTGATTTACTCGGACTTCACCTCTTAACAACACCCGGAAGTTCATTTACACATGGTATTTTCACCCTAACGACACTTCCTTACCTCATACTCCTTATTCTCTTAGGCTTATCCAATATTCTCCCAACCTGGGTATCTACCAAGATTATGAATACACAAGTTCCTAAACTCAAAAAGCCTGGAACTGAAAAATCAGATACTGAAGCAATGCAAGAAGCATTCACTTCATCACTGAACGCTTCTACACTCTTTGTTATGCCAATTATGATTACTCTCAGCATGGTGCCACTTCCAACTATAGTTTCCGTGTACATGATTGCACAAAATATTGTTTCTACCTCACAGCAATTATTGGTCAAATATTTCCACGATAAGGAACTCAGAAAAAAATTAACAATACTATTGACCAGTCAGTACAAGAAGTCCGAGGCGGAGGCCAAAGAAGCTGCAGAAAAGCTAATAAAACTTTCTCCTGCAATTAACTTTCTGGCTGATGAATTAGGTCAATTTGGTAAAGTAAAAACGATTGCAACAAAAATTCACGATATTCCTTTCGAACGGGTTTTAAAAAGAAAAAATGATGTTGTCGTGGCACTCCTGACCTTTGATAGTATGGCACGAGACCCAGAGAACGCAGAAAATATCCTCAACAATTAATAGCTCTGAAAATAGTTATCATTATCATTTTGATTTTTAGTTCAGAACTGTGCCAAAATAATACTATGTATTTTTTCGTAGGACGAGAGAAAACCAAAAAGATAATAAAAAGCTTGGCAACGACCTATTTTCCCAGGAGAAATATCCAAGTATCTTCGGCGCTGGAGTGTTTCACTTCCGAGTTCGGAAAGGGATCGGGTGGGTCCACTCCGCTCTAGTCACCAAGCAAAGGATTATAACACGGCAAATATGGCTTGGCAATATCATATGGGGCACTCTTCGAGTATAATAAGTTATGACTAAAAAGCAGATATTCCTACTCGGCGTGGGAGTGCTCATAATTGCGATGGTTTCAGGAATTTTTTGGTATACCTACAGCAATAAGAAAACACTCGAAATTGAGTCATTATTGCATATTAATATCGCTGAAGTAACTCCAACCGTAACAGAACAACCTCCAGAACCGACACCAATCTTCTTGATAATACCTGCAGGATACGCTTTAAATGCAGAAGAAATTAACCAGATTAAGGACAGTGATGTTAACAGCATTATCATGCCGGACGCAACCGAAGAACAGAAACTTATAGTAAACGATCGACTGTCAGATACAGACATCTATTTTGGTTACAAATATTGCAAAAATTCTAAATTAGCAAACACATCAGACATTGAGAGTGTGCCATTAAAAGAACTCAATTATATCGCAAAAGAAGAGTGTTTAGAAGAACAAAAAATAAAGAATATAGAGAGGCTGCAATGTGATATAAAAACTGAAAATTGTCAGAATTCATTCAACAATCTTCTTAGACAGAAGGATGAAATGTCCTATATCTACAGCCCAGCCTCACCGCTCCTCTCTCTTTTTACTTTTCCTGAGGTAATTATTGAGAACCGACTTGGAACGTATATTTTCACATGGAAAACTCCACCGTATCCATTACGAATTTCTCATTACAGTATTGAGGTGCTCAACGCATCTAGAAAGCGTATTTACGCATCTGGAAAGCTTGCTGCAGCAACAAATGGTGGCTACTACATGCCAGTTAGTGAAGTTAAACAACAATTACTGACAACAAAAGTACGATTTTGGTACAAAATTGATAAAACAACCTTTGCTGATCCGTTTATTGTCGAGAAAGTATTTAGTTATATTCCACCAACCTCAATCGAGTCACCAACAACTACAACAAAAACAAAACAAATGACCTGGATACCCGATTGGGGAATGAATGAGGCATTAGAATCATTACGTAAGAATCCCAAGAAATGGTATACTGTCTCTCCAGTTTGGTTTATTCTCAATAAAAATGGCACACTAGATAAACGAGCAACCCTCAACTCTCCTGCGTTACTCAAGATTGTAAAAGACAACAAAATCAAACTCATTCCAACAATTTCAACTTTTGATGCGGATGTTGTTAAAGAAGTGCTTAACAAGAATATGGACAAGCACATCGCTGAAATTATGAAGACAGTGAATACTTACGAATATGATGGCATTGATCTCGATTATGAAAGTACCTACGAAGCAGATAAAGAATTACTAATCACTTTTGTTACGAAATTAGCAGATAAGTTGCACAAAAATGGGAAAATTCTCTCGTTTACTGCTATTCCAAAAATTGATGATCGACGCATATATTCATTTTTACCACAAACTCACCAAGCACAAGATTGGCAGGCAATTGGAGCAGTTGTAGATGAATTCCGTATTATGGCCTATGATTATACAGGACAAGGCAGCTTACAACCTGGTCCACTCTCTCCTGTACAATGGAACGAGACACTTATCAAGTACGCTTTAAGCAAGATGCCTGGGGAGAAAATCGTTTTAGCATTACCTTTGTATTCACACGGGTGGCCAAAACCAAAAACCTCTAACCTTGCAGGCAGCAATAACGACAAGTCACTTTCTTCAGGAGAATTAAAAAACACCATATCTCTGCAACATGACAGCATTGACTACGTAAAGAGACACAGCAGCTACTATCGAGAAAAGTACGATCCATGGGTAAAAGAGATGCGGGCAGAGTTTAAGTATAACGGAGTTGAACGGATAATGTATTACCTCAATAAACAATCTATTGAAAGCCGTATTAATTTAGCCGAAAAATACGGGATCACGGGAGTTTGTTATTGGAGAATTGGTGGAGAGAGACTTTAGTTTGCCTTCTGAAATCCACCACTTTGAATGTCCCAAAGTCTCGAGTAGAGACCTTTCTTTTTAATAAGTTGCCTATGCGTACCCCTCTCAAGAACCCTTCCCTTATCAATGACCAGGATTTTGTCAGAGTTAATAATTGTACTAAGTCTGTGAGCAATAACAATTGTCGTGGTATCTTTACTAAGTTCAGCAAATGCGATTTTTATCGCCTGCTCACTTTCACTATCGAGCATACTTGTTGCTTCATCGAAAATAACAATTTTTGGCATTTTAAGGAGGACTCGAGCTATTGCAATTCGTTGTTTCTGACCACCACTAAGCTTGATTCCTCGTTCGCCAACGATAGTATCAAAGCCGTTCGGCAAACTCATAACAAAATCGTAGACGCAGGCTCGCTTGCTTGCTTCAATTATTTGCTGCTTGTATCCCTCAGTTTTTTCAGGATCGGAGCATAGTGCGTACCCGATATTGTAAAGGATGCTTTTATTAAATAATGATGGCTCCTGAGGGACAATACCAATTGATTCTTTCAAATGAGCTAGTGGATATTTCTTGATGTCAATGTCATCAATCAAAATTGTACCTTTCTTTACATCATAATATCTCATGAGTAATTTCACACAAGTACTTTTTCCTCCACCAGACGGACCAACCAAAGCAATATTTTGTTTAGATTTCACTGAAAAATCAAGTCTGCTAAGAATTCCTCTATTCTTCTCATAACCAAAGAAAACATTTTTAAATTGTACCTTCCCTTTTAGAATCTTGATCTTCACTGGATTACTCGCCTCTTTAACTGTATTCTTCTCGTTGATAAGGCTAAAGAGGTCATCTGCGATGGGAAGATTCTTAATTATTTCTCGCAAAGAAAACACAACACCAATTAGCCTTCCTACAAGTTGAATCAAATACGTAATAACGACAATAAAGGCACCCAACGTAAGTTCACTTAACTCGAAGTAATGGTAAGCTAAAAAAGCAACAGCAATAAATGTGCTAACTCCGACAAGACGAGTAATGAAATCAATCGCTCTAAAAGTATTCTCGTACCGATCCACCGCGAATTTCCACTTACCGACGCTTCGTTCAACGTGTCCTACCTCTTCTGATTCTCTGCTGAAAGTACGAATCGTTTCGTAATTGCTAATACCATCAAGAATAAGATCTGTCCGACTGTATTCGGCGTCTTTAACCTTTCTTCTCCTCCGAATATTCCACCTCAATATTTGAATAAGTACAGGCATCGAAATTAGAAGAATCAGTGTCATAGCAATACCAAGCTCCGGTTTAATGAAATAGACAAGGATAATAGGCACGACATAACCCGCTAAACTCTCAACAAGTAACCATTCTGTCTGCCAAACAAACATAAAAATAGTACTATGTGCCGTTATCAACATAGAAGCGACTTTTCCAGTTTGCTTTGCGGTATGGAACGCATGATCCAAAGTTATAATTCGCTTATATGCTGTATTAACGATATCTCGTGAAATGGAGGAAAATATCCTAGATTTAATATAGAATGCAAAAGGTTCAATGAGTAACGGTAACGAAATTGTTATCCCAATCAAGACGATTGCTTCGGAAACCTTTTGATTGCCTGCTGCAATCTTATCTACCAAATCACCGACAACAAAAATGCTTATATTGTATGTCACCAGCAGGAAGATAACACCAAGCCAAGAAATAATGTAATGAAATCGATAGGGTTTTGTATACTTGAAATACTCTAAATATACTTGTAAGAAACGTTTCATACGATTGAAAACTAATAAAATGTTTAGAATTATACCACGTATAATAGGATTTCTTACTTCACACTGAACTCTTTACCAAAAATTCTCTTATATGACTCAAGAATCGTCCTTTGATCTTCCAAAGGATATCAATCCAATACATTACGTATTCGTTCATCAAAAGACTCATGCCCCATACCTTTTCTTCTTTCGTCCAGCTCTTGGAGATTCTCTATTTGGTAAATTTCATAGCCTTTTCCACGATTTACAAAGTATTGACCATATACTTGTGGGATACCTCTCTGCATATTCATAGCATCAATCCAATTTGTCAAATGTCTACTATCAATATTTGCGCTACCTTCCTTATGAAGTTTTATCACTTCAGAACCACCGCTCTCCCATTGCCGACGATATTTTTGATCTTATTTGTTCAACTCGACTAGTTTTTCCTGAACTTCTGCATTGATCATATCAATAGTATATTCTAATAGCCGTCAAAAACCACCGATTGGGTCGGTAAACGAACTCGTAAATGTAAATTTTGGATAACTAAAAAGAATCATTCGCTTTATTTTCATAAAATATGAATTCCCCAGCTTATATTTCATTAAAAATGGAAACTTTTCCTGCTAATGCAGGAATTCTAGTTTATTAATAATTGAATAGCAACTTCCGTTGCTTCCAGTGATTCTTTCGGGTAAAACCTGAAAAAATTACTGAATAGGTATGTGACCAAACAAAAAGATTTCGTCCAATTAGTACACCTTGGCTGAACACATTGCTGTGCTTACACCGAGTGCCTATCAACCTGGTCATCTCCCAGGGGACTTTCAAAACCTCTGTACAAATTGCTTTGCACAAAAGAATTAACAAAGAATAATCTCGAAGTAGGTTTCGCACTTAGATGCTTTCAGTGCTTCTCCTGTAGAAACGTAGCTACCCTGCGATGCTCCGGGTGGAACAGCAGGTGCACCAGAGGTTTCCTCACCCCGATCCTTGCGTACTAGGGGCAAACCTTCTCATTCTTTGGACGAACACACAGGATAGAGACCGACCTGTCTCACGACGGTCTGAACCCAACTCACGTGCCGCTTTAAGGGGTGAACTCCCCCACCCTTGGGGCCTTCTTCAGTCCCAGGACGCGACGAGTCGACATCGAGGTGCCGAACCTGGTCGTCGCTGTGGACGCTCGGACCAGACTAGCCTGTTATCCCCGGAGTAAGTATTATCCCATAAGCTCTGACGATACCATGATCAATCAGAGGATCACTTGAACCCGCTTTCGCGACTGCTCGATCCGCCGATCTTGCAGTAAAGCTTGCTTCTGCTCATGTACTCTACAGAGGATTTCCATACCTCCTGAGCAAACCTTTGTACACCTGCGTTACTTTTTAGCAGGTAACCGCCCCAGTCAAACTTCCCGCCATGCACTGTCCTGATATGAAATCAACAATAAATTGAGGATCCATATGGATCCAGTTAGAAGCACGGCACCGAGTAAGTGGTATTACACTGATGACTCCCCCTCAGCCGAAACCGAGAGTTCAAAGTCTCCCACCTATACTCTGTACCCAGAACCATGCGTCAATGCAAAGTTAAAGTAAACCTTCCGGGGTCTTTTTGTCCATGTGTGTTTAGGCCGCATCTTCACAGCCACTTCAATTTCGCCGGTTTCCAGATTAAGACAGTGCTCAAGTCGTTACACCTTTCATGCAGGTCACTAATTATGTGACAAGGGGTTACGCTACCTTAGGACCGTCAGAGTTACAGCCGCCATTCACCAGGGCTTATGTCAGAGGCTCACCCTTGCGGGATCACCCCCTTCTTTGACCTTCTGGCATTGGGCAGGTGTCAGCACCTATACTTCCTCTTGCGAGTTTGCAGGCACTTGTGTTTTAGGTAAACAGTCGCCCGAGCCTATTCTTTGCAGCCTAGATCAGCCACTATATTACTATACTGGTGCTAGGCCCCTCTTCTCCCGAAGTTACGAGGTTAATTTGCCGAGTTCCTTAATCTGGAGTGGACCGTACATCTTGGTACATTTATACCTGTCTGCCTGTGTCAGTTTGCGGTACGGATGCACATATTTTACAACGCTGAGAAGTTTTTCCTGGCCCCTGAATTCTTCAACTCCCTCTGTCCTAAAACAAAGGTTGGCATCACAACTCGTGTAAACGACCTGACGGATTTTCCTATCAAATCTGACTTGCTGCTTGCACTCCCACCTATGGGAGCTCGAAGTGCTCCAAACGCGTCACTCCTTCGCTAAATATGTACAGGGCAGGAATATTAACCTGCTGTACATCGGTAATCCTCTCATTACAAGAGGGGTTCCTTAGTTCCGCCTAACCCAACGTCGACTGCCGTGGCGTTGGAAACCTTAGACTTTCGATGGACAGGGTTTTCACCTGTCTTTCGCTACTCAT
>JADYZG010000006.1 GCA_020853235.1 bacterium | reverse complement strand
CACCTGGGTTATCGACTAACTTCTTTGCTCGAATACGCTCCTTTCCTTCATGCTCAGCCGATATTCTTGCTAGCCCAACCATCCCCAGTCCTCCGTATCCGTACTTTTCCATTCTCTCAGGATCTATTTCGGGTACCTTCCTCGTTGGTGTTTTGGTAGCAAAAAGACTTACCAAGTCATCTTCTCGTTCATAACCCTTCAAACGTCCTGAGAGGTATCCTAGACGATACATTACGTCGTCTTTCATTAATCGCCAGTTGGTATTTTCAAGCATAGGTTTCATTGTGTCTGTGAAAGCTCGAATACTGTCGCTGCCTTTCCTTCTTGTATCAGTATCTTGGAGTGTAAAGGGGATAATCACGTATCTGTCGATATCAACCTTTCCAAAAGTGAGACCTTTGTAACCAATTGGAATAAGGCTCGTGTTGAGTAACTTCTCTAGTTCGTTAGTATCGAGCTTTTTTGCGTGATAGGAGAGTGTCTTTGCAGGATCATCGTATTTCGCCAGTTCATATTCGTATACGTCATGTGCCAATTTGTAGTGCTCAACGATTTTGACTGCTTTCTCTCCTTCTTCATTATCCAAGCAGAATTCATCTCTGTACTTAATAAGAAGCTCTTTGTCGTGTTCTTCCTCTTTTTTGAGGTCTTCCCAGAACTTTGTATCGTCATCCACAGTTTCAAGATGATTGCCACATTTTTTGCAGGTGTATGTTCTCGTTGTTATGTGGTCTTTAAATGTCCAGTCAACAGAAACTACGGCTTTGCATTTATCGCAAGTTGATGGAGGTGGTGGCTCAACTTCTGATCCGTTTTCGTAAATATCTTTAATATTTCTACAGTCACTACAGCTCAGTATGAAGGTGATGGGGCTAGTTAAGTAGTCGCTCCCTTTAAATGTACGGAAGTCTTCCTTCATCTTTTTCCCACAGTGCTCACATTTCATGTTCGGTGGAGTGGCGGTGTCATACCTACGTTGAATCCTTTTGTCTTCTGTCATCCACTTTGCAATCTGTTCTTCCTTCTCCTGATATGCCTCAGCTTTATGCCAATACAGCATGTAATTAACTGTTTTGTCGACTTCGTGGGTATATTCTTCCTGTGACTGCCGTTTCTTGAATGGTTTTTGCTCAAGCATCTTTTCTCGTGATTTGAGAAAAAGCAAACAAAGCTTAATCGTACGTAAATCATAGCGGTCGACATATACCTGTCGTTTGTGGAAATATTCCATTGGCTATGAGCCAAAATTATTGGGGGAGTGTATAGAGTATACACCTATAGTTTTCGATGTATAATTTGCTATGTGGAAATTAGAAAAGAATTGGCGAGGAAAACTTATTTCTTCGTACTCGGAAATCGGCTATAAGCTTATCCATCTTTTAGAGTCCACCTCAGGATCTATTTTGATAAGTGGTGATAGAGGTACGGGAAAAACGCATTTGATCCAAACTCTTTCTGAAAAGAAGCAAAAAGACATGGTATTCATATGGTTAAATACAATCAAGATTGGTGCAATTAAAGACGAAGGTGATGATGGCACAGAGAACCTTAACATGTTATCTCTCTTAAAATTTCTGATTGAAGAGTTATCGTGTTTAGATCTTCCCAATAAGAAAGTACTTATGAAGATCAAAAAGGATTTATATGTAACTGAAAGAGGGCTTATTTCAGGTCTAAATATGTCCGTTAGCAATACGCAAATGGGGCCAGGGTACCAACGTACAATACAAGAAAAGTGGCAAGGTTATACAACAGCACAACTATCATCCAAATTAGCTAATTACCTACAAAAAGTAAAAGCTATAATGGGTTCAACCGGACTGGAAAAACTTATACGAAGCATTCAAGATTTTTTTATAGGAATTTGGAATGCAGTCTTAAGATTTTTCAAGACAAAGACCGAGCGAATTGTGTTTGTCTTTGACGAACTAGATGATATTAGGGATGTTAATAAATTACTCGATTTGATTAAGAAGTTTAAGAATTTGTTCACAAGATCCGGAATTAGCTTTGTGTTTATAACCTCTTCAAATGCATTCGAAAAAGTGAAAAAATTAGATTCCACTTTCAACTCAGGGGATGAAGACAAGTACAGAACACTTTTTACCGATATCGTTTATTTGCGTCGTTATGCCTTGGGAACCTTAAGTGACTACATAAAGGACATAACTACTGAACGTTCACCTGAAACCGATGCATTGATTACATATTTTGGAATTGAAGCAAAAGGTAACATCTATAATCTAAAAAGAAATCTATCCACAAGAGAAAGTTTCTTTGAAGACCATATTGAACTGCGTTATGAAGACATCGACATGGAATCAGTGCATATATTAAATTATGTGTTCAAAATAGGTGAGCTGATAATCAAGACTAAGAACGAAGAACCATATGTTGAGGATCTCTTGTATATGACGTTGTTCGAATATGTTTCAGATTTATGGTTATATTTGAGTAATTACAACCAGACTGATAGAAAAACACGCGCAGAACTTAAGCAAAGGGTAATGTCATTCACAGTCCTGAAACGGCACAACACTGAGGTTTTCGCGAACGAGTTCTTTGAAACACTATCACAAGTAATTACCTCAAAACCAAATGGAATTAACTATGGTGATGAACAACAAGTTATAGCTTGGGGGGACATTAAGGATAAGATTGACAGTAGTGTTGATGTCGAGGATTTGAGTTGGCGAATCACACCCCTGCATAGAGGATTTCTGCGTGAGTACTCTGTAGTGTCTGAACTGGTCAAGGAAGTATTTAAGCAGAAAGATTTGCTTCAGTCTCAACAACTCCGAAACCACCAGATTTTGAATGACGGTACTTATGATGAGCTTAAACTAGCTTTGGATCAGGGGACATTAACTGTAAAAAACGGTAACGCTGGTGTTACTGAGCGCGGGTTGGCTATTCTTAACGATATTAAGAGTAAGGTCAGTAACTTTTGGGATTTCTCAAGTGGTATTTTGTTACGAAAAGATTCAGGCGGAATTGATTTTGATCTACAAAATCATGTTGTTAAGTTAAGTCAGGCAAATAGAATTACTGAGGCTCCTGTTTTACGCTTGTACACACATTTACTTGATGGAAAGTATAAACGAGACTTTGATATAGAATTTACGGTTAAATCGGATAATAATCAAGCAATCCTTGACGTTCTTTTTTACGATACACCACAGTATACAAATGCTGTTACTGACTCGTATTATATTGTAAGGATAACAACACAGAGTCCACCAGAACAATTCATGAGGACAGGCATTTTGATAAAGAATTCTGTAACAACATATGAAAAGGCTTGGTATGTTACTGAGCCACCAGAAACACCACGAAGTATTCCTCAAGGGGAAGATACAGATGTAAGAATTAGGTTAAACAAAGGGAAAATGGAACTTTACTCGAAGCCACACTTTAAACAAAAATACTCACCTAAGGACATGGTGGAAAGCTGGGATGTTGGGATTGATACAAGCTTTCATCATATTGTTACAACAAATCAAAATTATCCATTTGAAATTAAAAACATTCTAAAAAAGAAATGACTCCTGAAACAGATTTAATCGAAAAGAAGAATCGAATTGAGGCACAGGAAGCCGAAAAAGACAGACAAGATCCTTCTCGTGTAACTAGGCGAGAAAAATTCCTAGAGTATGTCCGAAAAATATTAGATAGTGAGACCTTTGTCAGGCCAATGCTATTCCATCAACTTTTGGATACAGAAGCATTCCTTCCTACTGATACGAAAAATAAGAGATTAGTTGTTTGGACATTTCCTGAGTATGACAAACCAAAAATACACTTAAGAAGGTATATGACAGCCAAAAAGTTTCGAGCACTTCGGTTATTATTAGGAGGCAGTTCACAAACTCTTGCACCTCTTAAACCAAGAATATTCTTGAAAGAGGATGTTTTATTTGTTATGGATATTCCCGTAAAGATCGACAAATCGAATGCACAACTGCTTATATGTACTGCGATAATGAATGCACCCAAACAGACTCTAGCAATTGACGAGCTTTGGGAAAAAATAGGAGAACGTCCTACGGATGAAACAAGGAGAGTGTACAAAATTAGTCACGCTAAGGTCGCTAGGCTTAATCAGCACATAAACTCGAAAATTGTTGGTCCGAGCGTTTTTCTTGCAAAGTACGGTTATGTCAGCATAAATCCAATGTTCTTGTCCTACCCAGAAGTCGAGACAACCCAAGACACCGAAGCTTCTACAATTTAGAAGTGCCACAAGGTACTCTAAATTAAGTAAAGCTGAAATGAATCAGCAGTTAACAATAGTTACGGTTCCAATAGTGGATCTTATCAAAGCCGACTACAACCCTCGAAAGTGGGACGAAAAGGCTCTTTCCGACCTCAAAGAAAGTATTAGAAGGTTCGGACTAGTCGATCCAGCCATCGTCAATGGTGCTGAAGATCGTAAGAATGTGGTTATTGGTGGCCACATGCGGATAGAAGCCGCAAAGGAATTAGGCATCACCGAAATGCCCGTTGTGTATCTCAATATTCCTGACATCGAGAAGGAAAAAGAACTCAACGTTCGGTTAAACAAGAACCAAGGTGAGTTCGACTTCAAACTCTTAGCGAACTTTGCAGAAGATTTTCTGACTGAAGTGGGGTTTAACTCGGAAGATATAGATGCGATTTTCGATTGGGAAGATGATACTCCAGAGGTATTCGACCTAAAAAAGGAACTTGATAAGCTTAACATTGCCAAGATTGAGATACAAAAAGGTGATGTTTGGCAACTTGGTGAAAATCGGTTGATGTGCGGAGATTCCACCATACCAGAGAATTTCGACAAGCTCATGAACGGCGAGCAGGCAGATATGTGCATGACCGATCCACCCTATATTCTCGATTATTTACATGGCAAGAAGAAGCAAGGTGGAAAGACTACCAAAGGCTTCGGATACAAGCGAGATAGGACATATCTCGAAACAGACGTCCTGCCCGACAACTTTACCGAGCTTTGGATGGCAAATATTGCAAAATATGCAAAACCCGATTTTCACATCATAGTATACGAAAATTGGAAAAATTTACGGACCATATGGTCAGAACTTGAAAAGTACTGGAAGGTAAAGAATATGATTGTTTGGCATCTTCCAAATCGTAATCAAAGTTTTGCAGCTAAGTATAAATTCTTTAGTAAGCACGATATCGCAATGGTAGGTTCGACATTTGTCGAAGAATCATTAAATCTCGAGCCTGAAGAACAATTGTTACAAACAGAGTATGAAACTGCACTCTATGCCATTTCAGGTAAACCGCAATGGGAAGGTTACGAAAAAGGTAAGAAAGTGCAGCCAACAGACTTCATTGAATTCAACGCTTCCGATGAAAAACATTCAGGGCAAGGAATAATCTTTGGCACGAAGCCAATTGAAATCCTCGTTCCCTACATCAAGGTACTCACAAAACGTGGAGATCTCGTTGTTGAACCTTTCGGAGGTAGCGGATCGACACTAATCGCTTCCCAGAAATTAAAACGACGTTGCAATATCATGGAAAAGTCTCCTGTATATGCTGAGGTGATACGTAAACGCTGGGAAAACCTGACTAAGCAGAAAGCGGTAAAGATAGCATGAAGACAGCGTCGAAACAAAGTGTTTTGGAGCAACTAAAGAAGACTCCAATTATCCAAGTCACGTGTGAAAAACTTGGCATTGCGAGAGCT
>JADYZG010000005.1 GCA_020853235.1 bacterium | reverse complement strand
TCTCCACCACAATTCTTTTTTAAAGTAACTCCAGAACAAGCACACGAAACTTATTCGTATCATGAAAATGTAGCAACAGAAGAAAATCCAAATAGAATCCCGGAGTTTCAACTTTCAGAAGCAAAACTGAGTTTGTCTGATGCAGATATTGTTCCAATACTTGGCAGATACATTATTGTTGGATTTATGGACGAAGTCTGGGTAGTGGATCAGCATGCAGCTGCAGAACGCATTCGGTACGAACAATTTAAAAATGCATATTTAGATGGTAAAACACTTCCAAAACAACAACTACTTACCCCCGTTGAACTTTCATTAACCGAAGAGGAGGAACTTATTTTAAGTAAGCATATTGCTGTATTAATGAGGTTAGGTTTTGAATCTTCAATTCAAGGGTTAAATCTCGTCGTACATACCATCCCAACATATTTACAGAAGGCTAATATAGAAATTCTCCTACACGACACAATTGCAGAATTTCTTGAGCATGATGATTTATTTTTGTCACCAGTCATAGAAGATTTCTCAAGTGAAAAGAATCTAAGTCTCATCATTGCAACCATGGCTTGTCATAATTCAGTAAGAATGAATGAACGACTTTCAACACTCGAAGCAAAATCGATAATGACCGATCTTCTGAATTGTAAAATTCCATATTCTTGCCCTCATGGACGCAGAGTAGTTTGGCGCTTGAGTAAAGAAGAAGTAGACCGACAATTCATGAGAACATAGATTCTTGCTATTCCAATAGAAAATTGTGTATAATTACCGAGTTTACCTTAATAAGTGCCGAGGTGGTGGAATGGCAGACACGCTACCTTGAGGTGGTAGTGCCAGCAATGGTGTGGAGGTTCGACTCCTCTTCTCGGCAATTGTTCAGTGTCCCAGACTGAAACAATAAAGGTAGCAAAAAATTAATCGGGGCGTAGTTCAGTTGGCTAGAACATTCGGTTTGGGACCGAGAGGTCGCGAGTTCGAGTCCCGCCGCCCCGAAATGCTTTGGTGCTCATCGATAGATGGGTGGCAAAGCATTTTTTATTATATAGAGAAGGCAGCAAAAGTCGACTATATTTGATACAGAATTAAAATCCAAATACGTTACATTGAAATATGTCTGGATTTTTTACAAATTTCATGGAAATTGATATTCTAGTCATACATGTCACGGAAAAAACGATTAATACTTCTTGCACTAACAATTTATGAAATTGGAGTAGCGATTATCAGTGTCCACCTAAGCCTTAATGTTTTGTATTATATGCTACTTTCCTGGGCAATTCCTTCAAGCTTATTTTTAACTAAAATTAGGTACGATAGAAAACATATTTTTTTAACAAGCATTCTAACTGCTATTCCGATGAGCTTGGTCCTTGACTATTTGGGACATATCTCAAGGTCATGGAATTATTGGAATAACCCTTCCTTTGCGGTGTCTAACATTAAGCTACTTCCTAACCAGATGCCTATTGAGTCTTTTTTTTGGGGATTTCTCTTTTGGATATTCACAATATCAACATACGAATATTTTTTTGATAAACATAGGTCTCATGAACTAAAGACTAGTGGCAGATTGCTATTTATTCTTTTTTTCCTACTTGCATTCGCTACTTCGCTAATTCCTATATTTAATTGGGTTATATTTATTCCGTATTACTATGCTGTTATTTTACTTATATTCTTTCTTTTCGTTATATTTTTACTCCAGAAAAACAGGGTCATATTTGTGAAGATGATTCAATTCGGAATAATATCCTTCATATGGGGTATTACAGTCGAAATAGCATCCCTAATGCTCAATTTATGGACTTTTCAATCAGATCAATATTTATTTATGCTCAATTTTTTCAATCATCGATTACCTATAGAAGAAATTCTTTGGTGGATAGTATTACCGATGGCTATTGTGCTGCATTACGAAGTTTTTACTGACACTGGTGATTAAATAATTTTACTAAAACTGATTATTATGATTTTCGATGAAAATACTAAATTACTTGCGAGAATTCATACAAAACCGAATTCAAGAGGGCTAAACATCTATAATCCATATTTCGAAGAGATGAATGTTAATGCAGCATATGTCTTATTTTATAAAAATACGCCTAAAAAGTTACTTGACGCTTGTAAAAATTTGGGATTTGTTGGTTTAAATACAGCTGGATTTGAATCAGATTCCGAATTTTCAAAATTAATAACGAACTTTGACCATTCGAGCAGATTGGTTGGGCATATCGGATATTTGAAATACGAGGGAGATGAGTATAAGGCTTACTATCAAGGAGGAGGAAGGATTGTTACAGGCAATTTTAAAAAAATTCGATATAAATAATAAAGAATTGGTTATCGTAGGGGCAGGTAATGTTGCAACCTCACTAATTGACACTATTGCATTAAGAAATATAAAGCCAAAGAAAATTACAATTGCGAATCGGACGTACGGAAAAGCAAAGTTATTAGCAGAAAAACTTCCCAATATTGATAACATTCTGAAGTTATCGGAGCTTGGAAATACGAGTGGTGATATTCTAATAAATGCTACGGAACTTGGTGGAAGTGCAACGGATGATGTGTTTAATGAAGATATTGTTTCGAAATATAAGGGGGTTGTCGATGTTACATTCAAGACAGAAAATACTAACCTAACTACATTAGCAAAAAAGTTGAACATTGTGTGTTCAAGCGGGTGGGATTTCTTTACTTTCCAAGGCAAAGTCTTTCTTGAAGATGTTTTGGGAATCGCCATTAATGTAGAAATCCTAAAGAAATATGTCTATGAAGGTTTGAAAACAAACGTCTAATAGAATACTCAATTGGACCCAAGATTGACCACCAATACAATTTCGTGATAACGTAAACTAGGGACGTTTTAAAAATCTCAATACAAGTATGGTAATAACATTTCCCAAAAATGAGACCGAAAGAATACAGATTCAATTAATACCACCGAGAAAACTTTCGAAAGAATATCTAGAATTACGTGAATCAGTTTGGCAAGACAAATTATTGCAATCGCATAAGCATCATAAAACTTTTTGGGATGGTGTACTGTATTCGTTCGAGGGCATCTCGCAATCAGACATGGGCACACCTGTCATAAAGTTAAGTACTATCAAATACTCAGATCGAATAATGAAGCAAATAGTCGGTGTTGATGAAATAAGCAGACGTTTTGGTGAAGATCACTATCTTGTCCATTGCGGAGTTGGCATTAATGTAATAACTTCTGATGACAAATTTGTTTTAGGTCGAAAAATGACTGTAGCCTTTAAAAAAAATAAATGGTCTTTCCCGAGTGGAAATATGAATGCAGATGAAGTGCCTGTCACTCATTTTAACGATATTGTAAAAACTGCCATGGTTGAGCTTGCAGAGGAAACACTTATAGCCCCTAAACTAGACAGGATGATTTTCAGGCAGTTGTCTCTCTATAATAGTTATTGTAACTTTGAGTTTACCTATCAAGCGGAATTTCATTCACGAGACGTCAATCAGTACTTCCGAGTAAATGGAGAATTTGATGAATTGGCATGTTTTACGAAAGTAGAATTGCTAGAATTAGATTGTATCTCTGATTTGGAATATAGCAAGAAGTACTTATAATCGTACGCCGTTTTGTAGTAAAATAACCTAGTAATTTGATTGTAAAAATATGATAAAAGTCTTCGGCCACAAGTCGCCAGATACAGATGCTGTGTTATCAGCAATTGTTTATGCATGGGTACTTAAAACTAAACAGAATATAGACGCAACTGCCTACGTTAATGGAGAGCTTAATAAAGAAGCAAAATTCGTCTTAGAACATTTTGGAATTTCTGCACCGGAAAAGTTACCAGATATCCAAAAAGATGAGCAGGTCGTGATCGTTGATACGAACAATCCTGAAGAACTTCCAGCAAATATCACAGATGCACGCATTATCGATATCATCGACCATCACAAACTCTCTGGATTAAGCACCGCTCTACCTTTGAACGTTACATTGAGACCATTAGCCTCAACGACCTCAGTTATTTTCACACACTTCCTTAACTCCCAAACAGAAGGTGTAGATAAGGGGATTCTTGGTCTTATTTTGGCTGGAATTTTGTCCGACACACTCGAGTTTAGAAGCCCAACAACCACAGAAATTGACAAAACGAATGCAACATTGATTGCTACTGCACTTGGTATAAATATGACAGATCTTGCAACTCAAATGTTTGTTGCAAAATCAGATCTAACTGGTTACTCTGCTAAAGATATCCTTTTAAGTGATAGTAAAGTCTTCGAAATTAAAGGTAAGAAGTTACGTATCTCAGCTTTGGAAACAACATTGCCTTCTGCAGCATTGTCACAAAAAGATGCAATCAAAGCAGAAATGGAAGCACAAAAAACAACAGAAGGGCTAGACGAGGTTCTCTTCTTCGTCATCGATATATTGAAGGAAGTGGCGACACTTCTGGTAACAACTGATTCTGCAAAAACAATGTGCGAAACAGCATTCAATACAAAATTCGCAGAGGGGGCAGATAGTGTAGAACTTCCAGGCGTATTATCACGGAAAAAGCAGATTATTCCTGCACTTGAAAAGTAGCAACTATGACAGAAATAGAAAAGATTTCATGGCAATATTCGATGACTTGGAAACTGGCCGAATATACGCTAGAAGGTATAACGCAAGAAATGTCTACATGGGAGCCTAGCAAAAATTCATGGAATATACGAAAAAATTCGAATAATGTGTGGCGACCAGATTTTAGCGAAACCGAACCAACGCCAATTCCAACAGTAACCATAGCTTGGCTTTTGTGGCACGTCCACTGGTGGTGGGGAAATGCACTGTTAGTGATAAATCATGAAAATGATATCTCATACCAAGATTGTCCTGTAAATGAAAACGTCGGCAAATCTCTCGCTAAAATAAAAAAATTGAACAATCAATGGACTGATTACCTAGGAGAAATTCGACAAAGTGACCTGGCAATGCCAATTTCTTACCCTTGGAAAACTCAGGAGAAGCCTTTGTCTATGCTGCTACTCTGGGTAAATAGTGAATTGATGAAGAATATCGCTGAAATAGGGTACATTAAACATTTATACGAGAACGAGTATGGTAAGTAACGTAAAAGCTATTCTTTTCGATATGGATGGCGTACTTTTAGACTCAGAACGCGTCTGGCGTAAATATGAGAAAGAAACATTCTCTGCAGTAGGAATAGAGGAGTTACCTGAAAACCTAAAAAAGAAAATATATGGTATCTCAATGAAAGATGAATTCGCGTTATTAAAAGGGACTATTAAACTGAATGTTACCTACGAAGAATATGTCTCAAATTACGATAAATTTTCACGACGGGTATATTCGGAATCAGCATTAGCAGCAAATTTAGAAAACGTATTGCAAACACTTAAAAATAAAGGCTTGAAACTCGCTATTGTTTCTGCGTCTTTGCAACCTTGGATTGAACTAGCATTAAAAAGGCTACAGAAAAGCGATTATTTTGATCTAGCAATTTCACTAGCAGATACACCCGGATTACGACAAAAACCAGAACCAGACGGTTACTTGAGAGCTATGGAAATATTATGCGCAACGCCAAAAGAGACACTTGTCATCGAGGACTCTAATCGCGGACTTAAATCTGGAAGAGCATCAGGTGCTGTTACCATTGCTACCTCAGAGTTTATTGATTCTGCTGTCTACAAACAAGAAGGATATGACGAAAAAATAGAAAAACTCGAAGATCTTTTGGAATATTTGCCGGATTAATTACTCAACAACATTGGAGTAACTGCTATATTCACCTGTTTAACTCTTGTTACACTAAACTGTCCGTATGTTGCGGTAGTCGTTATAGATTTTGTTGTTGCATTAACAGTAGCAACAGTAACTTGACAGCTTCCATCAGGAAAGGTAACAGTAAAGTTCCCTGTATAAGTAACATTTTGAGCTAAGCGATACATTCCCTCATCGATGCACGTTAGAGCTCGAAGGTCGGTCATACTGCGATTCAAGTATGACTTTGTACTCAGTGAGATATCCATTGCATTAGAAAGAACAGCCATTCCAGAAACAATTAACAACGCACCGACTAAGATAACAGTTGTTAGAGAAATATTTCCTTCAATTCTTTTTGTAAATAATCGTTTAACGGAAGGCATAATAACTTTGAATTGTTTTAGTATTAGTTGGATATTTCTCCGCTACAAAAGTCAGAGTGATATTAGCGCCTACAATAGTACTTGGAGGAATAATAACAGGAGAAACGGTAAATTTCGTTACATGAACAAATCTATCCGTTAAATCAAAGGTAGTAGTGCCATTGGTTACTGTGACTTTGTTGTCAACGAGTGTATATTCAAGAAATCCAGAACTTAAGTTTACTCTAATTTTACCCGAGGTAGCATCAAACGTGCTATTAGCACTATCCACGGATATTCCACCTTTAAACGTATCTTTCAAATGTTCAGACAAAAAAATAGCATTTTTCTCAACTGCGTTTTTGTATTCTGCATTACGATTACTTTGCGACAGGGCGATGCTCCAAGTAATTACCGCGAAGAAGATAATGTTGAACAAAGCCAGGTATAAAATCGTTTCGATTAGTGTGAACGCTTTCAGTTTCATTTTTGATATGTTAATTCAACTGAAGAAAGATATGCCGTACTTACTGTATCTGACGAGGTGAAATAAGCTCTATATTGGATGTAGCGATTCCCACTCAAACTGATTGGCAAGGAAAAAAGTGAAGTTCCCTCAAAATACGTTGTTGCAGTCCCATCCGGTCCATGCCAAGACGAACCTGCCATCGAAGTTACTTGAGAGCTACGAATTTGAAACTTCATAGTTGTATTTGCTGGCACCAAACCACTTGTTTCGAACGTATAAAATTGACTCGTAGTTGAAGTAGTGTCAAAAACAGGCGATGTATACTCACCTGTTTCTCCGTATCCATAGCCCTCAGAGTTTCCACCACCAATACCACCCTTTATAATCCTAAACTCCTTGGAAGTATCTGCAGTGAGTACATAGGTATAAACATCTCCGTTAGATTCTTCAACAAACGAAATAGCGTTAACACTCCATGAAATAGAAAGCCCCCCACAATATTGTGGATTAGTCTCGTTATTTAAGGTAACAACTTGGTATTGTTCACTACCAAGTAAACCAACAATAATGGCACGATTTGCCCCTTCCGGTGCTACAACATCAATAGGGATCATTCCCCCAGTACTATACTGACCAATTGAGCCACGAGTGCCACTTTTATTACTAACATCAATAACATGGAAATTATATGAGTTGAAAATAGCAAAAGTGACCATATAGGCTCTTGTTCCAGCTTCATTAACGTAGACTGAAACACCGTTATTTGCAGAAACATTAACAATACCCGTTAACTGTGGGCTAGTAGGGCTAGCAATATTAACCAAAACCATTTCTCGCGACGAATTCCCCGTTAACGTGATGTATGCATAAGTACCACGTACAAAGATTTTACTCGCTGTGCCCCCAAGCGAGAGTGAAGAGAGCTGTGGGCGTGTCCCAGACTTTGAAGTAATATCAAAAAGATATAAAGTTGAACCTGTCGCAACGAGCCCGATATTATCAGAGATTGCAATCGCATTGGCGTCTGTATTTCCCGGCGCATTGAATGTACCGACACTCGCATACGGAACTGACGTTTTCTGTACAATGACAACCTCGGCATTGTCTGTATCGGTTGCAACATATGCATATGAATCATCTTTAACAATATCATTAGCGACGTGACCACTAGAATACGTACCAAGGATTGAAAGTGTGGGTGGATCTGAATGCGTAATATTCAAATTAACAAAAGTTTCGTTGTTAGAGTTTGAACCCGCTCCAAGAATTGCATTACCCGTCGATGCCGACATGACACTCGTAAACCAAGTATTCAAAATGTTATGGTTTGTCATCGTAAGAGAAGGATTGCACCAATCGGCATAAGAAACTGTCTCCATAGTGACTTCTCCTCCAGAATTGTTAGTCGAAACTGTGGCATCGTAGACACCTTGGTCAAACTCAGATGCTGTTGTATGAGTAATTTTAAGTGTATTCCAATCAGATAAGTACAAGGTTGTACTTAATGAGTTATCGATTCCCAAAAAGTCAGTCCAACTTGCGATAACAATAATTGAACGAGTATGCAAATCTGCTAAACCGCCACTGCTCACAATATTCCCAGCCAAATCTCTTGACGCATTCGCAATAGTGAGTTTTACGGAAACACCTGAATCATTCACACTGCCATCCTGCAACTGATAGGTATTATTGATAAAAACAAGCGACTTGTCACCAGCGTTTGTGTTACTGACAATTGACGACCACAATGTATCTTTATTGAGAACCAACGCATGTGAGAGTTCTTGAAGTCGTTGAACTGCAATAATCTTACTGCTCGAATTTCTTGACGCTCGAATTGCATCGAGAGAAAGTGTCGCAACTGAAGTAACGAGTAACGCAAATAACCCCATACTCAACAGGAGCTCTGCAAGACTAAAGCCACTGAGTTGTTTCTGGTGCTTCATAATCTATAATACGAAATTAGCCCTTCGCTAGTAATATCTATTCTATAGGTTTTAGTTGAATCGGTAATATCTAAATAGCCGTTTTCTTGTGGTCGAAACGAGTTCGGGGAAAAAACAACCTCATTTCCCGAAGACAACGAAATATTAGAAACCGTAATTGGATTATTTAGATAGTATGTATCTTGAGATTCAGCTGTATTTAGAGAATCGCCTGTAAAAATAACGAATCTATTTTGATAAAGGGCAATACCATAAGATTTATTATTTAACCCTGCATAGGCATCCTGTTGTTGGCGGAATAGCATATACGCCAAAGTTTTTGTTTCAGCATCCGCACGGGTCTGATTAATCAAACTCAGCGAAAAAGGAAATGTCATCACAGCCAATATAGAAAAAATTGCGAGAACGATAAGTGTTTCTAATAAACTGGCAGCCTTCATTAGTTGATAGCAGACGTTAAAGAATATATTGGGCCAACAATGATGATTGCGAGTATTCCAATCATTGCCCCAATTAAAATCAGCAAGAGTGGTTCAATTAAAGAAGCCATATTAGAGGTAAGTTCCTGTAAATCTTCTGAGTAAAAGCCATACAAATAACGGAGGTTTTCTTCTAATGTGCCACTTGATTCCCCGAGTTCAACAAGTTTAACAAAAGTTTCTGGAAAATACTTCTTGTATTCTGATAGTGCCAGAGCGAGGGACTTCCCATTTGCAACATCGATAGCTACTTGAGAAAGAGTGTCATGATAAACTGTGTTAGACGTTGTGTCTGCTGTAATTCTCACAGCACGTACGAGTGGAATACCATTCGACATCAAGACACCGATGGTTCGAGCGACTGACGTAAGAATTTGTAACTTAACTATCTTGTTCATAATAGGAAAATTCAAAGATATTTTGCTTAATGTTTTTTGCCCTGTCTTTGTTCTGAAATAAAGGTATAAGAAAAATCCAAAAGCAAGTAAACAAGCGAGCAGATAGTACCAATTCAAACGAATGAATCGTGTTATTTGCATTATAACAATCGTGTATCGTGGAATGTTCTTAAAGGTCAGAAAAAGTGTCTCCAATTTTGGTAAAACAAAGAATATGACACCAGACATTTCGACTGCAGTTAAAAAAAGAACAATCATAGGATAGAGGAGTGCTCCATTAATCTTCTTCTGTAAATCATGTTTCTTCTTCAAAAAATCAGAAAGGAAAAGTAAATTCTGGTCCAACCCACCACCTTGCTCACCAACATCTATGATAGAAATGATAATCGAGGAAAAAACTTTTGGGTATCTTTTCATTGACTCTGCCAACGAAACACCCTTTTGAATGGTTACATAGATCGAAGCGAAGACTTTTCTTAGAAGTACATTCTCAGACTGTTCTGACATAATATTGACGGTGTTTGCCAGACTAATACCCGAACGAAGCATAATCGACATATGACGAATCGCCATTGCAATATTTAGTTCGGGTATTTTATCGAACAATCCCAATTTATAGTCTTCGGGTTTTACTGTAGGAGTAGCCATGTTTCAGAAACATCATACCCTTTTCCCTGTAACAATTAAAGATGGTTACTCTCTCATTGTCGTGACACGCATCAATTCTTCAATGTCAATCAATCCTGCCTTTATTTTTTCAATACCACTACTCACGATAAGCCTCAATCCCAGTTTCTTTGCTTCACGGAAAAGATCATCGACAGTTCCTTTTTCTGAAATAACTTTACGCAAACCTTCAGTTACTTCAAGAACTTCATACAGACCGACACGTCCTTTGTACCCAATGTCATTACACACATTGCAACCATTTTTCATATATAATGGCTCTCCCACCACAAATGACGACGCAATATCAGGTCGGATTTTTTGTAAATGGTCTAAGGTTGCTTGATCTAATTTGTACTGTTGCTTGCACTTCTCACACAACCTGCGTGTTAACCGTTGCGCGACAATCACATTCACTGTCGAAGCAACAAGGTAGGGTTCAATTCCCATATCGACAAGACGCGGAACTGTTGTTACCGAATCATTTGTGTGCAATGTAGACAATACTAAATGTCCAGTCATGGCTGCATTAATGGCAATACGAGCTGTTTCTGAATCACGAATCTCACCAACCATGACAATATCTGGATCTTGTCGCAAAATTGAACGAAGGCCATTCGCAAAAGTCATATTTGCCTTCACATTGACTTGGATGTGATTGACACCATCTATATCATACTCAACAGGGTCTTCAATAGTCGTAATATTCCTTTCACGTGAGTTAAGATTTTTAAGGATCGTATACAACGTCGTTGTTTTCCCAGAACCTGTTGGTCCAACAGCCAGAATCATACCGTAAGGTTTGTTATAGCTCTTTGTTACTTTCTCAAAATCTGCACCAATAATACCAAGCTCTTCCAGTGATAATCCTTTCCCTTGTTGGGCAAGGAGACGAATCACGACTTTTTCACCTTTCGTTGTTGGAATTATAGATATACGCGCATCAATTTTTACTCCATCAATGGTAAAACGAATCTTCCCGTCTTGTGGCGCAAAATGCTCATCTGTCCGAATTTGAGCCTCAACTTTGATTTTGAAAAGTAACGCCTCTTCTAATGTTTTTTCAAAGAAAAAAGCTTCACGAAGTAATCCATCGACACGATAACGAACAACAAGATTCTTTTCCATCGGTTCAATGTGAATATCGGAAGATTTGGCCTCAAATGCTTTTTTTACCAGGGTTTCAAGTACCTTCCCAACATCCTGTGTATCGACAACAGGAGAGGTTGCTTGCTCAACAAATTCTTCCAACGGCGATTCAGGCTCTGCGACAACAGGTATGTGAGTTTTTGGGGCAGGAGCAGGTGCAGGTTCCATAAATCATTATAGCGTATCTATAAAAAAAGAGGGAAACCTTTCGATCTCCCTCTTCTCATTACGGTTTGGCGAGACTACCTAAGAACGGTAATCGTCTTTCCGTTTTCTGCACCTGGCGCAGAGACTTGAACACGACCACCAGTTGTCTGGCAGATTGTGTATCCTGTATCAGCAGCAGTACCTCCAGTTGGATCTTTTGGAATATCTGCGATATATGCATCAACCAAAAGCGTGTACAGGTTTATTGTACCTGCTGGAGGTGTACCAGTCGTTAC
Source organism: bacterium (assembly GCA_020853235.1). Taxonomy (GTDB): domain Bacteria; phylum Patescibacteriota; class Dojkabacteria. Next base: position 17,277 of record JADYZG010000005.1, on the reverse strand, counting down.
CGCACTAATCGGTGCCGGCGTTGTCGAACACTGAGGAACAGTTCCGAAGTCCGCAAGGACGTGACCCTGTTCACTTGTATATTGTGTCACAGCATTCAAGATTTGCTGGACATCAGAACTACGCTGCGTATTTCGAGTGTCGGCAAAGTTTTTCGCTGGATTAATTGCGACGATTGTGATTGCTGCTAAGATAGCAATCAAACCGACGACCACTAAAATTTCAATAAGGGTAAACCCCTTGAGTGTCGCCTTTTTCTGCATGGGACAGGTTTATTTAAATTATTACCTGCAACAGTATAGAGCAAAATTTGATTACTTGGCAAGAGGTTTAGGTACGTATCGGCATAAAATTCTCGGGAAACAGCAATTCTTCTCACGACAGGACAACGTAACACATAGAAATACGGTAATCTTCATGCTATCCTATCTTATGAACATAGAACAAATATTGAAAGACGCACTAAACCTGAGTGAATTCCAGATTTTGGTATACCAATCACTTCTGGAAAGAACTGGTACAGCTGGACAGTTACTCAAAAGACTCAATATTAATAGAGCAACCTTGTATCGAGTACTTGACGAATTAGTCTCTTTAAATTTAGTAATTAAAAAACAAGTAAAAACACGTATGTTTTTCGAGGCACTGCACCCAGATTCATTGATAAATCTCTACGAAAAACGACGAGTTACTTTTGAAGAAAAGGGGAAATCTCTTGAACGTGTTGTTCATGAATTATTAAATAAGGCTAACTCATTACCATCTGACGCATCAATTTCGATAGAGAAAGGGATACACGCACATTACCGTAAGATGAAATTGAAGTTAAATTGTAAGGAAAAAATTATTCGACAGAAACTAAACAATGACTCTACTATTTACGAATTGCAAGAATATCCCGAAGGTAGGAATTATATGGAGTTCATGAAAGAGTTTATAAAAACTAGGGTTAAGAAAGATATTCACTTAAGAATTCTCACAAATGCCACTTTGAGTCCGAAATTAAGACCCTTTAATGTTTCTTCTCCAAACGAACTTAAAGAAGTTAAAATAATTCCATCGGAAATTCTTCCGAATTTTAGTTTCGACGTTTTCGATGACTATGTTATCTTTACTGAGCGATATGAAAAACCAGATGAAATGGTTGTTATAACTATTCGTAACGAAGTGACTGCAACACTTATGAAAACACTCTTCGATTTTGTATTCGATCGAAGTATCTCAACCTACCGACAAAAACCAATACCAACTTTTACTACACTTAATGGTATTGAATTGCCACAATTAGGAATCGGGACATCGGGAATAGGAGGATATTGGTATGGGTTACATCCATATGTAGACGACATTGGGGATACCGACCAACTTCGTCATGCGTTATCAAAGGGAATGAGCTATATCGATACTTGCTTAATGTACGGAGGAGGGCATAGTGTAGAGGTTGTTGGGAAAGCGATAAAAAATATTCCTAGGGCGGATATATTCATTAATGGAAAGTTGACGCGACCAAACGGCGTAGAGTTACAAAGTATTAAAGAGGTTGAAGAACAGTGTAATAGATATTTAAAAATTCTCGGAGTAGAACATCTCGATCAATTCCAAATTCATAGCCAGAAAACATTAGGAAACGTTCCGGAAGAAGATGTGATACAAAAAATCGGAGAACTAATAACTGTTGGCAAAGTAAAAAACTGGGGCGTTAGTAACTACACGTATGAAGATTTATTGACAGTCCGAAATGTTATTAAAGAACCGCTACTCTCGAATGAAATTCCTTTCGGGGTATTTAATAGAGATTACGAGAAAGATGGGACTCTGCCGTATATGCAACAGAATAATATTGCAACAATAGCTTATTTCACCGTCAAAATGGGTGGTATGCAAATCGACCAATTCTTTGGCACAGACAAAGACACTCTTCTTGCAAAACTCGCAGAAAAATATAAAAAAACTCCTGTGCAAATTGCGATAAATTGGGTAATTAATCATCCACGAACCATGGCGCTTATTAAATCAACTAATGGAACCCACGTGAATGAAAATGTCGGAGCTATTGGATGGGAGATGGAAGAGAAAGACTACGAACTACTTGGAGAAGAGAGCCCTATTTAGGTTCCCACTTTCTTTTCATAAAGGTGCTCATTATATTGTAAGGGACTGCTATCACAAGTGGTTCTTGACCTGTATTTACCCTACACTTTTCAAGAAGTTCTTCATTTACAGGAGGATTCTGCACTCTTTTTACGTTTTCAAAAAGTTTCGGCAAATTATTAGCTCTGCTATAACAGGTGATACCAACCGTATTCCTGGATCTGCAGACAACAGGAATTGTCGTCCCGTCTATTTCTAATAGAAAATCAAACTTCTCTTTCAGTTTTCGTTCTGGAGAAGGGAGAAGAATTGAACCACCAAGTTTATAATCGTATGTTAGAACGTGAATTAAGAAAGCCTGGGAAGCAGCGTTTCTGAGAAATGCTTTATAGGATTTTGCTTCATCAGTATCTCGCAATTCTTCAATTTCTTCATCAACTTTGTTTGCTATGTGCTGATCTTTTAAAATAGCAAGAATTAGCTTTAATTCTAATTGCTTAAAGAGACGTGAAGTTGCTCGTGCGGATTTTTTATCACCATTTTTTTCTGCTTTGGCTTTTTTCTTGCTACTTTCAAGATAACGCTCTTTAAGTGTTTCTAGTTCATTACGTGTAAGAGGTCTGGGAACGCCATTCTCAACTCGAAACCCTTGCTCGGCATTATTATCTGAAGTTACTTTGGTATCCATAATGCGACGAATTATAGCAAAATTGACTAAATATAGCTATCGGCTTATACTGAATTACATAAAATTAATTACCCAACATAATGCAGAAACAATATCTCTACATCGATGACCAAGAAGTATTTAATGGCCATTACATGCTTGCAGTCTTTAAATTACGCACCTATAACAATATCCCACTCGACGATGCAGCTACAGAATTAGCAGCAGAATCTTCGACTGGCTCAAACCTCAAAGTAGCAACCGCAACACTATACTCTCAAAATATCGATGCGAGGGTCTATAAAGTAGACGAAGATAATGGACTTGTTTACATAGCATACCCTTGGACCATTTTCGATAGTGACGGCAACGTACAAAATATTTTGACTTTCATCGCAGGTAATGTGTTTGGAATGTCAGAGTTCAAAGAATGTAAGTTACTCGATGTTTGGTTCCCTTCGCAAATGCTTGATCAATACGATGGCCCATCGGTGACCTTAGATGATATGCGCGAATACTTGAAAAATTATGACAAGCCAGTACTTGGAACAATTATTAAACCAAAAATCGGATTAACCTCAACAGAATATGCAGAAATTTGTTATGACTATTGGGCAGGTGGAGGTGATTTTGTAAAAAATGATGAACCACAAGCTAACCAAAGTTTCTCTCCTTACGAAAAAATGGTCGTTTCAGTAAAGGAAGCAATGGATAGGGCCGAAGATTACACTGGTAAAACAAAAATACATTCATTCAATGTATCTGCAGCAGATTTTGATACCATGATTAAGCGAGCTGATTTTGTTGCAAGCGTGATGAAGCCAGGAAGCTATGCTTTCCTTGTAGATGGAATTACAGCTGGATGGACAGCGGTACAAACAATTCGCCGTCACTATCCTCATGCGTTCATACACTTTCATCGTGCAGGGCACGGAGCGTTTACTCGCGCAGAAAATCCAATCGGATACTCTGTCTTAGTTCTTTCCAAATTTGCTAGACTCGCGGGAGCATCAGGAATTCATACAGGTACAGCGGGAATCGGCAAAATGGCGGGTGATGCAAAAGATGATATAACCGCGGCTCATGCAATTCTTCGTTTGAAATCGAAAGGCCACCACTTTGATCAGATTTGGAGCGAAGTACCTGTAAATGATTTTGATATTGTTGCAGAAATAAAGAAAGAAGAAGATATGTGGGCTCAAGGTGCTCGCGCGATTTCCAATTCAAGAAGCAATGGATTGGATACTTTCCTAGAAAAGAGAACGTCCTGGAGAATCATCGGCAAAACAGCACCAATAATTTCTGGTGGACTAAACCCTGTTCTACTCCCACAATTCCTTGATACGGTCGGAACAATCGATTTCATAACCACCATGGGTGGTGGAGTTCACTCGCACCCAATGGGTACAAAAGCAGGAGCGACCGCAGTTCTACAGGCATATGAGGCGTGGAAGCAAGATGTTTCACTCGAAGAATATGCCAAAGATCACGAAGAACTAAAGGTTGCTGCAGAATTTTACAATAAAAATGGTATTCAGGCGCACAGGGTTGATAACTCGGCCGTTTACAATGTAGAAGACGCAGTATAACTGAAAGCCGAGTATAATAGAGAATGCAACAACCTCTTGCATTTCGAATGCGACCTACGACACTTAACGAGTTTGTTGGACAACAAGATATCGTCGGTGAATCTGGTCCCTTAAAAAGATTTATTGATTCAGGAAATATTCCGAGCATGATTTTCTGGGGTCCACCCGGTACTGGAAAAACGACACTCGCTGAAATCATTGCACAGTCTGTCACGGCAGAATTTTACAAATTATCCGCAGTTACCGAAGGAAAAGATGCGCTAAAGAAGATAATAGTTGCCGCACAAAAAAATTCGTACTCAGATAAAAAAACAATCCTCTTTATCGATGAAATCCACCGATGGAACAAGGCACAGCAGGACGCATTATTACCTTATGTTGAATCAGGAATCATAATACTCATTGGAGCAACAACAGAAAATCCAAGTTTTACGGTAATTTCTCCATTATTGTCTAGGTCGCGTGTTTTTATCTTTAAGGAACATACGCTCGAAGACATAAATACACGCCTCAAGAAAGCAGCTAAACTACTGAACATCTCATCAACAGAGGAAATTTTTAACTATATTGCAGAATTAGCAAATGGCGATATGAGATTTGCATTAACATCATTAGAATTAGCAACGCAATTAGCGGGTAAAAGACAACTCACAAAGGAAATTGTTGAAGCTGCGATGCAGAAGTTCCTTCGCTACGACAAACTCGGAGAAGAACATTACAATATTATTTCTGCAGTTCATAAAAGCCTCAGAACGAGTAACCCATCAGCTGCGGTATATTGGATTGTTCGTATGCTCCATGCAGGAGAAGATCCCTTATATATCGCACGAAGATTAGTTCGTTTTGCCTCAGAGGATATCGGCAATGCTCAACCAAACGCGCTTCTATTAGCAAATCAGGTTTACGATACGTGTAAAAATCTTGGAATGCCTGAATGTGGGGTAGCGTTAGCTCAACTTGCCGAGTACCTCGCGAATGCTCCAAAGTGCAACGCAGCATATGTTGCCTACCAAAAGGCTGAGGATGATGTAAGGAAATATGGTAACCTTGCTGTGCCTTTACATTTTCGTAATGCTCCGACCAAGTTTATGAAAGAAATTGGATATGGTAAAGGATATAAATACGACCATGACGAGCCTAAGAAAAAAGCTGAACAAGAGGCTTTTCCTGATGAGTTGAGAGGAAGGGACTATTTTGAAGATAATAAGTAACGAACTACTCGAACACACGTCCTTTGACTTCCGACCTTTATTTCATAGTAAACCACTTGTAAACATCTTCTTTGTATTCAAGGTCGACATCCCAATGGATTTTTCCTTTCAGTGTCACCACTTCAATTGGAGTGTTTTGTTTTTTAAAGTACGCAATTAATTCTTCTGTAACCCAATACGGAACATTACTATCCGAAGTTCCATGCCAAACTTTAAGCGGAACATCTCTAAATAGTTTTATTTGCCCTGTAGTATAGGTCTCGACTTGCTGAGCAGGGGCGAGCAATGCAATTCTCTTAACTTCTTTTGGATACAAAATAACATGTCTCATTGCGGGCATGCCACCCATACTAAATCCTAAAATATAGACATCGGGTGAGGTTTTGTATCGTTCCCTTACCCATTTAATAAGTGCACGAGAATCTTCAACAGCAGTTTTGCTTCCCCAGTTATCACCATGTTGGTTCGAAGCAAGAAATGCTACGTTCTTTTCAGTAAAAAACGTACCATACGTTCTCATATTTTTCATTACTTCTTCAGAAAAATTTGTTGTTATACGCTGTGTTGAGCCATGGTAATACATCACGATTGCAGGAGGATTATTCACTGTTACAACCTTTGGGAAAGCAACGTAGCCTTGCTCACCAGCGATCTTTGGTGTTACTTCAATAAAATGTGATTGCCTTTGAGGTGAAGTACCCTCATAGATGATTGTTGGTTCTGGAGTGGGAGTTAATTCAACAATTGGTGTAGGTGTTACCGTAACAATAGGCTCAATAATTTGAGGTTCCTTGTGAGAAGCTACATTCAAAGCAGTAATGATTGCAATTACCAAAATTATTATTACTCCAAAATTCTTTTTATTGAACATAAGTGATTATATCGTGTTGCCAAAGAATGCTACAATGTTTCGTGCAAGACTTTATCTCTGCCCTGAACGAACAACTCAAGGCACAAATTACGATCCTTTTTCATCATAAAACCGATGGACTGTTGCAACAAGTGGCTGATGCTTCCTACACTTTGTATTTATCATCTTATACTGCAACTGATTCTGTAATTACACTACAACTATCTAACGGTATGGAAGGCGATGCAAGGAGCGATCTAACCGTATCTTTGCCAATTAGTTCTCAATTCACAAAGAAAAACGATACGGAATGGCAAGTAGAATACGAAACTGCATCGAAGACTCAAAATGTTCGATTATTATTTACACCAAAAATTTCTGCAAAGTCTTCTCAGGTTAAAGTAGAGACGCCTTCTATCAAAGAGTTCAGGGATGACGAGGGGAAACTCGCTCGATTATATATTGAAACACCAGAAGAAGGAGTGAATCTTACCTATCTTCATAAAATTAACTCAATTCTCGGTCAACTATTGGGATCATGGTCGAACATAATAATTACAACCAAGAACTCTGATCTTGATTTTACTAACGAGCCAGTTAACTATGTCACCATTGAATTATTACCTATTCCAGGTAACGCATTCTTCGAGCTACAGGTGAACACAGTAAAAGGAGACCGCACTCTCGAAATCGCAACAACTCTGGTAATTGATCTAGTTAAAAGTAGGATCACTTTCACTTTAGAAGAAATCGAGTATCAAATAGCCAAAGTCATATAATCATGAGAAAGTTTCATTTGCAATTTGCGGTTGTGTTGTATGGATTTTTCATCCTTATATTTCTTGCATACTTCGAATATTTTGGTGAACAAGGCTTCTTGTTTTATCTTATTCATACACCACCACACTTTCTGTTCATTCCGTCTTTGCTGTACTTGGGTTGGCAATGGTACAAGAAAAAGTCACTTATCCCTCTGTCTAGCATCATAGTTGTAATGTACATAGTTTTGATTTTTTTTGCAGGGAGGACACCAATCTTCGCACAACAGGTTACAAGCGGCGTGAACAAGATTAGAGTTTGTTCTTGGAACACTGCTTATTTCTTTAAATGGGGTAGAGAGGACGGATTTGCAAAACTGAAAGCTACCAACTGCGACTACATTTTGTTGCAAGAGGTATGGCAAGCTGACAAGGAATTGGACGCAATTTCTTCCATGAAGCTGAAGTATCTTCCCGACTTCGATATATATACTGAAGATGAATTCCTCATCTTAACACCGAAAGGTAGCAAAGTAATGGAAATTACCAGTGAACACGCAGGTCACTTCGGTATCACTACTACATACAAAGAAAAGGAATTTTCTCTCATTTCTGTACATTTATGGAACCCTATCACGCCAAAACCAGTGGTTAGGAATGGTGAGTTTTCAAGGATCCCCGCAAATATTGCAAGAAACGACCAAAAGAATGAACTGCTTAATGAAATTCGTGAAGTTACTTCGAAAAAGGAATCCTCACTATTAGTCGTTGGGGATTTCAATACCATGCAGAATGGTAAAGTTCTCCGTGATATTCAGAAGTATAGTAATAAATCGAATGAATTAAAAATACTTTCATTACCATTTTGGAAGAGTAGGTCAACCTATTCGACATCATTTAGGCTCATACAAATTGACTATGCGTTTTTGAGTAAGACTGCGTTTAGAAGCTCAAAATTGCAAACTTCCTGCAAAACTAAAGCATCAGACCACTGTTTGCTGATTATCGATCTCGTGTTATAATTATTCAGAACTAAGTATTTTTAGTTATCCGAAATTAGAGAAGTTTGAGAATAAGGGTGAAAAGCAATTTTCAGCCCCGAAAAATTTTCTAATTCCGGGCAGCTAGCTCAGCTGGTTAGAGCACTTCATTGACATTGAAGAGGTCACAAGTTCGAATCTTGTGCTGCCCACCAATATGCGCAATTCCACTCTCAACCTAGACTACTTATCATATTAATATGATATCTTATAACACTCGTTATATTGATGACTAAAGCAAAACTAGACAACAGACATATCACAAAGTATAATTGTTACAAGTATAAGTTATCCTATAAAGTAAATCTCATGACAATATCACAATACTCAGCGAAGTCACTCGCCATCTTAACAATTTTATGGATTTATGTGATTTCACCATTTATGACATTATCATTATTGAATGGTACTGGAGTTCAAGCAGAATATATAGAAAATAACGGAATAGCAGATAACGAGCAAACAGAATCTACTGAGTCACACACAGAATCGATCAAAGCAGAAACCATGACTCCGTCACCTAACATTTCCACATTAATTCCTACACCTGTCCCAACGCAGACTATACTGTCAACGACAGCACCAGAAGATTCACTAAAAAAAGAATTTGAAATACAACAAGCAACGATAGAAACCCCAAATACGTCGTTGGAAATTCCGGCATTAATTCCGACACCTACGACAACACAAACCCTATTGCCATCGCGAGCACTAACAAATACGCTTAAAACACAAGAGACATGGAAACAAACATCAAAAGACTCGTACACCACAACAGAGAATGTCAGGTTAAATAAGGTATACGTTATAGAGAACCTCCCCGGATTCGCTATAACCTTTACTAAGTTACCTACTCCTTCAAAGAAGGTTACCGTTCGAGAAATAACGGTTCCCTCAACTATTAATGGTGCAAAAACGAGTGGCGTTGGGTACGATGTGACTTCAGAAATGATAAATGGAACCTTCGAATATACTCTTACATTGCCAAAATCTGATTCAGATAATGCAGAGATTTTGTACTCGGAAGACGGAAGTAGATACTCCAGTATGAGCGGTGAAATAGTAAAAAATAATGCCTTGTCTGTGGAAGCAAATCACTTTACTATTTTTGTTGTAGTAAATCCTAACCTTGCAGGGAATGGTAATCAATCAGACGATGCCTGTCTTACATCTGGAGGTTCATCTGTTACTTGTTATGACACAATACAGGCAGCAATAAATGCATCAACTACTGGTGATACCGTTACGATCAAGAATGGAACATATACACCTACTAGTACCATTTCAGTTAACAAATCGATTACTGTTACAGGTGAAAGCAGAGGTGGAGTGATTATAAGTGGATCAGCTATGCCCGCATCTTCCTATGGAATTAGAGTAACTGCGAGTAATGTTACACTGAGTAATTTCACGCTACAAAATGCTAAAAGTTACGGCATTAAAGTCGAAGGAGTCAACGATATTACAATTCAAAATGTAACCTCAAAGAACAACGCTCGGACAAATATAGACTTTAATGGTGTCGATAACATGGTAGTTCACAATGTTACTACAACCGGAACACTCTTTGGAGTAGGTATTGCAGTAACTGATGGAAATAACGGCTCATTTAGTCAAATCACAACATCAAGTAATGCGTGGGGGGGAATGGCCTTCTATACGAGTCATTATTTCCCGCCAGCTGGAGTTTCGAACATGGCAATTACGGGAACGAACAGTTTTGGAGAACTCATCGTCTATACTACCGACGGAACTGGCCCATTTACTGGAATTACATTTAATGCACCTTCTTTGTATTCAATTACCTGGAGTCCACAATTAACAACATACCACGCATCACAATCGTACTTTGTTCTTCCACAGTATTTTGTCAGAGAAAATAATCATACGGATAATGTTGCACAAGTTGCAGTACCTATACTCGCTTCAGAGGTAAGATTTACTGTTACAGGTATAGATACACCTTTTACTGCGACGGTTGTTGATACTAATACTGGGGACAATTCCTATAATGATGACATTTATAAAGTTTCTGGTGCTGCTGCAGGACTACAATGGTGGAGAGTACAAAAGGATCTTTTGGGAGGTCGATATACAGTAACAGGTGAGTTTAAAATACAAAACACTTGGTACCCAATCACTGGTTCCACCACTGTCACCGTCATTGATACACCTTGGTTTTCTTATGTAACACCAGCAACCACTGGTTTGTATTTTAGACCAACAGATCAGTTTGCACGACTTAGAATTGATGATCAATACAACCAAACAAATATCGTACTATTTAAAATCTACGACGCGACTACAAATCTGCAAGTAGGTGGAGAATATTCAATCCCTCGCGCAAACTGTGACACAAGTCAGGCAGGTAATTATCTTGTCTGTGACCTCATGAGAGATTATCCAGGGAGTAAGCCTTCTCTTGTAGACGGCACCTATTACCTAAGAACTCAGTCCAATGGAGCCTCTGGAAGCGGAATTCGATACGCCAATACACAGTCTAACGTCTTTACAATTGATGGAACAAAGCCACTTTTATCAGACTTTATGATTGACAATTCACAACCAGTGTATTCAAACGAAATCATTGCGAGTGCGCTCGCATCGGATAATAATGGTGTCAACAATGTAGAGTTTTATCTAACATATCCAAGAATCTCTGACAATGTTTGTGATGGGAACGGCACTAAACTTGCACAAATTACTAAGACATCTACAGACGGTGACGGAAGATATCGTGCAATATTTGATGTATCTGCATATAACGCACTCATCTGCGTTAATGCGATTGCGGAGGACTATGCAAATTCACATAGTACAATCTCCAAGCTTTCTGCACTCGTTGACAATACCCTGCCCACAGTTAATTTAGTTTTTCCGACAATTGGAATATTAGGTACTAGTTTTGAGGCGCACTTTTCGGAAGCAGTTAATGAGACCGAGGCTGAAAATCCTGCTAATTATTTCCTTAACAATTGGCCAACTGCTAGTGGTTCAGGTGACCTAGCTGGCGATGCAATAGTGAATTATGACCCCGTGACCAAAGTTTCAACTATTACATTCTCAGATCCTTCCTGGTATGTTTCGCCAGAACAACAATGGGGTGTTCAAAACATTCACGATTTAGCTGGTAACTTACTTGCTGTTTCCCCATATACTGAATATTCAACACCGTTAATTACCCCTATTACAACTGATAGTGGAACAGATGATTCTTGGCACAATACTGACGTTACAATCACATTAAATTGTAATGATGGTACATTACTTGTCGATGCTAGTGGCTGTTACAAAACTTTCTACAGTGTAGATAGCTCACCATATCAAGAAGGCAGCTCTCTAACTATTACTGACGAAGGTGTCCATACTGTCTTGTACTACTCAACTGACCACGCAGGAAATTACGAAGTTCCTAAAAATACGGCCTTTACTGTAAAGATTGATAAGACAGCCCCAATAGTTACTGTACCTGAAGATCAAATTTTTGATGAAAATTCTAACGGAGTTTATCCATACTCGTTTATTTCTACTGCGTACGAATCTGAACTGGTACCTGCTACTATATTATCCTCTCTTATCGTAACCTGTACACCAGATCAGGCTGGTTTTGATTACCCTGTTGGAACGACACTTGTAGAATGTTCTGCAACCGACAGAGCAGGTAATATTGGAACAGCTTCATTTACTGTTACGGTAAACAATCTAGTTCCAACTGTTTCTATCTCGGCCGAGGAAAATGACGACAACTCATACCTATTTACAGCTGCTGTACTTGGTGGAAATGCACCTTATACCTATTTGTGGAGCAACGGTTGTTCTGGAACAGGAAGCACTGCCGAAACTGGCAGTACGCCAGCTACATATACGTGTACAGTGACTGTAACAGATAACGATGGTGATTCTGCATCCACATCAATTACTCGGACTGTTACTACGTCTGAGACTGCTGTACTTGCGGTTCAAAATGAAGTATTAGGCGAAAATTCTGGTAACAATGACACTGAAAGCAAAACAGAAACACCACAAGTCCTGGGTGAAAGATCTTGTACCAACAAAGTTAAGCTCATTGGTATTATGTTTGTCGATACAAACAAAAATGATACCTACGATACAGGCGAACAGTTGCTCTCTGGAGTTACTGGAAAAATTGCCTATACCGCAGAAGGCAAAGAATTCACTGTCGATAGTTTCCTAAGCGACAACAATGGGAAATGGATGTCAGAACTTTGTGCAGGCGACTATGATGTTACAGTGAACTCAAGTTCCTTGCCAAAAGGAGTTACTAGTTCCTCAGAAAAACATCTTGTTACTGTACTTGGAACTCAAGCAGAAACGACACTCGCACTAGCATTCTTGAAAGCAGACGAACATAGTAACTGGATGTGGTTATGGATTGCACTTTTAATTATTTTCGTTCTGGCAGTAATCTACTACGTTTATAGAAAACGAAGAGAGTATTTAGAAGCAAGAGCATAAAACCCACTCGAAATTTCAATAGCCACATAACTATTGAGCTAAGTAACTATCTAGTAATACTTTAAAATGAGACTTCTGGTGGCAAGAACTGCGCTCTCGAGTCCACTCTTACCATAATCGACAGATTCTGCAGGATTCTTCACAATAAAATGTGCTACTTGTCCGGCTGAACGGACTCGTTCTAATGATCCTTCCCAACGTTTCTCCGTATTATTTCGATCGCCAGAAAGTATCCGTTTTTTCATATCTTCAAGGGAATCCGGTATGACTGAAATCGTTAAAACATCAAAAATGGTGGACAAAACTTCTTCCATGAATAGAGCACCTTGATTCTCAGAACAATAAAAGGGAATCTTCCCTGATTCAATTGCAAATTTTATCGAATCCAAAGGCGTACCATACATATTCCCGTAATGGTAGTCATACTCAAACAAGGCATACTGCTGAATAAGGCTTCTAAAGTACTCATCTTCTGGTTCACCCTCATAACGAGTTCGCATCCATATATAATCCTTTGACGACTCATTTTGCCGCATCTGACGATTTGTGGCCGTACGGATATAATAAAATTGCCCAGAGTGGAGTAGCTTATTTTTTATAGTGTCCTTTCCTGCGCCAGACGGTCCAATCAGCGAAATCCATAAAGGAAAATTAGCACGTCGCGTAAATGGTTTTCCACGATAAATCAGTGGAATATCTGTCTCTCTTTCAATTGAGAACAGTGGGGCAAGTAAATCCATAAGGCAGTATAGCAGAAATTAACGGAGTATCGAATTAAAGAATTATCTGACTAGCTGTTAAGGTTTCTCTCTTGTCGTTTTGCGACATCACGAGAGGTCTTGCTCAAATGGATTTTTCGAAGCCGAAGATTTTGTGGTGTAACCTCGAGCATTTCATCTTTTGCTAAAAATGCTAACGCAAATTCAATAGAAAGTTGTACCGGTGGTTTCAATTTGATTCCTGCATCAGCGGTAGCAGATCGAATATTTGTTGCATGTTTCGCACGTGATGCATTAACCTCAATATCTTCTTGGAACTTATTGATACCTACAATCATACCTTCATACACTTTATCTGATGGTTGTACAAAGATATCACCACGTTCCTGAACCATATCTAGCGCATAGCTCGTTGCTTCACCAGTTTCGGTCGCAATTAAGACACCCTTACGGAACAACTCAGGTTGTTTTGTAAATGGAACATATTCTGCAAGATAATTAGCCATAATAACATTACCTTTAGTTGAGGTAAGCAAAACGGTTCGAATTCCCAAAAGATTTCGTGTAAGAATCTTGTACATGAATTTCGTTTGTCCATTTTCCGAATCCATACTGATCAGCTCACCTTTGCGTTTACTGACTATTTGAGTTATTTCCCCAGCGTATTCATCGGGGACATCTATATACAGCTCCTCTACGGGTTCGCTAAGGACTCCGTCAATTTTTTGAAGGACAACTTCTGGTCGACGAACTTGAAATTCGTACCCTTCTCTCCGAAGTGTTTCGATAAGAATCGAGAGCTGGAGTTCTCCACGCCCTGCAACAGAACATCTGCCTTCATCAATTCGTTTAATGGTTAACCCAACATTGGTTTCTTTTTCATAATCTAATCGTTGTTGCAATAGTTTCATGGTAACAAATTTACCTTCTTTCCCTGCGTAAGGAGAGGTGTTGGCTTCAAAGGTAATTTGTACAGACGGATTCGAAATTTTAATTGCAGGAAGAACTTCAGTTTGTTCGGGTGACCCGACAGTTCCCCCAATTGCACTCACATCAATTCCAGAAATGGAGATAATATCTCCAGTCGTAGCTTTATCTGTATCTTGAAAAACAATCCCGACTCGTGTCTGAAGCTTATCTATTTTTCCCTTATATTTAGCAACCTCTCCTTTGCTATCTGGATGCAAAAGAATGATTGAGTCGCCTTTTTTTGCCTCCCCTTGTCGAATTTTACCAATTAGTGAGCGTCCAACATGCAAATCATAGTCCATGGCAGCAACTTGCATTAAGAAAGGTGCATCTTTATCACCTTTTGGTGCTGGAATCCGTTCAACAATTGTTTCGAGTATTGGAGTAATATCTCCTGGAAGTTGTGCCCACGTCGTCGGATCACCCTCCGGAATTTGTTTCCACACTTTCCCTTCTCGTCCAATTGCATAGAGAACTGGGAATTCCAAGTCTTCATCTCGTTTTGCAAGCATTAAGAAAAGATCGTTTGCCTTATCAAGGGCGTGTTTTGGGTCTGCGTGAGATTTATCAATCTTATTAATAATGAGAATTGGTTGTAACTGAAGTTCCAGTGCTCGTTTTAAAACAAATCGTGTTTGTGGCATTGGCCCTTCTTGTGCGTCAATCAACAAAATAACTCCATCGGCCATGGTTAGAGTTCTCTCAACTTCACCTCCGAAATCGGCGTGACCTGGTGTATCGATAATATTGATTTTGTAATCTTTGTAGGGGATTGAGATATTCTTTGCTTGGATTGTAATACCTTTTTCTCGTTCAAGCTCATTAAAGTCAAGGATAAGGTTTTCATTCATTTCTTTCTGGTTGTCACGGAATAAGTGCGATTGCTTCATCAATGAGTCGACAAGGGATGTTTTTCCATGGTCTACATGAGCAATGATTGCGACATTGCGAATATGGGCTTGGTCTGTCATAACGTGCGAATTATACCAGTTATTCGTTATTAATGGAAGATTACGGACTATCCTGCCAAAGTTTCGATGTATGGCGACTTATGACCGACGAACTTTTTCATGGTATCAAGCAGGTAGTCGGCACCGGATATCCGTTTTCGGCATACTTTTGCACCACAGTAACAATCGAAAGAACTTATTTCTTCACTAAAGATTGTGCCATAATCGATTGATAGACGATCGCCAATTTTTATAGGTTTTCTCGCTATAAGTGTTAATGTTTCCTTCTCAAACCATAATACAGGGTCACATGAATGGTTGATGGGCTGCCACTGTTCTGGGTATTTCGCTGGAACATAGAACAAATTTTTTGTTATATGAAAAGAAGAACCGTAAAGTTTTTCTTTCTCTTCTCGTGAAAGTCTTTTTACTTGTGTTGTACTTGATAAACGATGGGGCAGATTCTCTAAATCAAGAACAAGGTCATTAGTTTTAAAATTTTTTGTAGCATAAAGACCAAATCCAGCGACAGGACTATATTTCAACTTCCAGCCTTTATCACGTGCTTCTCTTTGTTTTATCGCAGATTGTAACAATAAATCAATGAAATGTTTGTGCCCACGAGGGTCGTTTTTGAGAATATAATCAGCGGTACCTGGATCTTCAGGTGGATATAAAATTGCTCCGTTCGGATTAATTTCTAAAAGATACAGATTTCCAGCTTTATCACGACGAATATCGCAACGACCATATCCCGTACCATGTAAGCCAGTAAAAACTTTCCGTGCCATATGCTCTAATTCAGTTTTGAGTTTCAAATCTGTAACTGGTCGAGCTGAAATTTTATGGTAATCAACCCACTTTAGTTGCTCATGCTTAAAAGACTCTCCACCATAAAAAACGACTTCAACAGGGGCAAATACTACCGGGTTTTCTGAATCTTCTGGGTTTTCCGAAACAAGAACTGAGTATTCCGTACCTTCTATAAATTCCTCAACCAATGCTCCGCCGAACAACCCAATCACTCGATCGGTTTGTTTTTTAAGATCGGCCTCGTTCATAACTTTAGACTCTGGTAACAATGCGACACTCGCATAACTGTTTGGATGCTTCACAAGGAGCGGAAAGTGAAGATGCTCCAATACTTCTTTCATCTTTGTTTCATTAGTAACTTGCATACCGCGAGGGAAACCTAAGTGATTAACCTCGCATACCATCTTCATTGATTCACGCGTTGGTTCGTAGAAGTATTGATCTGCACCTGTAAACGCCAAATTTAGTCTTTCGAGCGCTTGTACAACATCGATACCTGGTCTATCCTCGCCCCAGGCACCATCACAGAGGTTAAGTACGACATCGAAATCCTTCGTAGCAATTTCTTTCAATTGTGAGATAACCGTTTCTTTTTTCAATGCGATTTTTTCCCATGTGTGTCCTTGCAAATAACGTTCGGGAGCATAGGGGAATTCCGCATCAATCGGGTCGGGGTCAAGTTCTTCGAGAATACAAATTTTCATGTTCGCAACCTTTACTACTTATTAGTAATATTTACTACCCGATATAATTAAATATGGCTAGTATACATAAGTTTTTCTATACTTCAAATGGTGAATAGGATAAGATAAAATGCCAAGATGAAGAAGTTCAACTCACGGTTAACAATTTTACTCATTAGCAACGCAATAATCGTTATGGCGAGTGCGATGATTGGACCAATCTACGCAGCATTTGTCGCTAAAAATATCGGTGGCGATCTCCTCGAAGTCGGTGCATCATATGCAGTATATGCAATAACGAGCGGAGGCATTATGTTACTCTCTAGTAAGTTCGCTGACAAGTGGCGCAAAGAAAAACTTATCATGAACCTAGGTTATCTTATTATGTCATTCGCATTTTTTGGGTATATTTTTGTCAACTCGCTGCAAGAGTTACTATTTATACAGATTATGTTAGGGTTTG
>JADYZG010000004.1 GCA_020853235.1 bacterium | reverse complement strand
CCCAAGAGTCTGCGTTACAATATAAATTCATTCCACTAGCTATTAATGAAGGCATTCTTGAGGTTGGAATGGTTGATCCTGACTTTCTTTCTGCAAAAGACGCGCTGCAATTTATTTCAGCGAAAATAGGTCTACCGTATACGATAGTTCTTGTTGCAAAGTCGGATTTTGATAAAGCAATTGAAATGTACCGAGGTATAAGCGGAGAAGTGGATAAGGCGCTTGAGGAGTATGGTGTTGAAAATCTCGACGATACAAAGGGAAGATATTCCGAGGATAAAGATTTAACAGATGCATATAAGGCTGTCGCAAAAGGAGGGGATCAAAATGCTATTGTCGAAGATGCGCCGGTAACAAAAATCGTTTCAGTTATTTTACGTCATGCACTTGAACAGAATGCTTCTGATATTCATATAGAGCATATTGGTGACAAAGTAAAAGTTCGTTTTCGTGTTGACGGTGTCCTCGAAACAAACATCACTCTCCCTCCAACAGTTCATAGTGCGGTCGTTGCTCGTGTGAAAATTATGGCGAACCTAAAACTTGACGAAAAACGTAAACCACAAGACGGTCGCTTCTCTTCTATCTTTAACGGCCATAAAATTGACTTCCGTGTTTCTTCGCTTCCGGCATATTACGGAGAAAAGGTTGTTATTCGTATTCTTGACTCATATCGTGGAGTAAAGCCACTTGATGATATTGGATTCAGTGCTCAAGCACTCTCAATCATTCGCGAGAGTATTCGTCGTCCTTACGGTCTTATTCTTATAAGTGGACCAACAGGAAGTGGAAAAACAACGACGTTGTATTCAATGTTAAATGAGATTGATAGAGAGCAACAAAACGTTGTTTCTCTCGAGGATCCAGTCGAATATAATATTCCTGGACTCAATCAGTCACAAATTATGCCGGAAATCGGGTATACATTTGCAACAGGATTGCGCTCTATCCTGCGTCAAGACCCAGATGTTATTATGGTGGGTGAGATTCGTGACAAAGAAACAGCTCAGCTCGCTATTCAAGCAGCACTTACTGGTCATCTTGTACTTTCAACAATCCATACCAATAATGCAGTTGGTGTTATTCCACGTCTTATCGACATGGGGGTTGATCCGTATCTTATTGCCCCGACTCTTATCCTTACTATGGCACAACGCCTTGTTCCAAAAATCAACCCAGAGTGTAAGAAAGCTGTACCACATGAGGAGAGCATGCGTTCGATGGTTGAAAAAGAGTTTGCAACACTTCCTGATGAGTTTAAAAATAAACTAAATCTCACTAGAGAGTTTTATGAAGCAGAACCAAATGAAGATGTGCCACTAGGGACAACGGGACGTGTTGCTGTTTTAGAGATCCTCCCAGTAACAAAAGAAATCGAACACGTTATCTTAAATGGTGCTCAAGAGCCAGACATTGAAAAAGTCGCACGTGCACAGGGAATGCTTACGATGAAACAAGATGCTTTGTTAAAAAGTATGGATGGCATTGTTCCACTTCGTGAGGCGTATAATCTTTAAAAATACGATATACTATTTTTATGACACTCGACTACAAACTAGAACTCATCGATTTAATCTCCACAGCCATTAAAGAAGGTGGCTCAGATATTCATTTTTCTGTGGGGAGTCATCCTATTGTACGTATTTCCGGAGAACTCATTCCACTTACTCGTAAACCAGAACTATCTGCTGATGACACAGTTGGTTTTATTCGAGAACTTCTTGATGATCAAAAATTAAAAAAATTTTTAGATACTCAAGAAATAGATTTTTCATATGAATATCAAGGAACACGTTTGCGTGGCAATGCTTTTTTCCAGAAAGGAATTGTAAGTATTGTGATGCGCCTTGTGCCAAAAGTTAAAACTCTTGAAGAATTAAACTTGCCGCCAATTTTAGCTACATTTGCAGAAAAACGCCAAGGATTCTTTTTGGTTGTTGGGCCAGTGGGGCATGGAAAATCAACAACTCTTGCCGCACTTATTATGCTTATCAATCAGAACAGAAGAGAGCATATTGTGACTATTGAGGATCCTATTGAATATGTGTACACCAAAGATAAATCTATTATCGATCAGCGTGAGGTTGGACTCGATACAAAAGATTTTCAATCAGCTCTAAAATCTGTTTTTCGTGAAGATGTCGATGTTATTTTAATTGGCGAAATGCGAAATGCGGAAACAATCGCAACGGCAGTTACGGCAGCTGAGACAGGGCACCTTGTGTTCTCAACCTTGCATACAAATTCTGCTTCTCAGACGATAGATCGTATTATCGACGCTTTTCCAGGTGATCAACAAGATCAAATTCGCACGCAATTGGCTGGCTCACTGCTTGGTATTTTCTCACAGCGTCTCATTCCGCGTATTTCTGGCGGTCTTATTCCTGCGTATGAGCTTCTTATCAATAATAACGCTGTTGCAAACCTTATTCGTGAACGTCGTACAAACGAAATTAATCTCGTTATCGAAACTGGATCTGAACAGGGAATGATTGATCTCAATCGATCTTTAGTAGACCTTGTTCGTCGCGGAGAAATAACAGTTGAGTCTGCGTTCAGTTACTCTACCGATCCACATGCCCTCGAACGCCTTTTACAATAACCTGAAAATATGATTTTTGACTATAAAGTAATAAACGATACAGGTTCGCAAGCAAAAGGTACTATTGATGCGCTTAACAAAGAAGTCGCAATTTCATCCTTGCAACGCCGTGGTTTTATTATTCTTGATATTAAGGAACAGGGTCAAAAGAAAGGGCTTTTTTCAAATATTGAATTTTTTGATCGTGTAAAGCAAAAAGATGTTGTTATTCTTTCTCGTCAAATCGCAACACTTTTTGAAGCAGGTGTTTCTGCGCTTAAAGTTTTCAGACTTCTGTCGTCAGAAATGGATAATCTTGTACTAAGAAAAATTCTTACAGAAGTATCTGATGACCTTCAAGGGGGTTCCTCTATTTCAAACGCACTAGCTAAGCATCCACGTGTTTTTTCTTCATTTTATGTAAACATGGTTCGTGCCGGAGAAGAATCCGGAAAGCTTAACCAAACATTCAACTATCTCGCAGAATATCTCGACCGTTCATATGAACTTTCTTCAAAAACAAAAAATGCACTTATTTACCCAGCATTCGTTATTGGAACATTTATTATCGTAATGATTTTGATGTTGACACTTGTTATTCCAAAACTTTCTGTGATTATCGAGGAGTCAGGAGGGGAAATTCCAATATATACACGTATCGTTATTGCTATTAGTGATTTTATCGTTAGCTACGGAGTATTTGTACTTATTTTTATCGCTCTTGTTTTTGCGTATTTGTATTGGCAAAATGGTCGCAATCCAGACAAAAATATTTGGGATACATTAAAGCTTGAGATTCCGTATATTAAAACTATTTACGAAAAGCTGTATCT
>JADYZG010000003.1 GCA_020853235.1 bacterium | reverse complement strand
CGTGCTGTCACATAATTCACTGATTTACAAACAGTGCATTGTAAACCAAATTGTTGTCGATTTCCTTTTTTCTTTGCCATAAGGGGTTATTATAACACACTAAGTTACTTAGTAATTTGGTTACTTGGTGATTTGGTGATTTGGCTAAGTGACCAAGTTACAAAGTTACTAAGTAACTATCGTACGAACTTATCATAATTCTTCATTGCTGCTTGGGTTTCCATGAGTTTGAATGACTCAAGCACGACCGAAACAACAATTAAAATACTGGTACCACCAATAATGAAGTTACTCATCCCTGTAGCTGCTGATATCAAGGCAGGCATAACAGCAATGAAACCCAGGAAGACAGCTCCAAAAGTCGTTATCCGGAAGACAATCCTTTGAAGATACTCCTTTGTAGCCGTTCCGGGGCGAATGCCAGGAATAAATCCACCATGTTTCTGAATTTCTTCAGCTATTTTTTCTGGATTAAATATGACGATTGTGTAAAAGAACGTAAATGCGATAACAAGGACAAAGTAGAGACCATTGTAAACAAAACCTTGTGGATTAAATGTATGAACCAAAAACTGTGCAAACTTTTGTACCCCAGGATTTTTCATCGTAATTAAGAAATTTCCAATGAGCTGCGGGAACAATACAAATGAGACAGCAAAGATAATCGGGATCACACCAGCTTGATTAAGTCGCAATGGCAAGTAGTTTGATGCACCTTCGTAGACTCGATTGCCACGGACTCGTTTCGCATAATAGACAGGTACCTTACGAACTGCTTGGTTAACATACACCACAGCAGCAACAACAGCAATCATAAAGAGGACAATCATAACAAGTATTAACGTATTCTCTTGTGTGGCTGTACTGAAAGCTTGGCTAAATACAACGGGAAGTCGAGCCATAATACCGACAAAAATCAACATCGAAATACCGTTCCCTAACCCGTATTCAGAGATCAGCTCACCAAGCCACATCAGGATAAATGATCCAGCGGCAAGAGTCACAATAAAACCAATAAATTCAAGAAACGAGAGATTTGAGAGAACATTCTGATTTTTGAGCAAGACATACATACCAATTCCTTGAGCAATAGTTATTGGCAACGTAAGAAACCTTGTGTATTGATTTATTTTTGCTCTTCCATATTCGCCTTCTTTACTAAGAGCTTCCAACTGAGGTACAACAACAGTGAAAAGCTGCATGATAATAGAAGCATTAATATACGGTCCCAATCCGAGCGCCATCACAGAAAAATTAATTAGCGTACCACCGGAGAAAATATCAAGAAGTGAAAAGAATGCACTTTGCCCAAAAAGTGTTTGCAGGGCTTCTCTATCAATAGCTGGAACAGGAAGAAATGCAAAGATACGGAAGATAACAAAAATGAAAAACGTAAAAAGAATCTTTTTACGCAGTGCAGGATCTTTAAGAAATGATTGTATCTTTTTCAGTGGGTTGCTCATGCTGTGATAAGTGTACCACCTGCTTGTTCAATTTTCAGCTGAGCTTTTTGAGAAACAGGAAGTGCTATATTCAGAGCAACAGACAATGTACCTCGACCAAGAATTTTGACACCACGCTTAAGCGCTTGAGATGGCACCATTCTGTGCTCCATAAGCACATTCAGATCAACAGTAGATCCTTTTTCAAGCGTATTTAGGGTTGTTACATTAATCGTAAGCGGTTTTGCAAAAATCACTTTGTTCCGAGCCTTCCCACGAAGAAGTGGATATCTATGTGTGATTTTGTTTTGTCCTCCTTCAAAATGAAGCGGAATAACGCGACGAGCTTTTTGATGGCGAGTTGTACCACGGCCGGATTTGGCACCAGCACCACTGCTTAACCCACGACCAAGTCGCTTTTTGCTTTTCTTAACAATTGGTGTTAATTCGTGTAGTTTCATACGTATAATCGCTTATTTTCGAGGCGTTAAACTTTCTAATGCTTTAATTGCAGCATATGCATTCGTCAAGTGATTTCGAGATCCAAGAATCTTACCAGAAGCATTTTTAATACCTCCAAGAGCAAGAATCGTACGCAATACACTTCCAACTTTCAATCCAGTACCTTTTGGTGCAGGCTTTAAAATTAGACGTGCCGACTTATATTTCATATTGATATCATGAGGTAAAGTTTCTTCATTGACAGGAACTGTAATCATTTCTTTGCGAGCATACTTAATGCCTTTTCGAATAGCTTGTGGAACTTCCAAACCTTTTCCAAGTGCCACACCAACTCGACCTTCTCGATCTCCAACAGCAATAAGTGCAGTAAAGCTAATATAATTACCACCAGTTGTTTTCTTTGATACACGCTTAATCTGAAGAACTTCTTCAGAAATCCCATCTGATGGGGTCATGTCTCGGCGTTGTCTATTATCTCCTCGTGGATTCATTGTCATAAAATCGTTAAATTGTAATACCAGCTTCTCTCACTGCATCTGCTAACGCTTTCATTCTGCCTTTGTATGGATATGCTCCTCTATCAAAGACGACTTGCTTAACTTTAACTTTTTTCAATTCTTCAGCAATAGCAAGTCCAACTTTTTGTGCTTTTTGTGTTCGATTCATTTTTTCACCCTTAAATACAACATCACTGGCCGCAGCAAGTGTATGCATTTTGTGGTCATCAATGACTTGTACATACATATGATTGTTTGATCTATGCACAGACATACGAGGATATTCGCTCATACGAACGATTCCTGCACGAACTCGTTTTTTTATGCGTGCACGACGCTTTAATAATGAATTTGCCATATTATGCTGTCTTTGCCTTCTTACCAGGCTTCAGATGAATAACTTCGCCTTCATATCGTACACCTTTACCCTTGTAAGGATCTGGCTTACGAATGATTTTGATTTTGTGTGCGACTTCTCCAACAAGTTGCTTATCAATACCCGATACTGTAACTTTGCTGCCGTCAACTGTGTAGGTAACACCTTCAACTTCTGCAAATTCGACCGGATGCGAATAACCAACCTCGAAAACCAAATCTCGACCTTTCATTTTAACTCTATACCCTGTACCGACCACCTCAAGATGTTTTTCCCAAGGTTTTGTAACACCGATAACTGCATTACTTACAAGACTGCGAATAAGTCCATGCAATGAACGAACTTTCTTTGATTCATGTGAACGCTCAATCATCAAAGTAGATCCGTCTTGCTTAACACTGATATGCAACGGAATTGCGACCGTAAGATTGCCCTTTGGCCCTTGCACACTTACCAGTCCGTTTGCGACTGATACTTGTACGCCATCTTCCACTTCAACCGATTTTGTTCCAATTTTAGACATAGTTCATTACCAAATTGCACAAATTAATTCTCCACCAACTTTATTCATATGAGCTTTCTTATTTGTCATAAGGCCACGTGCCGTTGATACTATTGAAATACCTAAGCCTCCATGAACTGATTTAACAGCTTCGCGTTTCACATATTGTCGCTGTCCAGGTCGTGAATATAGTTTAATTCCTTTGATAGCTGGGAGTTTACCATTATAGAGTAATTCGACTTCAACATTACGTTTCGCACCATCAGCAACGACAGCATCGTCGCGAATGTATTTTTCTTCCTTTAAGATTGCTGCAATATTTTCATTAAGAGAAGAATACATACCCGTTAAACGAGGTTTCCCTGCCATATATCCGTTCTTAATTCGAATTATGAAATCAATGTTTGTACTCATTTTGGTTATTTGGTGACTTAGTAACTTGGTAATTTGGTTGATTTTGCTAAGTAACCAAATCACTAAATTACTAAATTACTAAGTTACTAAGTTACTATTTTAGGTCTTATCTGCTGTTCGCTTTGTAACTGTTCCATGGCCACGGAAAGTTCGTGTTGGAGAGAATTCTCCGAGACGATGACCAACCATAGCTTCCGACACAAATACGTCAATAAATTTACGACCATTGTGAACGGCAAATGTATGTCCAACAAATTCAGGTGCGATTTGGCAATTACGAGCCCATGTTTTCACTGGCTCCTTCGAATTTGATTCTTTTTGAGCCATCACCTTTTTCATGACTTTAAAGTCGATGTATGGACCTTTTTTTAATGATCGTGACATAATCTAGTAATCTAGTAATCTAGTAATCTAGACTACCAAGATAATTTTTTAACTCCAGGAATCTGACCTGTCAGTGCTTTCTCTCGAAAAACAATACGTGATACACCAAAACGACGCATATATCCTCGTCCGCGGCCTGTGACCATACATCTGCTATGCAGACGAGTCGCACTGGCGTCACGAGGTAAATGCTGGAGTCCTTCATAGTCGCCCTTCGCTTTAAGTTCATTGCGAAGATCGGCATATTTGGTGACAGCCTTTTGTCGTTTTATTTCTCTTTCGAGTTGTGCTTTTCGTGCCATAAAAATAAATAACTATGCTTTCTTTATAAAAACCAGCCCAAGCTTTTCACATAAAGATTGTGCAGCTTGATCGTTCTGGGCTGTAGTAACAATAGTAATGTCTAAGCCTCTGATCTTGTCTATTTTATCATAGTCTATCTCAGGGAACAGGGTTTGATCAGTAATACCAATATTTAAATTACCTCTGCCATCGAAGCTTGTCTCTGGAATACCGCGAAAATCGCGAATTCGAGGCAAAACAACCTTAAAAAGTTTTTCAAGAAAATAATACATAGCATCACCTCGAAGTGTGACTTTCACACCAATTGCCAATCCTTTTCGTAATTTAAATGCTGATACTGATTTGCGGGCAAGTGCAACAACGGGTTTTTGTCCTGCAATAAGTGTTATATCTGAAACGACTTTATCAACCACACCCTTGTTGCTTGTTGCTTCACCAACACCTACATTAATAACAACTTTACTTAATGCTGGGATTTGATGAACATTAGCAATTCCGAGCTCTTTTTGGAGCTCTGGAGCGATTTTTTCTTTATAGTGTGTTTTTAGTGGTGCTGCCATATCAGTTAGTTAAACTTATTTCTTTGATGTTTTTATTCTTTCGCCGGTTTTTTTCTCGACGCGAAACTTTTTACCATTCTCTACAACATATCCAATTCGGGTTGTTGCTTTCTTATCTCCAGCTACCATTTTCATAACGTTGGAGACGTGTAATGCTCTTGGAAGTTCTACAACTCCACCTTGTGGATATTGTTCACTCTTTTTTACATGTCTTTTGTACATATTAACGCCCATTACCATAACTCTTTCTTGCTTTGGATATATGCGCATCACAATACCATCTCGGCCTTTTTCTTTGCCTGCAATGACTTTTACAATGTCTCCCGTTTGAATTTTCATATCAGTTAATAAATTTCTGCTGCTAAACTTGCAATCTTTGCATATCCAAGATCTTTAACTTCTCGTGCTAATGGACCAAAGAAACGAGTTCCTTTTGGTTCCAAAGACTTTTGGGCTGTCAAAATAACACAGGCATTATCATCAAAACGAATATAACTTCCATCTTTTCGGCGTGTTTCTTTACGGGTACGAACAACAACAGCATGAGCAACATCACCTTTTTTCACTTGACCATAGGGATCTGCCTTTTTAACAACAATTGTCACAACATCTCCAAGGTCAGCAAAATGCTTGCCTCCCTTTCCTGGAATACCAATGACATATACTTCTTTGGCTCCACTGTTATCTGCAACTGCTAGTGTTGATCGTAACTGTAACATGATTATTCAGCGTAAACTTTTACAACTTTAAATGATTTATCTTTCGAAATTGGGCGACATTCTTGAATATCAACCATCATGCCATCTTTCACTTTCATATCATCTGAAACATGAGCTTTAAATTTCTTGTGTTTTTGAATCGTCTTCCTATACAAAGGGTGTGAATAGGCTCGTTCGACAACAACAACGGCAGTTTGTGCCATCTTTGTTGAAACTACTTTTCCTGTTAATACCTTTGCCATAGTTATGAACGCTTCTCGCGTAAAATTGTTAATAATGCTGCAATCGTTCTCTTTTTTTCTGAAATAAGATGTGTTTTTGGTTGTGTGTCTTGCTTCATACGTAGCATCATATCTGCTACTGCAGTTCGCATCACAACAACTTCTGCCCACAGCTTTTTCTCATCCATACCTTTGTATTTATCAATATCTGTTCGTTTCATGTTATATATGCTTACTTACTAATTTTGCTTTTACTGCTAATTTTGCCGAAATGCTGCTGAAAACTTTTTTCATCATGACAGCGTCTAAACCTTCAAACTCAAACAAGACAGTTCCTGGAGCAACAGCCGCAACATAGTGCGATACATCACCTTTTCCAGCACCCATCGTAACTTCTTGAGGTTTTTTCGTATACGGCTTATGTGGGAACACTCGAATCCAGAAACGACCCACCTTGCGGCTTGCACGAGCAAGAGCGACACGACAAGCCTCAAGCTGACGATCAGTCACATAGCCACTTTCAGTGCTTTTGATACCATGAGTACCAAATGACACAGTATCACCCTTCATAGCAACTGTTCTCCAACTGCCTCTGAATTCGCGTCTGAATTTTCGTTTTTTCGGTTGTAATAACATAGTATTTTTTTAGTCCTCTGAATCTTCACCTGGTTTGCGAGCGATCCAAACTTTTACTCCAACGTAACCAGATTTCGTTAATGCTGGGATCGATGCAAAGTCTACATTTTCTCGCAATGTTGAGACAGGTACGGTACCTTCTCCATATTTTTCTCTACGAGCAATTGTGGCGCCTCGAATACGACCTGCAAGTTGAACTTTGACACCTTTTGCACCTGCTTCCATCACACGAGCGGTCGTATGGTGAACAAGAGATCGGTGTGGCAAGTTTCTTTCAAGTTTTGATGCAATATCGTATGCAACATAGTATGCGTTAATATAAGGTTTCTTGATAGGCTCAATCTTGAGGTCAATCTTAATCTTCTCATCTTTAACTTTCTTCTCTCCAAGGGTATCAACTATAAACTTCTTTACATCTTCTAAGCCTTTTCCACCGCGACCAATGATCATACCAGGCTTAACGGCATGGATAATCACAACAACTTTGTTAATGGCACGTTCGATTTCTACCTTTGTAACAAATGCAAACTTAAATTTTGTCAAGATCCCTTTGCGAAT
>JADYZG010000002.1 GCA_020853235.1 bacterium | reverse complement strand
CCACAAACAAGTGGATTCAAAATTGGTCAATGGAATCTTACAGGTTCTTCAGTTGAAGACACACTTATAACAACTCTTTCATTTGACGTTGATGAGGTTACTGTTTCAGCTGATGACTTCAATGAAGATGATCTTACAAACCTTACTGTACGAGTAAAAGATGCAAATGGTAACATTGTTGCTGCTCCATCTCCACTCGGTACAGTTTCTGCTGCTGATAACAATTTCTCAATCAATTACACATTGGCTAAGAATGCAGCAGCTACAGTTGAATTGTGGGCTACAATCGGTTCAACAATCACAGCTTTGGAAAAGATGAAAACAGATCTTAGTGTAACTGGTACAGCTTCTGTATCAGGTACAGCAGTGTCAAATGCTGATGTTGATGGTCAAACATTGACAGCAGGAACAGGTTCAATCACAGCAACAAAAGCTGCTACAACAGCTGATGCTCGCATCGTGGCTGATAATCAAACAATTGATATTGCAGACTTCAAATTTGAAGCTCTCTATTCAGGTTACAACGTAACAGACCTTACATTTACAATCGGAGATGCTTCTGCGGTTACAAATGTAATGCTTTACGATGGTGCAACATTGGTTGCTTCAAAAGCTGGTGCAACAACAGTTACATTCAACGGTCTTAACTGGAATGTACAAGCAGGTTCTTCTAAGAACTTGACTGTTAAATTGCAACTTGGAACAGTTGGTGTAGGTGCAGGTACAACAGGTGCTTCACTTATTACAACATTGACTTCATTCACAGCAACTTCACAAGCTACTGGTGTTTCTGCTGCTGGTACAGAATCAAACCCTGCAAGTAATGCAACATACGTGTATGCTGCAATTCCTACAGTAACAAACGTAGCACTTCCTTCAACAGTACTTAGTACTGGAACAGTTACTGCTGCTAAGTTCTCAGTTGGTTCAAACGGTACAGGAACAATTGGTTGGAAGAAAATTATCTTCACAATCACTCGTGCTATGGGTGGTACTGATACTCTTTCATCAGCAACTCTTTGGGATGCTGATACAAACACACAAATTGCTGGAACTCCAACATTTGCTGGTTCTGTAGAAGCTGATGGTGGTACATCTGGTACACTTGCATTCGTTGCAACAGATGAACAACAAATCAGTGGATCAAAGACATATGTTCTCAAAATGGTAACAGCAGGTACATTCGTTTCAGGTGATAACCTAAACGTTTCTATCGCTCAACCTTTGACTGCATACGATGCTCCAGATGCATATGCTGATGTTCTAACAGATGACGCTACTGCATCATTTGTATGGACAGATACTTCAGCTGCTGGTCACTCTGTTTCAACAGATGACTGGAATCATGGTTACCTCGTTAAGAATCTTCCAACAGATTCACAAACACTTTCTAAGAACTAGTTAATGTTTGATACATGTTTGCCTTAAAACAAATATGTAGTTGGCAAAAACACCCCGTAAGGGGTGTTTTTGTTTTGTCTTTTTTTGATATACTGTATGTGTTATGAATCAAAAGACAAAAAATATAGCGTTAATAATACTGAGTATAGTGGTCATTTTTTCACTAGTTCTTATATACAGAAATGTTAAAGAATCAAAAAATACAGAAACAAATGAAGTTAAAAATGAGGTGGATGTTCAAGTAGATGAAACCGTCATTGAGCCAGCAAAAGAAACAGAAGAAAATGTTTCTGTGGATATTGATAAAAAATTTAATACAGCAATCGCTAACGCCCAAAAAGCTTCTCTTGATGGTCAGTCTGAATTGGCTATCAAATATTACAACGAAGCATTAACATACAAAAAAAATGACAGTGCTCCGTACGCTGGTTTGTATACGGTATATTTAAACCAAAAAAAATGGAATGAAGCATTGAATGCTATAAATAAAGGAATACAAATTTCTCCTTTATTTGGTGATTACTGGAATTGGAAAATTTTGGTTATGGACCAAGGTTTGAATAAAACTTTTTCTGAATTAAAGAAAGTCTACGATGAAGGATATCCAAAAGTTAGAACAAACGAGAAAGTAAACCTTGTTACAAAATTTGCAGTAGTTGCTGAAAATAAAGGTGAAAAAGCAGAAGCAATAAAGCTTTGGCAAAAAGCAATTGAACTCGTTCCAGAAAATACAATAATATATCAAGCAGAAATCGATCGTCTCAACAGATAATAGTTCAAGAAAAATACCCGAAAGGGTATTTTTCTTGCGTGTTCGCTATTTATTTGGTATAGGAGTATACTATTAGTAGGGTTCTAGTGTTTAGTCGCAACTAGAAAGTACTACAATTCTTGGATAAAATTCCAAGAAGCACAGTTTTATACATTATTCTAAATAAAATATATGGAAAAAGAACGTTCTACTATGTGGATTTCAGCAGTGGTTCTCGTGGTTGTTGTTGCAGGAGTATTATTTATGGTTTTTAACAAGAAAGAAACTACCGATGTAGGAGAAGATGCTACTGTCGTCGTCAACAATGGTACGACAACAGATGAACCAAAAGAATCAGTACAAGACACTACAGGGGTAAAGGCGGGAGCTTCTGCTGTGAGTATTTCATATGCAAATGCATTGGTGAAATATGCCGACCGAAGAATCCAGCTTGATAAAATGTGTCAGGCACATCCTAATACCGTTACATATAAAGATAATACTGGTATTATGATTGATAACCGATCATCAGAAACTCGTACGGTAAAGATTGATCAAACATATACTATCAAGCCGTATGGTTTCAAAATCGTCGTGCTTCCAGACGTGTATCTCAAAAATAAAACTATCCTTGTAGACTGTGATAAATCACAAAACGTAGCAACAATTTTAGTGCAAGAATAATCAAGTTTTCTTACCTCAAAAACCACCCAATACGGGTGGTTTTTAAGATTAAAAGAAGTTCGGATAATAAGCATGTTTGTGCTAAAATTTATTTATGGAAACGCAAGATGCGAGAAACAACTATGCTTTTATTGATGGACAAAATTTGCATTTAGGAACTAAAGAATGCGGATGGTAAATCGATCACAAAAAGTTTCGAAAATATTTAGCCGAAAAGTACGGTGTCACTCAAGCCTATTACTTTTTAGGTTTCATTTCTGAAGATCAACAAGATCTCTATGACAAGTTGCAAGAATCTGGTTTCATCCTCTTTTTTCGAGAACATTCTTCTGCGTTGAAAGGTAAGAAAAAGGGAAATGTAGACTGTGATATCGTATTTTCTATCATGAAAAGAATGATTGAAGGTGAGGAGTTTGGGAGAATCATTCTTGTTTCAGGAGACGGTGATTATAAAAAGCTGGTAGATTTCTTAATTAAAAGAAACAAGTTTGAAAAAATACTATTTCCTAATGAAAAATTTGCCTCATCTCTATATCAAAAGTTGGGTTCAGAATACTATGATTATCTAGAAAAGCCAGAAATAAAGACTAAAATATCTCACTAAAACGTAAAAAGGGCTCCTTAGGCAATTAACCTTTCGGATCCCTTTTTGTATTGATACACAATTAGTATACATAATGTCACATAAAAAAACAACCCCCTGTGGATAGTAATTTTTATTAGGAAAACTAAAGAAACATGATCCAAGTTTTCTTTAACGAAGAATAAATAACATCCAATTCGGTACTATCTAATGTGCGTAAAACCCTATATTTAGTATGGTTTTTATAACATCGTACCTTTATATAATAAGTGGGGGATATAGGCTTGACTTCGTTTTCTGATTAGTATATACTCTTTTGGTAGACGTCTTTTTAGGCGTTTTTATATAACGTTTTTTGACAAATCGCGAAAAAATCCTTTGGTAACAAAGGCATTTTAAGTTGAGAACAATGTGCAAGTCTAGATGAGTACAAGACCAAGATATATTAAGACTATATTTTCTTTTGTTCCGTTCTAGATTTATTTGAGTAAAATCGATTGAATCTTTTTTAAGAGTTTGATCCTAGCTCAGGATGAACGCTGGCGGCGTGGATAAGGCATGCAAGTCGAACGGACCTTGCCTATATGAAGTGTGGAATGAGTAGCAATACAAGTGAAGCATTGATTATAGGCGCTGGTTAGTGGCGAACGAGGTAGTAATACATGGGTATTTCCCCCTAAGTCGTGAATAACGCATCGAAAGGTGTGCTAATACACGATAGTCCCTCCGGGGTAAAGAATTTCGCTTAGGGAAAAGCCTGTGGGGTATCAGCTAGTTGGTAGTGTAATGGACTACCAAGGCTATGACGCCTAGGGGAGCTGAGAGGCTGACCCCCACCGATGGGACTGAGACACGGCCCATACATCTACGGATGGCTGCAGTCAAGAACCTTCCACAATGGACGAAAGTCTGATGGAGCGACGCCGCGTGATTGATGAAGTGGTTCGCCACGTAAAGATCTTTTATGAGGGAAGAAATTTTTGACGGTACCTCATGAATAAGAGGCTCCTAACCTCGTGCCAGCAGGAGCGGTAATACGAGGGCCTCGAGCGTTATCCGGAATTATTGGGCGTAAAGTGTGCGTAGGCGGCATTGTTAGTCGAGTGTTAAAGCCTCTGGCTCAACCAGAGAGTTGCATTCGAAACGGCAAAGCTTGAGATAAGAAGGGGTGTACAGAACTCATAGTGTAGGGGTGAAATCCGTTGATATTATTGGGAACACCAAAAGCGAAGGCAATTTACTGGCTCGTTTCTGACACTGATGCACGAAAGCGTGGGT
>JADYZG010000001.1 GCA_020853235.1 bacterium | reverse complement strand
CCGACCTTTCTTCACCTATAGAGGAACTCCTTCATTTTATTACTTACACGAGTGAGTACGACATCGTTATTGGATCACGTGCCCTGAATGAATCTGAGGTAAAAACATGGTTTATGAAAAAACTACTTGGAAGAATTGGGAATTTCATGATTAGCCTTTTTCTCGGACTTACCATCAAAGATACGCAATGTGGATTTAAACTTCTCACTAAGAAATCAAAACAGTTGTTCCTGCAAACTACAATAGATCGTTGGGGATTCGATTTTGAACTCCTGTACTTTATTGCAAAAAACAAACTAATGATCAAGGAATTGCCAGTAATCTGGGTAAACACCGACGACAGTCGAGTTACAAGTCTCGATTATTTTAAAACATTCAAGGACCTTATCTCAATTTGGTGGAAATACAAACTCACCCCAGTTCCAAAGGTTTAATTAAGTACCTGGTAAATAACAAAATCTGAGGTTTCCTGGAACTTCTCAAACTTCGGATTATTATCTACACCCATTTTGTCCGAATATTGGCTCCAAACAACAAGTGTGCCTGCAGGCACAGTATTTATATTGACTTCGTCTGTATGCGAGATAAGTGCCCAATCATAGTAACTTCCGTTTGAACGCTGCAATACTTTGACGTTACCTTCGCCAAAGTATGACTTAAATACCACAAAATCTAATGGATTTTCAACAATTGGTACTATATGTCCGTACGCCAAGAGTGTGTTGTATGTATCTGAATATTTCGTACTTGCTTGAGGTAATATGAGACATGAAAGTAGTACAAAGTACCCGACCAAAACAATGACAAACGATTTCCCAATGGTTACCCACCAGGCGTAACCGAATGCAAGGAGAAGCATTGTTCCGTAACCGATAACGTACCGGTCAACATATATATTAAGCCCCAAAGATGACGCAAGAAGCACAGAAACAAGTGGAACCAATCCAATTGAAAGCAAGACCAGTAGATCTTTCACTTGATCTTCTTTATTCGACAACTTTTTAATTGCAAAGATTATAGCGACAAGTGATGCACACAAGATGACAATTCCAACGCTATTGGGCAAAAGTGGAAAACTGAATTGATTAACCACAGGCAAGCCCAAGGATTGTCTATCGACACCAAAAAGAAAGACGTACACAACACGAATTAATGTCGAAAGATCGGACTGCGGTATCCACCCAAGGTTTTGTTTCTCTACCAACCGCTCAAGATTAAAATGATGCCAGACAAGAGTAAATCCAACCCATCCAACAAGCAGCAGCTTGCCAATATTTCCCCAAATCGCTCCATTTGTAAACCATTTTTTATCAACCATAACAAGCAATGCATAGGTTACTGCAAATCCAAGAACGACCAAAATACTAATATAATGCGTAAACGCAATAGCGGCTACTGTCACCACGAATGCAAGTGTTGTCCACGTGATCTTGTAAAGTTGTTTAGTCATTCTCAAGAAAAGGAAGACCGCTGTTAAAATCAAAAATGCTAAAAATGAATATGATCGAGCTTCAACAGAATATGTTACGAAAAATGGAGAAACAGCGAAAACAGTCATCATGACTAGCCCAAATTGTTGTTTTTCCTTACGCTCGAGAGAAAGCTGTTGAATAATCAAGTAGGCCATTGGTAAAATTGCCATACCAAACAATAATGAATAGCTTCGAATCGCAGTAAGTGTCGTCCCAAATATACCAACCCAGTTTCTGAGCAGTAAATAGTAGAGTGGTGGATGAACTTTATCAGCGACCAAGTATGCCCACATATCTTTCCAAGGCGCGCGAATAACTATCGCAGTAAAAGCTTCGTCGTACCAAAAATCACTAGTAGAAAGTTGAGCGAATCTAAGCAAAAATCCCACTACCAAAACCACTAAAAACAGTGCCACGAAGTAGCCATTTGTATTTTTTTTCATAGTTAATTGTATCTTAAATTTATATAGACAACATACTCAAGCACCAAAATATTTCCTTCCCCAAGTCTCTTGTCGTTTTGCATAACGTCGATGTTCTCGCTGAATTGTCGCAATAAGTGTCTCATATTGGGGCATATCATCAGCAATCAGCTGTTCCCACGTAGCATTTTCCATCATGAAATTTACGATTTGTTTATACCCCATCATTTTGAGAGCAGGAGTATCTTTGCCATACGTCCCGAGTAACCATAAGACTTCCTTGAACCATCCTTCCGAAAAATATCGGTGGACTCGCTCGTTAATTTTCTCATACAATGCCTTACGACCTGGACGAGAATCATGCCAAATTTTAGTAGCATTTTTGAATAAGTTAGATTCCACGGTATTAATGCCAATGTTTTCGTTTTTTTCATTCTCAATAACTCGAATCAAACGTCGTGGGTTCTTTGCATCACTGTTATTAAGTCTCTCAAATCCAACAGGATTTATTTTTTTTGCTTTTTTTTGCAAATTTTCTATCGATAATCCTAACAACGCGTTGCGCAACGTATCGTTTCTTTTACTCAACAGTGATCTACCTTCTAAAATAGCGTCGAGGTAAAGCCCTGTACCGCCATGCAAAATTAATCCTCCGGCATTTTTGATTTCTTCGCAATTTTGTGCAACCCAGTTATAAACATATTGCTGATAAATATAAACTGAAACTTCTTGATTCGGTTCAAGAAAATCAACACCGCCAAATAAAACTTCTGGATGGCTCCTTTGGAATGCTAAAATCTCAAGTTTGTTTGTGCCAATATCGGCACCTTTGTAAACCTTTCGTGAGTCGACGGAAAGAATAGGGTAGCGATATTTTTCCCAAAGAGTCTGAGCCATCTTTGTTTTACTAGTCGCAGTTGGGCCAAAAAGTATATGAAGTTCCATATATCCATGTATTGTAACAAATCAGAGTTTTCAGGTAAAATTGGTTATGCTTCGATACACAGCACTTGGATCAAAAATACTTCTTGGAATATTTGGTGTACTTGCTGCAGTCGGAATTTACCTACCTTTCCTCGAGGCATTTGCACTAACTCCAGCGATTGCATTTGTTCACAGGTTTAGCATTACACTAAACATAGGATCCAATACAAAAACATTACAGCCAATTGTGTTTGTTATACCCATATTATTGTGTAAAGGAATTTGGGAATTCAGCAAAAAATATAGCCTCAGGAAATTGATTCTAAGTAAGTTATCACTGATTATCTTCATCCTTGTCGGTACAGACCTTATTTCGCTGGCGACTTCGACTGTAAAAGGATCTTCGATTGGAATATTCATTACCCATGGAATGAACTGGGCAATCTTCATAACAGCAACTATTTGGTTACGCTTAGTTAGTGACATGATCGACAAAGAGAACTTAAGAAGAATAGGGACCAAATTGCTAAAGACTTTTGCTATAGCATTAATCGCCTTTACCGTAATAAACAGTATCGTTTCTGCGACACAATTTTTCGATTGTTCACTTTCTTCAGGTTGTAAAGTTTGGAGTAAGGTCGATGAAGCCTTTCCAAACAAACTTCTCCTTGTTGGTCATCAGAAATTTTCGTATAAACCGAATGTTATTCGTGCGCCAGGTTTTTTTGGTGATGTGAATTTTAATGGGATGTTCTCTTTATTTATTACCTTAATTAGCGGAACCTTGATTGCTTTCCTAGAACTGACAAAAACAACAAAAGGCTATCTCCCAAATAAAGAGCAGCGTTGGTTATTAGTACCGCTGACCGCAAGCATTATTTCATTCATATTGACACTGTCTCGTAGTGCAATGCTTGGAGCAGGAGTTACAGGGTTGTTTGTCTTACTCGTCTTCGTAATTCCGCTTCTTAAAACTGTCGGGGTGAGTAAAAAATTAGCAACAAGAGTCGGAAAATTTAGTCTCGTTACCACTATCATGTTCGTAGTTCTTTTTATGCTGGGATACTTAGTACCCTTGCAATATAACCAGCGAAAAACGACCCTTTCACGAGAAATTATCTTATACGTTAGAGATATGTTTAAGCCAGAAGAGGACTCAGCAAAAGGCCATGCGGAACTCTTTGCAAGCGCAGTAAAAATCGGGAATCAGAATCCTTTATTTGGTATGGGAATGGGCACATTTGGCATTCACTATGAAAAAATCATTAAACCAGGTGGTGGAACAAACGCAAACCCCCATTCAACATATGGAATGTTATATGCAGAGCAGGGCTGGATTGGGGTTATTATTTATCTTGGCATAATTATGTATCTTTGGTTCACAAGCTTCAAAACCTTACGTAAACTACTTGGTGAAATCCGATTTACGAAAACAAACGAAAAGAAAACTTCAAAAGACTTTTTCTATACATACGGTGCAAAACTATTTCTCACGTTACTCGGACTTGGAGTCCCATATTTTTCCATTGCGACAGTCTCGTATTACGGATTCTTCTTGCCAATGGTATGGTGGTGGGGAAATGGGGAATTACTAAAGATTAAAAGTTCCTAACACTTAACTCAGTTTTTCAATGTATCTAAACACAAAACTTCAAATTTCTGCTATACTCCGTCATGTCATTTCAAGAACTCATTAAGTCCCTAGATTCATTTTGGGCAAAGCAAGGATGTTTACTAGGTCAACCATATGGTGTTGAGCTTGGCGCTGGTACTGGGAACCCGCACACATTTTTTAGAGTTTTAGGGCCAGAACCATTTAATGTCGCATATGTCGAACCAAGCCGACGACCAACCGATGGTAGATACGGACAAAGTCCCAATAGGTTCCAGCATTACTTCCAATACCAAGTTATCCTTAAACCCGCTCCAAAATTCAACCAAGAACTCTTTATTGAAAGTTTGATTGTGTTAGGATTAGATCCGAAAAAACATGATATCCGTTTTGTTGAAGATAACTGGGAGTCAACACCGCTCGGAGCTTGGGGGCTTGGATGGGAAATTTGGTGTGATGGCATGGAGATCGCACAATACACATACTTTCAACAAATGGCAGGCACACCACTTGAAGTCCCAACATTAGAAATTACCTATGGGCTTGAGCGCCTTGCAATGTATATTCAGGACGTAGATGATTACCATGACCTCAAGTGGAATGACACAACGACCTATGCCGACATTTTTGAACGCCACGAGTACTGGCAAGCAATACACAATTTCAAAACATCCACACCAGAAACTCTACGAACTCTTTATTCAACCTACGAAAGAGAAGTTCAAACACAACTGGACCACAAAAATTTTTGGAGTGCGTACGATTATCTATTAAAAGTTTCTCATATATTCAACTTATTGGATGCCCGAGGGATGATTAGTGTTTCAGACCGTGTCGCGAAATTCGGTATGATGGGAAAAGCTACCAAGGCAATCAGCACACAGTATCTAGAAGAACGGAAAGCACTCGGCTATCCACTTAAAAACCGAATGATGCCAATTACATATAGACCCAAAGTTAATGAAGTAATTTCTCATGTAAAAATTGGTCAGAATAAATACCAAAAAAACATTGCAATTGTTGAACTCGGATTTGAAGAGCTTCCTGCATCATATTTAGTCGATTGGACCGAAATACTAACACACACGTGGTTTAAGAAGAAATTAAAAGAATATGGTGTTACTTATCGCAAAGCCTATCTATACGTTACGCCCCGACGTCTTGTATTGAAGGTAGTCCAGCCGAGTAAAACGGGTAGAGTAGTACAGCTTATCAAAGGACCTGCAGCACATATCGCCTATGACGATTCTGGTAAACCGACACAAGTTCTCGAAGGATTCATGAAGAAAAACGAACTAACCAAGAATCAGATTGTTATTAAACAGGATCAGAATGGCAAGAATATAGTAACCGCCGAAAAAATTATTACGAAAACACTTACAGAAGTTTTCCAAACTATCTCTGAAAATATTCTTTCAACTGCACCAAAAACGAAATGGATGGTATGGGAAACAGGATTACCAGCATTTATCCGCCCACTTCGCTGGATACTGGCTTTCCATAATGACAAAAGACTACTCCTTTCATTAATGCATATCACCACTGGAAAAACATCACCAGTCCCACGGTACGAAACTCCTGCCGAAGAAAAAATCTCTTCAGCTCAACAATACTTGCGATTTATTCGAGCCAGCGGAATCATCTTAAGTCAGAAAAAACGAATGCGTCGTATTGCGAAAGAAAGTCGTCATCCAGGAGAGAAAATTGGCAAATTTGAAGATATGGTTATCAAAAACTCATTCCTTACAGAAAACCCACATGCGTTGGCAATCAAGTTAGAAAAAAAATACTCAGAACTGCCAAAAGAGTTAATCACACTAATTCTTGAAAAAAACCAAATGTACCCACTGACCGAAGAGAAAAACGGAACACTTTGGTATCACGTCGTTGCAAACCACAAACGAGTCCACAAGAGAATTGAACACGGTAACCAAAAAGTTGCGAAAGCGAGGTTGGACGACGGTCTATTTTACTTTCAACAAGACGGTAAAAAGAAACTTCGTGACTTCGGAGACGGATTAAAAAATATTGGATTTCATCCTAAGGCTGGCTCGTATTTCGATAAAAAAATGAGAATTCAACAACTCGTTAAAGAAATCTACTCAAAACTTGGGGGAGCTGTTCCCGCACAGGTTTTTCAAGCGCTTGAATTACTCAAGAACGATAAGGCAACTTCTCTAGGTAAAGAGTTCCCTTCACTCGAAGGTATTATCGGCAAAGCCTATGCAGAAAGAGAAGGTTTAAATACGAAGGTTTCCTTGCTCTTGACAGAACATTACTTGCCGACTGAACCAAATGGGAAAATTCCTACAACTCATGAAGGAAAAATTATAAGCCTTGCAGATAAGCTTGATTCTCTTATTACCCTTACCGAAGTTGAAAAACTTCCAGAAGGAAACCATGATCCATTTGAAATTCGAAAGACAGTATACAGATTAGTCACGTTGTTACGAACGATGCCAGAAATTGATCTCGCTGACTTTGTCGAAAATAATGCGCTTCTCAAATACATCGCCGTTCGTTTTGAGCTCCAGCTTATTGATGAAGGTATTCCACAGTGGATTGCCCATAACGTCGCACTTGGGACGAGTAGTAATTACGCAAAGAAGTGCGAATATGCAGGAAAACTTTCGAATTTAAACACCGATGACGCTAGAAAAAATGAAATTACAGATACTTTTAAAAGAGTTAACAACATCCTCGCAAAGAATAAAATTGAGAAGCAAAACAGAGAAGTTACCGAATATACTAAAGATACAAACATAGAAGGTGCAGAAAAAAAACTCCTGACTTACCTAACGACTCACGAAAGTCAAATCTTGCCAGAACAAATACCTGAGCTTTCTGAAATACTTCACAATTTTTTTGACACCGTTACTATTCTTACGGAAGATGCAAAAATCAGACAACGCAGATTCGATTTACTCGCAGCAGTTAGGTCTAAAATTCAAGAATACTTTGCTATTTCATTTTCTTAACAAAAATGATTAGCGCGGAAAAATACAAACATAAAGGTTACGTGATAACTGGGCCAGAAGAAAGACTTTTACGCGCTGCGAAAGTAAAAAGATACCAAGATAAGGCGACTGGGGATGCATTTATAGGACAACTGCCAAATTTGAGAAACGAAAATATGATAATAATAGGGTTTATGCCAATCAGTTCTTTAGCCGAACTGAGCGCACTATATAAACAATGTACAAGAATACACCTGGACGAAACAGTACAACAAAAGTTCACCCAAGCGGAGCAACGAGTCGGAACTGTTATCTCAGCCGAAGGAAATGGTGTTTACATCCTACTCGGACAGATTAACGGTATCAAAACTTCTTTTGATAAAAATACTATCAAGAAAACTCTTACCTTCTTCGTTCAAAACTTGAACACTGTTGATTCTGTTCTTACATAAATATTGTCTAACCCTACTTCTCGGGTAACATTCCTTGCTCTTGGTCAATGTCTGTAATCGCGAGTGTCCCTTGTAATTTTGTTCCAAATTTTGAAAGGTATTTATCTGTTTCAGCATACTTCTGCTGGGCGTGAGTCAAATGGTTCCCAATAACTGAATAAGAATCCAAAACACGTCCAAACTCTGATTCCATTGTTTTAATTGAATCCAAAATCTCTCTTGCCTTCTTGCTTACTTGCATGCCTTTCATACCAAGTAAAACAATCTGTATATACGCATAGAGTGTACTTGGAGAAACTGGAACTACATGCTTATCGAAACAATAACGCTTTATATTTAAGTCTTCATCATCTCGAATAACAGTTTCGTAATAAATATTTTCAGCAGGTATGTACATGAACGCAACATCCAATGATTTGTCTTCTTTAGAAATGTACTTTCGAGCAATATCATCAACATGCTTGCTAATGTCTTTCTTGAGAGCTTTTTTAATTGTCGTTTTCTCCTCATCAGTGGTCGCCTCGTTCAAACGTATAAAGTTTTCTAGAGGGAACTTTGAATCGATAGGCAAAAAAGAGTCGTTGAACTTGACAATTGCATCTACAATAACATCTCCTGATCGATACTTATATTGAAATTCGAGAACGTCTCGCGGCATAAATTCAAGAAGAAGAGATTCCAACGACTCTTCGCCCCAACCTCCACGCATTTTTTGTGCTTTAAATACATTAGTTAAGTCACCAATACTTTTTCCGAGGTCTGTAATCTTTTTTGAACCTTCTTCGAAGGCCGTAATCCTTTCGCGTAAATCACCAATAACTTTACTCGCAGTTGTTAAACGGTCATTTACTTCTTTAGTAGAGTTCTGACTAAATCTCATGTTCTCGCTAACTCGAGTTGTTACATGCTCCTTTACATCATTTAAGCGCCTTTCGAGGTGATCATCTAGTGAACGCAAAGTTTCTTCTAAGGATTTTTGCGTTTCAGTTCCTGCTGAAGATAAAGAATTTACTTTTGTTGCAAGAAAAACAATTACTCCAACGAGTAAAACAATTATGATTATTAAAGCAACAGTCATACTGTATGGTAACACAGATTAACGAATTAACGTTATGCCAAGAATTGAAGTAGCGCTTCGGAATCTTTCAATAATGTCTCACGCATGCCACCGTTGTAAAGCGCGAATGCTGGATGATATAAGGTAACTATTTCTAGAGTTTTCCCAAATTGCTCACTTGTAAATTTTTTCCCATGTATTTGACTAATCGGCTTCAGCTCATGAGATAAATTGAATTTTGGTAATAGATATCCCATTGAATATCTTCCCAAGGTAACAATACACAGAGGCTTGATAATTTCTATTTGTTTGTCGAGTAATTTTGCGTAGAACTCGATTTCTTTTGGTAGAGGATCCCGATTCTCTGGAGGCCTATCCTTAACAATATTTGTAATATACACGTCTTTACGCGCGAGTTCCAGATGTGCAAGAAGTACGTCAAGAAATTTACCTGCAGCACCACAAAAGGGACGACCTTTTTTTGCCTCATTAAGGCCTGGTGCTTCGCCAACAAACATGATTTTCGCAGAGATATTTCCTTCGCCCATAACTGGGTAGAAACCGTTCTCTTTACGGTAATTGTAAAGTGGAGCAGTAGCATTCGAAAAAAGCTTGTCCTGAATTGTTTTTAGCCTGTCGTATCGTTTCTGATATTCTTCCTTAGTGATATCCTGCAGAATGTGACTCATCTTAGTAGTCTAGCGGATTACCATAGAAGTAAAGTGATTTTCCACAGAGTTTGCAAACTCTAGCCGGAGCTTCAGTTTTTTGTGTTGTACCATGCTTCAATGAAGCAAATATAGAGCCAAACAGTGTAGTATTCGTACCAAATTTAACTAGTTGGTAATCATCACCAATTCCAGCTTTATCAGACAGTGCCTCAAGAACTATTTCTCGAGTCCCGATTTCATCAATCAATCCAAAAGATTTAGCTTTTTGGGCACCATATACTAATGCCTTAATGTTTTCTCGAATCACAGGCGTTGGGATGTTACGTTTTTCGCTTACATGATCAACAAAAACAGTATACTCGCTGTCAATACCCTCTTGAAGTACTTTCATCTCTTCATCAGAAATTTTCCTAGTTGGATTACCTAAATCTTTGTACTTTCCACCTGTAATGTAGGTAATTGTAATTCCATTTGCTGCGCCAACTCCATCAAGTGTAACTAATTTGTCGTAGTATTCGAATGGCCCCATAATTACCCCAATACTACCAATTAAACTTCCTTGCTCCGCATAGATTTTATCTGCTGCTGCTGCTGCCCAATAGGACCCTGAAGCTGCCAAGTCCTGGACATACGCATACACAGGCTTTCCGGTTTGTTTAGAAAAGTAATCGACACCATCCGAAATCGCTCGAGCACCAACGACAGTTCCACCAGGAGAATTTATAATCAATAGAACACCTTTAATTTTTTCATCTTCCGTAGCTTTCATTAATTCATCTTTTATATGGTATCCATAGATATATTGATCACTAAAAAGAGTCGAAAAGAGATTATCGCTGTAATCTTGAGAGGCGGTAAGAATTGGCTGATCGATATAAATTGCAAGGAGTTTATTATCACTCGATTTTTTTCCACCAACAAAGGTGTAAGTGAGTTCGTCTGAGTTTGCGTTTTTAGAGGCTTCAGATGAATCAATCAATAATAACAATGCCATTGGTAAAACACTACAAAGACTACAAAGCAAGGTCAGTACAGCAAGAATAATCCAGAATTTTCGCCAAACTGAACTTTTATGAACAATATGAACTACTTGGGGTTGTGTTGTTTCTTCCATAGGTGATTATAAAGCTTAACAGTGAAAGATTAAAGGTTATATTTTCTCATTTACCATTTAACAATTACGTTTTTTATCTTCACCAAGCTAGTTATCTCCAATCCTGCAATACTCACAGGAATCTTCTGGTCGGTGAATTCTTGG
This sequence comes from bacterium, assembly GCA_020853235.1. Lineage (GTDB taxonomy): Bacteria > Patescibacteriota > Dojkabacteria. Next base: position 26,980 of record JADYZG010000001.1, on the reverse strand, counting down.
AAACTCCAAATTTTGAATTTTTTGCCACGTCGTAATAATCAGCTCTTTCATATCTTCTATATCTGAACTATCGTATGTCACGGATCTTTCTGCAAATTGTTCTCGTTCTGGGTCTACAAAAAAGAGTGAACTTTCAACAACCTCAGCATTATTACTCGTAATCCACCAGTCCAAATCAGAAACTACTTTATAAAAAAGTAATTGATTGTAGTAACGCTGTGCTTTCGCTTTTTCAAAGTTATATTTATCAAATGTTGCAGAAGGATGAAGTCCCTCGAATGCTGAGGCAGAAATCGATTTCCCTGTTTTGTAATCAATAACTTTCAAGAATTTCTTTGAGATATCAATATAGTCTATACGGTCAACTGTACCCTTAATTCTTACGCCAGAAATAACTCCTCGCAGTCGATGTTCTGTCTTTAACGGCACAACAAGTGATGCAGCATATGTTTGGTAAAAATACGATAAATTCTTTTTTCCTTTTTCGAGCAATTTCTCTTTCTGCGACGTACGTAGAGGATATCCCTGCAGTTTATTTGCGAATACATTTACAAATTCAGATTCAGAGAGTTTGACTAAATCGACTTTTACCGACTTGTACAGCTCTTCTAATGCAGCATGGTACGCGTTTCCATATACAAGTGCAGGTGAAATTGCAGATGGAATCCGCAATAAGTTGGTCATCAAAAAACGCATTGGACATTCGAGGTAGTTGTTTAACCCTGTTGGGTGTAAATCGAATCTTGAAACAATACTTCTAATAACATCTCTCTCATCAATAGAATTGATATAGACCGTGTTGAAAGGCCGAGCAGCGAGCAAATCTGCAACATGATCTTGGACCAGTTTTGTATACTTCGTAACCTTGAGTGTAAAAATATCCTTTTTTGGTAGCTCATCAATAAACTGAGAACGGTGAACTTCTTTATCTTTTCCGAAACTTGAAGAATAAATATCAGAATAACTTAAGTACACTTTCTTTCTGGCCCGGGTTAATGCCACATAGAGGAGTCGGCGATCCTCTTCGAGTGTATCTAATTCACCCGTTGAAGAAGTCAAAGAAGCTGGAAGTGTTAAATTGGATCTAACTCTACGATGATCCCATTTTGTGCTATACAACTGTGGAATAAAAACAGTATCAAATTCTAGACCTTTCGATGCGTGTGCAGTCATTATTTGGACACCTTTTTCTTGCACACCAAGATCCTTTTCTTTGATAGGCAATTTGAATTGGTTCATCAAGTCAACTGATACTAAAAATTCTGTCAATGTCATATCAGGTTCGCTAACATTTAGTGCTTTAACCTCTGCAAAGAACGAGTTTAACGCATTTAAGTGTTTTATCTTGTTTTTTTCTTCGAGCACAAAATCAAGCATCCCCGTTTCATGCATTAAAATTTCAAGCATTTTTACCAAAGGCTCTTGGAAAGATTGGGAATACCACACAACAATATGGTCAAAAAACTCTAACAACTTGTCTTTGCCTTCTTGAGAAACGCCAAGTGTACTTAAATCGACCCCTTTTGTATTTCCAGCAATATATTCCCAGAATGTCTTAACTCGATTTTCAGGGTAAGCGCGACCAACCTTCAGTAAATCCAGCTTGGGAATGTTCAGGTATTGAAAATGGAGTATTTTGACGAGCAATAGATCATTAAATTCTTTTGTTCCAATAAGTGTAACTAAACGAACTATATCGAGCAGTTGTTTAACGTATGTATCTTCCAATGCATTGTCACCTGCTTTTCTTACATAGGGAATCTTTTTCCTCTGCAACATATCTACGATTGAATCCATATCCGCATTGTTTCTAACAAGAATTGCTATGTTCTCATACTTCTTTTCTTTCTTGCCTCGAACCAGCTGCTTAATCTTATCTGCAATAAAAAGGTTTTCTGCTTCACCTCTATGAAAATGCGCTAAACGTATCCTTTTTTGCTTATGAGAAGCGAATGATTTTAATGTTTTATCAATAGTCCCGAGTGTCTTTTCTAAAGATTGCGAGTTATTTCGAATAAACTCTCTCGAAACATCAAGTACCTTTTGCTGCGAACGATAATTATCTGTAAGTGTAATAACTTTCGCGTTTGGATAACGTCCCAAATAATCGACAATATTTTTTACTGATGCACCTTGGAATCTGTAAATTGCCTGATCATCATCACCGACAGCAAAAACATTCGCTTCTTCTCCCCAATATTCAGCGAGAGAGAAGAGTAGTGTGTTTTGCGCATCGTTAGTATCTTGGTATTCATCAATCATCAGGTATTGATATTTTTCTTGTAGTGTTGCTCGCAATTCTGCATTTTTTTGCAACGCTTCCAAAACCACGAGAATCATATCTTCATAATCATATCGTTTCTTTTCTTTGAGTAATGCCTGGTAATGATCGTAGAAAACTAACACTTCTTTGTATTTTGCAATTCGCTTTTCATAATCTGAATATTCTGTACGGACTCTTTTCCCCTTGTCTGGGCCACGAGTGATGTATTTTTCCATACCATTAAGCATTTCATTTTCTATTTCAATAGCTGTTTCTAACTTCTTCGGTGAAATATATTCTCGTTTCATTGTTGAAATTACAGAAAGGAGATCAGGAATGTATAAGTCTTTCGCATTTACTGGTGCCAAGTGAAGGTATTCTGTTTTCTCTAATATTTGCTGAGTAAACTTGATCCTTTCGATGTCATTTAACGCAGTGAAACCCTGAATATCTGTAAAATATTCACTAAACTCCTGAATAACCATGTTGCAAAACCCGTGGATTGTCGTAATTTCAACGTTATACGCAGTTGAGCCAATAAGGTCATATAATTTTCGACGCATGGCAAAAACTCCAGCTTCGGTAAAGGTCATCGCAAGAATTGCGTTTGGTTTTGTATCAGTTGCAGAAAGTATATGAGCGATACGGTATGTTAAAACAGTAGTTTTTCCAGTTCCTGGGCCAGCAACTATCAAGAGAGGACCATCCAGTGCCTCCACTGCTTCTCTCTGTGATTTATTCAATAAGGAAATATCAACCATAACCATATTGTACAACCATCACGCAGGGATTACTAATAGAATTAACTAATTCGTTTTGCATAAACGACAATACGTACAGGAGACTTCAAGTACTTACAGGTGTACAAAATAATATCTGCAGAATAGTCTGTCAGAACTGTATTTTCTTCAACGTGATATACCTTATACACAAAAGATCGTTGTTCCCAGATCATTTGAAAAGTATCTCCATTCTTCAAATTTGGTAAGTTAGCGAAGGAACTTGTTTTGCGAAATGCTGGAGACCATTCAATATAGCCGTATCGATGGGCTGCAAGGATAATTGGATCTTCGTTTCGCAATGGAGTTCCGAATTCAGGGACTCTCCAAACTCCATGATAGAGTGCTTTCTTCGAATCAGTTCCTTCTTGTATCACGGTATTTACACCGATACGAGGAATTTTAAGTGTATTTTGCCTGGGAAGTGATGCGTCGAATTCAGGCAACTTTAACGATGGTTTTGGGGTTTTAGTAACTGTTGGGGTAGGATTTAAGCCACCAGTTATCGTTGGAGTAGGACCAACAACAGCGCCTATCCCGATAAATCCAGTCAAAGTTTCTACCTCATCAGAAGTAGCTTCTACGTTAATTCTGTAATAAACCCACGGTAGTGCTGGAATAAGAAGTAAAATGGTACCTGCAGTAATGAGAAGAAAACCAAGGTACGACAATACAAAAGAAATATCTTTTAAACCACGCTGTTTATGGGCTATTTCGAATGCCATAGACTATTATAGCAAGTAAGAAGGCTACGGGCGAGGTTTCTTTGCACTCATAACAATTCGTGCCCCCATAAATGCGATAACACCAACGACATAGAGCACACCCCCAATGTACAAGAGGATATCATCTGCGAAACCTGTTTCGCTTGGAGAATGAGTGATAGAAGGTGTTCGTGTTGGCGTTCTTGTAGGTGGTGTGGTTGGGGTAGCAGTAAGGGTTACAGTTGGAGTAGTAGGTGTTACGGTTGTAGTAGCAGTCGGAGTCGCAGGTGGAGTAGATGTTACCTTAACTGTCCACATCGCTGCAGCATCGTTAAAATCATTATCAGTTCCATCATTTCCCGGAGTGTCTGCCCAACAGGTAAGTGAGGTGTCTCGACCAACTGTCCTCTCTGAATCTCTAAAGAGGGCATACCCACTATCTTTCAAGTTATACGGTGTAGATCCGTCTGCAGTTGCTGCTGCATAAAGTGCTTCTTTATCGGCGAGAGCGTAAATTCGTTCCCCATTACTACATCCAGTTCCACAAGTGTGTTCATACGGTGCAACATTACTTGGCATCCACCGTGGCCATGGAGTACAGGACGAATATGTTGCAGAGGTACAGAAGTAAAACTCGTATCGATAGGTCTTTGCAGATGTTGCAGCTGGTCGTGTATCCCAGACGTTATTCGAGCCATCTGACATCTTTTTAATCGTTGTCAGTATCGTGTTCCCCTCTTTGATAACGATTTTTGTATAACCTTGTCCATCAAAATAAAACTTAACCGTCTCGTTCGCCTTTGCTTTAACATCAATAAAGGGCTGAGTCTTGTAGTTTGCATTGTTACAACTGACATTTGACTGTGCCGAAACTGGTGAAAGTAAAGTTAGTACAATCCCCAGCAAGATAGCAATAAGTGAATAGGAAAAAAGTTTAGCATTCATATGAACAGTTTATTATACAAATCAGGGGAGTGCAAGTAGTTTTCGCAAACCAAATACGACACAAAAAAGAGCCTATAGTACGTCCATTTTAAAAGGTTAAAAAAGAAGACTAATTTTACACTTGAAAGCGATGAGCTATGAGAGCTGGCTTCTTCACATCGTTAAATACCCACGTAATTTGTTGTACGGTATCGGCAAGGCTGTTATAATCTTCTATGTTAGACGATATTAGGCAAACAAGGCTGCAAAAGATTCAAACGCTCAGAGATCTTGGTGTTAGCCCATTCGTTTCTGCTAGAGCAGGCACATTCCGCACCGATACCGCTAAGAAGATTAAGTCCGAATATCAACATTATGAGGGGAAACGAGTAACCGTTGTCGGAAAAATCATGTTACTCCGGAATATCGGAAAAATTGCATTTGCGACCATCCAAGATGAATCAGAGCGAATCCAACTTTTCTTTAAAGATGAAGACGTCAAAGAATCAGACTATTTCAAGAGCAACGACGAAGCGACAGCAGATGGTTCGAAGTTATCAAACAAGTCCTTAACATACGAACAAATGAATTTACTCGATATAGGTGACTACGTTCAAGCGATTGGGACAATTGGCAAAACCAAAACAGGAGAGGTTTCGGTTATGGTTACCTCGTATACTATTCTTTCAAAATCAGTTCGTCCAATGCCAGAGAAATTCCATGGACTTCAAGATACCGAGACAAGACTCCGAAAACGATATCTCGACTTAATCGGCGATGCCGAACTTAGAGAGATGTTTGTCAAAAAATCAATGTTTTGGAAATCAATTAGAGACTTTTTAATTGGTGAGGGTTTTACAGAGGTTATCACACCAATCATGGAAGAAACAACGGGTGGGGCCGATGCAACTCCATTCACAACACACCATAACGCACTCGATGAAGATTATTATCTAAGGATTTCCCCAGAACTCCATCTCAAAAGACTTATCGGTGGAGGATACGAAAAAGTATTTGAAATTGGTCCAAACTTCCGTAACGAAGGTATCGATGATGAACACTTGCAAGAGTTCTGGAACATGGAGTTCTACTGGGCATACGCGAACTTCTGGGACAATATGGAACTCGCAAAAAGTCTTTATCGTTATATTGCAAAATCTGTATTCAATCGATCAAAATTCACCATGCGCGGTCACGAAGTTGATTTTGATAAGGAATGGGAATATATCGATTATGTCGAAACCATTCAAAAAAAACTCGGTGTGAATGTACTCACAGCAACAGAAGAGGAATTGAAAAATTGCCTACGCGAGAGACAGGCAAAATTTGAAGAAGACGCGAATAGGGAACGCCTTGCAGATCTCCTCTGGAAACAAATCCGAGTCAATATTGCAGGACCCATATTCTTGATTAACGAGCCAACAATCACTTCACCACTCGCACGAGTTAGTGACGTTAACCCAACAGTGACAGAACGTTTCCATATTATTATCGCTGGTAGTGAAATCGGGAATGGATATACTGAGCTTATTGATGCACCAGATCAATTGGCAAGATTCCAAAAGCAACAAGCAATGCGCGATGCAGGAGATTCTGAAGCACAAATGATTGACTACGATTTCGTCGAAATGCTCGAATATGGAATGCCACCAACAACAGGATTCGGCATGGGTGAACGTCTATTCTCATTTATGGTCGATAAACCAATGCGACAGACTGTTTTCTTTCCCCAAATGGGAAGGAAGAAATAACAGGTTACCTCCCACTATATTCAATTTCTTCTAGACTTTATCCTTCAAGCCCGTGAGGAGTTCCTTAAGTGTTTCTCGCATTGCTTTAATATGTAGTCGAGCTTCATTATAATTCTTTCTAGCCATATCGTAGGTCGTACTATTACGAATTTCATTGATTTCTTGTTTCGCAGCAGAAACTTCCAGCTTTGCTTTATCAAACAGTACTCTTTCAGCCGTTACATCAATTCCTTTATTTGCTAATTCATTAAGTTTCGTTTCAATTTTTGGTAAAATTGACTCCTCAATTCTTTTAACGACTCTCTCAAGTGAAACGACAAACCAATGTGTAAAATAAAGTTTACGCACATCTTTACCTACCTCTAAAAATCTCAATCTCGCTACTTTTGTATATTCTCTCACTTGCGCAACAGTAGTCGCTGCTTCAACTTTTTCTTTCTGTTCTGTAAACCACAACAACTCTCCATCAATTTTACCAAGAAGCACCTTTTTTGCGTCCTCGCCAAGTTTAGGATTGTTTGCAACTCTAATTCTCAGTGCATTAAGTTTCTTCAAAAAATGATCTTGAAATATCCTTGATGCGATCGCCTTCGATGAACGAAGTGCGGCTTGTTTAATTTTATCGCCAACGACCTCAGTTCTAATCCTCGTAGGTGTCGGAGTCGGGGTCACTGTCGTCTGTGCAAAAGCAGTTCCCATAGAAAGTGTCATTGTCAAAAGAATTGTGATAAAAATTTTTTTCATGTTCTTTGTTTATTTAGTTAATATTATCTAATTCAGTACCAAGTACTTCTATCTCAGCAGTCTCAAAAGAGTTATCTAGCGAAGAAATTTCATCTTGGAGAGAATCAATTTCAACAATCATGCTGTCAACCTCTTGTAAAACAGCATCAACATCTGTAGAACTAGTAATAACAGATACTGTAGGAACCGGTGACTGAGTCGGAGGAGGAGTTACTTGAGCAAGTTGCTCATTCGTGGGGTTATACACCCCTAAAGCATTCCCAGCTACGACCAACACACCGATTGCCATGATTATAAACAATGTCTTAATTGCTAATCCCATACCATTTCCTTCCATGATAAATAATATAATGTTATCTATAAAACGATTCTTCTTATTATGTGTGACAAGTTCCCGTGAGAATAATTCTAATGTGTCAATCGCACGTACCTTATCAATCTTAACATTCTTTCCAATTTGTTTAATATCTTTTTCCATAGCTATTCTTTATTTTCCCACATAGTTCTTAATTTACTCATTATCCTACTTATTTCCTTTCTAGTCGCTTCGTGGCTTTTACCCACCAATTCTGCAATTTGTTTCATATCCATATCGTTCCAATATTTCAAAAAGATCATTTCTCGTTCATGGAGTGTGAGATGCTGAAGATGTTCTCTCAATTCAAGTAGTGAATTATTTTTTAAAAGTTCTTCATCAAAATACTCCTCGTAACTAAAACTGTTTTCATGGTCTTCTCGAAGTGGGGTAGTGTATTTACTTTTTCTTAACCGGTCGAACAAAATATTTCGGGCAATCGTGTACATCCATGCCATAACACTGCCAGTTTTAAAAGAACGAATTGCTCGTGCCACTTTAAGAAAAGTTTCCTGTGTTATATCTTCAGCATCATCCCGAGAGAAAGTCATGCCAAAAATATATCTGTAGAGAGGCGCATAACAACATTCATAGAGAGATGAAAAAGCTTTTTGGTCTCCTTGTTGCATCTTCTGGCAAAGGAGTACCAGATCACTACTATTCATCGCTTAATTATACAACGAACTACTCATTAAAATGTGACGTACTATTGCAATCGTCTAATATTTGCTATACTGAAATTACTAAAATTGCCTATCAATTTCACATCATGAACACGACAGATTTTTGGTACAAATTAGTAGATATGACAAAAAGCGGCGCTCCGCTATTTTCAATCGGAGGAATCGAACTTTCAGAAAAGCACTTTCTTTGGATTATCGGGATAGTCTTGCTCATTATCCTTGTACTCATCGTCCGTGGAGTTATTATGTGGGTACTTGGATCCGACCTTGCCGTCAGATCAATCACACAGCAGAGTAGTATTGCAACTAAAACTACTCCTACTACAAATCCAACCACAACAAACGTAACCGCCCCTTCACCAACACCTGCTACCGTTTCACAGGTAACTGCATCCAATGAACCTCCAAAAAAGAATGATGAAATATCACAATCACCTCAAGAACTGTTAGCAGATCACTCTAACAGAAAACGTAGTCTAAATGACTTTGTAACTCCAGATGCAATCCACTCTGAAGTACTGAAACAAACACTTAACAATGATTTTCCTTACCAGACAATGAAACCAGCGCCTACAAAAGTTGGAGCAGCACCAGCAACAACAAGTACCGTAGCTCCACCAGCCTCAACTACGACTTTCGGTACTCCAGCAACAACGACATTACCTCCAATTGGCGATACTCCAATCGTAAAACCAGTAGCTAAACCAACAGTTACGCCAATTACTCAACCGGCACCTGCCGAGGTAAAACCTGTCGCCGAAGTGGTACTTCCTCCGTTACCAAGCGCTGTTGAGCCGAAACCTGCAGCACAACGAGACGCACCCTCAGTAGTACCTGCGGTTACTCCCGAAGTAAAACCAACAACTCCAGTAGAATCTACCATTCCTGAACCTGTAGTAACAACCCCGCCAGCCGCTACTCCTGCAGTTGAGACAGCACCTCCAGTTCCGGCACCAGTTGTACCACCAACCCCAGAAACAAAAACTCCTGTCGGACTGCCTCCTTTACCTCAATCTGAACCAAGAGCAACAATGGTTGTAGGCGTAGCAGACGCACCTGCAGCAGAAGCAGTTACAGCAAAACAATATAACCCAACTGACCCGGTAATTCCTTAAAGAATCGATAAATACTTCCGGCAACTGAATGACAGCTGTTTGAAACCTTTGAGACGTATTTCACTTTTCGGGTAATCTACAAGGAAATCTTTTATGTCTTCTAATAGTAAAGTCAGTTGTTCTTTAATTTGTGTATACTGTTGGTGAACTTGCTTGTCTACAGAAAATCGTCTAACACTCTCAACAATCTTTTGACGTTCGTTGTTACCAATATTTTTGCTCATTTCTACCTCAGGTAAGGGTGTCGTAGTTGCTGCAATATGAAGGGTATTTGCTAATTCCCGTAAGTAGATAAAACCTATTCGATCAGTATCAACTTGAGTTTTTTTATAAGACGATTCTTTCACTAACTTCATTGCAGGAACCAGTACCGTTGCTTTCACTAATAAATTTCCTAAATCTTTCAGATCTTGTTTTAGATCACTTTTTGTACTCCAATTACTGAACAACAGTGTTGTTGTGAAAAGCCCCGGAAGGGTAGTAGTTTCTTTATTCCGAAATGTTGCTATGTCACCGAGAAGATCAGGAAAAGTTCTTTCTAGTTTTGGAAGTTTTTGTTCGTCTCGTATTATTTTTTGTAAAAGATCACCTGCTTCCTGGGTAAACTGACCCGCGACAAAGAGAGCAAGAAGATTATGCCGTTTCACTCGACCACCTTTTTTTGCATTACAGATATCATCGATAGAACAAACGACTTTGTATACTAACTCAATATTTTTACCAATAACTGCATCTTGAGGAAATTTAATGAATTTCTTTAATCGAGCTTGCAAGGAAGATTTTTTGATCATCGAGAATTGTAACACTTCCGTTGCGAATATCGATAAAAAAGTTTACAATTCAGATATGGCATCACAGAAAGTTTCATGGATTCTCCCAATTTTTAACGAAGCAGAAAATCTGCCTAAACTGTACGACGCACTAAAGAAACTCCAGAAACAATTACCTAACTACGATACCGAATTTATTTTTGTTGATGATGGAAGCAAAGATTCGTCACCAGAAATCCTAGAAGAATTGTATAAAAAAGATAATGCAGTTAAAGTACTTTTCTTTTCACGAAATTTTGGACACCAAATGGCTATAACAGCTGGACTCGATGCAGCAACAGGTGACGCAATCATCTTTATGGATGCCGATCTTCAGGACCCACCAGAGGTTTGTCTTGAATTGATCGCTGCCTGGGAGCAGGGTAGTGATGTTGCATACGCAAAAAGACGCAAAAGAATGGATGGTATCCTTAAGAAATTTACTGCGTATTGGTTTTACCGAATTCTACGAAGATTCTCTGATATCGAAATTCCTGCCGATACAGGTGACTTCAGACTTATTTCTCGGCAAGTTGCAGAGACACTCAAAACGTTTCCAGAAAAACATCGATTTCTACGAGGCTTAGTCAGTTATATTGGCTTCAAGCAAACACCCGTGTTATTTGATAGAAAAGGTCGATCAGCTGGAGAATCTGGATATTCACTCAAGAAGATGATGCGTTTAGCAGAAGATGCATTCACAGGCTTCTCGTTAGCACCAATCGCTCTTGTCGGATATTCTGGAACTTTACTTGCTGCTGGTGGCTTTATGGGAACGATTATCGGATTACTTCTTGCAAACTCTATTATTGTATTGCTGGGGTACGGAACGTTACTTACCAGTATTGTATTACTCGCATTAGCCGCAATTGGACAATACATCGGGAGAACATATCAACAAGTACAAGGTCGACCACTTTACATTCTGAAGAAGAAATTAGAACATTAGAGCATGAAAAAAGTCGCAATTATTGGAGCAGGGTTCACTGGGTTAACCGCTGCCCATGAACTTGCCAAACAAGGAATTTCTGTAACAGTGTTCGAAAAAGGCTCAGATATTGGAGGACTCGCAGGAGGATTTACTATCGAAGGTGCTTCGCTCGAAAAGGCATACCATCACTTGTTCAGAACCGATACAGATATACTTTCATTGATTGAGGAACTTGGGTTACAACACGAACTGGGATGGTTCGAGAGTAAAATCGGTATGGTTGTAAAAGAAAAAGGAACATTCCAAATATATCCTTTCAACGGTGTATTAGACCTACTCTCCTACAAGCCGTTACCGTTTTTTGATCGTATCCGCGCAGGAGCAGTTCTTTTTTTCTTGCAAAAATATACAAACTGGAAAAATTTAGTAAAGTATACTGCACAAGACTGGATGACAAAATGGTCAGGACAGAAAGTTATGGATAAAATTTGGGGACCACTACTTCGCGGAAAGTTTTCCGAATTTTTAGCAAATGTATCGATGGCTTGGCTATGGGCAAGAATCCATATTAGAGCAAATTCCAGAAAAAGTATTTTCGAGAGAGAATTACTTGCATACCCAACGAAAGGATTCCATTCCATAGCCGAGAGACTTGGGGAGAAAATCGCTCAACTTCAAAATCAATCACGAGACAAAGTGATCAAACTCAATGTCGTTATTGAAAAAGTTTCATATGAGAATGAAAAGCCTGTCGTTAGCTACGACGGAAATACCGAAGTGTTTGATGCGTTACTCTCAACCATTCCACAAAAAGCGTTTGTTTCACTTATCTCTGAAACTTCAAAGATTAACGACACAAGCGAAACAACAACCATAGATTATCTCGGAGCAGTCCTGCTGGTATTTACCTCAAACCAGTCCCTCTCTCGATACTATTGGCATAATATTATCGATGAACATTCACCATTCCTGGTTTTCTTACAACACACAAATCTTGTTCCAAAATCTTTATACAACGAACAAAACGTTTACTACATTGGTGTTTATGTCCCCATGAATCACAAATACTTTTCAGATGAGAAATATCAAAAAAATGGCATCCAAGAGGAATGGTTCGCATATCTAAAGACTGTCTTTACTGAATTCGACGAAACACAGGTTTCCAACCTAAACCTCTTTAAATTCCCCTACGCACAACACGTTGTTGACGTCACTTATCCTGAAAAGATCCCTGCATACAGATCTATTTATCCAAACACCTATATTTCTAACTTCGCACAAATCTTCCCCGAAGATCGTGGAACTAATTACGCAGTTAGAGAAGGTCGAAAGATTGCCTCACTACTTTCTGATCACCTGCTACAATAAATCATGATCGATTTGCGTGCCAAAAAACATCTTGTTCTTAACGCGTTTCCACTACAAGATTCTCATCGTGGACGCGGAATAGGGAGGTACACGTACCGCCTTTATAGCCAAATTCTCGACCGTTGGGAACAAGACGACAAGCAATTAACAAAAGCATTCTCTGACATTACGGTTGTTGGTGCAGCGAATCCCTCACTACGAGAAGTTTTTGATGGACACTATCAGAAAGTAAATTTTGTTGCACTCACCGCACATGTTGAGAAACGAAATTTACTCAAGTATCTTTTCTACAAGTGGCAATTCGGACCAAAACTTAATGATTTTTTGACAGCAAGTCAAAATCCAACCATTTATTTTTTACCTCGGCACCAGATATTAACCTCAGCAAAGGCAGATTATACTGTTACAATGGTTCACGATTTTGCCCCCTTAAGAACAAAACGATGGGGAAAGTATGCAATAACAGATCCGCTCCTTAGTATCGAATATTTTTGGTATATTACTGAGTTAAAAAAAGCAGGCTTAATTATTACCAACTCAACAGATACATCAACTGCCGTGAGCTGGGAATTAAAACGGAAAGAGAACATACAAACTATTCTACTTGGTAATATATTCGAAGATATCGACCCCAAAGAAGCATTACAGCAACTTCCTCCTTATAGAGAACCCTATTTCTTTTATTACGGTGGGTATGACTACAATAAGAATATTGGAGGAATCATCAAGGCTTTCGCATCATTTATACGAAAACATGAAGACACAAATCACACGAAACTAGTTTTTTCTGGCGGTACGAAAAGTAAAAATCACCTTATTGACTTAGCAAAGCATGAAGGTATACTCGAGAACATCGTCTTAATTGACCATGTGAGTGATGAGGAATTAGCCCGATATATCGTGCATTCACTAGGATTGTTTAGGCTATCATTTGTCGAGGGATGTGGACTACCAGAAATTGAAGTACTCTCTCTTGGAGTTCCCGTGTTAAGCGCCGATATCGGAGCAGTCCGAGAAATGGTCAGCCCATATGCGTTCCTTATCGACCCGTATAAACCAGAGCTTGCCGAACCGTACTTATATCAGATGGCTCGTAAACGAGTCCCTTCTGAACAATTAAAGCAAGGTAGAGTACACGGACAATCCTTTACCTGGTCTAAAACGGCAACTGAAACAATTAACGCCATCATCGAGTACGCGCAAAGCACTAAACCAAAGCAAAATCGTGAATGAAACAAGAGAGTACTCCATTATTCATCTTCCAAAACTACTTTAGTCCGTATCGTCATAAACTTTTCAACGAGATTGGAAAGCGAGTTGCTCTGACTGTTGTCTACATGCAAAAACCCCACGAGGAAGGACGTAAATGGGCAGAAAACAAGGTGACCGAAGAAAAAAATTATGAAACAATCCAGTTGCGTAATAAGCATATTTCGAAAATTCCACCACTTAGTTACGTTATCTGGGTGCTAGGGTTAAAAGAACTTACGACAAAAATACCGAACCATGCAAAGATAATTTTTTTAGATAACTTGCCAACAAACTTTACAACGTTTCGCCTATTTTTCTTACTAGCAAGAATCTCAAGAAAGAATCGACTATTATGGAATGAACACATTCTACCAAAAGGCACCGATAACTGGTTAAAAATTTTATACAAGAAATTCTTTACTTTTTATTTCGCAAAACAGGTTAATACAATAATTTCTTTTTCCCAAATGAATTCCGAGTATCTAAAATCGTTAAACCTTCCATTTTCTGGACAAAAAATTATCCGTACTATTCAGGCAACATATACCGAAAGTGAGATTATTGAGTACGCAAAAGGGAGCAACCATACAAACCTAACGTCTCTGACCTTTGGTTACCTAGGATATTTCTCAAAAAGAAAAGGCATCAAACAGTTACTCACAGCCATTAATTATTATAAAAACCCACAGGCACACTTTCTGTTTGCTGGCGATGGTCCCCTTAAAAACGAGATAAAGAAGGCTGCACTAAAAGATTCGAGGATTCGACTCAAATCATATATTGTCACCGAAAAAGACAAGACAGAATTCTTCAATGAACTTGATTTTCATGTGGTCGCATCAGAAAGAGATCCTTGGTGCCTTGTTGTTAATGAAGCAGCAAGTAGAGGTGTTCCTTCAATTGTTTCACCTGCTGTAGGCGCAAAAGAGTTAATTACTCTTATCGATAAATCTTTAGTTTTACAAAGTAACGAATCGATTTCCATCGCAAAAGCCTTTGTTGATGCCGAAATACTTTGGAGGAATCGGGAGAAGATGACTATGATAAGGGCTCGAACCCACAAAATTGCAGCATTGTGGAGTATAGAACAAGCAGCGAGTGTCTTTATAACGCTTGCAACACGATAATTCCCCTAATTCCATTCTTTACTTATTAGAAAAATTGATTCATAATTAGTCATGCTTACAGCCAAGAACCCCGGCATAACAGTCTTGATTATTGATGACAATCAAGATCTTGCAGAAATGTATCAATTAAAACTTTCGATTGAAGGTTTTCACGTGGAGATAGCCAACGACGGCGAGCAAGGACTTCTTAGAGCTGTAGAAGTAAAACCAGCAATTATACTCATCGACCTTCTGATGCCAAATATGAACGGGTTTGAAGTTCTCAAGGCGCTCAAAAATAACCCCAAAATTGAGACAAAAATCATTGTCCTTTCAAATTTGGGACAATACGAAAACATTCGGGTGGCAAAGTCGCTCGGAGCGACAGAGTATATGGTGAAGTCGAACAGCAACCCAACGAAAGTAGTAAACAAGATTAAGGAGATACTTGGGGTTAGCAGTTTATCAAAAATGGATGAATCGGAAGAAGCTGCAGAAGTGGAAAAAGACTCTGATCGCGAGGAGGTAATTATCGAAAAACTAAAGAAATATGAGTCTTTACTCAACGAAAGCGTCATTACACAAAACGAATTTAGCGCGATTAAGAAAAAATTAGTTGGAACCCACAGTGGTAAGACCTAGCTTAAGAGTGACCAAGGTAGAAAATAAACTCTCACTTCTGGTATTTAAAAACTGCTGTGCTCAAGAATAAGAAACAAGCACAACAGCCATTATCGTGCTATAATTCGCAGAGAAAACCAAATTAATACAACAATAAATGGCACAAACTGACAATATCAAGAAAAACATGTTCATCATGTTCAACAACGAACCATATTTCATCACAGACGCAGAGTTTTACTCGCCAGGAAAAGGCTCGGCGTTCACTCGTGTCAAAATGAAAAACTTGAACACTAATCGTGTTATTCCATTCACATTTAAGTCAGGCGAACGAGTAGAAGAACTCGACGTTAACTTCCGAACTATGCAGTATCTGTACAGTGACGAAAACAACTCGACCTTCATGGATCCAAATACATACGAACAATTCTCACTTTCTAATACTCTTATCGACACCTACTTGAAATTTATGAAAGCCGGAAGCGACTATATTCTCATTGTGTACAACGAACAACCAATTTCAATCAAGTTCCCTCCACAGGTCACATTAGAAGTAACCGAAACTTCACAAGCAGTTCGTGGCAACACCTCAAACAGTGCGACAAAAGAAGCAGTACTCGAAACAGGTGCAACAATCCAGGTTCCCTTATTCATTGATATTGGCGCACGAGTCAAAGTTGATCCAGAATACGGAACATACCAAGGTAAAGCAACAGAGTAAAGAATTAATTGTTAATTGACTACCTATTTAACTAAGTAGCTACTTACCTATAATGTCATTCTTTAAACAATTACTCGAGAATCCCTCTGCAAAAGAGCAGTACTTATTGAAACTCAAAATTATCTCTTTAATCCGTGAGTTTTTCACAAAGAGAGGGTTACTCGAAATTGAACCACCACTCTTAAACGACTCTTTAATCCCAGAATCATACCTCGATGTTTTTGAAACAGAAGAGCGTAGGGCAGGGTTAAAAGGTAAAATCGCTCGAAAACAATATTTGATGACGTCACCAGAATCATTTCAGAAGAAACTTATTTCAACTGGTTTTGGAAGCAATTTTGCCATCACCAGAAGCTTCCGAAACGGTGAGCCACTATCGGGAAAACACCTCAGTGAATTTTCAATGCTTGAGTGGTACGAAGTGGGTAGTAATTACAAGAATGTTATGCAGACAACAGAACAGCTCTTTGCGTTTATTGCAGAAAAATTAGACACGGAAGTGACTTACAATGGGACCAAAGTAAACTTATCAACACCCTGGCTTCGCCTGAGCATCAATGAGGCGTTTGTGCAGTTTATCTCGATAGATTTGGAAGAAACTTGGGACCAAGAGAATAATGGTTTTTCCGTGAAACAATTTACAGAAATATTGAAGAAACGGCCAGAACTTAACATTCATATAGAGGAGAAAACGACGTGGGAAGAACTCTTTAATCAGTTGTTGCTAACATACGTGGAACCTAACCTACCACTCGATAAACCAGTTGTTTTGTACGACTATCCACACGAGTTATCACCATTAGCAAAACCAAAGAGTGGGGTAGTAGCAAAAGGAAATGTTTGGGCAGAACGATTTGAGATTATGGTGGCTGGACTAGAAATATGTGACACATACACAGAAAACACCAATCCGAACCTACAGAAAGAATCCTTCAGCCGAGAAATTCAAAAGATAGAGCAGGGTAGCAGTAAAACAAAATACCCTTATGACTGGGAATTTGTAGAAGCACTAGAGCATGGATTGCCTGCATGTAGTGGCAATGCAATGGGCATCGATAGAGTAGTCATGGTATTCGGAAACTACCTCGATATTCAACGCGCATAACCTCCGCTATAATCAGTTCATGAACACAACTGATTTAGTAACTCATGAGCAAATTGGTTTTGATAACAAGAAATACTTAACTCTTCAAAAAGAGGCAATTTCCGAGAGAATGTCTCGTTTTAGCGGTAAACTATACCTGGAAATTGGCGGCAAGTTTCTCTACGACCCACATGGAGAACGAGTCCTTCCAGGGTTCGATCCGTATATCAAACCGAAAATTATTAAATCTCTCAATGTCCCTTTCGAAATCATCTTCTGCGTAAATGCAAAAGATATTGCAAGTAACCGAATGCTTACAAACGAAAATGTTTCATACATTGAGTCAACCATCAAAATAATCGAGGAATATAAGGAAACATTTAATGTCTCAGTTTCCATTGCGATAAATATGGTTGCACAACCAACAAAAGAGCTCACAAATTATCGACAAGATCTAGAACAAAAGGGATACAAAACTTATTTACGATACGTCATTGGAGGTTATCCAAATCCAGAAAAAGTTGTTTCAGAAATGGGGTATGGAAAAGACGACTATATTTCAACCAACACAAAGTTAATTCTTGTCACCGGGCCAGCTTCGAATAGCGGAAAAATGTCAACATGTTTGGGACAGATTTACCACGACCAGAAAAGAGGAAAGGATTCTGGCTATGCAAAGTACGAGCTTTTTCCAATTTGGAACTTGGAACTAAATCATCCTGTTAACCGTGCCTACGAAGCAGCTACGGCAGATATCGGTGATTATAATCTCTACGATTATCACCATAAAAATGCATACGGATTGGATGCCGTAAACTACAATCGTGATGTAGAAGCATTCCCAATTATCACAGGCTTACTAAAAAAAATGATTCCACAGAGTAACTTTATGCACAATTACCATTCTCCAACTGATATGGGCATGAACAAAGCTGGATTCGCAATTTCAGATAACACTGTTGTTGCCAGAGCAGGTTATGAAGAAATTTTACGGAGAAAAAAGTGGTTCCAAGAACAGTTTGACGCTGGAAGAGGAGAACAAGCATGGGTTAATCGTTGTGAGGAAAAGAGAAAAGAAGCTGCGCACTATCTAAAAACAATTAATAACTAGTAAGTTTGTAGTGATACAATTCTTGATGATGACTTTGTTGAAAAACCTTTTCTGGGGAATTTTTATGGCCATTGGTGAAGTATTCCCTGGAGTTGGTATGCAAACCGTCGCAATTATTATTGGTATCTACGATGATATGATTTCGTTTCTCTATGAGGGGACAGAATTTCTCAAAACACTCGGAATATTCATCTTTGGGAAAGCAAAAAAAGAAGAAATCATTACCTCATTCAAAGCTATATCCTGGTCGTTTGGGATTCCACTTGGAACTGGACTTGTCATAACTATCCTTATAGTTTCTCACACAGTTAGCTCACTTTTTGAAACATATCCTGACCAAATTAGCGCAATTGCTTTTGGAATTGTGCTTGCCAGTGTCTTGATTCCTTACAAAGAAATTTCTAAGAAAACTTGGAGAGAATTACTGATATTCGTTATCTCATTTGTTATATTTTATGGATTATTTACTATTCGGATAACTGAACACGTAACAGCGGAACCAACACTCTGGACATTCTTTGGAGGTGGGTTACTTGCCTCGATTGCAGGGTTCTTCCCTGGTATCAGTATTTCTTTTGCACTCCTTCTTATGGGATTGTATCAACCACTACTTACGACAATTGGCAACATGACCTCAAGGGGCGCTGATCTCCATTCCTTTCTAGCTCTATTTCTTTTTCTCGCAGGACTTGGAAGTGGGCTACTCATTTGTGTCCGATTACTCGCATTTTTAATGAGAAGATACAAAACACTTTTCCTTGCGTTTATTATTGGCCTAATACTCGGATCACTTCGTGCAATCTGGCCATTTACAGCTCATGGCGAAGAAGTTTTCCCCTGGCAAGTAACTCTACCAGTATTTACACAACAGGCATCATACGTCATTGGTGCATTTATCATAGTTTATCTCGCAAGAAGTCTTGCTGAACGCAAAGGTTCGGTGACTTCAAGTTTTGGATTCAAAGAAAAAATTAGCATTTAGTCTAAAGTGATGGTAAATAATATTACAACAAAAATGAGAGAATATATCGTCCCAACGATTGTTTTTTTTGCAATTTTTAGTTCATTAATTTTAGTTTATTCAATTATGTCTAATCCAACAGATACAAATAATTCAACTACATCTCCTAACCAGGCGACACTTGGAGCGACTTCATTTTCTACTACGACCACAAAAGAAGGTACAGGAGAAGGCGCAAAGAACGGACAACAAGTTACAGTTCACTACACCGGAACACTAGAGAATGGTAAAAAATTTGACAGTTCAGTTGATCGCGGAACTCCATTTACCTTCACCCTCGGTGCAGGTGAAGTTATTAAAGGATGGGATCTTGGTGTACTTGGTATGAAAGTAGGAGAGAAGAGAAAACTTATCATTCCCGCATCGCTAGGATATGGCTCTACAGGTGCAGGCGGCGTTATTCCTCCAAACGCGACCCTTATTTTTGAAGTAGAATTGATCTCGTTTAAGTAATACGCTGGATATTTTTATGACACGAACCTACGGTCACCATCAATTAAGAAATTAAGATTTAATATTTCTAGCTCATTGTGGTTACGGGGCAGGTTAATTGATTGACTCAGCCCACTTTTTCGACTAGAATAGCCACACATATGGCACAAGATAAAACTCCAATTCCAGAAGACGTTAAAAAGTTAATTGACGAACAAATCGCAGAGGGAACTCTAGAAGAATCTACCAAAGTATCTATCGAAGACGGCGTAGAATCAGAGGACTATAAAACAGCCACTGGTGACCTTGAAATTGGCGAAAACACAAACGAAGGCATCAGCGACATGTTAACGACAGGTACCGGATTTAAAGCAGGTGAAACTGTTTCGATTTCGATCACCGATGAACTCAAGAAAGATTTCATCGACTATGCCATGAGCGTTATTGTCGATCGTGCCATCCCAGATGTTAAAGATGGCCTTAAGCCATCACAACGACGTGTTCTAGTTACTATGCGCGACTTAACTCTTTGGCCAACCAGCGCAACAAGAAAATCTGCAAAAATCGTCGGTCAGGCAATAGGCGATTACCATCCACACGGCGATCAGGCAGTATATCAAACACTCGTCAATATGGTGCAGCCATTTGGTATGCGATATCCACTGGTCCAAGGACAAGGAAACTTCGGTTCTATTGACGGTGATGTGGCAGCAAGCATGAGGTATACAGAAGCAAAATTCTCAAAAATTGCCGTAGAACTTATTAAAGATATCGATAAAGGAACAGTACTTTTCCGACCAAACTACGATGGTACCGCAAACGAACCAATTACGTTGCCTGCAGCATTTCCAAATCTTTTAGCAAACGGAACCAGCGGTATTGCAGTAGGTATGGCTACAAAGATTCCTCCACATAATCTTGGAGAACTAATTGATGCGCTCATTGCAATGATCGAGCAGGGCAACACGTGGGAAGGAAAATCAGCATACAACATGCTTCGTGGTTTGCGAGAACAGAACACACGGGTACCACAAGTACTCAGCAACCAACCATTTGAATATTGGGAGAATTACATCTCGCAAAATGACCCGTTATACAAAGAAAAAGTTGCAGCCTTACAAATCTACATCAAAGAAGGCCGAGTTGTTGATAATATTGAGGAAATTGGATTAAACGCAAAAATACTTGAGAAATTTGCAGAAGGATTCTTAAATACATCAGGCCTCTCGTTGTACCCACGATTTGTTTCTCAAGTAACGACACAAGACCTGCTACAGCACATTAAAGGTCCAGATTTCCCAACAGGTGGACAAATCTATAATGCAAAAGAAATCCTTAATTTCTACGAAACAGGCAACGGTCGAGTTCGAATGCGTGGCGTTATGACCGTTGAAGAAACAAACGCAGGAAAACAAGCAATCATAGTCAGTGAACTTCCATTCCAAGTAAACAAAGCAGTCCTTATGGAGCAAATTGCACAACTTATTCACGACGGAAAAATCGAAGGGGTTAAAGATCTCCGTGACGAATCAGCAAAAAATGAAATTCGAATATACATTGAAGTGAAATCAGGATTCTCACCACAAATTATTATGCAGAGGTTGTTCAAGTACACACCATTGCAGATGAACTTCAGTGCAAACATGATCGCACTTGTCGATGACGAACCACGAACACTCAACCTTAAGCGAATGCTCGAGTTGTATCTCGAACACCGAATGACCGTTATTATTCGCAAACTTGAATTCGAACTTGCAAAAAACAAGTACGATGCACACATTTTGGAAGGTTTATTGAAAGCATTAGACTTTATTGAAGAAGTTATTAAACTTATCCGAGCAGCAAAGAACTCAGAAGAAGCCAAGGTTAAGTTAATGGAAAGATTCGATCTCACCGATGTCCAGGCGCAAGCGATTCTTGATATGCAGCTCCGAAAGTTGGCAGCTCTTGAACGACAAAAGATTGAAGATGAATATAACGGACTTCTCGAAACCATTAAACACCACGAGGAATATCTCGCAGAAGAAAGCAAGATTCTTGAACTCGTAAAAAATGACTTGGTAGAGGTCAAAGAGAAATACGCAGATAAGCGACGAACCAAAGTTTACAAAGGTGATGTTGACGAACCACAAGAAGAAGATTTAGTACCAAATGAACAAACGTTCGTGACTATCAGTAAAACAGGCTACATCAAAAGAATTTCACCAGAAGAATATCGTTTACAACACCGAGGTGGAAAAGGAAGTATCGGCGCAAAATTGAAAGAAAACGACTATGTCAATCACGTCCTTTTATGTAACACACACGACTGGTTGTTAGTTTTTATGTCTGATGGAAAAGTATTCAAACTCCGTGGTTACGAAATTCCAGAATCAAAGAAAGTGGCAAAAGGGCTCCCAATCGTAAACTTACTACAAATTACGCCAAATACCGTTGTTAGCTCGTTACTGTCACTACAAAGCAGAGAAGGCGGCAAATACATTGCTATGGCAACAGAAAAAGGTATCGTCAAAAAAACGGAACTAACAGACTTCGATAATATCCGCAAAAACGGACTTGTCTCAATTGTCTTAAAAGATGGAGATAGATTAGTACAAGCGCAATTAACAACAGGTGACGACGAATTCATTTTGGTTACACAAAAAGGAAAATCAATCAGATTCGCAGAAAAAGAAGTTAAGGAGAGTGGTCGAAACACCATGGGTGTTAAAGGTATCGCCATGAAGAAGGATGACGAAATCATCTCATTTGATATCGTTAAAAATAATACTGACTTACTCCTTACCGTTTCAGCAAAAGGATTCGGTAAATGCACCGCGCTGGCAGAATTTAAACAACAACACCGAGGCGGATCTGGTATCTTCGCAGCAAAAATTGGTGGAAAAACCGGTGACTTACGAGTTGCAAGAATTTTCCCAGAAGCAGAAAGAACAGACGAAAAAGAGATTATCTTGATTTCGAAACAAGGGCAGGTTATTAAGACTAGCTTCCCAAGTGTCCCAGTACTTGCAAACCGCCAAACATACGGAGTCAAAGTATTCCGAGTTGCAGAAGGCGACGAGGTAACGGGATTAGCAAGTTAAAAACAAAATCTTAACTCGATTTTACAAGTCACTAGCAGGATGGAACTCCTTATGCGTGTCTTCGGCGAATTTGTCGCTAGTATGGACGTACCTTGTTGTAGTCTGCAGGCTTTCGTGACCTAAAAGTACCTGAATAGCAGCGGGATTAGCACCATTTTCAGCAAGATACGTTGCATAGGCATGTCGAATTGAATGTGCGCTCATCGGAACGACAATTTCAAGCATTCGGCGATAAAAAGCGATTTTCATTTGTAAATAATTCGTCGAAATTCGAGGATCCGAACCTTTCAATCTGCTCCCACTTGTGGGCAAAAACAGGGCAGGGTAGGCGTCTACCCTCTTTGCCAGGTAATTCTGGATATGCCCCACCGCACGGGGAGTTAGGTACACGAACCGCTGTTTCTTCCCTTTCCCAGTTATAAAGAGCTTACCATCTGAATTTACCTGATCACGATTAATACTCACTACTTCTGATATACGCATGCCTGTTGCAAGCAAAAGCTCTAGTGCTGCACGATTCCTCAAGCCGACTATCTCTATTGATTCATATGTCGTTGGTGCTTCAACTAGGGCAATAATTTCTTCGAGTGTATTTACCTGAGGTTTCTTTTTTGCAATACGAACAAGCTTGACTGCATCTGGTGCCAAAGGCGATTCGTAATCGTATTCAACCAAAAACCTTAGATAGTTTCTGAGTGAGACTAAAATCCTGTTTACCGAAAGCGCATCCAAGACTTCAGGGTTGTTGTTCTTGGCAAAGCTAGCTTTTGGTATTTTCTTTGGGGGTTCTGATACCTTTTTCTTACTGTCGTTCGATTTTGAGGCATTTTTGCCTTTAACCGCCGCATTACCGACGGTTTCTGCACCTTCTTTATCTTCTTTTGATAAAATATGCTTTCTTTCCTTAAGCCAACCCTTAAAAAAAGTAACTGTGCGCTTGTTTACTTTTCCAAACTCAGTTTTTGACTCAACTAGGTACTCAGCAAAGAATGTCAGATCACGGTTATAGTTATAAATTGTTTCGTCACTGTAATTATTACTGTAGAGATGTAACAAAAATTCATTCTGACGCTCCAGTTTAACGTGCTTTTTATCATCAATAAGTTGCTGAATTGAGATTCTTCTCATAGCACAGTATAGCGCAAATTCCCCAGAAATGGGAAGAAAGGGGAGTTACAGACCAAAATTCCAGATTTCGAGTGGTATAGGCCAAGAGGGTTAAGAGGTAAAAATGTGAAGTTCAACGGAAATTCGGAATTAATTCGTTTTTATTACAGAATAAATAGGGAATTAAAAGAAAAATAAAACTTTAATCCAAAACATGTTCTAGTCACACAAATAGGGCACTCCTCTCGCGTTGACAGATTTAGACTGAGTATAAGGGAGATTATACTCAGTCTCTAAACGTTTACAATATTGGGACTTGACAACCCAAAACGGCCGATTACACCAAATTTACCAGGTAACTATTATTGAGAGTAGAAATGCACTACTTTTCTAAAATGAAAATCAAATTTTCTAATAATTTTAGCTAATACAATACTTACGTCCATTATCACTATCCAAAAAGAGACTACTCCAGGCATTTTTAGTAAAAACTATAGGACACACGTACTATAGGACCCAGTTATCCACAACCCTCTACTCTACACCAGAATTACTAACAAAAATGATAGCACAGAAATCGCAAAAAGTTCCCAATATACCGTGTTATTTAATGTATTTTGTTCTTTATGTATAACGTATCCTACGAAAACATAACTGACCATTCCGTGAGCAATTCCCGCAACCCACGCAGAAGGCAAAAACAACGATGCAACAGACAAAGAAATTGTTAGAAACACCGATGATAGTGTTACAAACAACCAGAAACCGCGTGACGAAGGAACAAAATAATTCCATAAAGCGGTGACTAAAGCTGTCGTGATGATGAATGCTCCACCAAAAAGTAACGCTAATGCCGTTGTATCCATTGCAACGACGTAGGGAAGTGTTCTCTGAAAAATCGTGTACGAGAGAAGGAATAGTACAATGACACCGGCAATATAAGCAACTGTCTCCCCTAACCTACTCAAAGGAATTGTATAAAACAACGACACATTCAATATATTAACTGCTAGTGACAGAGTATAAAGAAAAATCATATATACAATTAGCGAAAGGCCAAAAAGACCCCAAAGATAGAGCCTGTTAATTTCGCCAACAAAGACTGTACTCAGGAATAATGTGTTCACTATAACAAAGAGTGATGGCAGCAAGAGAACCGACACATACGATTCACGACGCACCTGCCCCTTAAGACCCCAATATGTCCCCCAGTAAGTAAGTAGGCCAAGTCCAAATGCCAGTATACTCCATAGTGAAATCGAATGAGATGTTGGGAATACATATAACTTAAGGATCGAGAAAATCAAGGGAGTTCCGAAAGAAACCACCATCAAACGCACACGCTTTGGTAAATCCTTAAACTGCTTTTCACCTGGTGCCAGTAAAACTTGGAAATTGGAGCGTACCTGTTCCACTTGTTTTAAAACTTTTGCCCACGGGGAATCACTGCTCAATAATAAATTAGAAGTATTAGTCACGACCGAAACGGCATCTCTTCGTCTTTTTTGCTGTGATAATTCCATAGTTTCACTATAACAAGATTTTATTGTGTTTGTCCAAGATGATTGTATGCAAGTTGCGTAACAACTCGACCACGCGGAGTGCGCTTAATTAACCCCATTCTCAGTAAAAAAGGTTCGTAAACGACTTCTAAGGTCTCCTCGTCTTCAGCAACTGCGGCCGCAAGTGTTTTTAACCCGATTGGCCCACCTCCATACTTTTCAATCATTGCTCGTAAAATTATCTGATCAAGCTTATCAAGTCCCAACGAATCAATACCTAATAGGTCCAGTGCTTCAGACGCAATCTCTCTCGTCAGTTTACCCTCGCCGTGAACTGCAAGATACTCTTTCACTCGTTTAAATAATCTTACAGCGATACGGGCAGTCCCACGAGATCGTTTTGCAATCTCAATAAACGCATCATCTGAAATCTCTGTGCTCTCCAATTTCGCAAGTCGTTGTAACATGAGCACTAGCTCTTCAGTGCTGTAAAAGTCAAGATGCAACAACACACCGAATCTATCCCGCAGAGGCGATGAGAGTAATCCAATCCTGGTCGTTGCGCCTATCAAAGTAAATGGTGGTAAGGTAAATCGCACTGACTGTGACGCAGTTCCCTGTCCAACCATGATATCAACTTGAAAATCTTCCATAGATGGGTACAAAAGCTCTTCGATTGGCTTACGGAGTCGATGAATTTCGTCAATAAATAGAACGTCACCTGCAGATAAATTCGTCAATATTGCAATTAAATCTGCCTGTCGCTCGATTGCTGGCCCAGAAGTAACTTTAACCGTAACGCCAAGCTCATTCGAGAGGATGTGTGCAATTGTTGTCTTCCCCAATCCAGGCGGGCCGTATACCAACACATGATCGGCTGCTGCTTTATCCCCTTTTTCCCACCTTTTCTTCGTTGCCGCTATGAGCAAAGAAAGTATGTGCTTTTCTTTCTCTCTTCCAATCAAATCTTTGAGTAGTTTTGGTCGGAGTGAAAAATCAGTAGGCACTTGCTGATTACCTAATTGTTCAGCTCTTGCAAGTTTTTTTATGAGTATTTTTCCCTTATCTTCAGTATTTGTAACAATCATGACTACTTAGAAAGAACTAATTTTACTTTCTCTGCAGTCGAGAGATTTTGCTGTAATATCAAATCGGTAGACGCTTTTGTAACAGCCTGACGGGCATCAGAAACAGAATATCCGAGCTTCTGTAGCGTTGCTATAACGTCTGCATGTTCAGATACATCAAGTGACTGTGGTTTCAAAACTGCAGTAATATCAAGGTTTTTACCAGCCAACTCTAAAATGATTTTTGCAGCAGTCTTCTGACCAACACCAGGTACTTTAGAAAAGACTTTTACATCATTAGAAACTAACGCTTTGCCGATACTTTCAACACCAATAGTGTCTACAATTTGCATTGCCGTGCGTGGCCCAACACCAGAGACATCTAACATAGTAAGAAAAAGTCTCATCTTGTCGACAGAATCAAAGCCTAACAAATAGTTATCATTTT